>DNUF01000248.1:0-5362 GCA_003508595.1 Planctomycetaceae bacterium
ATTCCAACAGTTTTGGCGCAGTTTCCCATCGATTTTTCCTTCGCTGGTGCACCACCTTTGGGAATTTCCTCGATTCAAAAGCTCAGGTTTTGACATCGGGTTGGTCTCACTTGTACCGTGAGCGATCGTCGAACTTCCGTCACAGACTCCCACTCCGGTGGAAACCATGGGGCGATCTGGAGGTGATTCTCCCCGCCGGATGGTCCAATGGATGTTGGGCTATTCCGAGGTGATGGCGATTGCACTTCTGATGGTCTTGCCCGCGGTCGGAGGGTGGCTGGTCGATTCCTGGTGGAAACTGAGTCCCTGGTGCTTGATTCTCGGGGCGGTTCTCGGTTTGGGAATGGGATTCTCCCGTCTCCTCAAGCTTCCAGGAGTCTCCGATTCTTCGGCCTCGAAACCATCGAATCGCGGTGGTTCAAAACCAACGGGGAGTTCCATTCCTCGTCGGGTGGATTTGTCTGAGCCCGAAAGGCCTGAGCTCAAAAGGCGGTCGGCCAACGGTGGTCGCGGTCCAGAGGTTGAGGAGTTCGGGATCGAGAGCGAATCGTGAAGTGGCGAGATCGGGGAGGGCGTGAGGCAGGGGCATTTGAAGGGTTTTTCTTCCGGTTGGGACGTTGTCTGTTCCCGCCCGGTTTGCAGGAGTGAGTCTGGAAGAGTTGGTCGTTGGATTGAGACAGGGAGTGTTGTGTGGCACTCTGTGTGTGAAGGTGTGTTCCCGGGATCTGCTGAAGAGGTGTGGACCTTGGGACTTTTCGGAAGGCCCCGGAGTGCGTTGGGGCAGATGAGCCTGCTGCTGGCCGTTTGTCTGGCAGTGTTCCTTGTCGTGGCACCCATCGCGGTGTGGCGACTGGGGGAGTCGGGGGTGGCAGTCGCATTCACTGCGGCTCTTTGTTGCCTCCTGCCGGGTTGTCTGCTATTCGTTCTCTGGAACAGCGGACTTTCTTCATCCTTGCAGTTGCCGTTGGTGCTGTTGGGCATGGTGATCCGTGTGGGTTGCTGCCTTCTGGGTGTCGTGGTGACGCGGGCGATGTGGGACGTACCCGCAGAAGCAGTCCTGTTGGTCGCAGTTGTGTTTTACTCGGCGACTCTGGCGTGTGAAACCTGGTTGATGATGGGTCCGGTGAGTCTGAAGGGTGTGCGTTCGTTGCAAACCCTGGAGTTGCAAGCCCTGGATCCGACCGGTCCTGCAGCATTTGTTTCGGATGACTTGGTTGACTGAGTTGTCCCAGGCGTGGAGTGTGTTGCGAACACTGGGAGCGCGGAATTCGATTGTCAGGATTGCGGTCGTTGGGGTGTCCTGCATCGGGATCTGAAGTTTTTTTCCTGATGATTGCCAACCGGACGATTGCCAGGGCGAGTGTGGCGTGTGTTGAATGGATCAGGGTGACGGGGTTTCAGTCCCTGTCTTCACTGGGATGGATTTTGTTCCGAAGAGAGAAGACGCAGCGCAATGGCCTCTGGACACGATGACGTCTTTCATCACGTGCGGGATTTCACCTATTTCGAGATCCCGAGGTTTCTGACTCCGGACGGAAGCGGTCACCTGCACATTCCCCAGCCGTTTGGCAAGCTTTTTACGATCACCAAGTTCATGGTGATTGAGGTGATTGTGCTGGTGTTGGCCCTGCTGATTTTCCGGGGGCTGGCCCGGCGGGTGGCGAGTGGAGAACCCCTGCGAGGTCGGTTCTGGAACTTCTTTGAGGCGATCCTGGTGTTCCTTCGGGATGAGGTCGTTCGCCCCACCATCGGGGACGATCATGGGCATGGCCACGACGAACATGGTCATTCTGAACACGGGGCCAGCTCCCACAGCCCAACGCCTTCGCATGGTCATTCCTCCGGGGGGCATGGCGGTCATGGTGCGGCGCCAGTGGCGGCGCTTGCGATGAGTCATCCCGCCGACAAGTACCTCCCTTTCATTTGGTCGGTCTTCTTCTTTGTGCTGTTTTGCAACCTGCTGGGAGCTGTCCCCTGGATGGGATCCCCGACCGGAAACATCTGGGTGACTGGTGTGCTGGCGCTCTTCACGTTTGCCATGGTGATCATGGCAGGGACGGAGGCCAGCGGTTTTGTTGGCTTCTGGAAGTCATTGATTCCGGCGATGGATTTGCCGCCGGCACTGGCGATCCTTCTGAAACCGCTGATGTGGGTCATTGAGTTCATCGGCCTGATCATCAAGCATGGTGTGCTCGCGGTTCGATTGTTTGCCAACATCATGGCGGGTCATACCGTGATTGCAGTGATCCTGGGCTTCATTGCCCAGATCGGAGCCAGCAAGCTTGTGTACCTGGTGGCCCCTGCCAGCATTCTCGGGCAGGTCGGTATCGGCTTGCTGGAACTGTTTGTCGCGTTCCTGCAGTCGTACGTGTTTGCCTACCTGTCGACATTGTTCATTGCGGCTGCCAAGCATCCGCACTAGAGTGGCCGTCCGGCTGCCAGCGACTCGACAGGGTCGCTGGTTTCCGAGGCCAATGTGTCTGTGAGTGATCTGCGCGTCCGTCGCGAAAATGATCTGTCTGTTTTGTCACCGTCGAAAAAGAGAGAGGAGAGTTCCGTGAATCGTACGCTTCGCATGCTGGCTCTGGTGCTCAGCCTGGTGTTTGTGGCGACCCCCGCCTTTGCTGCTGATGGAGATGCGGCTGGCTGGGGTGTGTTCCCCGGCACGGCAGCTTTTGGTGCTGCCTTGACGATCGTGGGGGCCGCCTATGGCTTTGCCAAAATCGGGTCGGCAGCGCTGGAGAGCATTGCCCGCCAGCCCGAGGCGGCTGGTGACATCCGTGGCGCGATGATTTTCGCCGCCGCCCTCCTGGAAGGTGCGACCTTCTTCGCCCTGATCGTTTTGATCGTCAAGGGTTGATGACGACTCTTGCCTTGTTGCAAGAGATGTTGCGGGTGTTTGGCCAGGGTGTTGTTCTGTCTCGTTGTCCTCTGCGCGGATGCTTCCTTCCATGAGTCATTTCATCAATTGGTGCCGTTCTCTGGCGAGAACCGGTGTGTTGACATTGACCTGTGTGTCGGTGGTGTTTGCGGTCGTCAGCGTGGTCTCTGCAGAGGACGCTCCTGTGGCGGCCGAGCAGGATCATGTCGAGGGGCATGATCATCCTGTTGAGGGCCCGATGACGGCCCACAAGGAGGATGTTGACCTTGCGATCTTCACCTTGATCACCTTCGGCGTTTTCCTGTTCGTGCTGAAAAAGCTCGCCTGGAAGCCGTTGATTGAAGGTCTAGACAAGCGTGAATCCAAGATTCAGGCAGCCCTGTCGGATGCCGAGACCGCCCGGCTAAAGGCCCAAAAGCTGCTGGATGACCATCAGCACAAACTGGATCGGGTTCAGGATCAGGTTCGTGAGATCCTGGCCGAGGCCCGCCGGGATGCCGAGGTGACGAAAACTGACATCATCACCACGGCCCAGCGTGAGGCCGAGGCCAGTCGGAACCGTGCCGTGCTGGACATCCAGCGAGCCCGGGATGCGGCATTGGACGAACTGTTCGATCACATGTCGCGTTCGGTCTCGCAGGCCACCCAGAAAGTCGTCGGGCGTTCTCTGACGGATGCTGATCATGAACGTCTGATCCGGGAGGCTCTGCAGGAGTTTTCCTCGCGGAAAGCCTAGTGGGCGGTCTTGCCTGCGGCTGCGAACTTGCGGTTCCGATCCGTCAGGATCGGTCACCAGATGCGGGTTTGGCTGTCCCGGTGTGATGAGAGTTTGAGGCACGTTTTTTCGGTTGGCACTTCCATGACACAACAGCAGCAACCCGCAGTGCGGATTCCCAGCGTAATGGAGGATCCTTCGGTCGATTCGATCGCAAGGGTCTACGCGGACGCACTTCTGGATGCGGTTGGAAAAGAGCAGCAGTCCGAACTGATTTCCGAACTGGAGAGCTTCGTTCAGGACGTGTTGCCCCGGAATGCCGAGTTCCAGCGGTTGCTGAACTCGGCGGCGGTGAGCCGGGATGACAAGTTGTCGTTGATTGAACGGGTGTTGGGAGATCGGGGTTCTGCGGTGTTGGTGAACTTTCTCAAAGTTCTCGCCCGGCATGGCCGTCTTGACATCCTTGGTCCCATTTGTCGCCAGGTGGGATTGCAGTCGGAGTTGCGTGCAGGGCGACGGCGGGTGCAGGTTGTGTCGGCGATTCCCGCCACACCCGCGTTGCACAAACTGGTGCAGGAGAGTCTTTCGAAATCCCTCGATTTCACCCCCATTGTCGAGTGGTCGGTCGACGAATCGCTGGTTGGCGGTCTGCGGATTCGGGTGGGGGATACGGTCTACGACGGTTCATTGCGTTCGCGATTGCGGCAGATGCAGCAGCGCGTGGAGCAGAGGAGCACACATGAAATTCAAAGCGGACGAGATCGCTTCAGTCATCCAGAAGGAGATTGAAGACTTTCGCGGACAGATCGAGACCAGCGAAGTCGGCCGCGTCCTCGAAGTGGGCGACGGCATCGCCCGTGTCTACGGTCTGGCCGGAGCGATGGCTGGCGAAATGGTCGAGTTCCCCAACGGAACCCGCGGCCAGGTCTTCAACCTCGAAGAAAACTCCGTCGGCGTGATCATCCTGGGGGATTACCTCTCGATCGCCGAAGGGGACGAGGTCCGCACGACGGGCGCCCTGCTGTCGGTCCCCGTGGGTGACGCATTGGTGGGCCGGGTCATCGATCCATTGGGGAATCCCCTCGACGGAAAGGGTCCGATCGTCACCGCTCTCAGCCGCCCGCTGGAGACAATTGCTCCCGGGATCGCCGGCCGCCAGCCGGTGACCGAGCCGTTGCAGACCGGCATCAAGGCGATCGACTCGATGACCCCGATTGGCCGCGGCCAGCGGGAATTGATCATCGGTGACCGCAAGACGGGCAAGACGGCGATCTGCCTCGACACCATCATCAACCAAAAAGGCCAGGACGTCATCTGCGTCTACGTGGCCTGCGGTCAGCGGGCCACCTCGGTGGCCAGTGTGGTCGAGGCGCTGCGGGCCAATGGTGCGATGGACTATACGGTGGTGGTCAGTGCTCCCTCGAGCGCCCCGGCTCCC
Organism: Planctomycetaceae bacterium; assembly: GCA_003508595.1. Classification (GTDB taxonomy): domain Bacteria; phylum Planctomycetota; class Planctomycetia; order Planctomycetales; family Planctomycetaceae; genus UBA10511. The sequence continues at coordinate 5,035 of DNUF01000248.1, forward strand.
CTGCAGTACATCGCCCCCTACGCCGGTGCGGCCATTTGCGAACACTTCATGTATCAGGGGAAGCACACCCTGGTCGTGTATGATGATCTTTCGAAGCAGGCGACCGCGTATCGCCAGCTGTCGCTGCTGATGCGGCGTCCTCCCGGACGCGAGGCGTATCCCGGTGACATTTTCTACTGCCACAGCCGTCTGCTCGAGCGTTCGGTCAAGCTGAGTGATGAACTGGGCGGGGGTTCGATGACCGCCCTGCCCGTGATCGAAACCCTGCAGGGAGACGTGTCGGCCTACATTCCGACGAACGTGATCTCGATCACCGACGGGCAGATCT
>DNUF01000248.1:5554-14681 GCA_003508595.1 Planctomycetaceae bacterium
CACCGACGGGCAGATCTATCTCGAGCCCGACCTGTTCTTCGCCGGCGTGCGGCCTGCCGTCAACGTCGGTATCTCGGTCTCCCGCGTGGGTGGCAACGCCCAGACGAAGGCCATGAAGAACAAGAAGGTGGCCGGTGGTCTGCGACTCGACCTGGCGGCGTTCCGCGAACTGGAGGCGTTTGCCCAGCTCGGTACCGAGCTCGACAAGGAAACGCAGGCCCGACTTGACCGCGGTTACCGCATGGTCGAACTGCTCAAGCAGCCCCAGTTCCAGCCGCTGCACTTCGCCGACCAGGTGACGAGCATCTTCGCCGGTACGCAGGGCTACTTCGACACGGTCCCGGTCAACCGGGTGGCCGAAGCCGAGAAGGAATTGCTGCGGTTCATGCGGGAAGAGAAGTCGGAAGTCCGCAACGCCATCATCGAGTCGAAGAACATCAGCGACGACACCGAGAAGGGACTGCGGTCAGCCCTCGAGGAGTTCCGCCGGCGATTTGCCGAGAACTCCAAGTAGTCTTCGTTTTCCCGTTTCCCACTCCCCACCAAAAGCCCTGTCGGCAAAGTCATGGCCAAAGCACGTGCCGTACTGAAACGCCTCAAGGCGGTCAAGAACATCCGCAAGATCACGCGGACCATGGAATTGATCGCCACTGCGCGGTTCAAGAAGGCGATGGACCGAGCCACGCAGGCGTCGGCCTACACCAACAAGATCGCCGAACTGGCGTCTGACCTGGCGTCTTCGGCCACCGACTTTGTCCACCCGCTGCTGGAGGGGAGAACCGAGCAGAAGAACGGGATCCTGCTGATCCTGACTTCGAATCGTGGGCTGTGCGGAGGCTTCAACGCAGGGGCGATGAAACTCGCCATGCAGCGAATCCGCGACGCGAAAGCAGCCGGGCAGAACCTGCGGATCGAGGTCTCTGGCAAACGGGGGATCAACTTCCTCAAGTTCCAGAAAATGGATTACGGCCAGTCGTTCACCAACTTCGAAGACAAGCCGCGGTTCGATGAGGTTGATGACATCGCCTCGCGTTACATCGCCCAGTACACCTCCCGGGCGATCGATTTCGTGGATGTGGTCTATGTGCGGTTTGTGTCGGCTTCCCGGCAGATCCCGACCCTGGATTCACTGCTGCCCCTGGCCAAGCCCCAGGTCAAGGCGGGGGCGACCGATGCCGCCGTTGATTACGAGTTTCTGCCAAATCCCCGGGAGATTCTCGAAGAGATTCTCCCGGCGGCCTTCAAGGCGCGACTGTTCAAGTGCTTCCTCGATTCGGCCGTTTCGGAACAGATCTTCCGGATGGTTGCGATGAAGGGAGCGACCGAAAACGCCGGCGAGATGATCAGTTCGCTCAGCCGGCAGTACAACCGGGCCCGCCAGGCCCAGATCACCAGCGAACTGAGCGAAATCATTGGTGGTGCCGAGGCGATCAAGTAACCCGATCCCTTCCGCAACCTCCTGCTTCGTCCCCTTTCGCTACCCCGCAGACATCACCGACCCGCACACGGGTCTCACGAGCATCCGGAACAGACACATGGTCACGGCTACCGGCTCCAAGAATATCGGCAAGATCACCCAGGTCATCGGTTCGACCTTTGACTGTGAATTTCCCGAGAACAAGCTTCCCGAGATTTACAACGCGGTCAAGATTGATTCGAAGCAGAAGGGGGTGGAGATTCACCTCACCGGTGAGGTGCAGCAGCACCTGGGTGGCGGACGTGTCCGCTGCGTGGCCCTGGGTTCCACCGACGGCTTGATCCGTGGGATGGATGTGGTCGATACCGGAGCTCCGGTTTCGGTCCCCGTCGGCAAGGGGACGCTGGGCCGTGTGTTCAACGTGACGGGCGATCCGATCGACGGTCGGGGTGAAGTCCAGGCGGAAGACCGCTGGCCCATTCACCGTCATGCACCCGAACTCGGCAAGCTGAGTGCCAAGACCGAGGTGTTCGAAACGGGCATCAAGGTGATCGACCTGCTGACCCCGTTCGTCCGTGGTGGCAAGGCGGGTCTGTTCGGCGGGGCCGGTCTGGGCAAGACCGTGATCCTGACCGAACTCATCGCCCGTATTGCCAGTGCCCACGGTGGTTACTCGGTGTTCGCCGGGGTGGGCGAGCGGACCCGCGAAGGGAACGACCTCTGGCTCGAAATGCAGCACACCAAGATCGGACAGACCGGTCGCAGCGTCATCGAGCAGACCACCATGGTGTTCGGCCAGATGAACGAACCGCCTGGAGCCCGTCTGCGTGTGGCACTGACCGCACTGACGATGGCCGAGTGGTTCCGGGACGCCACGGGATCGGACACCCTGCTGTTCGTTGACAACATCTTCCGGTTCTCGCAGGCGGGTTCTGAGGTCTCGGCTCTGCTGGGACGCATGCCCAGTGCCGTGGGTTACCAGCCCACCCTCGGAACCGAACTCGGGGAACTGCAGGAACGGATCACCTCGACCACGAGCGGGGCCATCACCTCGGTGCAGGCGGTGTATGTGCCTGCCGACGACCCGACCGACCCCGCTCCCGCGACGGCGTTTGCCCACCTGGATGCCTTCATCTACCTGGAACGCCGAATTTCGGAAAAGGGGATTTACCCCGCGATCGATCCGCTGGCCTCTTCGAGCCGAATTCTCGATCCGCAGTACGTCGGCGAACGGCACTACAAGGTGGCTCGTCGCGTGCAGCAGATCCTGCAGCGGTATCGCGAACTGCAGGACATCATCGCCATTCTGGGTGTGGATGAATTGAGCGAAGAAGACAAGCAGGTGGTGAACCGGGCCCGCCGTATCGAGCGGTTCCTCTCGCAGCCCTTCCTGGTGGCGGAAGTCTTCACCGGCAAGGCGGGCAAGATCACTCCGCTGTCGGAGACCATCCAGAGCTTCGAAGAGATCTGCGACGGCAAGTGGGATCACCTGCCCGAGTCGGCATTCATGTACGTCGGTGGCGTGCAGGAAGCGGCCGAGCAGGCCAAGGCGATGGCTGCGGGCTGATTTTCAGCCTGTTCCCGTCGGTCTTCTGTTGCGTCTTCTGAATCTCCTGCGTTTCTTTTTCCTGCACGACGACCCGTTCCATGGCTCTTGGCAAGAACTTGCAGATTGTGCTGGTCACCCCCGAGACCACACTCCTGAACGAGCCGGTCGATTCGATCCGGTTGCCGATGTTCGATGGCCAGTTGGGTATTTACCCCGCGCGTGCCCCGGCAGTCGGTCGCCTGGGAGCGGGAGAGTTGCGGTTGGTTCAGGGGGGCAATACCCGCAGCTACTACATCGATGGCGGCTTCGTGCAGGTCAAAGGTCCGGTCGTCTCGGTTCTCACCAACCGGGCGACCCCCGTTGAGCAGCTCGATGCCCGGGTCCTGGAAGACGAATTGCAGGCGGCGAAGAAACGCGTGGCAAAGACCGATGACGAATTTGCTGCGAAGGCCGCTGAACTCGCCAAGGCTCGCAAACGCCTGGCATTGATTCGCCGGGGTCGGTAGCACCTCGATCTCGTGGTCTCGACCACACCGATTCACGAAAAGGGACCAGTTCCAGACTGGTCCCTTTTTTTGTTTCCGGAAGGCGAATGTTCCGTCGGATGAGATGGGTTTCGATCAAGGTCGATCCCCAACCTTTCAAGCCGCCTGTTGGTAGGGACCGCGGAGGGAGCAGGCTTTTGGCGGCCGGCGATTTTCGCCGAATTGGCATCTTGGGTTGGCGGGCTCTCCGCGAGGGGACTAACCCCTGCGGCCGAGACTCTTGCGGGACCGCTTCACCACCCCCAACGCCAAGCCGATCGTCAGCAGCCCGAGCGACGTCGGTTCCGGAACTGTCGGGTAAGGGACTACGGACACGAAGTCGAGGATGGCGCCGGGATCATTGCCGTCCGTCCTGGCGACCAGTGTGAAGAGCAGCGTGGTCGTTGAGCTTTGTGCCACGAAGAACCCCACGTAATTGCTGCTCAGGACTCCGTCTCCGTACATGTCGGCATCCAGCGTGTAGTCATAGCTGGTGATCAGGTCAGACGGTGCGACCGAGTTGCCATTGAAGACCGAAGTGCGCACGGTCGGTTTGTACCACTCCTGTGTCTGGCCATAATAGCCTTCAACGATGTACGTTTGCCCGGAAACTGTTCCGAGGATTTTCTGTCGGATTCCGTCACCGACAGTCGTCAAGAGCACGCAATTGTCTGCTGCCGCAGAAGAATACGCCCCAAAACTGTTGTAAACGAGATTCGCCCCGCCGGCGCCCAATTCACTCCAGCCGAGTGGAGGGAGGGAGTTCAGGGCCGTCGGAACTTCCAGGACCCCGTAATCCCCGAACTCTGGATTTGTGACCAAACCCGCCTGCAGGGACGACTCGACGGCACCAATCGCGAGACCCCAGGTCAACAGGGACGCCCAGACGCAAAAACGAAGACGCAGAAACAACATGATTCACTCCTTGAATCAAATCGGTGTGGAGAGATGCTCCTGCCGGACAGGCCGTCGGCCGACAACGGCTGACGAGGTCCCATCCGCTCCTGAACGTTACATTAATTGCAAAAACTTCTGGAATCAACAAAAAACCGGGACTTCGCCAGGACCGGGAAGTCACGAGTGCCGGTCATGGCATTCCTGGGGTTCTGGAAATGGAGGATGGCGTGCCCCGGCGCATGTGGCCAGAGTTCGTCTCTCCCGAGCCGATCTCTCCAGAGCAACAACACATCTCGTGGGGGTGCCAGAGATCGCAGGCCGTGGCACGGCGGCGGATCGCCGTTCCGACTCAAGGACCGCCGGGCTTCCGGAATTGACTATGCCAACTGGACTCAAGGGACCGGCAGCCGTGGAAGGCGCCTCGTCGAGACAGTGCCTGGATATCCCGGGCGAGTCCCGGGAGCGATCATCATTTCCACGAAGCAGGGGCTCGTTCCGCCGGCTCAAGCCGGCTTGGCCGGGGAGATCTTGCGGGTTCCCTTGCCGGCCCGGGCCTTGAGGTCGAACAGGCCGAAGATTTCCGAGGCGTTCAGGCTGAGGCTGTTGTTGGTCGCCTCGCCCTCTCCCAGCACCCTGGCGAACAGCGCCCGCTTTTCGTCGAGCACGCGGTTGATCCGCTCTTCAATCGTATCCTTGGAAATGAATTTCGTGACGATCACCTGGCTCTTCTGTCCGATGCGGTGGGCCCGGTTGATCGCCTGGTCTTCAATCGCCGGATTCCACCAGCGGTCGAACAGGAAGACATACCCGGCGAACTGCAGGTTGAGCCCCACCGCGCCGGTCGCGTAGCTCATCATCAGCAGGTTGGCCTTGGGGTCTTCCTTGAACTGCTTGAGGATCGGTTCGCGCTTGGGGGTGGGAATCTTGCCGTGGTAGCAGAGCGGCTCAAATCGCGCGAGCTTTTCCTGCAGCCATTCAATGCAACTGACCCACTGGCTGAAGAGAATCGCCTTGCCTCCCGAGGCGGCGATTTCTTCCATGTCGGCCTCCAGCCGTTCGAGCTTGGCACTTTCGCCGGTCAGCGGGTCGTAGTTGGTGATCTGCTTCAGCCGCATCACCAGTTCAAACACATGCTGGATGGTGATGGAATCTCCCATCCCGTCGAGCTGGATGACCCCTTCTTTCTCGGCCACCTCGTACGCCAGGCGCTGGGCGGGAGCCAGTTCGAGAAACTCGTCACGATCCAGCCGGGGGGGCATGTCCTTCATCACCAGGTCCTTCGTCCGCCGCAGGATGTACTGCTTCGAGAGGAGCTGGAGTTGACGCAGGTCGGGGGTGGCCCGGGGGGGGACCACCTCCATGAATTCGTACAGGGCGGCGAGTTCCTCGGGACGGTTCTCGATGGGGGTCCCGGTCAGGGCCCAGCTCCGCTTGCGGGGAATGGCGCGGGCCGTCGAAGACGTGCGGGAGTCGCGGTTCTTGATCCGCTGCGCTTCGTCGAGAATCGCCAGGTCGAACTGGGGGATCTGGTCGCCGAACGACTCCATGTCGCGAACCAGCAATTCGTAGTTCGCCAGCAGCACCGTGGTTCCCTGCATGGTCCACAGCATCTGCCGGCGGGTCCCCTCCCCCTCCAGGGTCACAACCGGAATCTCTTCGGCCCAGGTTTGGAATTCCCGCTGCCAGTTGGGAATGAGCGGCTTCGGACAGATCAGCAGCACCCGCCGCACCTGCCCGGCTCGCAGCAGCAGCCGGATGGCGGTGATGGTCTGCATCGTCTTCCCCAGCCCCATCTCGTCGGCCAGCAGGCAGGCCTGGTTCGCGAAGAGCCAGGCGATTCCCTCGTACTGGTAGGGGAACGGCTCAAACGGCATGATCAGTTCCTGCCCCTTCAACCAGGTTTCCAGCGGTGGCTGGAGCAGGTAGAAGAGGCGGTCTTCGATCGAGATCGCGTCTGCCGGTGGCTTGATCCGTGTCAGTTTCCCTTCCGGGACGGCACCGGGGGGAAGCAGGTCGGCCAGCGTCGCGACCGGTGGAGAGAGGGGAATGTGCGGTGCGGGGACCCCCGAACCACCCTCCGCGGCCGCGCCTGCGGGGCCATCGCCTGCGGCAGGATCCCCTGCGGGGCGATCGCCCGACGACGACTTCGCCTCTTTCGGCTGCGACGGAGCGGTCTGCTTTGGGGGCGGGTCGGGGGCTTCCGGGAATCGCAGCCCAACGGTCCTGGGGGTCGACCAGAGAGGCCGCCAGCGCTCGCAGACCAGTTCCAGTGGCGAGAGCGGAATCGGAACTGTTTTCAACCGGGGAGCCCGCTGCAGGGCACTGTTCATCCCCGAAGCGAATACCTCCACGGTCGGCTGCGTCATCGCAGCGCTCCAGTCTTCAAGGTTTCCTGCAGGGCCTCACGGACCCGGTGGAACGGTTCCCGCAGGTCGGCATCGGCGGGAATCTGCTGCGCTTCCCGGTCGAGCCGGTCCTGGTCCGACGCATGGGCCTCGTGAAACCGAATGGTTTGCCGGCCCAGTTTCATCGTCCGTTCCCCGCGGACTTCTCCAGTCGGATCAATCAGCACAACCGGAACATCGATATGGTTCCGCAATTCGAGGATTTCCGGCTGGTCGGTCAGGATCAACTGCGGTTTGACCGACGATTTGTCGACGAGGGTGCCGCCGATCAATTCTCCCAGCAGAAATGGCTTGAGACTGGCGCCGTAGAGGATTTCCTGGGTCGGGTTGGCCCGCACCGGCGTCGTACACTGGAATTCCAGCGGACGTCCGTAGTGGTTCGTGACCAGCAACCCTCCCGTGACTCCCTTGTCGGGAACCTCGATGGCCGTCAGGAACCCAAGTCGTAGTTGCTCTGCTTTGCCGGTGGTCGCCATACTCCCCTACAAATCGTCCCGCCATCCGGGGGACTTGAAACGGCCAACATGGATCTGATGTCCCCCGGAAGTTCCCCCGTTCCCCCCAAGTTTGCCCCGCCTGACAAGTCTTCCCGGTTTGCGGGATTGGAAGCCTCATCCGGGTCGTGGCCGAAGGTCGTTCTGGTGGATCCCATCACCCTCGGTTGTACTCCCCTTCGGTCCGATCTGCGGGACTGGCAGTCGACCCGGCTACAGCAGTTGCTGAGCCGCATTGCGGGGACGAATTCCTTTTGGACTGACGTCTGGCGACGGGCGGGGGTGGACCCGGTCACGATCCGGGGAGTGGACGACCTGCCGCGGTTGCCATGCCTGAAGAAGGGGGAGATTCTGGCCGACCAGCAAGCCCGGCTCCCCTACGGAACCAATCTCACTTTTCCGCGCGAGGCCTATTCGCGGCTGCATCAGACCTCAGGAACGACCGGTCATCCGATGCGGTGGCTGGATACTCCGGAGAGCTGGGGCTGGATCCTGGACTGCTGGCGTCAATTGTTTGGCTGGATGGGGCTGACCCCTGCCGACCGACTGTACTACGCCTTCTCGTTTGGTCCGTTTCTGGGATTCTGGGCCGGATTTGAGGGCGCGAATCGGTTGGGGAACCTCTGCATCGCCGGTGGGGGGACGAGCAGTGAGGCCCGCCTGGCATCGATGCTGGACAATGACGTCACGATTGTCTGCTGCACCCCGACGTACGCCCTGCGGTTGGCCGAGGTGGCCCGTGAGAAGGGGATTGACCTCGCCGGGAGTCGCGTCCGGGGACTGCTGGTGGCGGGTGAGCCGGGGGGGAACATTCCCGCGACGCGGCAGTTGATTGAGCAGGCGTGGGGGGCACGGGTGTTCGATCATTGGGGTATGACCGAACTGGGTCCGCTCGCGATTGAGTGTGAGGCGGAACGGGGAACGCTGCAGGTTCTGGAGACCGAGTGCATTGCGGAGGTGCTGGATCCGCAGACGCTGCAACCGGTGTCGGAAGGGGAAGAGGGGGAACTGGTTGTCACCAACCTGGGGAGGGTTGGCAGTCCCCTGATCCGCTATCGCACGGGGGATCGTGTGCGCGTGGCGCCCTGGAAGGTTTCCGGGAAGGGTTTTCTGCGGCTTGAGGGGGGGATTCTCGGCCGGGTCGACGACATGGTGACCATCCGGGGGAACAACCTGTATCCCTCCGCCCTGGAGAACGCGATCCGGAGCATTCCGGGGGTCGCTGAGTTTCGCATTCAGTTGTGGGAAGGGGGGGGGCTGCAGAGGTTGGAGCTCGAAATTGAGCCGGTCACCGGTCTGTCACCGGAGGAAGTCGCGGGGCTGGTCCACCGGGTGGCGGATCTGGTCCGCGAGCGATTTTTGTTTCGGGCGGAAGTGCGTTCCGTGGGGGTGGGGGAATTGCCCCGGTTCGAAATGAAAGCCCGGCGTTTTTGGCGCCGTGTCGTGACTGCCAGTGGTGGCACGCAGTTGGGGTGAACTGTAAAGTAGCCTCACGAGCGGCAACTGCCATCTGCCGCAGGCCTGGCCCCGTTCCCCTGGAGCGAGAGACGTTCGCGATGTTGACCGCGCGTGAGACCTGGTGTTCACTGTCCGCCGAGCGGAAGAGGGGAGAGCATCGGGGGGTTGGATTGGTGCCCAGCGGGCCGTCAGATGTCCGTCCCCGAAGCCGCGACCGGTTTTCCTGGGGACTGGTCTTGCTGGCTGCGTGGCTGCTGGTTTCCACCGCCGGGGCCCAGGTGCCTCCGGGCGCTGCTCCCAGCGCGGGCCCTCCAGGGCCTCCGGGCGGTCCCCCCGGAATCGGGGGCGCCAATGCCGGTCCCCAAAATCCCGGCCCCCAAAAT
>DNUF01000248.1:14894-20302 GCA_003508595.1 Planctomycetaceae bacterium
CCAAAATCCCGGCCCCCAAAATCCGGGCCCGCCGAATGGGGCTGCCGCCAATCCCGAAGGCGGGGCCAATGTCCCCGCTGGAAATGTCCCCGGGGGGTCGGTGCGGTACTCGGTGGTTCCGGCTGGCCCCGGGGGGCTGTATGTGTACGTTCCCGGTCAATGGGGCATGGTGAATGTGAATGTCGCCAACCCCTCCAAAGAACCGGCCGAGTTGCGGTGTGCGACCTATTTCGAACGGGAACCTTCGTTGCAGTTCGGGCGGAAGATCTGGCTTCCCCCGGAATCTCGGATGAAGGTGTCTCACCCGATCTATGTTCCGGACGGCTACAGTGAGCCGACGATCAATTACCGCTCGATCGTGGAGAATTCGGGAAAACTGGTGCGTGAAGACACCTCGCAGGTGCTGCACAGCGGCAGTTTTTTCACCATGCTCAAGCGGCCAATCACCGGGTTGATCGAAGACCTCGAGCGGGAGACCGAAGATCCCAAGAATCCCCCCTATGATCTCGTGGTCGCCTGTCGGGTGAAGGCGGGAAATACCCGGCAGATTGCCAATCTGCAGGATGATTTTCTCCCTCCCGACGAAGAGAGCTACCGTCCGATTGACCAGCTGATCATCTCCAGCAGCCGGGTCTTGAATGACCAGGCGGGGTTGTCGGCAATTCGGGAGTGGGTCGGTGGTGGGGGCCGCTTGTGGTTGATGATCGATTCGGTCGATCCGGAACTGCTGAGCGCCTTTTTTGGAGATGACTGGAAGGGGCAGTACGTCGATCGCACCTATCTGGCGGAAGTCAAGATTGAGCCGACGATTCAGACGCTCAGCAATCCGTCCGAGCTGATCCGTTACGATGAGCCGATTCCGTTTGTGCGAGTGGTGACCACCCCCCAGGAAGAGGTCTGGTACACCGTCAACGGCTGGCCGGCGGCGTTCTGGAAGACCTATGGAGCCGGTCGGGTGCTGGTGACGACGCTGTCGCCAAAGGGGTGGATGGGTTTGAATGCCAGCACCTCGGCCGCCGCCGAGCGGGCCCGTCAGGAAAACATCCAGGCCGCGCGGTTTGGCCAGGAGGGGTTGCCCCCCTTGAAGGAGGAACCGGCGGCCCCCGCTCCACCTCCCGAGCCTCCTCAACCGGCCGGTCGTCCCGGCGCGATGAATCCGGCGGCTGCCTCGAACAATCCCGCCGAAACCAGCCTGTTTGTCCCGAATGAGCCGATGATGCGGCTCGCTTCCGAGTTCATGGGAGCGCGGCCCCCCGAAGCCTCGGTGGAGTCGCTGGTCGCGGAGCAGGCGGGGGATTACATCGGTTACAAAATTCCCGCCCGTGACCGGGTTCTGGGAGTGCTGTTTGGCTTTGTCGCGGCACTGGCCCTGGCGGCAATCGCGCTCTGGCGGACCAATCGACTCCAGCACCTCGGCTGGTTTGTTCCCCTGCTGGCGTTGTTGGCGGGAGGCTCGCTGGTCTGGCTGGGGAACCAGAGCCGGACATCCAGTCCCTCGGCCCTGTCGGTGGTGCAGCTGATCAACGGGATTCCCGGATCGCACGACTACCAGTCGAACGGGTTTGGTGCGGTGTACTCCCCGGATGGCAAGGAGACCGAACTCGGTTCCACCCAGGGGGGACGGGTGATGTTGAACATGGATGGTGGTTCGCTGGCCAACCGCCGGATGGAATGGACCGATCTCGGGAAGTGGAGCTGGGTGAATCTGCCCCAGCCCCCCGGCCAGCGGGCGATGACCATGACCCGGTCCGGTACGACCCGGAACCCATTCATTGCCGATGCGACCTTCGGGCCTGAAGGTTTGACGGGCCAACTGCAACTGGGAGATGCCCAGGGAGTTTCGGATGCCGTGATCAGCACAACCTGGGGGCGCATCGGGGTCCGCTTGAGCCCCGATGGTACGTTTGTCGCTGCGGCGGATGACGTGCTGACCTCCAACCAATACCTCGCATCGCAGTTCCTTTCCGATGAGCAGGCCCGCCGGCAGAAGACCCTGAAAAAGGTCCTCGAAAGTGTGGATTCCGTGGCCCGAAAGGTGCCCGTTCAGATTTTTGCGTGGAGTGAACCCTGGGTGGATGGGCTGGTGCTCGATCCACAACGCACGGTCAAGGGGTCGGCCCTTGTGCAGATGCCCCTGAGCATCACGCGGCCCGCTCCGGGAGCCGACTATCTCATCCCCTCCCCGATGCTGCCCTTCCGCAACCAGCGTGGTGCCGGTCCCGATGGACTCACCTCATCGCCCATCTGGAACTTTGTGAAGAACGAGGGGGCGGACCGCGACCTTCCCGGAACGGCCTGGTTCGTGTTTGAACCCCCGGCTTCGCTGTTGCCCTTCGAAGCCGTTTCGGCCCGCTTGCGGGTGGATGTTTCGGGCCCCATGGGCAAGCTGGAGATCGCCGGCTGGAAGAATGGGGAGCTGAAAGTGCTCAAGGAGTGGATCGATCCCGTCGGGCAGATGGAATTGCTGATCGATGATCCCGAGGTGCTGAAAGTCAGCGATGGAGGTGTGCTGTTGCGGGTTTCGGCGGGAGATCCTGCCCGACCCGAACTGACCCAGCGCAAGGAAGACGGGAAGGTGATCAAGAGCACCTGGAAGATCGAGTCTCTGAAGATCGACCTGAAAGCACGTTCGTTGGCGGCTGGGGAAGGTTGAACCGCACCAGGCCTCCCCGGGCTTTTCGGTCGCGGGGTGGCTTCCCTGTTCCGTCGTGTGACCCGATTGCGAGTGGAATTTCGTCCCGTTCCCGAAAGAGTGTGTTGAATGGCTGCCGAGCGACCGGTTCTTGAGATCGAGAACCTGACGAAAAAGTACGGGGAATTCACGGCCCTCGATTCGATGACCCTGTCGGTCGACAAGGGGCAGATCCTGGGCCTGATCGGACCGAATGGTGCGGGCAAGACCACCACCATCAAGATCCTGGTGGGATTGCAGAAGCCGACCAGCGGACGGGCCACCATCGCCGGTGCCGACTGTGTCCGCGACGCGAAGAAGATCAAGCACCTTGTGGGGTACATGCCTGACAAGTTCGGCTCGTACGAAAACATGCGGGTGCGCGAATACCTCGACTTCTTCGGGGCGGCGTTTGGCATTTCCCGGCGGATTCGCAACAAGCGGATCGACGAGGTGATGGACACGACCGGCACCACCTACATGAAAGACAAGTTTGTCGACAGTCTGAGCCACGGGATGGGGCAGCGGGTCGGGATTGCCCGCACGCTGATTCACGATCCCGAGGTGATCATTCTCGACGAACCGGCGAACGGGCTCGATCCCCAGGCGCGCATCGAGATGCGCGAGTTGCTGCTGAGACTGGCCGCCATGGGGAAGACCCTGCTCGTCACCAGCCACATTCTTCCCGAATTGGCCCGCATCTGTAACCGGGCTGCCATCATGACGCATGGCAAGCTGCGGGCTTACGGGACCGTCGAGGAAATCGGTCGCCAGGTGTCGCAGCAGCGGCTGATTGAGGTGCAACTCGAGAATCCCTCGCAGGTGGAGGCCGCCGCGACGGCGATTCGCCAGGGGCTGGAGGAGGGAGCCGAGGTGACCCCCGCTCCCAACGAGTCGATGGTGCGGTTCCGGACCGCCCGGCCTGAGGCCGAACTGGGGGCTCTGCTCGCGAAGCTGGTTCATGCTGGCCTGCGGGTGACACAGTTCCGCGAGGTCCAGACCGACCTGGAAGACGCCTTCATGACGTTTGCCCGCCCGAACCAGCCTGCCGGAGGCACGAACCGTCCATGAACAATCCTGTCCTGGGTCGAGAATTGCTGTCGCTGTTCCGCAGTCGGCGGATGGCACTGGTGCAGTGCCTGCTGCCGGCCGTGCTGGGATTGCTGATCTTGTTGCGGTGGCCCTCGGAAGACCGGCTGGCTCTCTCGGGCAACCGGTCGATGGAGGTTTTCCGGCTGTTTGCCCTGGGGTTGCTGAGCACGATGCTGCTGCTGATGCCGGTGTTCCCGGCCACCAGCATCGTGAAAGAAAAGATCACCGGGACCCTGGCCCTGTTGCTCAATACGCCCCTGGGCGGGTTCCGGATCTATTTTGGCAAGTTGCTGGCGATCCTGGCCCTCGCGGCCCTTGTGATGCTGCTCAGCCTGCCGGCCGCCTGTGCGTGCTACGCCCTGGGGGGGATCCGGTTCGACAGCCACCTGGTCAAACTCTACGTGCTGCTGGCCCTGGTCGTGCTGCAGTGCACGACGCTGGGGCTGCTGGTCAGTACCTATGCCGGAACGATCGACGGGGCGATCCGGGTGACCTACGGCATCATGCTCGGACTGAGCGTGGTGTCCCTGGGACCCCACTTCTTTTTCCAGGGGACGGAAGGGTATCTGGCGACGATTGGTGACTGGCTGCGTTGTGCCTCTCCCTTTGCCGCCCTGGCCAGTGTGCTGGGGGCCGGTGACCTCGGGAGCCAGGGCCTGATGTCGGTGACCGACGTCCCGGGGCGCTTCATGCTCTTCTCGCTGGGGATGGCGGCTGTCTGTGCGGTCTGGACCCTCAGCCGTCTGAATCACTCGATCTTCGACCGGTCGCGCTCGGCCGGAATGGTCGCCGACGACCAGTCGGCGGGAGTTCGCCTGTTCCGGCGACTGTTCTTCCTCGTGGACCCCAACCGCCGGAGCCCGGGGATTCCCCCGTTGGTCAACCCGGTGATGGTGAAGGAATTCCGCTGCCGGAAATTTGGCCGTCTGCACTGGCTGTTGCGACTGGTGGCGGTGATGGCGATGCTCTCGCTGGCCCTCGCTTTTGCGGCGACCGCCGGTTCAACCGATTGGAGCGTCTCGCGCATCGGGGCGATCATGGTCATTCTGCAGGTGGCCCTGTTTGTGTTGATCACCCCCAGCATTGCCGCCGCGCTGCTGAGTTCTGAACGGGAAAGCGGTGGCTGGCTGCTGCTGCAAAGCACGCCCCTCTCTCCGTGGAGGATTGTCTGGGGCAAGCTGTTGAGCGTGATCCTGACCGTGGCGCTGGTCTTCTGCGCAACGCTGCCCGGTTACCTGGTGATTGTGATGATCGAGCCGGGCATGGTCAGCCAGGTCCAGCGGGCACTGGTCTGCCTGGCGTTTACCGCCGTCTTCTCGATGATGCTGAGCGCCGGGATCGGCAGCCTCTTCTCGCGGACCACCGCCTCCACCACGGTGGCCTACATAGTGCTGCTGCTGATCAGCGTGGTCCCCCTGCTGATCTGGCTGGGGCGCGACGCTCCGTTTGGTCAGTCGACCGTCGAGAAGGCGCTGTTGGTCAACCCGGCTGGAGCGGCGATGTCGGCCCTGCGTGCCGAAGGATTCACCGATTACAACCTGATCCCGGGCAACTGGTGGTTCCTGGGAGTGGCCTCGGTGGTCAGCCTGGTGGTCCTGTTGGTCCAGACGTGGCGAATTTCGCGGCCCCAGTAGCCCCCATGAAG
>DNUF01000043.1:0-148 GCA_003508595.1 Planctomycetaceae bacterium
GGGAACTGTGCTGCGCACAGGAGGGGGGTTGAGCACGCGGGTTGGCGAGCGGCTGCCGGGTGTCAGTTCCGGGGATTCCCTCCAGCATCCGACGCCCCACCAACAATTCGTCACCCCCACTCTCCCCGTGCAACGCACGGCTCCCCCC
>DNUF01000043.1:415-4092 GCA_003508595.1 Planctomycetaceae bacterium
GCTCGATGATCCCACCAATTCGACACCCCAAACACCTCGCTCTACGAGGTGCTTCAGACCATTTCGGGATCCATTTCCAGAGACGTGCCCACCCCCCCCTGACCCCCCCCTCGCAGGGGGGGAACTCTGCTGCGCACAGGAGGGGGGTTGGGGTGAGGGGAAAGGGAGACGCGAGGGGTCACCTCAGCAGACGCCGGCGCCCTGCGTCTCGACGTAGACCGAGTACAGCGACTGGCTGGCAGCCATGAACAGCCGGTTCCGCTTGGGTCCTCCGAAACAGAGGTTGCCGCAGATTTCCGGCAGCAGGATCTGGCCGATGCGTGTGCCATCGGGGGCGAAGACCTGCACCCCGTCGTACCCATCCCCCACCCAGCCCGCGGCAACCCAGATGTTGCCGTCAACATCGGCCCGGATCCCGTCGGCGAAACCGGCGACCTTCTTGCCGTCGAGTTCCATCTCCATCGAGACGAACTGCTTCCCCTTCCCCAGCTTCATCCCGTCGATCACGTCGAACACCTGGATGTTCTTCGGGGCGTCGGGGTAGTGCGACGCGCCGGTGTCGGCGATGTAGACCTTCTTGTAATCCGGAGAGAAGCAGAGCCCGTTCGGCTTGAACAACTCATCGGTCACCTTGGTCACCGAGCCGTTCTTGTCGATGCGGTACACCGCCTCCTTCAACTCGAGCTTCCCCTTGTTCCCCTCGTAGTTCATCAGGCTGCCGTACCCCGGGTCGGTGAACCAAATGCTGCCATCGGGATGAACGGCCCCGTCATTGGGGGCGTTGAACGGCTTGCCGTCGAACTTGTCGGCCAGCACCGAGATCTTCCCCGTGTGCTCGTAACGCACGACGCGACGATTGCCGTGCTCGAACGAAATCTGCCGGCCCTCGAAGTCGAAGGTGTTTCCGTTCGAGTTGCCGGCCGGCTGATGGATGACACTCACGTGGCCGTCTTCATTCAGCCAGCGCAGCTGCACATCATTGGGAATGTCGCTCCAGACGAGGTACCGGCCGCCACCGCACCAGGCGGTTCCCTCGGCCCACAGCATGCCGGTGTGGAGCCGCTGGATCGGGGTGTTGCCGATCTTGATCTTCTCGAAGCGCTTGTCGAGGGCGATGACGTCGGGCTCGGGATAGCGGGCCGGGCCGGCTCCGGGTTCGTAGGCCGTGGCGGGGCGGCCGTGGCGCTCCTGGGCGAGGGCGGTGCCGGCGAGGCCGAGGGCAGCGGTGGCCAAAAAGCCGCGGCGGGCGACCTGGGTGGAACCCTGGGGCCGGTTCGCAATCTGGGCGGCGATGCGTTCGGGGAAGAGCATGGAGTCGAACCTCTGGAGAAACAGGAATGAGAGGCGGTGCACGGTCACCGGAACCGGTTTGGTTGTACCAGCGGCCGGGGGGGAATGCCACGAGGGGCGGGTTGCCCGGGATCCCGCGACGGCTCTATCATCGGACCCCATGTCGAAGTTCGCCGTGATCCTTCCCGCCGCCGGTTCCAGCAGCCGCTTCAAGCTGCAGCCGCGCAAGAAACCGTTCGTCGAAATCGCGGGCCGGGCTGTCTGGCTGCGGGCCGCCGATCCGTTCCTGAACCATCCGCAGGTTGTGCAGGTGATCGTGGTGATCTCCCCGGCCGATCACGACTGGTTCCGCGAGCAGTACGCCCCCCACCTGGCGTTCCAGAACATCGACGTCGTGCTCGGGGGAGCCGAGCGGGCCGATTCGGTCGGCAACGCCCTGGCCCGGCTCAAACCGGAAGTCGAATACATCGCGGTGCATGACGCCGCCCGCCCGGTCCTCGCGGTCGAATGGGTCAACCGGGTCTTCGCCGCCGCCGAACGGGACGGGGCCGCCCTGCTGGCCACCCCCATCACCAGCACCATCAAGCGGGCCAGTGCCGAAGGACGGGTCGTCGAGACCGTTCCGCGGGCCGGACTGTGGGCGGCCCAGACGCCGCAGGTCTTCCGGCGGGGGGTGCTCGAAGAGGCGTATGCCCGGCGGGGGGACCTGCAGCCGACCGATGAGGCGAGCCTGGTCGAGGCGTTGGGACACCCGGTGACGCTGGTCGAGGGTTCGCCGCTGAACATCAAGATCACCGCCCACGAAGACCTGCAGTTTGCCGAGCTGGCGCTGCAGGCCCTGCCGAAACCGTCGACCCTGAGCCGTCTCCATCCCTTTCGGGACGATCCCGAAACCGGTCTCCCCTCCACCGCTGCCGACCGCTGAGCCTTTCTGCCGACTGGGTCCCGGGTGATGTCATCGATCGCCGACAAACTGCGGATGGCGACCCAGATGATCGGCCCGGTCCACCTCGCGGGGCTGACCCTTCCCGACTGGCTCGCGCTGCTGCGCCGCAACCACTGGCGCGTCGACCTTCCGTTCTGGCCCCGTGCGGTGCTGGCCACGCTGGGAACAGCGGTGACCTCCACGCTGCGCCCGGTCGATCGCTGGCTCTTCCCCGACGATGACGAAGCGACCCGCGACCTGGTCGACCATCCGGTGTTTGTGCTCGGGATGGCCCGCAGCGGCACCACGATGCTGTTCAACCTGCTGGCGCAGAACCCGTACTTCGGCTATCCCTCGCGGATGGACTGTTTCTATCCGCACATCTTCCGCACGCTGCACCGGGTGGGCATTCCGCGTGTGCTGGGCCTGGTTCCCGGCCAGAAGCGATCGCTCGACAGTGTGCGCGTCACCTGGCTCTCGCCTGAGGAAGACACGCTGGCGATCAGTGTGCTGTCCGGGGTGGGGGAACGGCTGAACCACAGTTTTCCCCGCGAGCCGGCGGTCAACATCAATCACCGGGAATATGGCCGCCTGCTGCGTCTCTTCAGCACCAGGCTGGTGCAGGTTTATCGCCGGAATCTCCTGTTCAAGTCACCCGGGCACTTCACCCGAATCCCGGCCATTCTCGAGCAGTTTCCCCAGGCGCGGTTTGTGACCATCTTTCGCGATCCCCGGGTGCAGTTCCGGTCGACTCTCGGAATGCGCGAGCCTTCGAAACAGGTTTGGGGAGCCCTGCAATGGGCCCCGGAAGAGACCGTCCAGGATTGGCTGACGTGGTTCAGGGTCTACCTCGCCGAGTATTTCGTCGAACGGGATCGGATCCCCCCCGAAAATGTGATCGAGATCCGCTACGAAGACCTCGCGGCACGGCAGAACGACGTGTTGCAGTCGGTCTATCGCCACCTGCGCATTCCCGAACCCGCGCAGTACCCGGCGGTTGAACCGTATACCCCGAACAAATACCCCGAGTTCGACCCGGCGTTGCTCGAGCAGTTGCGCGACGCCTACCACGAACTCCATGCCCGCGGCTTCTACCCCTGACCGCCCAACGCACCGGGCCCGGTTCGTCGTGGGATGGGCGTCTGCGGGTTTTGGTTCAGCGGGCCTTCTTGAGATTGACCCGCACCAGCTCGCGGTCATTGCGGGCGAAGACGCTCTGCTGGGCGAACGCCGGCTGCGACCAGATTGTCATCCGTCCCTGCACGTCGCGCGTCGGCTCGACCAGCAGCGACCGGCTGATCTCCTGGTACCCCTCGGGAGTGAGCCGGGCGATGATCAGTTCCCCCTGCTCATTCGCCAGAAAGACCCGGTCGTCGTGGGCCACGAGGAAGGCGTTCCACCACCGTCCTTCGCCCGTCGCCTCGCGGGTTTCCCACAGCCGTTCGCCGGTCTGGGCATCGAG
>DNUF01000043.1:4370-6536 GCA_003508595.1 Planctomycetaceae bacterium
GTGCTCATGATCGAGTGCAGCCCATCGGTGCGGATCTCGCTGCTCGACTTGCCCTTCCAGACGACGCGCGGGGTCGTGCCGGCCTCATCGAGCTCGATCATCAGCGGGCCGTTGTAGAACGCCGTGAGGAACAGCCGGTTTCCCACCTGGCGGGGCTGGGGGATGCACAACCCGAACCGGACGGGAAAGGGGACACTCCAGATCTCCTTCCCGGTGTCGGGCTCGATCGCGGTGACCGCGCGCGGATGCCAGACGACGACCTGGGGACGCCCGCCGAATTCACACAGCACGGGGGGGCAGTAGCCGACCTCGGTGTCTTCAAGCGAGCGCCACAGCTCGCGGCCGGTCTTCCGGTCGAAGCAGACGACCAGGGCGTTGGGGACACCCCCCACCAGGGTGATCAGCCGGTCTCCCAGCACGAGCGGCGTCGCCACCATGCCCCAGATCGGCAGCTTGGTGTCGAATTCGTCGACGAACTGCTTCTTCCAGACGACCGAGCCGTCGGCCACCCTGAGGCAGAACATGTGCCCCATGGTGCCGATGGTGTAGAGCAGGTCATCAACAATGACGGGGGTCATGCGGGGCCCGGCCGGGTAGTCGACCTTGTAGCGGGCCTCGTACTGGTGGGTCCACAGCACCCTGCCGGTCTCGGCATCGAGGCAGAGAACGCGCTCGGTCTCGGTTTTGTCGGGGCGATCCATGACGTAGACGCGTCCCGCGGCCACAGCGGGGCCGGCGTAGCCATTGCCGATCGGGGTGCTCCACACCCGGGGGAGCTGGGGCCCGGGGGGAAGGGTCTCGACGATGCCGGTTTCGCGCCAGACGAGGTCGCGCCGGGGACCGCCCCATTGGGGCCAGTCGTCGGCCCGGACCGGTGAAACGAGTCCCAGCAGGGAGAGCGAGGCGAGACAGGCACACCAGGTCGACACACGGTTGGTCATCAGCGGTTTCCGGAGGGTTGCGGGGAGGAATCACCTTCAGGCGGACCCGCGCGGGGGGCCTGGTGGCGGGGGGGGAATTCACTTCACAAGCAGAATCGGGCAACGGCACAGGACCGAGACCTGGTAGCTGAGGGTGTTCCAGGACTGCGTGGGACGGGCCGGGTCGAGCGGGTGCGAACTCATCACGATCAGGTCGGCACTGCGGTCGACCGAGGCGCGCACGATCTCTTCCAGCCGGTGCCCCTCGATGACCTTCCACTCGACCTTCTGGCCAGCCTCGGCAAAGCGCTGTGCCCGGGCTTCGAGTTCACTCTCGGCCCGTTGCCGCAGCCGGGTGGTGAACGCCTGCAGTTCGCCGTCGGCCCCGGAGATCGGCTCGATCACGTGGAGCAGGGTGACCCGGGCGTGGTGATGCACGGCCAGGTCAAAGGCGACCTCCAGGGCAGCGCGGTTCTTCTCGGTGAAATCGAGGGGAACCAGCACATGGTGAAAACGGGGAAGC
Organism: Planctomycetaceae bacterium; assembly: GCA_003508595.1. Taxonomy (GTDB): domain Bacteria; phylum Planctomycetota; class Planctomycetia; order Planctomycetales; family Planctomycetaceae; genus UBA10511. Next base: position 5,814 of record DNUF01000043.1, read on the forward strand.
ATGGATCGCACCTGCCGCAGACAAGGAAAGAACGCTGCCGCTCGCCCCATTCTAACCGATGGCCGCCGGGCCGACAGAGCAGGAGACAGACGAGCCGGGGATCAGGCGAAAGCAGAGTCAACACAGTCGATCGAATCTCCGAGTCGATGTCATTCGACCCTCCTTTCAAAAAAATCCATCGCCGGCGTTGGACCCCTTTCCTGCCCCGCCCACACGCGCTTCCCCAGGCAGAAATGTCTCCTGCCCGTCGGAACGCGTACCTTCAGATCCAGGCCCAGCGGTCGCGAACACAGAGGTTCGCGCTCCCGTCACGCCTGTATCGGCTCCGGGAGAGTTGACCCTCTGCCCGCGAGCCCAGCGGACGTTAGCACACGTCGTTCGTGTGCGAGAACCCGGTTCTGCATGCCACGCACCGTCGGATCGCTGACAACACCGCAGACAACGCCTCGCTCCATTTTTCCGCCGCGTGGCATCGACCATGATCTGTCAGAACGGTATCGCAGCGCTCCCCAGCAAATCCCGGGTGAACGTGGTCCAAGTCTGAAGGACTTGGCTACCATAGCCAGGGGTTGGCACGGCACGTGCCTACCCCTGGTAGCCAGCCCCCCCAACCTTCTCTCCCGCCGAAAGACGTCGTCGATGCACGGGCCTCGATTGCGGGAGAGGCGCACAGCGCCTGCGTTCGCGCAAGTCGATCGAATCTCCGAGTCGATGTCATTCGAC
>DNUF01000187.1 GCA_003508595.1 Planctomycetaceae bacterium
GCCCTTCGACCTGCTCTCGCCGCTTGTTGAGATCTTCGGGGGTGAGATCCCCGGGGGTGAGATCCTGGGGGGAACAGAACGGGAGATGGCACGCCCTCCCGGAGTGGGATTGCCAGGCCCACGCCCCCAGTCGTGGGGCGACGTCGCCCGGCGGATGGACCGTGTCGCCCAGACACCACCCTACCCGGCAGCCGCCCATCCCGAAGCCCGCCCGGGGGGTGCAACGTCTGCTCCCGGAGTGGTGGCCTCCCCGGCACGACGGCCAAAATCGAACCCCAGTCCGCGCGATCTCACCGATCGCCCGGACGGACCGCCGCCGGAGGGAGTGTCGCGCGGCAAGTCGACAGAGCCGAGCGGAATCAAATCGGCGAAGCCGAGTCGTCGAAAGTCGGCAAAGCCGAACTGTCCAAAGTCGGCAGAGCCGAGCTGTGGCTCCCCCCCCGCCTCGGCCCAGAGCCTCACCGATCCGCCCGCAGCGCCGTCGACGTCGTAGGACGGTTCGAGTGGAGTACCGACGCGCGGGCGAGTCCGGGTTTCGCCACCGGCATAGCCGCATCGCGGCTGCCCGACTGTCGGGTGACTCCCCACTGCGGTTCATTTCTCGCAGTTTCCAGGCTGCCAGATCAGGCGGACCGAACGGGTCAGAACTCGACTGGTCAGAACCCGACTGGGCGAACGTGCGCGCCGACCTCTGTCTTCCCGCGCCCCAGGCCAGCGTGGTCCCCACCCCCTCGGCCTGACCGACGCCGTCGGGCCCCAGTCCGCGCCCGCCGGTGCCACAGTGCAACGGTCCGGCCCCCGTCTCCTGTGTCGCTCCCCTGCCCAATCCCGGCCAACCCGATGCGCTCTATTCAACCAAAACAAATGGCCCCTCGCGCGGCTGCACTCGCCATGGCACTCGAGAGGTTGATCCGTGGGGGAAAGACAGACCCGGTGTGTCACAATCAGGTGGGCGTTTGTGTCTCGGGCCATGCCGACGCAACGCGTTGTCGTGCATCGACTTCCCGGACGCTGGTCGGCCTGGCAGCACCTGACCTGCCGAAAGCCGAGCGGAGGACCTGCGCTCTATTAAACCAAAACACACCGGGGGAGGGAGGGGATTGGGGGTGGACTCTGCCAGGGGCTGACGGCGTCGCCAACCTGGCCGCGTCGCCAACAGGGTTTGATCAAAAACGAGACTGGGGAGGCATGCCGGGGGAGCGGGGGGAGCCGGGCTGCCAGAGTGTGCCGAGAGACCGCCCAACCGGGTCGAAGGCCGGGATGGTTGCGGGATGGCAATTCGGGCGGTTTGGAATCGCGCGCAGTTCGCCCGGTCTGCCGGTTCTGCCAGGCGAGGTTGTAAATGCCACTCAGAATGCTTGTAAAAAGGTCCCAAAAGTGGATTTTTCTTCAACAAAACATATTGACTCATTTTTGGAATTCAAAGTATCTACCCGCCCTCTCCTCATTTCCCCCAGTCCCATCCAGGCACCTCTCCCCTTTCCAGACGTTCGGCATCCCCAAATGCCGCCCACGTCCGCGCGGTTCTCGTGCGGAATGATGGGAACCGGTGGTTCCCTGTCTGGTCAGATCTCAAGCACCGCTCGTACCCCTTCCCTCATCCGGTTTCAGAGTCGAGGTTTCTATGTTCCCGTCGGCCGAGCGATTTCGACCGCTTTGCGAGCCAGACATGCTCCCCTGCGTTCCCGGGAGGAACAAAATGTTGCGCCGTCTCTATGAAATCCTGGCTTGGGCGGGAGTCGTCTGTTCGGCGGCCCCGGGACTGAGCCTGGCGGGAGAAGAGGCTTCTCCCCGCAAGGGAACCCCGGCTCCCGTGGCCCGGGCCCAATCGGAAGAGGAGGAGGAAGCTCCCACTCCCGACCATGAAGCTCTCGAACTGCTGGCCGAGGCTCGCGCTGCCTACAAGGCGGGCGACCTGGACCACGCCCGGGAAATGGCCGAGAAGGTTGGCGAGATCGAAGACGTCTCGGCCAGTGTTCTGGCTGACGCGAAGTTGGTCCTCACCCAGATCGCCAGGACGGCTGCGGCCGCGAAGGTGGACGAAGCCGACGAGGAGGTCGAGGAGACCACCGAGTCCCCCGCGGCTGACGAGATGGCCGGGGACGAAGAGGACGCCGTCGACGTCGCGGCCGACGAAGCGGCGGACGCCGAAGTCCCCCTCCTGGAGGAAGACGAGGTGGAAGCCTCGGCCGGGGAAGTGGCCATGCCCGGCGACGAGCCAGCCGAAGAGGCGGGTGTCCCCTCGTTTGGCGAGGGCTCGGAGAATTCAACCCGGATGACGGCAGAAGAGCTGTATCGTCAGGGGAAGGAAGCGTTGCGGGCGGGCGAACGGGATGAAGCCTATTCGCTGTACCTGCAGGCGTACCGCTCGGGACAGCCGTTGTCGGCCCGTCAGAAGACCGAGATTCGCGAGTTCCTGTCGACGTACGGGGCCAGCAAGACGGCCCCCCGCGGCAACAAGAAGAAGATCCAGCTTGTTTCCGGAGAACCGGGAACGGGTGACGAAGGCGAAGTCGACCCGGCCACCGAGGCGGTCGACCGTCACCAGGCCTCGACCGACCAGCTGAAGACCGAAGTTCGCAACGCCCGGTACAAGGCCGAGAAGCTGGCCCAGACCGATCCCGAAGCGGCCCTCAAGGTGCTCGATGACGCTGAGGCGAAGGTCCAGCAGGCGGGCCTGGAATCTGCCGTGGCAGCCGCGCTGCTCAAGGGGTTGACCTCGTCACGCCAGGGAATCGACTACGCGAAGAAGATCAGCGAGCCGGGGCGCGACCTCGAAAAGCGAAATGAAGAGGTCATGTCGGCCATCCGCCGCGAGCGGGGGGTCAAGACCATGGTTGAGAAAGAGTTCGCCGAGAAGGTCGACGAATTCAACCAGCTGATCCGCGAAAAGCGGTTCGAAGAGGCCGAGGTGGTGGCCAAGCAGGCCCAGCAGCTCAAGCCGGGTGACGAGGTGGCCGAGCTGATGGTGGTCAAGTCGAAGCTCGCCGCACGGAACCACTTCAACTCGTGGCTGAAGGAACGGAAGGACGAGGAATTCGGGAAGCAGCTGGATGACGTCGAGGAGACGATCGCCAGGAACCCGTTCACTCCCGACATTGCGATGCCCAGTGCGAAGACCTGGCGGGCCCTGACCGAGCGGCGCGCCAAGTACAAGGACAACCCGAGCAACTACGAGCCGTCGCAGGAAGAAAAGAAGATCCAGGAGAGCCTGCAGAAGCAGATCTCGCTGCACTTCACCGACAAGCCGCTGATTGAGATTGTCAAGTACCTGCAGCAGTTCGCAGACATCAACATCCTGCTCGATCCGGCCGGACTGGACGAAGAGGGGGTGACCCCCAGTACGCCCGTCACGATCGACCTCGACGGGGTGAAGCTGAAGACCGCGCTGAAGTTTGTCCTGGAACCGCTGCACCTTGCGTGGACGGTCGGGGACGACGTGCTCAAGATCACCAGCCGGACCCGCCAGCAGGGTGAACTGCAGACCCGGAACTACTCGGTCGCCGACCTGGTCGTTCCCGTGAAGAATCACAACTCGCCCGATCACTTCCGGAATGCGAATCCCAACCAGATGACTCCCGGTGTGTTCGGGCAGCCGACGCAGGGCTTCACCACCGCGAGCAAGTCGCGACGGGGGGGCCAGGCGTTCGCCCAGATCGACAACGGGACGGAAGGCTCGTTCCCGGGCCTGCCCGGGAAGGATGGAGATTCGCTGCAGGGTGGTGCCCAGGTGGCGGACTTCACCGAGCTGATCGACCTGATCCAGTCCACGGTGGCTCCCAGCACCTGGGAAGCCCTCGGTGGCGTCGGTTCGATGCGTCCCTTCAACACCACCCTGAGCCTGGTAATCCGCCAGACACAGGCGGTGCATGAGGAGATTGGCGATCTGTTGAAGCAGTTGCGTCGCCTGCAGGACCTGCAGGTGACCGTCGAGGTGCGGTTCATCACCGTGAGTGACAACTTCTTCGAACGGATCGGCATCGACTTCGACTTCAACCTCCAGGACAACATCGGCAACGGTGTGATTCCCAACAGTTTCGGAGCTCCCCTCCCTCCCTACGGCATCGGGACGTCAATCGCCTCGACCACCCAGGGGACCCAGGGACAGCAGGGTGGCCAGGGGGGAACCGCCGGAACTGCGGGGACCGCAGGCTCGTCCGGCAGTGCCCCGTTCAGTCCCGGTCCGACCCGTGACCTGATCAACCGCGACAAGTATGGCCGGTATGGATCGATCGTGGGGCTGACCCCGCAGGGGCAGTTCACCCAGGATCTTGACATCCCGTTCCGCCAGGGATCGTTCCCGATCGGTGTGCCCCAGTTCGGCGGTTTCTCGGCGGATGCCGGGTTGAGCGTCGGCCTGGCCGTGCTCAGCGACATCGAGACCTTCTTCCTGATCAATGCCGCCCAGGGGGACCGTCGGGCCAACCTGATGTTCGCCCCGAAGGTGACCCTGTTCAACGGTCAGTTGGCCACGGTTTCGGACCAGACCCAACGCCCCTATGTCATTGGCCAGCAGCCGATCGTGGGCTTCGGCTCGGTCGGTTACCAGCCGATCATCCAGACGCTGCCCGACGGCATCAGCCTGACGGTGCTGGCGGTGATTTCGGCCGACCGCCGCTATGTGCGACTCAGCCTGGCCCCGCTGTTCAGCGTGGTCGATCCCGGTGAGCCCTTCTCGTTCCTCGGGACCGGTGGTGCCGGCGGCCAGGGTGGTGCCGGTGGTCTGGGCGGTGGTGGTGGCCTCGGTGGTGGTGGCCTCGGCGGTGGCCAGGGTGGCGGCGGCTTCGGTGGTGGTTTCGGTGGCATCGGCGGCTTTGGTGGCCAGGGCGGCCAAGGCGGCGGTCAGGGCGGCCTCGGAGGTGCCGGTGGTCAGGCTGGCCAGGGTGGTCAGGCTGGCCAGGGTGGCGGCGGTGGTGCCGCGGTCACCGTGCAGCAGCCCATCTTCGGGTTCACCCAGGTGCAGACCACGGTCAGCGTGCCCGATGGCGGGACAATCCTGCTGGGTGGCGTGAAGCGTCTGCGGGAAGGCCGCGTGATGGCCGGTGTCCCGATCCTCAACAAGATTCCCTACATCAGCCGGCTGTTCAAGAACACCGGTGTCGGTCGCGAAGCCCAAAGCCTGATGATGATGGTGACACCCCGCATCATCATCCAGGAAGAAGAAGAAGAACTGCTGGGGGTTGAGTTGTAACACCGGGCGGGTCTCGCGGTCCCTTCTGGGTGGGACCGCGGGACCCTGGTGGCCCAGCCTCCCCGTTGTTCCCAGTTCTCTGTGTCGCAGATCCCTACAAAACACCCGAGCCCGGCGGTCCACCGGGTTGGCAGGCTCGAGGGCCTCGCCCCGACTGGACCTCTGGATTCCCGGTTCCCCTCTCCCTTCTCCAGCTCACTTCCCCCTCTCCCCCCTCTCGTTCGCCGGCCAACTCACATATCCCCGAGTTGACTTCGCGGGCACCCGGTTCCGTCATGAAGGAGGACGCAACCTTGCGCAGGACATGCCATTTCATCGCCTGGATAGGAGCGCTGTCGACCACAACGTGGTGCGGCGTGTCGACCCTCGCGGCCGAAAAACCGGCCGCCCGGACCCGGGAGGCGGCAACCGCCGTGCGGGGCCAGAGCCCCGTTGCGGGTCGCAAGCGGGTCAATCCCAAGGAACTGCTGGCGGAAGCCCGTCATGAATTCAACGGTGGTCGCCTGACCGAAGCCGAGACACTGGCCCGCGAATGCCAGCAGTCGGGTGTGCGGGCCCCGCTGTTTGGCGACAGCCCCGACAAGCTTCTCGAAGACATTGCCGAATGCCGGCAGGTCGAGCAGGCCTGGAAGAAGGACAGCCAGTCGGTCGCGGCCCGCAAGCAGCGGGTGGCGTACTTCCTGAAGCGGGCCCGCCAGGTGGCCGAAGAGGGGGACGGGGCCAATGCCGAGCGCTACGTGCGTCTGGCGGATGCCGCCGGATTGCAGGGCGAAGGCCCGCTGCAGAGCAAGCTCGCCCTGGCCAAGAAGCTGATGGCCAGCCGGGTGGCGGTGGCCCGCGGCTCGTCCGCCGGGGAAGACGACGCCAGCCTCCCCGCAGTGGATGAAGCGGCCCTGCTGGAAGCCCTGGAATCGAACGACGAGGGGGCAGCCCCCCAGGGCCTGAAGAAGCCCGCCCGTACCACGGCACCACGCTCTGAGGGGGCGATCGCTCCCCGGACACAACCGGCCGTCGACGATGTTCCGCCCGCATTCCCCTCCGATGCCAACGAGGCAGTCGAGGGACCTGCGGATGAGACGGTCGCCGACGAGACGTCGATGCCTGCGGAAGAAGCCCCGGTCGATGCCGCACCGGTGGACGACACCCCGATCGACGCGGCCCCGGTCGAAGAATCGGCTGCCGCCGGCAACGACCGCACCCCGTCGGCTTCCGACGAGCTGCTCGACGAGAGCGCTGCCGCCGGTGACGAAGAGCCGCTGGGCCTGAGCGATGACGCCCCGGCCGACACCGATTCGGGCGAGCCGGCCCCCGTGATGGACGAGGTGCCAGGTGCGGACGAGACCGTGGAGGCCGAGCCCCGCGCGGTTCCGCCGGCCGCGGCTGCTCCCGAAGCCCTGAAGTGGTACCGCGAGGGGAAGGCGGCCCTGCGAAATGGCGATCGTGAGACCGCCTACGATCTGTACCTGAAGGCGTACAAGTCGGGTCAGCGTCTGTCGCCCCGCGAGATGACTGAGATCCGCGAATTCCTGTCGACCCACGGCGCGACCCGCGGGGCCGCCCGCCAGGGAACCGCCGCCGCGACCGCCGAAGAGTCTTCGGAGGAAGCCGCGGTCACCGAGGTGGCCGATCGTCGCCAGGCAGCCTACGACAAGCTGCGGACCGACGTCCGGAACGCGAAGTACAAGGCTGAGAAGCTGGCCGAGACCGATCCCGACGGCGCGCTGCAGATCCTGAATGCCGCCCAGGAGTCGGTCGAGGCGGCGAACCTGGATCCCAAGGCGAGCGCCCCGCTGCTGAAGTCGCTGACCGCGTCCCGGCAGCAGGTGGACTATTCCCGCAAGGTGAATGGCCCGAAGATCGAGCTCGAACAGCGCACCGAGGAGGTGCTCAGCACCGTCAAGCGCGAACGGGACTACAAGATCGCCGTCGAAAAGGAATTCACCGAGAAGGTCGATGAATTCAACGAGCTGATGCGCGAGAAGCGGTTTGAAGAGGCCGAGGTGGTGGCCAAGCAGGCCCAGCAGCTCAAGCCCGGCGAAGAAGTCGCCGAGCTGATGGTGCTGAAGTCACGGTTTGGTGCCCGGGCCGCCCACAACGACTGGCTGAAGGAACGGCTGGCCGACGAGTGGAACAAGCAGCTCGACGACCTGGAGAAGACGATCACCGATCATCCCTTCACGTCGGACATCGCCTACGACATCCCGAAGTTCAAGAAAATCACCCAGCTGCGTCAGAAGTACAAGGACAACGCCAGCAACTACTTCCCCAGCGAGGAAGAGCTGAAGGTCCAGCAGAGCCTCAAGCGTGAAGTCTCGCTGAACTTCGAAGATGCGCCGTTGTCGGCCGTCGTCAAGCACCTGCAGACCCTGGCTGAAATCAACGTGCACCTCGACCCCGAGGGCCTGGAGGAAGAGGGGGTGACCCCCAGTACTCCGGTGACGATTCACCTCGAGGGGGTGCAGATGAAGTCGGCTCTGAAGCACCTGCTGGATCCGCTCCGGCTGGGCTACGTGGTGGTCGACGGCGTGCTCAAGATCACCAGCAGCACCCGCCAGCAGGGAGAACTGGTCCCCCGGACCTACTCGGTGGCCGACCTGGTGATTCCCGTGCAGAACTTCACCTCCCCCGACCACATCGGGCGGTCGAACCCGAGGAACAGCGTCTCGGGCTCGTCCCCGGCCGGGATGGGTCTGCAGAATGTCTCGTCGAACACACAGCCCCGCGTGGCCGGCAAGAGCGGCCAGGGTTTTGCCCAGATCGATGAGGTTCCGGGTGGCGTCACGGGCCTGGGTGCCTCGGGCCGTGGCAAGACCGACCTCAGCGGTGGCGGCATGATGGCCGATTTCACCGAACTGATCGACCTGATCCAGACCACCGTCGCCCCCAGCAGCTGGGAAAGCCTCGGCGGCGTGGGCCAGATGAAGCCCTTCAACACCACCCTGAGCCTGGTCATCCGCCAGACCCAGGCGGTGCACGAGGAAATCGCCGACCTGCTGCGTCAGTTGCGGCGGCTGCAGGACCTGCAGGTCACCGTCGAATGCCGCTTCATCACCGTATCGGACAGCTTCTTCGAACGGATCGGGATCGACTTCGACTTCAACCTCCAGGACTGCTTCGGAACCGGCAGCCTGCCGGCGACGTTCGGTCAGCCTCTGCCTCCCTACGGCATCGGCAGCTCGGTCGCCTCGACACAGGCCGGAACCCAGGGCCAGCAGGGCCAGCAGGGTGGTCAGGCGGGAACGCAGGGTCAGACCGGGACCAGTACCGGGACGGGCCCCTTCACCCCCAACCTTCCCCGTGACCTGATCAACCGCGATTCCTACGGTCGCTACGGAGCCGTGGTGGGACTGTTGCCCAACGGCACCTTCAACCCCAGCCTCGACATCCCGTTCCAGCAGGGGTCGTTCGCGGTCGGTGTGCCCCAGTTCGGTGGTTTCCAGGCGAATGCCGGTATCACGATGGGCATGGCCATCCTGAGTGACATTGAGACGTTCTTCCTCATCAATGCCGCCCAGGGGGACAGCCGGACCAACATCATGTACGCCCCCAAGGTGACCCTCTTCAACGGCCAGATCGCCACGGTCTCTGACCAACGGCAGATGCCCTTCGTCACCAACGTGATCCCGGTTGTGGGCTTCGGCTCGGTCGGGTTCCAGCCGGTCATCACCATGCTGCCCGACGGCATCAGCCTGACGGTGCTGGCGGTGATCTCGGCTGACCGCCGGTATGTGCGATTGAGCCTGTCACCGCTGTTCAGTGCCGTGACTCGCGTCGATACCTTCCAGACCTCCAGCGGCGGTGCCGGCTTCGGCGGCGGCGGTGGTGGCGGCGGCGGCCTCG
>DNUF01000195.1:0-12406 GCA_003508595.1 Planctomycetaceae bacterium
GGTGGCGGTGGCGGTGGCGGAATGGGAGGCGGAATGGGTGGGGGAGGCGGAGGTGCCGGAGGTGGCGGAAACCAGGACGAGAATCCCTTCACGCAGGAAGCCAATCAGAAACGGCTGAAGGATCTGCTGGACCGGCTGAAACCGGCCAGTTGAACGGTCCCACCGCCGGGCGGCCCGCGCGCAGGGTGGCGACCCCACCTGGACGCCCCCCCCAACTTCATCAAACGACAGGACCTCCATCCCGGGAAACCGGTGACGGAGGTCCTTTTGTTTTCAACCCCGGAGCGAGCCTGTGGAGTCTCATTCTCCGCCGAAATAGCCCCCCGCCGGTTCTTCCAGTGCCACATAGTCTTCAAACCGCATGAACTGCCGTTTGAAGCCCAACTTGACGATCCCGGTGGGTCCGTTGCGGTGCTTGGCGACAATGATCTCGGCCACTCCGGGACTGTCTTCGGGATCGTACATCTCGGGACGATGCAGGAACATCACGATGTCGGCATCCTGCTCGATGGCACCGCTCTCGCGCAGGTCGGCGAGCTTGGGACGCTTGTCTTCCCGCAATTCGACACCCCGGTTCAGCTGCGCCAGGCCAATCACGGGAACCTGAAGTTCCTTCGCCATGAACTTGAGTCGGCGGGTGATCCCGGCGATCTGCTGTTCACGTGGTGCCCGCTTGTCTTCGGGCTCGACCAGCTGCAGGTAGTCGATGATGACCGTCCCGAGGTTGTTCTTGCGCTTGAGGCGCCGACAGATCGCGTTGATCTGCGACATGGTGCGCCCGCCCTGGTCGTCGATGAAGACCGGCAACTCGGCCAACTCCTGGAACGTCTGCATCAGAAGATCGTATTCGTGGTCCTCCAGGTCTCCCTTCCGCAGCTTCTGCATGTCGAGTTTTCCCCGGATGCAGACAAACCGCTCGGCGAGTTCGTGGCGCGACATTTCGAGGCTGAAAACCACGACCCCCTTCTGGCCGCGATCGGCAATCGCCTCGGCCAGGTTGAGCACAAACGCCGTCTTTCCCATCGACGGACGAGCCGCGAGAATCACCAGCTCGGCCGGCTGCAGCCCGTTGGTGCGGGCATCCAGATCACGGAATCCCGTGCTGACACCACTGACCGAACCCCGCAGTTCCATCCGTTTCTGGATCCGGTCAAACGCCTCGAGCAAAATCTCCCGCAGTTGCAGCTTCTCGGTTCCCTCCTGCTGCTCGAGAATGTTGAAAACTTCCTTTTCGGCCTTGTTGAGCAGGTCTTCCGTCCCGACCGACTCGTCGTAGGCATCGCGCAGGATCTCGGTGCAGGCCGAGATCAGGCGGCGCTGCAGTGACTTCTCGCGAACGATCTCGGCATAGTACTGGGCATGGGCGGCATGTGGGGTGCTGTCGAGGATCTCCACGAGGTAGTCGGCCCCGCCACAATCGGCGAGGGCCCCCTGCTTTTCGAGTGCCTCGGCGACGGTGACCGCATCAAACGCGTGTTTTCCCTTGTCGTACAGCGACTTGATCGCCGCGTAGATCTTGCGATGCGAATCAAGATAGAAGTGCTCGGGAGAAAGCCGGTCCGAAACCTCGTCGAAGACACTGTTGTCGAGCAGGATGCTGCCCAACAATCCCTTCTCGGCCACGAGGTTCTGTGGCGGCAAGCGGTCTGACCTGGGGGGGGCGTCGGGCCGCCTGCCCGCGCCACCATCTCCGTTCGTGCGTGTCGAATCCATCGCCATCCTGCAAAATCCTCAAAGGTCGCGCCCGCGAAAACGCCCCAGCCTCGCCGAACGCCTGATGCATTCAGTCTACCCGATCCGGCCCGGGCGAGCGAAGGTGCCTCAAACACACGGGTCTCCGTCGCCCTGCGTGGGGAGACTCAGCCCCACAATCTGCCATCCGAACGATGGACGAAGAGGTCCTGCACCAGCCCCGCACATGCACCGCGCCGTGGACGTCGCGGGCGGGTCAGTCAAACAGATAGCTGACCGACTCGTTGCGGTGGATGCGTTTGATCGCCTCCCCCAGCAGTGGAGCGATGGAAACCACCTTGAGATTGGGGAATGTCTGCTCGGGCCGCAGGGGGATGCTGTTCGTGACGACGACTTCGTGAATCGGCGCCTCCCGAAGGATCCGGGCGGCATCACCGCAGAACACCGGGTGACTGGCCCCGACGTAGATCCGCTTGGCCTCGTGGCCATGGACGACCCGCACCGCCCCGACCATCGATCCGCCGGTGGTGATCATGTCATCAAAAATGAGGGCAGTCTTCCCCTTGATGGGGCCGCCAATCAGGTTGGCCTGCTTCGTCTCGGTGGCGCTTGACCGCCGCTTGTCGACGATGCACAGCGAGCCCCCCATCCGTTCCTGGTGCTGCAGCGCCCGCTTGATGCTTCCCTCATCCGGACTGACCACGACCAGTTCCGACTCGGGCAACTGCAGACCGAGGAAGTACTCATCCAGGATGGGTGACGCATAGAGGTGATCGACCGGAATGTCGAAGAACCCCTGGATTTGAGCGGCATGCAGATCCATCGCGAGAACCCGGCTGGCTCCCGCCTCGACGATCAGATTGGCGCAGAGCTTGGCGGTGATCGGGACGCGACCGGCATCCTTGCGGTCCTGCCGGGCGTAGCCGAAGTAGGGCATGACCGCGGTGATCCGCTCGGCACTCGCCCGACGGCAGGCATCGATGAGAACCAGCAACTCCATCAGGTTCTCATTGACCGGCGGGCAGGTCGGCTGGACGATGAAAACGTCGCGCCCCCGGATGTTCTCTTCCAGACGAACACCAATCTCGCCATCCGGAAAATTCCACGCTTCAAGCCGACCCAGCGTGATGTTGAGATACGCTGCGATCTCGGCCGCCAGCGCCGGGTGAGCGCGACCGCCCAGAATCGTCAGGTAATCAGCCATGAAATCGGTCCTGCAGGTCAGCGGCGGTCAATGGGAACGAACGCCCGTTCCTTGGGACCGGTATAAATCTGCCGCGGTCGGTTGATGCGGCTGACTCCCTCTTCCCGCTGTTCCCGCCAGTGGGCAATCCACCCGGGAAGCCGCCCCAGCGCGAACATCACGGTGAACATGTTCGTGGGAATGCCCATCGCACGGTAGATGATTCCGCTGTAGAAGTCGACATTCGGATACAGCTTCCGTTCGATGAAGTATTCGTCGTGGAGCGCCACTTCGGCCAGTTCCTGGGCGATCTCCAGCAGCGGATCCTTGATCCCCAGCTGGGCCAGCACTTCTCCCGCCTTCTTCTTCAGGATGGTCGCCCGGGGGTCGAAGTTCTTGTAGACCCGGTGACCGAAGCCCATCAGGCGGAACCCCGACTTCTTGTCCTTGGCCATTGCCACGTACTTCTTCAGATCGCCCCCGTCATCACGAATGCGCTCGAGCATCTCGATGACTTCCTGGTTCGCACCGCCATGCAACGGACCCCAGAGGGCACAGATCCCGGCCGAGATCGAGGCAAACAGATTCGCCTGGCTGCTCCCCACCACCCGCACGGTGGAGGTGCTGCAGTTCTGCTCGTGGTCGGCGTGGAGAATCAAGAGCGCGTTCAGGGCACTCTCGAGCACGGGAGAGATGTGGTAGTCCTCCGACGGGACCGCGAACATCATCTGCAGGAAGTTCGCGCAATAACTGAGGTTGTTGCGGGGGTAGACCATCGGCTGCCCGACCGACTTCTTGTAGGCGTAGGCGGCGATCGTCTTGAGCTGCGCCAGCAGACGCACCATGTTGAGATCGGGGTCATGCGGCGGAGACTCGGGGTAGTAGGTCGACAGGGACGACACCATGGCCGAGAGAATCGCCATCGGATGCGCTGTCGGGGGGAACCCCTCGAAAAACTTCTTGAGATCCTCGTGGATCATGCTGTGCGATGTCAGCCGATGCCGCCAGTCGGCCAACTGGGTCTTGTTGGGAAGCTCGCCATAAATCAGCAGGTAGGCGACCTCCGAGAACGCGGCGGTCTCGGCCAGTTGCTCGATCGGGTAACCCCGGTACCGCAGGATGCCCGCCTCACCGTCGATGAAGGTGATTGCGCTCTTGCAAAGCCCGGTATTTCCGAGTCCCGGATCGAAGGTGATCGCCCCCGTCTGGCTGCGGAGCGCCGAGATGTCAATCCCCAGTTCTGCCTCGGTGCCGACCAGGGTCGGAAAGTCGTAGTCTTTGCCGTTCAGCGTCAGTCGGGCCGTACTCATGTTCACAACTTCTCCAGGGATCCGCCCGCAATTGTCGAACGCTTTCGGTGGGGAAACCACGGGGGCGTTCGGAGATTAGCCGACCCACCAGAGTGAAACAAGCATGTCTCACCCCTTTCCCGCACCACCGCTTGCTGTTCGCAGGAACGTGTGTTTATGTTAGTCACAGGCAGTGTATTTTCCTCCCGCGACTCAAACGGACTTTCGGCCTCATGCTGTCCCAACTCCCCCCGTCGCGAAGTTTGCTTTTTTCCTGCCGATTTGCGCGGCAGGCCGTCCTGACCACCCTGTGGGTTGCTCTCGCCGGGTTCAGTGTTTCCCGCGATCTCCAGGCCGCCCCGCCCGAGACCGAGCCGGACCGCGAGGGGCTGGCACTGTTTCAGAACGAGATTCGTCCACTGCTGGCCCATCGCTGCCTCAAATGCCACGGCGGCGAAACTTCGGAATCGGAATTCAGCCTGATCTCCCGCCAGGAACTCATCAAGGGGGGGACTTCCGGGACTGCGATTGTCCCGGGCAAATCACGCGAAAGCCGCCTCTTCAAGAGGATCACTCACGCGACACAACCGGGAATGCCGTTTCAATCGGCAAAACTCTCCGAAACGGAAATCAACCAGATCGCCCGCTGGATCGACCTGGGGGCTCCCTACGACGCTCCGCTGGCAGACAAGTCGGCTCCCGTGGATGACCCGACCCGGAAGCAGCTTGCCGCCGAGGCACGAGAGTTCTGGTCGTTTCGCCCACTCTCCCGACCAGCCCCCCCCGAGGTTCGTCATGCCGACTGGTGCCGAAATCCGATTGACCGGTTCATCGTGCACCGGCTTGAGTCGGAGGGACTGACTCCCAATCCCCGGGCGGCGGGCCATCACCTGCTGCGGCGGGCCCACCTGGCGTTGACCGGACTCCCCCCGACTCCCGGCGCGGTGGCCGACTCGGAAGCCGGCTTCTCTTCCGCCCAGTTGACCTCGACTGTCGACGCATTGCTGAACAGCCCGCATTACGGCGAACGCTGGGCACGGCACTGGCTGGATATTGCCCGATTTGGAGAGAGCCACGGTTTCGAACACGACTACGATCGCCCCACCGCCTACACCTATCGCGACTTCGTGATTGAAGCGTTCAACCGCGACCTCCCCTTCAACCAGTTCGTGCAGTGGCAATTGGCCGGCGATGAACTCGCCCCCCAGGACAATCTCGCCATGATGGCGACGGGTTACCTGGCGGCGGGGGTGCACAGCACGCAGATCACAAAGAACGAGGTCGAAAAACACCGTTATGACGAACTGGACGACATCGTCAACACGGTGGGGCTCTCGATGCTGGGATTGTCGGTCGGGTGCGCCCGATGCCACGACCACAAGTACGATGCCATCCCGCAGCGTGACTATTACCGCATGGTCGCGGCCTTCACCACGACGGTTCGGTCAGAGATGGACCTCGAGATCGATCGTGCCGGAACAGAGGTCGCCCGCGCCGAACACGCCCGGGCCCAGCAGCCACTCGTCGCCGCTCTCCGGCAGTACGAAGCCGACCAGCTTCCCACACGGTTCGCCGCGTGGGAGGAACAGAACCCCCTGCGGACCGAGGAGTTTCCATGGCTGGTGATGGAGCCGAACGAATCGAAGTCGGAAGGTGGGGCGACACTCGTTCCGCAACCGGACGGGGCCATCCTCGCCACAGGAGCCAATCCGCAGTTTGACGGATACACCTTTGTCATCAAGACGTCGCTGGTCAACCTCAGGCATCTGCGGATTGAAGCGCTGTCTCACCCCTCACTCGTGCGGGGTGGTCCAGGCCGTGCCGACAATGGCAATTTCGACCTCACCGATCTGAAAGTCACAATCGCCCCGGCCGACGATCCGACCAGGACACAACCGGTCAACCTGGTCGACCCACGTGCCACGTTTGAACAGTCGGGCCTGCCGATTGCCGCGGCCATCGACGGCGACGAGCGTTCGGGCTGGGCCGTCGATCCCCAGTTTGGCAAGGATCACGCGGCCGGCTTCCGTTTTGCCGAGCCCGTCGGATTTCCCCAGGGGAGCGTGCTGACCCTGCGGCTCAAGTTTCGGGGGAACGACCGTCACAACTTCGGGCGCACCCGGCTCGCACTGTCAACCGCGGGAGATCCTCCCGAGCTGACCGCGGCGGGCCTGTCGGCGAACATTCTCACGGCTCGCACCCTGCCCGCCAACGAGCGCACCCCGGAACAGCAACAGCAACTGCTGGCCTGGTTCGGCAGTCGGCATGATGCCGAGTGGCAGAAACGCAATCAGGCCGTGCTCGAGCACGCCGCCCGGGAGCCAAAGCCCCGGATGCAGAAGGCGTTGATTTCCTCGGAGGGGGTGCCGGCGCTCCGGCTGCACACCCAGGGAGGTGACTTCCTCGAGCAGACCCACTTCCTGAGACGGGGCGATCCCAACCAGAAAGTGGCGGTGGTCAAAACGGGCTTCCTGCAGGTTCTTACACCGGCGGATGAGAACCTCGAGCGATGGTTGAAACCGGCTCCCGAGGGTGCGAAGACGAGCCACCAGCGAGCCGCCCTGGCCGCCTGGATCACCGATACCGAGCAGGGAGCGGGCCCCCTGCTGGCCCGGGTGATAGTGAATCGTCTCTGGCAGCACCACTTCGGTCGAGGACTGGTCGCGACCCCCAACGATTTCGGGGTGCGTGGAACGGCTCCTTCGCATCCCGAACTGCTCGACTGGCTGGCTGGACAACTGATCGAGCACAACTGGCATCTGAAGCCGATTCACAAGCTCATCCTCGACAGTGCCACCTGGCAACAGTCTTCGCAGTCCGATCCGCAAAAGCTCGCGGTGGATCGCGACAACCGCCTCCTGTGGCGCCACTCACCCCAACGACTGGAGGCCGAGGTGATTCGCGACAGCCTGCTCTCGGTCTCGGGGCTGCTCGATCCGACCCCCCTTGGTCCCGGAACCCTTGATGAAGCGAGTCGCCGCCGCAGCATTTACTTCACGGTGAAACGGAGCCGGTTGATTCCCTCCCTGCAGGCGTTCGACGCCCCCGATGCCCTGACCAGCGTGGGAGAGCGGCCGGCGACCACGGTGGCCCCGCAGGCGCTGCTGCTGATGAACAATCCACAGTCTCGCGGTGCCGCGATGGCGATGGCCGAGCGTCTGCTCGCCGCCCATCCCGACCAACTCCAGGCCGTTCTCACAGAAGCGTGGCGCAGCACCGTGTCCCGTTCTCCAACGGCCGCCGAGCTCGGGGAAGGCACCGCGTTTTTCCAGAGCCAGGCCGAGACCTACGCAACCCCAGCGACTCCCGAGGCGCGGCGACAGGCACTGGCCGACTACTGCCAGGTGCTGTTCTGCCTCAACGAATTCGTCTACCTCGAATGAGTGCCGACCGGCGGCTTTCCGTCTCCCACGGCCCCTTCCGCGGACAATCGATCATGCTCCCGACTTCTGCGTTCCTCACCCCGCCGCCACACCTCGGCTCTCGTCGCAACTTCCTGGCCCAGACAGGCCAGGGGGCCGGCCTGTTGGCCCTCTCCAGCCTGCTGGCGGGCGAAGGGGGGCTGTCCAGCGCACAGGGGGATGAGTCGGTCAGTCCGCTGGCGTGCCGTGAACCGCATTTCCCGGTCAAGGCCAAGGCGGTGATCTGGCTGTTCATGAATGGCGGCCCCAGCCAGGTCGATACGTGGGACTACAAGCCCGAGCTGGCGCAGCGCGACGGGAAGGAACTCGAGGGGTTTGACAGGAACACCGGGTTCTTCACCGACAACGTCGGCCCCGTCATGAAGTCACCGTTCCAATTCCGGCAGCATGGCGAATGCGGGGCCTGGGTCTCGGACATCTTTCCGCAGATGGCCCGCCATGTCGACAAGATGGCCTTCCTGTATTCCTGCCACACCGATTCGAACAACCACTCCCCGGCCCTGTTCAAGATCAACACCGGATTCGCCCGCATGGGCTTTCCTTGCGTGGGGAGCTGGGTCACCTACGGCCTTGGAACCGAGACCCAGAACCTACCCGCGTTCGTGGTGATGTACGACACCCTGGGCCGTGGCATTCCCAAGGGGCACGCCCAGAACTGGGGGGCCGGCTTTCTGCCGAGTGTCTTCCAGGGGACGGCACTGAAGGCGCAGGGGGCTCCCCTCGACGACCTGCTGCGTCCCGCCGGGCAATCGGACCGACAGCAGCGGGCCCAACTCGACCTGCTGAGCGCCATCAACCGCCGGCAACTGGCCGAACGGCCTGGCGACACCGAGCTCGCCGCCCGGATTGAATCGTTCGAACTCGCATACCGCATGCAGATGGCGGCTCCCGAAGCGATCAACCTGGAAGCCGAGTCGCAGGCGACCCAGGCGCTCTACGGTCTCGACAACCCGAAATGCACCCACTTTGCCCGCCAGTGCCTGATTGCCCGGCGGATGGTCGAACGGGGGGTCCGCTTCGTCCAGATTTACAGTGGGGGCATGGAGAATGAACTGAGCTGGGATGGTCATACCGACATCCAGAAGAACCATGCGGGATTCGCCGCTGAAACCGACCAGCCGATCGCCGGCCTGCTCGCCGACCTCGAAGCCCGTGGTCTGCTGGAATCAACCCTCGTGATCTGGGGAGGCGAGTTCGGACGGTTGCCCATCGTCCAGAAGGGGGGAACCGGACGCGACCACAATCCGCACGCCTTCACCTACTGGTTGGCGGGGGGTGGGGCGAAGGGGGGAACACTCTACGGCAAGACCGATGAGATCGGGCACAAGGCGGTCGAAAACCGGGTCAGCGTCCACGACCTCCATGCCACCATCCTGCAACTGATGGGACTGGAACACACCCGGCTGACGTTCCGCTTCAGTGGCCGTGACTTCCGCCTCACCGACGTCGAGGGAAATGTGGTTGAAGACGTGATTGCCTGAGATCAATCGCCCGGAACCAATCCCAATCAGCAGGGTGGCCTCCGGTGGCTGTGCCGTTGGCAGTATCGGTGTGTCCGTGTCACTGCCGCAGGTGAAGACATCGTTGCCTGTCTCTCGAGGAGGCAACACCTCGATTCCGTTCGCGGGCCACGCTCGGGGCCCTGTTACAAAGGGCAACCCGAATCCCGAATCCCCCTCAATTGCACGATTTACTGCTGCGATTGGTTCTGCGATCGCTCGTCGGTCGTCTGCAGGATTTCCGGGGGACTCGCCCGGAAAACGACCCGTTCTCCCGTCCGTGGATGCCGCAAGGCGAGGCGATGGGCGTGGAGCCAGTAGCCTCCGTCACCCGGCAGCCCGGGGTCGACCGTCAGGGGCAGCCCCCCGGGTCCATACAACGGGTCGCCACACAGGGGATGGCCAATTGCGGCGAGATGGATGCGAATCTGATGCGGTCGCCCGGTATGAAGTTCGATATCGAACAGTGTTGAGTCGGACCGCCGCTCGCTGACCGTCGCAACGCTGCGCGAGGGTTTTCCCCCGGGATGCGCGGCATGGACCGTCCCAAGCCGGGAATGAACCTGCGGACCAATCGGCACCCGAATGTCGTACTGCCCGTCGGAGGCGACCCCGCTGGCGAGAGCCCGGTAGCACTTCGTCGAGTTCGGCCAATCCAAGCCGATCGACCGTGCCGCCTCAGAATGCCGGGCGAACAGAACGAGGCCCGATGTCCCGCGTCCCAGCCGATGCGCAGGATGGGCTCCGGGAAACTGGGCCTGCACCAGATGGGCGAGCGTTTGGATGTAGAACCCGCCCCCCGGCAGTGTGGGAAGTCCGCTGGGCTTGGCGACCACGATGAGGTCGTCATCCTCATAAATGAGATCGAAGTGGCAGGGAGCGTCGGGCTCGTTCCAGGGGGGACGGTTCCAAACGACTTCCTGACCGGCCAACAGCGGTTCGTCTCCGCTCGCCACAACCCCGTTCAGCAGGATCTCCCCCAAGGCCAGCCGCGCTTGCCATTCCGTCCCGGTCGAATGATCAAAACGACAGGCCAGGAACTGCAGGACGGTCTGCCCGGTCATCGGCGGGTCGACAATGACTCGATAGCGGTAGCCGGGGTTGGAGGGCATGCAAGGCAGTCTCGTCCGTCGGGGGCCAACGGTCAACAACGACCGAAGCGAAGTTCCCTGGCGGTGTCACGTCTCGTCCAGTCCATCGCCCGCGTGCTCTTCGGGAACTTCGTGCCGCAGCCGCGACGCCCCGGCCCACCGGTTGCCATCACAGTGCCCTGGTAACCTGCGGCGTTGACACCAGGTCACAGTGGAGCTCAATCCTGGAGCGCCATTCCGGCGGGCCACTCTGGAGCGCGACATGACCACAACCATCATGCCTTTTCCCACACCCCCTCGATTCCCCATTTCCTCCCGGGGCCACCCGACAGCAGCACGGGGCCAGGCAATTTCGAAGAGGGGCTCGTCCGGAGATCTGTGTTGAACCGGGATTGGAATTGACCCCGATGCGGGTTTCGAGCATAGTCCCCTCCCCTCCCCAGTTTCTCTTCGGACCTGTCCCACGGGCCCCTGACCATGACGGCGTCTTTTCCGCAGGATGCGGACTCCCCTCCTCCGTCGCCATCACAACGTCCGAGCCGGACCATGCTGCGCATCGACGACGCCCGGACGACCCTGCCGTTTTCCCGCCCCAGGTCGGGAGGCTCGCCCATCGACCATGAACTGACGGTCGTCATCCCGGCGTACAACGAAGAAGACCGACTTCCCCAGACACTGGATGGGCTCGAAGAGTACCTGAATGCGTGGGGGGTCGATTATCGGGTGCTGGTCGTCGATGATGGCAGCCGCGATCGAACGTCCGAACTCGTGGCCGACTGGGGGCGGAATTTTTCAGTGATCCGCCAGGCCAACGGTGGCAAGGGATCGGCGGTCCGGCATGGCATGCTCAAGGCGACGGGGCGGGTCATCGCCTTCACCGATGCCGATCTCCCCTATCATCTCGATTCGATGCGGGCGGGCTACGACCAGATTTACGATCATTCGGTGGAGGTTGTGTTTGGGGCCCGTGACCTGCAGAAATCGGCGAATGTCGCCTCGCGGCGTCTCATGCGGCGGATCGCCCATGAAGTGTTCCGCAACCTGATGCGGCTCCTGGTCTCACGCCAGGTCGGAGACACCCAATGTGGACTCAAGCTGTTCAGTCGCAGGGCGGCCCGCGAGATCTTCTCCCGCTGTGAGATCAACGGTTTCGCGTTTGATGCCGAGGTGGTGTACCTGACCCATGCCCTTGGCCTGTCGTTTTCCCGGGTTCCGGTCACACTCATCAATGAGTATGCGACCACGATCTCGCTGGCCCGACATGCCGTACCGATGCTGGGGGATGTACTCGCGCTGCGGTGGCGTTCGCTGACGGGACAACTGCATCTCGACTCGCCCCTGCTTCCCGAAGAAACCATGGTCGTTGAGTCCCCCGTGGTCGACATGCTGGCCGAACGGCGGAGGACGGCCGCGTGACCCTGAGGATCAGCCCGGCGGGACCTGGCAGCGAATCGCAGCCGGTGGCGGGACAGCCTGTCCGTCCGCCGCGGTCACTGGTACTGCACGCCGATGATCTGGGTTTCAACCCGGCGGTCAACCGGGGCATCATCGACAGTTTTGCCCAGGGATTGCTCACCAGTACCTCGGTGCTCGCCAATGGCCCGGCTGTCCCCCACGCCCTGGCGCTCTGGAACGAACTGGAACTGCGTCGCCGGCATCGCCTGCTGCCCAGCGATGGCTATCGCCGACTGCTGCGGGATCCGTGGTTGCCATTTGACCTGGGAGTTCACCTCAACCTCACCCAGGGCCGGCCACTGACAGATGGCTATCCCGAAGAGCTGCTCGATCGCCAGGGGCGTTTCCCGGGGGTCTTTCCCCTGTTCTGGCGGTCTCTGGCAAGACCTCGCCGCTCGATCGCGACGGCCGTGGAAGCCGAACTGCAGGCCCAGGTCGAGTTGCTCCTCGATCATGGAGTCGCACTGGGGCACCTGAACGGTCACCAGTACATCGAATGCCTGCCGCTTGTGGCCGAGATCGTGCCGCGACTGGCGAACCGCTACAGCCTGAGAAACGTGCGGGTGGCGTGGGAACCGGGGCTCACCAGGCAGCTGTTGGCCGAGGGGCGGGCCCTGGGCTGGGGTCTCGCACAGGTCAAGCGGCTGTTTGCCTTCCGCTGGCGGCTGCAGGCTTCACGTGAGGGGCTGTTGTTCCCCCGCTGCTACTTTGGCACGGCCCATGCCGGGGGAATCACACTGCCCGTGGTGGACCGGTTTCTGCAATCGGCGGCGGG
>DNUF01000195.1:12724-91067 GCA_003508595.1 Planctomycetaceae bacterium
GGCGATCGCTTGCCGACGTTGCTGCAGTCGCGGGGCTGGAGCCTTGGACGGATCTCGCAACTGGCCCTGACCTCTTCGGCACGCCACCGCAGCGCTGCGTGAACGGGCCACAACACTCGCCAATCCGTGCCAGCGTTTGTCGCGGGGATGGATTCGCGGCGTCCGGGAACGTAAGATTTGCTTGGTGAGCAGCGGGCCAGGCGATCGCGGATTGTGGCAACACAATTCGAGGAAAGTCCGGGCTCCACAGGACACCGTGGTGGGTAACACCCACCGTCTGCAAAGACCGGGACAGTGCCACAGAAAACAAACCGCCCGGGACGTTGTTCAGCGCTGCTGGAAACGGGCCGGGTAAGGGTGAAAAGGTGCGGTAAGAGCGCACCGCGGACTGGGTGACCAGGCTGGCAGGGCAAACCCCACGGGGAGCAAAACCAAGCAGAGGGGAGCGGCGGTGGCTCGTCCATCGTCGCCTGGATCGGTTCGGTCCGGTACCACCCTCGGGTCGGTTGCTAGAGCGGCCGGGCAATCGTCCGCCCAGAGAAATGATCGCCCCCGACAAAACCCGGCTTATCGGCCCGCTGCCCACACTGTTTGCCCGCCGTCCCTCCCCGTGACCGCTCTCTGCGAAATCCCGGCGGTTGAGGGAGTCTGATATCGACTATCCCTGGCAGACTCCAGCCCGACGGGCGAGTTCTTCGACGGCCGTTGCCGCCAGTTCGAGGCCCCGGTGTGTCGCCAGCCGATTCTGTACGGCGGCACACGCCTCTCGGATCGACTGCGACTGCAGTAATCCGCCAAGTTGGCGGACCACCTCCGGCACCCGATATCGCGACACGGCAATTCCTCGCGCCACTCCCAGAGCCTGAACCCGGTGCAGATTGTCGAACTGGTCGTGCGCGAGCGGACGGATCAATTGCGGGACTCCCGCGGCCAAAGCCTGGGACAAAGTCCCCACCCCGCCGTGATGGACCAGCGCTGCGCTGCGCGGCAGCAGGCGGTCGAGTGGGGCGTAATCGACATGCCGCACCGTCGCGGGCAACGATGCCGGAACCTGCTCCCGGAAACGGGTCAGCAGGATTCCGCGGCAACCGAGTCGTCCACACGCCTCCACCGACGTGTCAAAGAACGGACCGGCCTGCACATTGGCGGTCCCGGGAGCGAAGACCACCGGAGGTGGACCGTCCCGGAGGAACTGTTCCAGGGACGGAGTCAATTCCTGCTGAGAACCGGAATTCCACAGCGGGAAATCGGCCTGGAACAGAGGCCGGGGCCAGTCTTCCTGTGGCGGGGCGAACCACTCGGGAAAGAGGCAGATCACCCCATCGGGTGAGTTCCACCAGTGGGCGATCCGGCGCACGGGGGGCAAGCCCATCTCCCGCTGTCGTCGATTGATTGCCGGCCCCGCGAGCCGATCGATCACCAGCCGTTCACCCACTGGCAACAACCACCGCCGCAGCCAGGCGGGGGCCGGCAGATTGCCCAGGACCGGCGGAGCCTTGCGGCTGAGAATCACCCCCGGCTGGAGATGGACCGTGAACAGCGGAAACCGCATCTGGTCGCGGGCTCCCCGCACCCCAAACGACAGCAGGTTGGCGAGAGCCACTCCCTGCCCCTTCGCGAGGTACTGACGACAGATTTCCACCTGCCGTTCGATGATGCGGTCACTGTGCCTGACAATCGCGCCAAACGACCGCCAAGGGTCCCAGAGGTCCGGGTCCCGGGTGATCTCGAGGTAGTCCTCCTCGGTTCCCACCGGCTCAAACGAGATTCCCTCGCGACGGACCTGCGGCTCAAAGTGGGCATTGGTGGCCACCACCACGTCGTGTCCCCTCTCCCGAAGCTGGATCGCGAGACCCAGAAAGGGAAAGACATCCCCGGCCGATCCGAGGGGAAACAAGACGATTCTCATGACGTTTCAGTTCCGGCCAACAGCGGCAGATTCGCACGTCGGACCATGGCAGTCACGAAGGGGAGTGACGAAGGGGAATCGCAGCGGGGAGGTCAGCGCCGGCCCCGCGCTCCGATCAATTGCATTCCGCAACGAGCGGTCCAGCCAGTTCCCGCAGGAAGAAGAGGCGGCCTGGAAGCGTCGGCATGTACGTCGACGGAATCCAGCTCGATGGTTCGTGCCGCAATGTCATCCAGAGACTCAGCCCCTGCCACATCATGCCGCGTGACAGGGTTCCGTCGGCTCCTCCGATGATGCGGTCGGCTGCCAGGAAGAGCCCCGGTCCAATGGTATTCGCGAATGCCGGGACGAGGGTCGTCCGGCTCTTGAAGCTGGTGATGGCGTTTTGCTCGATGGTCAGAGGATGCAGCCGGGCGCCCAAGCGGTGGGTCTGGCTTTTCCATTCTTTCTCGGAGGCAAATTCGGCGGCGAAGTGGGGCTCCCAGAAGGCGATATGACAGACCCGGCCAATGCCAAAGATCACGATGAGGCGACCTCCGGCCGATTGGATCTCGCCAATCCGGTCGGCATAGGTGGGAAGCAGCTTCTTCGTGGCGAAGAATCGCTGGCGGGTGGGGATGGTGAGCTTGCCGAGAGGACCGTAGAACGCCTGCTGCATGGCGTACTGGAATGCCCCCGGATTGGTTGAGGGAAGGGTGTTTCCCTCGGCATCACTCCACTCGTCCATGTTGAAACCGGTGCAGTGATCGCACGGGACACCCCACTCGCTGAGGAAGTAAACCGCCCAGCGGTACATCCCCATCGGCCCCACAGGCAGGATCAGCGCGAGTTTCTCGGAGGCATCGCGGGACTTCTTGATCTGCAGGGCGATCTCATGGCCCAGCATCATGTCGAAGTCGGCAACATCGCCGCAGGGGACGGGGGTGAACCCCTTGTGCCACCACTTCTGCCGCTGGGTGATCGTCGCCGGGTCGGCATCCACGCAGCGATCAATGCGCTTCAGGTCCCATCCCGCGGGAAAGAACCCCTCCATCAAAGAGCCTTTCAGGGTGGTCAGCAGATCCATGGGACACCTTCAGAAATTGTCGGCGGGACAGTCGAGTGTTGTGGTGCGGAGTGTATCCGAGGCCGTTTCGCGGTACCATTCCCACGACCGGAGGTGAACGCGTGGCGAAGGCGGAGTTGCACCCGCTACACTCCGTCTGCAGACGTTCACGGCCGAACGTGACTTTCGACGCCTCCCGGCGATGTCTCCTGGTTTCGCAAGATGCCCCACCGCGCCCTGCCCCTCGAAGGATTCGACCTAAGGCGACATGTCCCCTGGACGCAGCTGTTTCAGTCATTTCGGCTGGCGCTGCGCATCCGACAGTTGCTCCTGGCGGCGATCGGGGTGACGCTGACGACCGTGGGCTGGCGACTGATGGAACCGTCGTCGACGACCACCACGCGGAAGCTTGACGAGCAACCGTTCGTCTTCACACCCACTTCCTGGCCGTGGGAACGGGATCTGGGATTCGACCTGACGTCTCCGGATCCCCAGGAGGCGGGCGAGCCCCCGGTGAATGCACTCTGGGCACTGGCCTCTGGACTGAAGAATCCCCAGCGGTTTTTCTCGCAGGTGTTTGGCAACTGGAGTGTCACCCTGACCCCGGTCACCGAGTTGTTGAATCCCGGGCAGCGGATGTTTGAACCGACAGTCCCGGCGAGCGAACGATTGCGGGCGTTGTTCCAGTTGCTGTGGTGGCTCGTGGTCTGGGGGCTGTTTGGCGGGGCACTCTCGCGCAGTGCCGCCGTGGAATTCGCCCGAGACCAGAGCACACACCTCACCGGGGCACTCCGTTTTGCCGGGCGCAACTACCTGTCGTTCCTGGTGGGTCCGCTGTTGACACTGTTGGCGGTACTTGGGGTGGCATTGCTGCTGGCACTCGGGGGACTCTTCAGCCGTCTCCCGGCGATTGGCACTGTCGTCGGCGGGTTTGGCGGTGGACTGGCACTGGTCATCGGGCTCTTGCTGGCAATCCTGGTGATGGGGCTGGCGGTCGGATGGCCGCTGATGTTCGCCACGATCAGCGTCGAGGGGACCGATGGATTCGACGGGATGAGCCGGGCTTTCAACTACGTCTACGAACGCCCCCTGCTCTACCTCTGGCAGATTGTCCTCTCGCTGGTCTACGGTTCATTCGCCGTCTTTTGCGTGCTGTTCCTCGGGCAACTGGCGACCCTGCTCTCGCTGCAGGGACTTTCCCTGGGAGCAAACCGGGCGTGGGTCGAGTCGATCGCTGATGAGGCTCCCGCCCTGCTGGCCCCCCCGCTGGAGAATACCGACTGGGCCCTGGAGGCTGATCATGATGCCCCCCAGTCGACTCAGTCCGACGCCACACGTGCCGACGCCACCGGTTCCGAGACCACCCGGTCCGAGGCCGGCAGTGGCATCGGCGACACGATTCTCAAATACTGGCTCCGGGCGTGGGCGACCCTGATCCATGGATTTGTCTACAGCTTCTTCTGGTGCAGCGCAACCCTGATTTATTTCGTGTTGCGCAAGAGCGTCGATGGCAACGATCTCGACGAAGTTTTTATGGGCATCCAGCCCGAGCCTGACGACCTGCTGCCATTGGTGGGGGCAGCGGCCATGGGGGTCGACCTGACCACGAGCGACCGTCCGGCGAACCTCTCCCCTCTTCCCCCCGACAATCCCCCCTACGCCGCCCCCCGCTGACGGTCCGGCAGAAAGTGAGACCGCAGGCTACAGTCCGGCCGATGCGCCATATCGTCGGTTGAACTGCTCGATCGCCTCCAGGATCTCTCGTTCGACGCGAGGCTCTTCGCTCTCGGGGAGCTTGTCTCCCTCCTGGGTCGTGACGTAGAAGACGTCGAGAACCTGGTCGACGTGGGTCGTGATTTTCGCGAGGATCACCGAGAGATCGAGATTGAACAGGGCCCGGGCAATGATGTAGAGCAGGCCGCGCGCGTCGTTGGCAAACACATCGATGACCGTGGCCGAGTCGGAGACATGATTGTCGATCCGCACCTGGACCGGTTCGCGGCACATTCCATCAACGGACTGCACCACTCCCAGCCGTCGATTGCGAAGGAACAGATCCTCCACCGTGACCTTCTCTTCGAGGACCTGTCGCAGGCTGTCTTCGATCTCCCGCAGTCGGAACGACGGAATGATTCCCGAAAAGTCGGGATCCAGAACCGTGAAGCGGTCGATCACCAACTGCTGGCTGGTCGTGCAGATGTTGGCCGCGAGAATTGACAACCCCTTGGCGGTCAGAGTCCCGCAGATCCGGCTGAACAGTCCCGACCCGGGACGGTCACTGGTGATCACCAGGATCTCCACCCGACGGGTCTCTTCGTCGAACGTCGCGCGAATCTGCAGGGGCATCCGGTCGAGTTGCTGGATGGCACCGAGGTCCGACATGACCTGGGGGGCGGGTGTATTCGCGACGTAATGGGCCGGCAGAGAGTCGATGAGATCGCCCGCGCCTCCCGATTCGATCTTTGGAACCGCCGCCGACTGCCCGGACTGCTGCCACAGCATTCGCAACTCGTAGCGTCGCTGGTCCACAGCCCCACCCGGTGGTCCCCCGGAGAGGGTCTCGTAGGTCCCCTGGTACAACTGCGACAGCAGGTCTTCCTTCCAGCTGGTGAACGTATTGGGACCGACCGCCAGCATGTCGGCCGCCGTATGGACGAACAGCAGTCGCAAAGTCTCGAGATTTCCAATCTGGCGGGCAAACTGCATGAGCAGCGCCGGATCCTGCAGATCACGTCGGAAAGCGACCAGTGTCATGTCGAGGTGATGCCGAACCAGGAAGGGGAGAGTCTCCTGCTCGAACCCCTTCAGTCCGAGTCGTGCCGCCGCGTCACGGGCCAATCGCTCACCCACGAGGCAATGCTCCTCCACCTGTCCCTTCCCGGCGTCATGCAGCAGCAGCGACAGGTGCAGGAGGGCGAGATGCTTGACTTCGCGAGCCGCCTTCCCCAGGACTGTCTGCTGGGAACGCAGGTGCTCGACCTCGCCGATCGTGCGCAGAGTGTGCTCATCGACCGTGTAGGCATGGTACTGGTTGAACTGGAGCAGGCAGTGGACGCCGCGGAACTCGGGAAGCACGTACGTGAGCATCCCGTTGGCGTACATTTGCCTCAGCAGCGGTTCGAGCCCCCTGTCGGTCTGCAGGAGAGCGAGAAACCGACGCGCCACCGCCGGGGGAACCTGGGGCGGATACGACTGGCATGCCGCCCGGATCCGGTCAGTGGTCTCCGGGGGGACCTGGAGTCCGTACGAACCGGCCAGCTCGAACCACTGGAACAGCCGCTCGGGATTCTGCAGCACTTCGGGCAACTGCCCCGGGGCGGGAAAGATTTCCCGGGTCGTCGCCCGGAAGTACTGATTGTCGCGGCGCGAGAGGACCAGGCGTTCGACGACCGTGCGCCAGCGGCGGGGGCGTTCGCGCTCGACGAACCGCGACACCACATCCATGACTCCCGTGGCGTGTCGAAAATACTGCTGCATGAACTGCTCGACCGGTCGCTGGGCGGCAGTCCCCGCGAACCCCAGCAACTCGGCCATCCGCAACTGCTCGTCGCGAGTCAGGATTTCCTGGGCACGCCCGGCATGGAAGTGCAGTTCAGTACGAATTCTCTGCAGGAATTCCTGGGCATTGAGCAGCGTCTGGGCATCCTCGAAGGTGAGTGCATCACTGCGGCGCAACAGGTCAATGTCGGGGGTGCCAAACCGGGCCATCCCCAGCCAACGCATCATCTGGATGTCGCGCAGCCCCCCGGGAGAGCGTTTGACCTCGGGCTCCAATTGCCGCTCGGTCCCACCGTATTGCAGGCGTTCGGCCTCGCGCGCCTGCACACACGTGTCATAGAACGTTCGATAGTGACCCCGGGAAATACGCCTCAGGAAACCAGCCCGAAACGACTCAAACAGGCGCTGTGACCCCCAGAGCAGCCGCATCTCCACCAGGGCCGTCGCGAATACCGGATCGCTGGAGGCGAACTCCAGGGCGTCGGCCGGGGTCGCCACACGATGCCCCAGTTGCAAACCGGTATCCCAGCAGGCCCGGACCATTCCCTGGACACACCGGACGAACGGATTGTCAGCCGAGAGGTCGCAGAGGAACAGCAGATCGACGTCGGAATAGGGAGCCAGTTCTCCCCGCCCCGTTCCCCCGACCGCGATCATCGCGGTCCCTTCCTGCAACCGGGACAATTCCTCGGGGGATGCTCCCGCCAGGCTCTCAGAGAGGAGGTCGACCAACAATTGATCAACCCCCCGACTGATCAGACTGGCGGTCTGCAGGGCGGAGCGACCCGACTGATGTGCCTTGCGGGCCGACTCACGGACCGACAGCAGTCGATCCTTGCGGGCCTGCAGCCGGAGGTGGAGTTGGGGATCACCGAGGGGGGGCGAAGAAGTCATGGGATCCGAAGAGAGTGGCTCGCATCGGGATCCCACGGCTGGTGGAACCCCTGCCCCCGACTACATGGCCGATTCACCGGTCTCACCGGTCCGAATGCGGATCACCTCGGCCAGGTCGGTGATGAAGATCTTCCCATCACCAATCTGGCCCGTGCGGGCAACCCGCATGATGGTCTCGACCGCTTCCTTCAGCAGGTTCTCTTGAACCACCACCTCGATCTTCACCTTGGGCAGAAAATCAACCGTGTATTCGGCTCCCCGATACATCTCCTTGTGACCACGCTGGCGACCGAAGCCGCGGACCTCGGTCACGGTCATCCCCTCGACCTTGGCCTGGGTCAGGGCGTTTTTGACATCTTCCAACTTGTAGTGCCGAATGACAGCTTCGATCTTTTTCATCTTGAACTCCAGGAAGCAGATCCACCCCGGGGGGGACTGCGGTACGACAGAACCGGGAGCCGCGATGGCCGCGGCTCCCGGTGTTCAGATTGTAGCAGCCAACTCCAATCCAGGTGGGTCAGACGAAGATGTATCCCTCTTCGCCATGCTGGCTCACGTCGAGGCCAATCAACTCCTCTTCCTGCGTGACCCGCAGCCCCACCAGGGCATCAATCACCTTCAGCAGCACGAATGTGCCAATGACCCCCAGGGCCATCGAGGCGACAACCCCCACTCCCTGGTTGATGAACTGCTGGAAGTTCCCCTCGATCAAACCCTGTGGAGTGGTACTGCCAGGGACCACCAATCGCGTGGCAAACACCCCGGTGAGCAACGCACCGAGAGTTCCACCGACGCCGTGCACACCAAACGCATCCAGGGCGTCGTCATAGCCGAATTTCGACTTCAACAGGCAGGCCTGGTAGCAGACAAATCCTCCGACGAGCCCCAGAACGATCCCCGCCAGAGGGGTCACGGCACCAGCGGCCGGGGTGATGCAGACAAGTCCCGCGACGGCTCCCGAGCAGGCCCCGAGAATGCTGGGCTTGCCGCGGTGCCACCACTCCGCCACCGCCCAGGCAACAGTCCCCGCCGCCGCCGCCATGTGCGTGGCGACGAACGCATTCGCCGCGAGAACATTCGCCTCCAGGGCACTCCCCGCATTGAAGCCAAACCACCCCACCCACAGCAGGGCCGCTCCAATGCAGGTGTAGGTGAGATTGTGCGGAGGCATCGGCTCCTGGCCGTAGCCCAGCCGTTTGCCAATCACGAGAGCACACACCAGGGCCGAGATCCCCGAGCTGATGTGCACAACCGTTCCCCCGGCAAAATCAAACGCAGGGAACTTGGCATTCAGGTTCGCCGGGTTCAACCACCCCGTGTCTGACCAGACCCAGTGGGCGATCGGGCAGTAGACGAGCGTTCCCCAGAAAATGCTCAGCAGCACCATGGCACTGAATTTCATCCGCTCGGCAAACGCGCCGCAGATCAATCCCGGAGTGATGATGAAAAACATCATCTGGTAGATCATGTGAATGGACCGGGGAATGCCATAGGCATCCATCATTGGCACCGACACCGCGCCATCCGAACCCAGGGTCGGCAGCACCCCCTGCAACAGCAGGAAATCCCCCCCGCCCACCAATCCTCCCGCCACATCCGATCCGAATGCCAGGCTGTAGCCCCACAACGCCCAGACCAGCGACATCAGTCCCATCAGGAAGACGCACTGCATCATCACACCCAGCACATTCTTCTTGCGGACCAAGCCGCAATAGAAGAGTGCCAACCCCGGTGCTGTCATCATCAGCACCAGTGCCGACGACGTAAGCATCCAGGCGGTATTCCCACGATCCAGCTTCGCCGGGGCGAGGCGATCATCGACTCCCTCAGCCCACGCGAGCGTCACCATGCTGAACGATGCCAGCAGGGCGAAAATCGTGGTTTTCAACGTCCGTTTCATCAGAAACTCCCGAGCGCAGTTCTTGTGAAGTGACCATCATCGAGCACGTTCCGGGCAAGAAATGCAAACCCTGTACCAAACGCGGGATGGAAATCCGAAGTGAGACCCTCCAGAATGGTCCGACCATGCAGATTCAACGCATCACACCGCACATCATTGGTGCGGAACGAAACTTCCTGTTTGTGGTCATCGAGACCGACTCCGGACTGGTCGGGGTTGGGGAAGGTGGCCTGACCTGGCGGGAGTCGGCCACGGCTGGTTTCATCGAAGCCGTCACACCCCTGCTGCTGGGGGCCGATCCGTTCCGGACCGAACACCTTTGGCAGGTCATGTTTCGGTCGGGATTCTTTCCGGCGGGACGGGTCGGGGCGGCGGCCATCAGCGCCCTCGACCTCGCCCTGTGGGACATCAAGGCCCAGGCACTGCAGGTCCCTCTCTACCAGTTGCTGGGGGGATTGTGCCGAAATGAGGTCCCCTGCTATCCCCATGCCCGGGGCCAGACGACGCCCGAGCTGGTGGAGCACGCCCGACGGCTGGTTGGTGAAGGCTATCGCTTCATCCGGACTGAGATTCGAGGCGGCAGAGACGGTTCGATCTTTGACCCGCGTCCAGCCCTCAGGCTGGCGATTGAAGATCTCGCAGCACTGCGATCTGCCCTGGGGCCGGATATTGAACTGCTGGTGGATGTCCACACCCGCCTCGATCCGGCGGACGCCCTGCTCTTCTGCAACCTTGCCGAAGAGTACCAGCCCTACTTCATCGAAGATCCACTGCGTTGTGAAAACCCGGACAGTTACCGCCGGCTCTCCGCCCGGACCACAGTCCCGCTGGCCGTGGGAGAACAATACTCCTCCAAGTGGGAATTCCGCCCCCTGATCGAGAACGAGTGGTGCGACTTCGCCCGCATTGATGTCTGCCTCGCGGGGGGCATCACCGAGACCGTGAAGATTGCCGGCTGGTGCGAAACCCACGGATTGAAACTCGCCCTGCACAACCCCCTCGGACCGGTTTCGACCGCCGCCTGCCTGCATATCGACCTGGCGAGCAGCTGCTTCGGCGTGCAGGAGCTCCCGCGAGTTCCCGGGACCTACCTGCAGGACCTTTTCCCGGTCCAGGTGCCCTATCAGCGGGGCCACCTGCAGCCTCCCACACGAAACGGGCTGGGGGTGGTCATCGATGAATCACGTGTGAAGGCCTACCCGCCGATTCCCGAAGGCCGCTGCCCAATCTGGAGGCGGGCTGACGGTTCTTTCACCAACTGGTAGCCGGTCCCAACGAGAGAACTGACAGGTGGGCGAGTTTCTGCGAAGCCTCAACCAGCACTGGTTCGAGTTCGTCACCCGGGGCGAGTCGTGGCTGCATGCGACGACGTTTGCCCCGCTGGGCCTCTTGCTGGGCTGGGGGGTCATTCGCTGGAGTACATCCCTGATCGCGAGGGAACGGGGGGCCCCGTGGCAGATGCCTCGCCGATACCGGCTGCTGATCCTGGCCACCAGCATCGTGCTGACCGCCCTGCTGCCGATCGCGGTCATCGCGGGCCGTTGCCAGTCGCTGGTCGAAGGGGGTTCGATCGACTGGGCGCAATGGCGCGTTCTCTATCACCTGGCGCTGATCACCCTGTTGCTGACAGCCACCGTGGTCGATCTCGACCAGTACGTGATTCCGGATGCAATCACCGCCACGGGCGCCATACTCGGTGTCGCCGGGGCGTTTGGCATCAGCAACATGCAGCTCATTCCCGTCTGGGTTGACTGGAACAACTGGGCTCCCGACGTGGGCCCCGCCATCCCGCAGTGGATCAAGACGTCGCACCACTGGCACGGACTCGCCTGGAGCCTGACGGGACTCGTCGTGGGGGCCGGCCTGACATGGATGGCCCGGATTGTCTCGGACTGGATGCTGGGACTCGAGGCACTCGGGTTGGGGGATGTGACGCTGATGGGGATGATTGGCAGTTTCCTGGGGTGGCAGCCCGTGATCTGCGTCTTCCTGATCGCGCCGGTCTGCGGGGTGGCTGTCGCCCTGGCTCTGCAGTTTTCGATTGGTCGCCGGGCACTCCCGTATGGCCCCTGCCTCGCCCTGGCCGCGGTTGTCGTGCTGTTCACCTGGCGACTGATCTGGGAGCGAACGCGAGAACTGTTTGGTCACCCTCCCACACTGGCCGGATTGGCCGTCCTGCTGATCGGCGGCATGGCCCTGCTGCTGGGTTTGTTGAGGCTCTACCGCTCGATTCCGGTTGGACAGCGTCGACAGGGGACATCCGCGGGATCGAATCGGTCGACCGCCATGGATGCCGCCCCGACGCCGCCGGCCAACTGAATGGGTTCACCGGTCCCACACAACCGGCCTGACACGCCAGGTTGTTCATGGCCGGTTCGCTGCGAATCGCGATGGGAAAATCGGGGTCATTCCACGACCGGGGATTCCGCCGTCGACGCGGACCCGGCGGTCAGTTCCTCGACCGCTTCGGCAGCCGATCGCAGGGCCCGGTCAAACGTCCGCGATTCCGCCAGTGATGGACGATCAACCCAGCGGACGAGTGCCCGGGAAGCGAGTTGCAGTCGTCGGGCACATTGCCGGGCCTCTTCGACAAAAACCTGGTCCGACTCGACCAGTCGCTCGGGATCGATCGATTCGAGCCCTCGCGACACCTGCGTCAACTGCTGTCCGAGTGCCGATGCGATTCCCTTCACGCGGGTTGCGGTCAACCCCTGTGCTTTCCAGGCGGCGGCGGTCACGTCGAGCAGCAGCCAGGCATTCTGCAATCCGGCTGTCGCGAGGACACCCAGCAGCCTCAACTCTGGGACAGTGGCCCCCGGAGCGAGACTGCCCGTTCCGGTTCTTGACGAGTCTCCCTTCAACGGCGGACCGCTCTCCTGCGCCCTCGCCGACTGGTCGCGCAGCAGGCCACACAGCACGGCCAACCCGGCAGTGGCCGATTGGTGCAGAAGGTGGCGGCGATCCATGGGAGACTTCCGGCTGTTTACGGCAACGACGGATCAGAGTCAGGCGGTCCTCACGGGGTGATGCTATCGGCCCTGCCCCGGCGTTTCCATGTTTGCCCGGCTTTTCGGCGGAACGTATCATCCGTCGCGTCCGACAGCATCTTCCCACGGCCCCGGGACACACGCTTACATGACGCCTCTGAATCTCTTCAGCCGACGGCAATGGCTGCTCGGCGTGACAGCAACTCTCGCTTCGACAGTGGTCGCCCGCCCTCGGGTCGCCGCCGAAACCAACCTGAAAGGACCCCGCGTGCAACACCAGTCTTTCGGCCAAGTCAGCCCCCAGCAGTCGGCCCACGTCTGGACCGTCACCAACAGCCATGGACTCGTGATGCGGGTGACCGATTACGGGGCTCGGCTGGTCGCCCTGGAAGCGCCCGACCGCACCGGCAAGCTGGCGAATGTCAACCTCGGCTTCGATCGGGCCGAAGATTACGTCAAGCACACCGCCTACTTTGGCTGCACGACCGGAAGATTTGCGAACCGGATTTCCAAGGGGCGTTTTCAGCTCGATGGACGCGAGTTTCGTCTGGCCACCAACAATGGTGCCGAGCACCTGCACGGAGGCACCAGGGGTTTCGACCGGCAACTATGGCAGGCCGAGGAGGTGAGTCGAGCGGGCGGTGCTGGCGTCCGGTTCCGCTATACCAGCCCGGATGGTGAGGAAGGGTACCCGGGCGAACTGACGACGGTGGTCACGTACTGGTTGACCGACGACAACGAACTCCGCATGGAGTACGAGGCGACCACCAAGGGGGCCACAGTGCTCAACCTGACCAACCATGCCTACTGGAATCTCACCGGAGCGAAGTCGGGCAAGAGCGTGCTGGGCCATGTGCTGACACTCGATTCCGACGCGTTCCTCGAAGTGGGCGATGGGATGATCCCCACGGGCCGCCAGACGAAGACGGCCGGGAGCTTCATGGATTTTGCAACTCCCCACGCGATCGGGTCACGCATTGAAGAGTCGTACCGCGCCTTTGCGCCTCCCGGCGGCTACGACCACTGCTACGTGCTGCGCAAGCCCAAGGCGGGGGAACTGACCCGGGCTGCCCGGGTCGAAGAACCCGACTCGGGACGGGTGATGGAAGTCTGGACAACCGAACCAGCCGTGCAGTTTTACTCGGCAAACTTTCTGAATGGGGCCGCCGAAAACGGGGGACACGAGAAGCACGGAGCTTTCTGCCTGGAGACGCAGCACTTCCCCGACTCCCCCAACCATCCCGAATTTCCCACGACGGTTCTGCGCCCCGGTGAAACCTACCGGCAGACCACGGTGCATCGCTTCTCGGTGCTGAAATAGCGGTTTTCCATCGCAGAACTGAGGTCAGATGGGACGCGTCCTTTCGGGCATCCACAGGCCCTTTGCCAGCCCGTGGATGCCATCGACTCGTCCCGCTGATCGCGACGGGACGCAGCCCGCCTCACTGGTCGTGCGGGGCCCGGGAGTGGACCTGGCGGAACGATGATCTTCCAGAATCCGGTGCCAGCCTGCTTCCGTGGGGGGCTTGCTGAAGCAACCCAGGAAGGTGGCAGATTCCAAGAACCCGGCGTTGCCCGAGTCTCAGGCAAAAAGGTCCCGAATGGGTCGACCATTCTCGACGAGGGTGACCGGACGGCCGGCAGGATTCGTCACCTGCAGCGCGGGGGAGATTCCCAGCACCTGGAGGACGGTGGCCGCCAGGTCCTGGGGTGTGACCACCGAAGCCCGGGGGGTCTCGGCCTTGGCACTCGATTCTCCCACCACCTGCCCCATCCGCAGCCCCCCGCCGGCCAGAGCGAGGGTGCTGAGGGGTGCCCAGTGATCGCGACCTGCATTGCGGTTGACGCGTGGCGTCCGACCGAACTCCCCGGTGATGACCAGAAGGATCCGCTCGCTCAGACCGCGTGCGGCGACGTCGTCGAGGAATGCCGCGACGGCCCGATCGACCATGGCACCTCGCCTTTCGAATCCCTTCTCAATGCCGTTGTGCATGTCCCAGCCTCCAAAGCTGACTGTGACAAAGCCACAACCCGCTTCACACAGCCGGCGGGCAATCAGCATCTGCTGCCCCAGATCTTTCCCGTAGCTGTCAACGACCTTTTTCTCCTCTTTGGCAAGATCGAATGCGGCCGGGGCACTCCCCAGCACGAGATTGAACGCCTGCTGCTCGTAGGCATCGAGCCCCTCCATCAGTCCGGAGGCGTCGGCTGTTCTCTGGAAGCGGTCGAGCTGTGACAGCAACGATCGCCGGTCATCGAGCCGATCCTGCTTGATCGAGACACTCAGATTTTTCCGGGCCGGTCCCTGGGGGTCAAACGGCGCACACGACGCCCCAAGGAACGCGGGCCCATCAGCACCAATACTTCCCTGCCGCACATAGGTTGGCATCCCGGTACCGGGATCGTTGGCACCACGCATGCGGGCGACAATCGAACCCAGACTGGGGCGGTTGGGCTTGCCGCCGGCATCGGACTGCCGGTTGTCGTACCCGGTCATCACCCAGTGGGTTCCACCACCATGCCCGCTGTTCTGGTGGGCAAACGAGCGAACAATGGCGAGCCGGTCCATCCGCGTGGCAAGTTGCTCGAACGTTCCCCCCAGGGCGACGCCCGGCAGGGAGGTGGCCACATGGCCTGTGACGCTGCGGTATTCGCGGGGAGCATCCGGCTTGGGATCGAAGGTCTCGATGTGCGATGGACCGCCATTCAACCAAAGCCACACGACCGAGGTGTTCGACGAGGGAACTGGCGTCTCGGCTGCGAATGCTCGCTGGGCAAAGAGTCCCGGCAAAGTCAGCCCGAGTGCCGGCACAGCGCCAACGGCGAGAAAGTCACGGCGAGTCGCGCGGGTACAATCCCCGAAGGTAGAAGAGCCAAACACTTGCAGCATTGCAGTTCCCCCGGCCATGGTAAAAGGAGCTGGTGCATTGACACGATTGGAACCGCAATCCGATCCCCCAACTCGCGGATGGAAACGGCTCCTGAACGAACACCCTTCCGCAGAAACAGACGTCGCATCGCTCGTGTGACCACGCAATCACAAGTCAAATCGGTTTTTACGAAACACGCTTCGCAATAACAATCCCGCAATTCCCGTCGATGTGTGCATACATACACATCACGGGTGGGGAGGAGATTCTCTCCGGGCCACTCACTGGAAACCGCCAACGGTGTGTGATTGAGTTTTCCGGGACGATGCGCCCAGACTGTGGCGTCTGTTCTTGAGTCCACACCGACCTGCGGCTGCCCCATGCCTCTCCACCTCGTCCTCGCGTCACGTTCACCCCGACGGCGGGAATTGTTGCTCTCCCTTTGTCCTGGGGCCCGAATCGATGTGCTTCCCCCACCGCAAAGCGAGGAACGGGGTTTTGAAGGGTGTCACGACTGGCGGACGATTGAGGACCGCATCGGATTGATCGCCCGGGAGAAGTCGGCCCTCGTGGAACCACTGTGGCATCAGCAGACCGACTGGCAACAGAGCCTGCTGGTGGCCGCCGACACCACCATCGTCGTCGGTGAACCGCGGGGTGGTCTGAGGGTGCTGGGGCAACCTCCCGACGACGACAGCTGGCGTGACACGGTTCGCCACTGGTTTGAGCGGTACTACCTGGGACAGACGCACTGGGCGCTCTCGGCCCTGTGTCTTGTTTCTCCGGACGGAACCCGCCGTGAGACGGTGGTCCGGACGGCGGTGACCTTTCGCACAGTCCCCCCCGGATTGATTGACTGGTATCTCTCAACGGGGGAGTCCCGGGGAAAGGCGGGGGGCTACGCAATCCAGGGAGCGGGAAGCGTGTTCGCCAGCCGAATCGAAGGGAGCCTGAGCAACGTGGTGGGACTCCCGCTCGAGGTGCTGCAGGAGTGGCTTGCGGCAGCGGTGCCGGCCCGGGGATGAACTTCCGGAAACCC
Source organism: Planctomycetaceae bacterium (assembly GCA_003508595.1). Lineage (GTDB taxonomy): Bacteria > Planctomycetota > Planctomycetia > Planctomycetales > Planctomycetaceae > UBA10511. Next base: position 28,867 of record DNUF01000195.1, read on the forward strand.
GTCTTGTACAACTGACACCGACCACTAAGATACGCCCCTGTCTGTGCTTTTTTCACCACCCGCAACGGAGTTGCGGTCTCACGTCCTGAAAGGAAACCATGCCTCTTGCCAATCGACTCGTTGCGGAGATTCTCGGAACCTGCTGGCTCGTCTTCGGCGGTTGTGGCAGTGCCGTACTGGCTGCCAAGTTCGTCGCTATGGAGGGCTCGACACCCCTGAACCTCGGTATCGCGTTTGTCGGGGTCTCGCTGGCCTTCGGGCTGACCGTGCTGAGCATGGCCTTCGCCATCGGCCACGTCTCGGGTTGCCACCTGAATCCCGCCGTCACGGTGGGACTGAACGTGGGTGGGCGATTCCCCTCGGCTGAGGTCGTTCCCTACATCATCGCACAGGTCTCGGGGGCGGTGATCGGGTCTGCCATCCTCTGGTTCATCGCCTCTGGCGGGGCGTCTTGGCAAGCCCCCAGCGGTGCCGGGGCATTTGCGACAAATGGCTATGGGACATTGTCTCCGGGTGGATACTCGGTTCAGGCTTGCTTCATCGCAGAAGTGGTCCTCACCTTCTTCTTCCTGATCATCATCCTGGGCGCGACCGATTCGCGTGCCCCCGCCGGGTTCGCCGGAATTCCCATCGGCCTCGGACTGACCCTGATCCACCTGATCGGGATTCCCGTCACCAACCTGTCGGTCAATCCGGCCCGCAGCACCGGTCCTGCTCTGTTTGTGCGGGGAGAGACCATTCCGCAATTGTGGCTCTTCTGGCTGGCCCCCATCCTGGGTGCCATCCTCGCCGGTCTTGTCTACCGGTCGTTTTTCGCCGCTCCGAAGAACTGAGCTGCCAACCCGATCAAGATCATCGGACGAGTCGGCAAGGCTCAACACTGCGGGCGGATCCTGGGTGAAGGATCTTCCCAATGACAACCCCGACGGCGGACTGGTTTACTTCCAGTCCGCCGTTTTTCTTGTTTCCGGCGATAGAATTCCGGGTGTTCTCAGGTCGGTTCCTCCACCACGTCTTGCGATGCCATTCCGTCTCGCTTCCTGGCGCACGGCACTCACGGCCGGATTTCTCCTGCTGCTGGTGATCGGTCTCGCCTGGCCGGGAGGCCGGCAGATGGCAATCCAGCAACTGCAGCATTTTCTGGCCAATCTCGCCGACTGGGGGCCCTGGGGGCCTCCGATGGTCGGACTGTTGTTCATTCCCGTCTGCCTGCTGTTTCTTCCGGGATCGTGGCTGACGTTGTTCGCAGGTTTCGCATTCGGAAAGACCTGGCCCGGATTTCTCGCCAGCTTTGCCTGCGTCTCGGCTGGAAGCACACTTGGGGCATCGCTCGCCTTCCTGGCGGGACGCACCCTGCTGCGGGACCAGATTGACGCCTGGGTGCACGCGCAGCCGAGATTTCAGCTCCTGGATGCCAAGGTCCGCCAACGGGGGTTCTGGATCGTGTTTCTCAGCCGACTTTCTCCCCTGCTCCCCTTCAACCTGCTCAATTACGCGTTCGGGATCACCCAGGTCTCCCTCCGCGACTACGTCCTCGGTTCCTGGCTCGGCATGCTGCCGGGGACTTTGCTGTTCCTGTCCTTGGGGACGGCACTCGGAAACCTCGCCGAGGTCTGGACCGAACGGCGCGAGCAACCCCCCCTGCACTGGCTGCTGCTGTCACTGGGAGTCGTGGCCACACTCGTTCTCGCCATGGTGCTGGGGCGAATCGCAAGCCGGAATCTTGCCGAGGGCTCGACTGTCGATGCCACGCCGTCCAGTCCCACGACTCCCCCTGCTGCAAAGCCCACCGAGCGATGACACTTCCGTTGCATCCCGCGCTGCTCCCCGACGATGAGTTCAATCGCCGACTCGCTGCGAATGTCCATCCGGCGGAATGGCAAAACCCGGTGCCACGGTCCCGTTACAATCTCCTGGTCGTGGGGGCTGGACCGGCAGGTTTGATCACCTCCATCGCCGCAGCCGGACTGGGAGCCCGCGTCGCCCTGGTGGAACGGGACCTGATGGGGGGAGATTGCCTCAACGTCGGGTGCGTCCCATCCAAGAGCCTGCTGCGGGCGGCCAGTGCGGCCGAGGCGATCCGATCTGCACACCGGTTTGGCATTCACCCCAGTGGATCGGTCGAGATCGACTTTGGGGGGGTCATGCAGCATGTCCGCCAATCGCGCGCGGTGCTGAGCCGGCATGATGCGGCCGCCCGCTACCGGGATCTCGGCGTCGATGTGTACTTCGGCACCGGCGAGTTCGTGGACCGGGACGCGTTTGAGATCGGGGGGAGCCGCCTGACCTTCTCGCGGGGCGTCATCTGCACGGGAGCCCGGGCCCGTATCCCTCCGATTCCCGGCCTGGCGACGGCCGGTTACCTGACCAATGAGACGGTCTTTTCGCTCACGCAGCGTCCAGGTCACCTCGCCGTGCTCGGGGGTGGGCCGATCGGATGCGAACTCTCCCAGTCCTTCGTCCGATTGGGAAGCAGGGTGAGCCTGATCGACACCGGCTCGCGTCTGCTGCCCCGCGATGACGAAGCCGCGGTTTCTCTCGTGCAGGCCCGGATGCGGGCTGACGGAGTCGAACTTCGATTGCAGACCCGGGTGACCCGAGTCGAAGCGACTGCCACCGGGAAGCGGCTCTTTCTCGAATCTCCCGACGGGGACCAGTCACCGCTGGAGGTCGATGAGATCCTGATCGCCACGGGACGGGTCCCCAACATCGAGAACCTCGGACTCGATCGGGCCGGTGTGCAAGCTGATCCCCAGACCGGAATCGGCGTCAATGACTTTCTCGCCACCAGCAATCGACGGATTTTTGCCGCCGGAGACGTCTGTTCGGCATGGCGTTTCACGCATGCGGCCGATGCGATGGCACGACTGGTGGTTCGGAACGCCCTCTTCCATGGCCGCCAGAGGGCCAGCCGACTTTTGATTCCGTGGTGCACGTACACCGATCCCGAGCTCGCACACGTCGGCCTGACCGCCGCTGAGGCCGCCGCTCGCCGGGTTTCCATCAAGACATTTGAAATCAACCTGGCCGAGCTGGATCGGGGCGTCGTCGATGGCGTCACCGGTGGCCTGGTGCGAATCCACGTGTTGCCCGATGGTGATCGAATTGCCGGAGCCACCGTTGTGGGGCCTCATGCCGGCGACCTGATCAGCCCACTCGCACTGGCGATGACGAATGGCCTGGGGTTGTCGGCGATCAGCAAGACGATCTTCCCATATCCCACGATGGCCGAGGCTCTCAAGAGGGGGGCCGATGCCAGCAACCGAACACGGTTGACCCCGTTGGTGAAGTCGTTGATGCAGCGCTGGTTTCAGTGGACGCGCTGAGCGTTCCGCACGGCTCACGTGAACGGTCTGTGGGAGAGTAACCGGGGACTGTCTGACAGGATTCAGTCGACAGTTTGAGCTGCGGTATCGATACGGCGCAGCACGCTGACAGTCGCATTTCCATTGAGTGTCACCAGGTGTCGCCCCTCAGGAGTGAGCCGCACCTCCCAGAGCCGGGCTCCCGGAGGCCCGAGGGGGACGACCTCGCGTCTGGAGGGAACCCCTTTTCTGAGGTCCGCCACGTCCCAGATCTCGAGTCGACCACCATTGGTGGCGAGGGCCATTTCTTCCGAAGTCATGCTGAACACGGCGTCATTCACACCGAAATCGACAACGGTGTACGAACGCAACAATTTCTGCCGCGGAACGCTGAAAAGCAGCACCCGGTCATTCACCACCCCCAGCAGCAGTCGACCATCGCGACTGAAGCGCCACCGTTCGACACGGGCCAGAGCCCCCGCGAGCGGATCGAGCCGTTTTTCCACCAGGTCGTACAACCAGTTGGTGCGATCGTCGCAGGCGATGGCCAGTGACAAACCATCGGCCGAGAACTCAATGGCCCGGACCAGCGACGGCAATTCGACTGTCCGGGATTCGGGTCCCCCCTGCTGCAGATCCAGCACCCAGACCTGGCGATCATCGTGGGCGAGGGCGAGAGCCGAATCATCCGGCTTCCAGGCGAGGGCCGAGACCCGCCCCTGCGGCAGATTCCCGAGGGGAATCTTCGACGCTGTGCTGAGATCCCAGACTTCCAGCGACGAGCGAAACACGCCCCACCCGCCCCGGACGGCAAGTCGCTCGCCCGTGGCACTGAACGAGAGAATCTCCTGCTCTTCGACCTGGTGCGGCAATGACACACGGGTCTCTCCGGTCGCAACATCCACGATGCCAATCGTGTTCCCCTGCCGACACGCAAGACGCAAGCCCGCCTCATCGAGCGTGGCAGGCCAGAGCCATTCACCATTCCGGGTGACCCGACTGTTGTCGGAGTCATTCCAGACCTCGAAGCCAGGGCGGTCACAGGCTCCCCAGATCTGACCGGCCCCCGCGGGTGCCAGCAGGTGCCGGAGTCGGCCGGGAGATCCCAGCTCAAGCCGGCGGACAGAACCTGGCTCCCAGCGAAACCACTGCGGCAACGCATCGTCGGCAGCGATCACGACTCCTGATGGCGCGGTGGTGATCGCAAGTGGCGGAACATCCAGCAGCGTGCGGACTTCCTGTCCATGGGCCAGTTCGTACGAGATGACCCGGGATCCACTGCGGGTCAGCAACAGGTTTTCATCGGGAAGGAACGCCAGGGGAGAGCCGGCCGACTCGAACGAGAAACTGGCATTCCACTCTTTCGCGAGTGGGGCGGCCGTCGGGTACACCAGCACATCTTCGACCGGCTCAGACACCGCCAACCACTCTCCCCGGGGATCAACCAGGGGTCCGGAGGCGCGCGGCCAGTGGACGACAGCTTGCCCCATCGCAGGGTCGTGCACGGTCACACCTCCCCACTCGGTCTCCACCACCGGGTGACCGGTCAGCAATACCTGGAGACTCTGCACCGGCCTCGTGGCCCCCGTGGAAAACTCCCTCAGCAATCGTCCCGATGGCAACTCCCAGGCCCCAATTCGAGGGGTCTCGCCGGGGTCCGCGCGAACGCCCCACAACTCGGATCCGCCGGGAGACAGCGCCCAGGGGGGACGAATCCCGTTCAGGTTGAGATGCACAGCCCCCGTCAGCGCATCGCGAATCTCCACCTGGTCATTGTCAAGAGCCACCAACAGGTGCCCCGACGTTGGCAGGAAGCCCGCCGACAACGGGCGGGCGGGCAAGACCCACGCCGACAGCCGCGACAGGTCATCGGTGCGCCAGACCTGCACCGTCTGATCGATCGAGATTCCCGCCACCCAGGGTCGATCGGGGGATGCGACCAGGGCGACGGCCCGATTCCAGGCCTGCCGTTCTCCGTTCCCCACGACCTGCACCACCTGTCGTGAGGCCGGGCCGAGGCCAACGTCTCCCAGTCGGATGAGTCGTTCGGTCTTGAATGACAGTGTGTCAAATGGAACGGCCAACCGGGCGAGAGCCGTCGCCAGGTCCCGGGTCTCGGCCGTTCCCCCGATCTGTCTGGCATATTGCTCGGCCGCATGCCGGAGATCACCGGAAGAGTTCTGCGGGACCGCGGCCAGCCTCGCCACGAGCCGATCCACCTCGCCCCGGCGCACGGCCGTTGCATCGGGCTGCCACTCCGCCTCGAAGACGGGTGACTGAAACCATCCGACGCGGATTTCCTGCCGGATCGGCAGAAAGCCCTCCCGCGTGAGGACCAACTCGACCTCCCCCGCCCGAGGCCACACGCGCCAGGGACCTCCACCAGGCAGCAACGAATCCGGGGGACTCCAGTGGGTCTCCCCCTGTTGCAGTCTCCCCTGCAGGCTCTCGTCGGCAGGAAGGACCACCGTGACTGAGGGACGCCCCAGCCAGAGGCCCGATAGCAGGAGGCACAGGGCAGCGACGGCACCCCAAACGTCCCTGCGTGCGATCAGCGAGCGACACCATTTCAAGATCGAAGGAGCGGCATGGCTCCAGCGGCGGACAGGCTCGGCCGTAGCATCCAGCCGACGGAAGAATTCCTCGAGTTGCGGCTGAGTTTCGAGGACAGGACGCGCGATCTGGCTGGGGACAGGACTGGACGAGACCTGCGTCCCCTCTTCGAGTCGGGCTCCCGCGCAGAACGGTTCCAGGGCCCTGGCGGCATCCCGGGGCATCGGGTAGCGTGCCGCGGGATCGACCGCCAGAAACCGGGCGAGCACCGGCTTCAGGCCGGACGGGATCTCGGGGCGCTGCTCGATAATCTCGCGTTCGCGCCCCGCGACACGTCGGACAATCTCGGCCCGTGATCGCTCTCCCGGAAAAAGGACCTCACCGGTGAGCAGTCGGAACAGCGTGCACCCGAGGCTGTAGAGATCACTGCGGATATCGGCCGACAGGGTCTGCCGCGCCTGCTCCGGCGACATGTAATCGGGGGTCCCCAGCAAGACGCCATACTGGGTCAGATCGTCTCCACCCGGGGAGATGTCGCGGGCGTTCGGTCGGCTGCGCGCCAATTCGACCCGAAACTTCGCAAGGCCGAAATCGAGAATGCGCACGACTGGACCGCCAGTCTCGGGATTGCGACTCAACAGCAGATTGCCCGGCTTGAGATCGCGGTGCACAAGACCCGCCTCAGCCGCCGTTTGCAGCCCCAGCAACGCCTGGCGAATGCACTCGCAGGCGAGGGCGACAGGCAACTTGTGCCGTTGCCGCAGCACCTTTCCCAGGTCGGCGCCCGGGATGTACTCCATCACGAGGTAATGGAGATCTCCCTGGCTCTCGGCATCAAACGCGGTCACCAGGTGCGGGCCGTTGAGGGCGGCCAGCGACTGGGTCTCACGCTGGAATCGGGCGACCAGGTCCTCGTCCTGGCACACATCGTGAGCCAGCACCTTGAGGGCAACCTGACGATCCAGACCCGTCTGTCGGGCCAGGAACACCGTGCCAACCGCCCCGGTCCCCAGCAGGCCCTCGATTCGATATTTCCCCAGGGTGAAGTTGCGGCGCCCCGCGAGAAGCATCTGCGCCTGCCAGTCGGTCAAGGCCCCCCGTGAAATCAGACACTCGACAACCTCGGCGGGTGTCCGCAGGGGAACATCCGAGACGGACTGCTGCAGACGATCCCACTGCGACTCTGACAACAGGTGCGATTGCCGCACCAGCCTGAGAAACCGCAGCAGGTCGGTCACCGGGGCCACGTGTAGGATGCTCCCAGGCCAAGAGGCAACCCGAGGGTCCACCACGCCAACAGCAACAGCGTCCAGGCGAGGAGGAACAGCAGCGAATAGGGAATCATCAACGACACCATCGTCCCGATGCCGACCGACTTGACGTAACGCTGGGCGTAAACCACCACCAGCGGGAAGTACGGCATCAGGGGGGTGACGATGTTGACCGTCGAGTCGCCAATCCGATAGGCGGCCTGGGTAAGATCGGGAGAGATGCCGACCGACATCAGCATGGGAACCAGAATCGGCGCCAAAAGCGCCCACTTGGCGGACGCCGAGCCCACCAACAGGTCGAGGACCGCCGTCATCAGGATGATCGCCACAATGGTGATCTCTGGGGGGAGGTTCAACTTCTGCAGAAACAGCGCCCCATTGACGGCGGTCAATACCCCGAGATTCGATTCCTTGAAGGCCGCGGTGAACTGGGCGGCAAAAAACGCCATGACCATGTAGTAGCTCATCGCCCCCATCGACTTGCTCATCGCCTGGATGACATCGCGATGAGTCCGGATCGAACCGGAGATCGCGCCAAATGTCACCCCGGGAACGAGGAACAATACGAACAGCAGCGGGACAATCCCCTGCATCAGGGGGGCGTCATGGCTCATCAACTGGCCATTCTTGCCTCTCCAGGGATCGCCCCAGCCGATGATCCAGATGGCCAGTCCGAGGAACATCAGTCCCAGGACGGCCAGGCTGACCAGCAGGCCGCGCAACTCGGCGGGACTGAGGGGAGTCAGGGCCTGCGGCGGGTCGGTCCCATCGAGCTTCATTGAGGCGACTCGCGGCTCGATGATCCGATCGGTGACGTACCACCCCACCAGGACGATGACCACGACCGACCCGCTCATGAAGAACCAGTTGCACAGCGGGTTCACCGCGGCGGTCGGATCGATGATCTGGGCCGCCTTCTGGGTGAAGCCCTGCAACAGGGGATCAAGCCCGGCGGGGATCAGGCAGGCACTGAAGCCCCCGGAGACACCGGCAAACGCCGTCGTCAGTCCCAGCAGGGGATGCCGACCGGCCGCCGCGAACATCACCGCCCCCAGCGGAATGACCACGACATAACCGGAGTCGCCCGCCGCATGGCTCAGCAACCCGACAAACAGCAGGGCCGGGGTCAACAGCGCCTTTGGTGTCACCTTCAGTAGTGCCTTGAGCCCCGCCTGGATCAGTCCCGCCTGCTCGGCCACCCCCACACCCAGCATGGCCACCAGTACCAGCCCCAGCGGGGGAAACTCCACAAACGTCTTCACCGACCGGGTGAGGAAGTTGACCAGCGACTGCGAAGTGAGCTGATTCACCACCCGGATCGGCTGCCCGGTGGCAGGATCGACTGCCTCAAACGAAATCGGTGACAGGAGAGCCGACAGAACCCAGACCAACAGCAGTGCCCAGACAAACAACAGGGCCGGATCCGGCAGGCGGTTTCCCAGGCGTTCGATCGTATCCAGCACGCGTTGGTTCATCTCGCCACAGTCCTCATCAAGGTCACGACTGGCAACCGAATCGGGACGATCATAGTCGAGTCCCGGTCCCCCCGCACGTTCACCCCATGGCCCAGAAACAAGGCCATCGCCTCTGCAGTCACCGGGGGTCCCGTGGCGAATCGGACGGACGAACGTCGAGGTCGGCCACGACGATTCGGTGGGCGTCCAGACGCGGGATCACCACGCGGGTCCCGCCCGACTCGCGGATCAACGGCAGGACCTGCCCACCCGGTTCCAGGTGTACGGCTCGCACGGGATAACGGGCGTCAAACGTCACCGAGAGACCGTGCAGCGGAACGAACTCTTCGCGCAGGGGAACATCATCCACGGGCAGGGCATGTTGAGCGGTCGAATTGAGGTCATTCAACAGGTGGACCAGCAACCGATCTCCCTCATGGCTCTGCCGCATGACTGTGACCTGCACACACATCGGAGCCGTCACCCGGACGGGCGCGGCTTCGTTCGCGGCCCATTCCATCAGGTGCTTGAGAACCAGCCGTTGATAGGGATACGCATAGAGGTAATGGCCGGCATCGAGGCCGGCGGCCAGGTACGCGGTGCGCCCTTCCCCCACCCGGTGAGTCACCACAGCAGGCAATGACTCGGGTTGCACAACCCCCTTGACCTGGAGTGTCGCCATCACCTGCGCCGAGTCCCGGGGAGTGACGGCCAGGGCCGGCCCCTTGAACGTGACGGCGTCAGCTCCGACGTAAAGTGGCATGCGCCCGCGATTCAGGAATGATTCCGTTTCCTGCCGGTACTCGAACACGTTCTTCCGCTTGGTCCAGTAGTCGGGACCAATCGCCGCCGCAAAATTGACATCCACTGTTTCGTTTTTGGAAGCCACCGTCTCGGGAAGTCCGCGGTAATCGATCCCCAGCAGGTCGGCGAGTGCGAAATTTCGTCGGGCATCACCAAACTCGTCGTAGAGGGACGTGTCGAGCGAAGCCACCAGCCCCCCGCCACGCCGGACATATTCCCGCAGGGCGGCGATGGCCGCTGCGTCGAGGCAGGCGGTGTTCGGCAGAACCACGAAGCGGTACCGGGACAGGTCGGCTTCAGTGAGGTTCCAGTCGTTGATGACCGTGACGGGCAGGTGCTCTTCGACAGCCGCTCGAAAGAACCCAAGCACATGTGCCAGGTATCGCTCCTCGACCAAACCCGCCTGGCGGGCGTAGAAGTTCTTCGTGTTGTCGCTCATCACAATCGCCCCCCACGGCTCGGGGGACTTGCGAATCAGCCAGGGGCGACGTTCCTGGATCCGGTCGAGAGCGGCAAGCAGTGGCTCCTGAAGTTGCGGGGGCTGGATCACCGCGATACTCGGCCCGGCACCCCAGGTCGCCGCCAGCAGCATCCGACGCTCGATTTCCTCGGGGGGGAAACTGTCCTTGGTGTAGGGGTTGCCGTGGCTCATCAGGTACGGCTCACTGAAGGCAACACGATGATTGCTGACCGACCACATGTAGGCATTGGCAAATGCCGGAATGATGGTCGTTCCGCGATTGGTTTCGTCCAGCCAGAACTCCTGGTCGGGCGCGTCGAAGAGCAGGTTCATCCGGGCCGGCATGTTGCGCGGCACACTCAGAAAATGCCCGAAGCGCCCTGCATTGGTGCTCCAGGTGACCAATGCGACGGTCGGCTTGATTCCCTTGAGACGCTCCTGCATCCGCCGAACCAGGTCTTCCAGTCGTCGATCGGCCCAGTGCTGGTATCGGCGAAACTCAGGAAGCTCGAGATCGGCAGGAGGGATCTCTTCTCCCGTTTCAGCCCTGAAATTCGACCGGCAATGCTGGCAGTAACAGACACCCCCGTGATGCAGTCCATCGAAGCTGAAGGCGTCCACCTGGGGAAATTTGTCGAGAATCTCTGCCAGGACTTCGATGAAGAAATCCCCATACGGTCCGAGGGGGCACAACATGCCCCCATGGGGAAACTTTTCGAGGTCGATGGTGGGAATCTCAGTGGTGTTGGTCGCGATGCGACGCCAGTCGGGATGCGCTTCGTAAACCTCTCCCTGCAGGGTGGGAGGATAGACCCCCAGAATTCGGACGCCGAGACGCTGGTACTCGGCGATCTCACGGGGGAGTCGGTCGAGGGGAACGTGGGGACTGCGGCGGTGCAGCAAACGGCTGTCGTAATACGCGTAGAAGGGATCCACAAATCCCATCTCGCTGATTGTCACACCGTGACGGGCCGCCCGCTCACGGCCGGCAGTGTCCATCACCGAGAGGGTATAGCCCGCGCCAACCGTCTCCTGTACCCAGGCGGGAACCTGGACCTCCCGAAAGGGGGTCCGCTCGAAGGGCTGGGGCAAGATTGTGCGTCCCCAGATTATCTCCGCTGTCGACCGCGCTGTCTGGACCGGTGGACCGTTGGCCCCGGCTTGCCCTGCTCCGGTTCGACCCGCTCCCGTGGTCTGGCCCTGCCCCGGCGCTGCGAACAGCAGGATGAGAGCCGAGACGAGGCACAGGCAGCGCCCTGGAGAATCGAGTCGCCAAGGCAATCCGGCAATCCGTCGAGCAACGACGCCCGGGCCGACTTCCCACAACAGGGCTGAGATCGGAGCACGCATGACACACCACACCTGGAGGGACAAGACAGAGACCTGCTCCGCCCGGGGTGGTGCCTGAACGGCCGGGCTTACTCAGCCAGCACGCTCAGATCATCTTCCCGACGGATGGGATCGGCAATCTGATCGCAGGCGGCCTGCACCTGCAACCGACCGGCTCCCGAACTGCGGGCGCGCAAATTGAGCTTCAGTTCGCCGAATTTCTTGACATCGATTGCCCGGATCGGGTCAAACCGCAGTTCGGTCCGCGGACGTCCCCCCGCCGTCGTTGCGCTCCGCTGGTACTTGACTGGGCCATCGACCGAGACCACTTCAAGCGTTCCGGGCAATGAGACGGTCACCCGCGTATTGGTCGCCGCATCGGTCCCCCGGTTGTAAACCTTGATGACCGCCGTCACTTCCTGGCCAACATCCAAGGCCCCGGGCAGATCGGGAACCTCAATCGACAGCGCTGGCTGTCCCACCACCTGTGTGGTACTGACCGCTTCTCCACTGGCTCCCGCGGGATCCGACGCCCGGACGACGCTGATCAACGAGCCGCGACCATTGGCATTGAGCGAGATGCTCACGCTGCGGGCTTCCTTCGGATCCAGCGGACCGAGGACCCAGGTGACCGTCCGCTTGCGGTCGTCATAATTGCCGCCATCACTGGCATCGAGGAAGTCCATCCCGGCGGGAATCGTCTCCACCAGGGTCACATTCTTCAAAGGAGTGGCCGTGGCGTTGGTCACGGTGTTCGTAAACCGTCCGCGCTTGCCGGGAAGCAGTTTCTTGACCCCGGTGCGGGCCACATCCAGCACCGGCCCCACGACATCCAGGGCCACGACCGTTTCTTCGCTGACCGCCCCATCTGCCGTGATGACCGCCCGATTGACCGCCTGGCCCGCCTGGGCGGCAGTCAACTGCAGCGATACCTGGCGGACTTCCCCCGCGGGGATGTCGCCAATCTCATACTCGAGGTCATCTCCCGAGGGATGCTTCAGCCCGGCAGGCAGCACATCATGGATCAACACCCCACTGGCACTCGTCTTGCCGAGATTTCGCACCTTGAATGTCACATTCACCGTCTGTCCGACCGTGACCCGTTTGGGGGCGTCGATCGAAACCTGCAGGCGAGGACCGGTTCGAGAATCCCCCTCGTCTTCGTTGTCAAAATGGACGGTCGCGACACCACTGAGAGTCCCTTCACTCTGGGGCGTCACGCGGACGGCAATGGTCTGGGTCGCCCCGGCTTCAACGGTCCCCAGACGCCAGCTCAACCGGCGTCCTTCAAGCTGGGCCTGGGGTTTTGAGCCCTCGATGCGAATGCCGACCGGCACCACGTCTTCGACCACCACACCCCGGGCGGCAACCAGCCCCGAGTTCTTGACGACGATCTCATACACCATGGGACGTCCCAGGACGGCAGTCTCGGGTGCCTTCTTGTCGATCGACAGCCGGGGACGAGCCCGGCGGATCGGCTGCGGTTCGTCGTCGACTGTCGGTTCGGCCGTGTCGCGTGAAACCCCATCCCGTCCGCGACTGGGAGTCGGGCTGACCGTGCCGGTCGCCCCGCGACGAATCTGCAGTGGATCATCATCGGTCGCCGGTTCAACGGCAGGAGTCTTGCGAATCGAAGGGGCCCGCTGCACCTCGGGTTCGGGACGCACTGGGGGCTCCGCACGGACCGGCTCTTCCTCGGGTTCTTCGTCCGCCGCCATGCCGGTCCGCGACCGGGGGGCCGGTGCTTCGGTTTCTTCCGGTGATTCTTCCGACACGATCGGCTCATCATCGCCGAGAGCTCCCGAAGTGCGGGGAGAATCTTCCTCTTCAGCGTCGGTACTGGTGTCGGTTCTGGCGGCACTCCTGTCGGCCGCTCGCAGACTTTCTGCCGGCGAGCGGGGCGTGGGAACCAGGCCCGGTTCATCAGCCCCCTGGAATCCCGCCTCATCCGGTTCTTCGGCCGCAGAACTCCGGCGCGATACTGCGGTCGGCGGCTCAGTCCCGGTCCCGGCAGATTCACTGTCGTCGGTCACCTCGGTGTCGTCGACAAAACGGCTGCGGGCTCGCTCACGGGTGGTTGGGGCCGCCGCACTGCGGGGCTGGAATTCTTCATCCGGATCCTCGAGCTCGTCTCCGAGTGCCGAGGGAGAATCCGAGTCGGCCGGCTCTTCACCGCTGCTGGTCGAGCCCTCTTCGGTGACTTCTTCAACCTGCCCTGCCGGCACCACCTCAGCTGTACGTCGACGTGATCCCTCGGAGGGATTGCGCTTCGACGCGGTGGTCCTTCCCGCGCGATTCCCGTCCGACAATTCTCCTTCCAGCTCTTCATCGGGCAGGCTCAGACCACCTGCCACAACGCGACTGCGTCCAAATTGGCTTTTCTGCGATGACTGGAACTGATCCTCTTCTTCGTTGTCATCCGCGACCACTGCGGCACGCCCCCGACCTGCGGACGGGCGGCGCGGCACAGTGCTCGATTTGCGGGAGAATTTCGCATTGGCCCCGTCTTCGGAGGCTTCTGGCTCATCCTCTTCCACAATGCGTCGCCCGGTGGGCCGGCGCAGCTCCGTTCCTCGAGACGACCGCGAATCGAGCCGGGCCGTTTCTTCCGGAAGGTCGGGATCTCCCTCGTCCAGGAGCTTGTCGAGCTTCGAATCGAGTTCGGCTTCCGGTGAGGAATCGGGATCATTGCGAGACGATTTGAGACGCGACGACTTTTCGGCGGTCGTCACGGGTCGACGTGGAACGGGACGGGTCGACCCGGCCAGCTTGCGATCAGCAGGAACCTCAGGCTCGACATCACCCAGAGTTTCGGGGGATTCGTCTGCGTAGGCCGACGAGGCCAGCAGTCCCTGGCGGGCGGTCGGGCGATCGGGATCGGTCGCTGGTTCGGCCGGTTGGATTTCTTCGGCTGTCTCACCGCCGGATTCCTTTGATGCCGCGTCTCCCATGGGCCGATTGGCCTGCAGGACGACCAGCACTCCCAGTCCCAGCACGACCGAAAGAGCTGTCACTTTCAAGAGCGCGGACTTCATGGGAGATCCCTTCCCGACAAACGCGTTGCAGACGGGCCCACCGTCCCGATGGACAGATCCATCCTGGCCCAAGCCCGAAACATAGCAACAGGCGGCAATCTGGGGAAGATGAGTCCGCCGCCAAGGTTTTGGGGATTCGGGAGAGCCGTCCCCAGTGCGGTCGCCCATATCCCATTCCGGTGACAACCCCGTTGTTCCGGTTTGGTCGACGAGCCTCACTGGTCCACGAAGACCTGCGTGCTGGCTACTCTTTCTTGCCGATGCAATACAGGGTCTCGGTCCTCTCGCTCCCTTCTCCCTGGACAGTCCGCAGGAAGAGTTGGCCGCGGCTGACGGCGGGACTGGCGAACCCTTCGGTCCCCAGTTGATTCTCGGCAACCAGCTCGTATTTCTCGGGGTTGGCCCGGAACACGGTCGATTTTCCCGACATGTCGGTGATCAGGATCTGTCCCGCCACCAGGACAGGAGAGGCGCGAAAACGGCCTCCCACGCGCTGGGTCCAGCGTTCTTTCCCGGTCTCCACTTCAAAACATCGGACAATCCCCTCGTCGTCCAGTTGGTACAGGTGCCCTTCGGCCGCCAGCAGCGACGGGCAATAGGCCCGGGTCTTGTTACGCCAGGCCACGGAGCCATCACCCTTGACCCCCAGGGTTTCGCGCTCCGGGTAGCCTGCGCTGGCAAACACGATGCCGCCCGCGGTCACCAGGGTTCCCACCCCCGCTTCGGCTGAGCCCGGGGTCTCCCAGTTTTTCTCTCCCGTCAAGGGATCGAGGCTGGCCACCAGGTTGCAGCCGCACAGGACAAGCTGATCTTTGCCATCCAGGGAAATCACCCGGGGCGAGGCGTAGCTGGATTTTGCGGGGCGCGACTTCAGCCAGACCACCGCACCGGTATCGCGGCGCAAACCGGCGAGCCAGCCTCCCTGCTGATGATCGGCCGCCACCAGGACGAGGGGCCCATACAGCGTGGGGGATGCCGAGTAGCCAAATTTCGACGAGAAGCCACCAACATCACGCCGCCAGAGTTCTTCCCCCTTCAGGTCGAGGGCCACGACCCAGATCCGGCGATTGTTCAGGAAGGTGGCAAACAACCGCTCTCCGTCGCAGGCGAGAGTGCTCGAGGCCTGCGTGTTTTCCTTGTGAACCTCCGCCTCAGCCCCTCCCTCGAACAGCGTCTTCCGCCAGACTTCTTTTCCTGTCGTCCGGTCAAAGGCGACAACCAACTGCGAGAACTGGGGGCCTTCGATGGCCGACTGCAGGAGGACGAGATCTCCCACGACGATCGGGGAGGAATGCCCCCGACCGGGAATGGGAGCGGTCCAGGCGACGTTTTTCTGCTCGGACCATTCCGAGGGGACTTCGGGACCCGTCGCGATTCCATCGACATTGGGGCCGCGCCAACCGGGCCAGTCATCTTCAGAGACCGTGATCGCAGGAATCGCGTCACTGGCGGGAGCTTCGTTCGCCTGCACCTCGGGAGTCGGAGGAATGGGGGGCCCCCGCCGTCCACACCCGAGGGCCAGCAGCGTCAGCCCCAACAACGAACCCAGCCAATACAATCTCGGGTTGCTGTGCAATCGTGTCATGTCCGCCACACCTTCCCGGGAGTCTTCCCGTCTTCGACACGCTGAAGGGGCAGCGAGTCACCCATGAAAAACTGGCGTGTGTCCCTGCAGGGCAGACACACGCCAGACCAGTGAACACAGAAACCTCGCCATGCAGCCCCCTGATGGTTCCGGGCGGCGCGGAGGAACCCGGCCGACTGGCACACATCCGGAGAGCCGACAGTCACTTCCTGGACGGCTGGGCGAAGTCTTCCCCAAACGTCATCAGCATTTTCTGGCGGATCGTCTGGCGATCGGCCTCGATCGCCTGCCAGATCTGCTCGCGTTCATCGGAGCCCTGTTCGATCGCTGTCGCCTGCTTCTGACGGACCTGGTCGAGGTTGCTGGTCGCCCGCCATGTGGGGGGCGAGTACATCGCACCGCCAAGCCACCAGCCACCTCCCCAGCCTCCAAACTGACCGGGATTCACCTGGTAGTCGACGACCAGTTGACCCTGGGCATTGCTGAGCCGCAGGGCGACGCCGCGCAACGACGCGGCAAGAGCCCGCAGTCGCTGGGTCAGGGTACGACCGTATTCCGTCAACGCCGGATCAACGTCCTTGATCGTCAGGTTTTCAATCTGCTTGGCCGACTGGTCGTGCCAGACAGCGGTCCGCTGGTAGTCGGTCGCCTTCGCGTTCCGCGCGGACAGGTCGTTGACCACCTGCTCCAGGGCCGCGAAGTAACGCTGCGATGCCGTCTTGGCGTTCTTGGCATCGACTTCGGCCTGGGGGACCGGAGGGGCAGCCGCCGTCTCTCCCTGTCCTCCTCCCGGGTTCGCAGTCACCAGCAGCGAGAAAATCCGCCGCAGACCGACGTCAGTGAGCGGGGCTGACAGGGTGACCGCCTGCCCCTTGGCAACCACCTCGGCCTGGTCGAGTTCACTGAACCCCGCCCCCGAATCGTCAAGGTATTCGATGAGGGTCTTCTTGATCTCCGGCCCCTCGATTCCGACCGGGACAGCGAAATTGAGCGTCAGGGTGAAGGTGGTCTGATCGGTGATGTTCACCGCGAGGGTGATTCCCTGCAACTGGTTGTAGATGCTGGCAACCGAGGTCACCTTTCCCGGCTTGCCTTCCAGGGCCCTGGTTCCCGAAAGCCACCCCTTGAGGGCATCGGGGTCGAGCATGTCCTGGGCGTCAATGGCAATGACGATCGGGGAGGTGTTCTTGACAGCTTCCGAAAGATACGGGGAGATCTGCGGAGTCTTGTTGGTGCTGGCAAACCGCAGCCAGCGTGCCGCATCCTGCCGGTAGGCGGGGGTCAAGACCCCCACCAGTTTCGGCCCCAGCAGCGTGAAATAGCTGTTCTTCTGGGTCTTGACCACCTGGTTCTTGCCGATGCGCTCGACCATTCCATTGTGATGTTCGGCCAGCTTGTTGAGACTGGCCGCCGGAATGGTGCGTGCCACCCCCAGCGACCAGCCGAGGGACGAGTCTTCCAGGTGGAGGTGGGCGGCCCGGACCAGGTCGCTCAGAAAAGGAGGAATCGCCTCCGCCCCGGCCTGCCACGCTTCTCCCTGCTTCCGGGCCCACTCCTCCTTGATCGCCTTCGGCGACTTCAGCACGTCCTGGACGCGGACGACCATCACCACGTTCGCATCGTTGGGAACGGCATTCAGCAATTCATCCAGGCTGTCGGCAGCATGTGCCGGCTGAAATGGCACCAGCAGCGACGCCAGCAGCAACACGGAGAGGGCAAAGCGTGTCATGGGGTGGAAACTCCCGTTGGATCATGCCCCCGCAGACGGGGCGGAAGGGTTGGAATCAGCAGTTGATGCCTCATGGGCCGGGGCCGGGTGCCGCGAACGCCACCACGCCTCAACCGACGAAATGACATGGTAAAACACCGGGGTCAAAAAGACACCAAACAAGGTCACCCCCAGCATCCCGGCAAACACGGCGATGCCGAGAGTCCGCCGCATTTCGGCCCCAGCCCCCCGGGACAGCATCAGGGGAACCACCCCCAGGATGAAGGCAAATGACGTCATCACAATCGGCCGCAGGCGGGTCTTGCTCGCCTCGATCGTCGCCTCGTACGAACTCTTCCCCTGCAGTTGTTCTTCCCGGGCAAACTGCACGATGAAAATTGCATTCTTGGCGGCCAGCCCCACCAGCACAATCAGTCCAACCTGGACGAAGATGTTGATCTCGGCATGGGCCAGCAGCAGGCCGGCAATCGCCGAGAGAATGCACATCGGAACAACCAGCAGGATGGCTGCCGGCATGGTCCAGCTCTCAAACTGTGCCGCCAACAGGAAAAAGACCAGCACGACCGCTCCCACAAGAGCAAAGATCGCGGCACTCCCTTCCAGCAATTGCAGGTAGGTCAACTCGGTCCACTCGTAGGAAGTCCCTTCGGGCAATTGCCGTGCTGCGACCCGCTCGAGGGCGGAAATCACCTGACCCGAACTGACACCCGGCGGGCTGACCCCGTTGATGGCTGCTGCTGGGAAGGTGTTGTACCGACTGATCGACACTGGTCCGCTCGACTCGCGGACCTCGGCAACGGTCGCCAGGGGAACCATGGCTCCCTGGGCATTCCGGACCCGCAAACGCTTGAAAATCTCGGCATTCACGCGGAAGCGGGCGTCCGACTGCAGGTTGACCTGCCACGACCGGCCAAACTCGCTGAAGTCATTCACATAATAACCGCCGAGGTTGACCTGCAGCGTATTGAAGACATCACTCAGGGGAATGCCCAGGGTCTTGCACTTCGCCCGATCGACATCCACGGTCAATTGCGGAGTGTTGGCCCGGAAACTGTTCCCCAGTGCGGCAATTTCGGGCAATTCACGGCCCGAGGCGGCGAAATCGTCGGCGGTCGCCTGGAGGGCCTGCAATCCGATGTTGCCGGTGTCTTCAATCATCAGCTTGAAGCCACCCGCATTCCCCAATCCGGAAATCGCCGGTGCCCCAAAGACCGAGACCTGTGCCTCCAGGATTTCATCGAACAACTGCTGGCGCAAGCGGGCGGCAATCTGGCTCGAATGCATCTGCGGATCGTGCCGGTGTTCGAACTCGTCGAGAATCACAAACATTGAGCCGAAATTCGATCCCACCGCATTCAGCACCACCGATTGTCCGGGAATACCGACCGTATGAATGACCCCTTTGGTGTCCCGGATAATGTCATCGACCCGCTTCACGGTGGCGACCGTTCGCTCAAGTGACGCCGAGTCGGGGAGCCGCACATCAACGATGAGATATCCCTTGTCCTGCTCGGGGACGAAGCCGACCGGTGTCCGGGAGAGTCCCTGCCCGGTCAGGTACAGCAGGCCGGCATAGACCAGCAGCACCAGCACCGACAGCCGCAGCAGACGGCCCACCAGCGTTCCAAAGACTTCCGTGCCCCAGTCAAACAGTCGATTGAATCCCTGGAACAGCTTTGCGAGCAGGGAATTGACCGGCCGTGCCAGCCACTTCCCGGCCAGCAGTCCGACCGCAAGGCAGGCAAGTCGGAAGCCCCAAACCCCGGCCAGGACTTCTCCCGACGCAGCCGCTTTCTCCTCGGCGACCGGTGATTGCAACCCGGGAACGAATTCCGATCCCCAACTCGCCAGCCCCCAGGCGATCAACAACCCATAGCCCCACCAGGGCAAGGCCTCTTTTTCACCATGACCGCCATGGCTCGACTCGAAGATCCCGACGGCCCGCGAGGGAGTCATCGTCATGGCGTTGATGGCCGAGATGATCATCGCCGCTGAAATCGTGAGGGCGAACTGCCGATAAAACTGCCCCGAGACTCCTCCCAGGAATGCACTGGGAAGAAACACGCTCGAAAGAACGAGGGTGATGGCGATGATCGTGCCGGTGATTTCCTGCATCGCCTTGATGGTCGCCTCACGGGGAGAAAGCCCCTTGGCGAGCCAGCGCTCGATGTTTTCGAGCACCACAATCGCATCATCGACCACGATCCCGATCGCCAGCACCAGCCCGAACAGGGTCAGGTTGTTGAGCGTGAAACCGAGCAGCCACATGATTCCAAAAGTTCCCACGAGGGCGACCGGCACGTCGATCATCGGCAGGATCATCGCCCGCCAGTCCTGCAGGAAAAACAGGACCACGATGGCAACCAGAACGATCGCATCCCGCAGGGTCTTGAAGACCTCCTTGACCGACTCGTTGATGAAGGGGGTTGTGTCGTAGACAATCTTGTGCGTCATGCCCCTGGGAAACCGGGCGGACAGCGCCTGCATGCGGGCGCGGATCCGCTCGGCGGTCAGCAGGGCGTTGGAACCAGGCAACTGGAAAATCCCGAGGCCCACCGAGGGCTGTCCATCCAGGGTGCAGGAGGTGTCGAGATTCTTGGCCCCCAGTTCCACCCGGGCGATATCCCGCAGTCGGGTCAGCTGGCTCTCGCTGCCCGATTTGACGACGATCTGTTCGAACTCGTCCGCCCGACGCAGGCGTCCCTGGGTCGTCAGGGTGTATTGAAACTGCTGCCCTTCCGGGATCGGGGGCTGTCCCAGCCGACCTGCCGCGACCTGCACATTCTGCTCGCGCAGGGCCCGGATCACATCGCCGGTGGTGATGCTGCGCGAGGCCATCTGCTCGGGATCGAGCCACAACCGCATGCTGTAATCCTGCTGGCCGAAGTAACTCACATCCCCGACCCCGGAGATCCGGACCAGCTGGTCGCGCACCTGCAGCGTGGCAAAATTCGAGAGGTACAACTGGTCATAAAAGGGCTGACCGGTCGCCGGATCGATCTCGGAGACGAGATTGACGCACAGCAGCATGCTGGCAGACCGCTTCTTGGTGCTGACTCCTGTCGTCTTGACCTCTTCCGGAAGGCGGGGGAGTGCCAGTCCGACGCGGTTCTGCACCAGCACCTGGGCAATGTCGAGGTCCGTCCCCAGTTCAAATGTGATGGTCAGCCGGTAGCCGCCGTCATTGGTGCACTGCGACGACATGTAGAGCATCTTCTCGACGCCGTTGATCTCCTGTTCCAGCGGCACGGCGACCGTATCCTGCACAACCTGGGCGCTGGCGCCGGGGTAGACACAGCTCACTTCGACCGTTGGCGGGGTGATCTGCGGGTATTGGTCCATCGGCAGGATGAAACCGGCCGCGAGTCCGGCGAGGACAATCACGATCGAGATCACGACCGACAGCACCGGTCGATCAATAAAAAAACGGGCCAACATGCGACTTCGACTTCCTGGGAACAGACGCGGGGAAGATGACAGACTCAGACGACTGGCCGCCGTCCTACTGCGGGGAGGGGCTGGGTGCCGGTTTCTCCGGCCCCCCCTCGCCTCCCTGCCCGACCACCGCCGATTCCATCAGCACCTCCTGCGGATCGACCCTGGCCCCCGGTCGAATCCGCTGCAATCCATTCACCACCACCCGTTCGGTTCCCTTCAATCCCGCCTTGACCGCCCGCAGGTTCCCCTGGGGCAAACCCAGTTCAATCGCGCGGTAGACCACCTCGTTCTGGTCGTCGAGGACGAAGACATAGGTCTGTCCCTGGTCTCGCCCCACGGCCCGCTCGTTGATCAACACCCCATCGTACGGCTCAGAGACAGGGATGCGAATCCGCGCGAACATCCCGGGAATCAGCAGTCGGCCCCGGTCATCGAGCGAGCGGGGATTCGAGAACACCCCCCGCACACGCAGTGTGCCGGTTCCTGGATCGACCCGATTGTCGACAAAACTCAGGACCCCCTGGTGCGGGAAATCGGTCTCATTCGCCAGGGAGAGGGCAACGGGGTAACGTTCCAGCGTGTCGGAGAGTTTTCCTTCCCGGATCCGCTGCATCAGGTTCAGCAGGGTCCGTTCGTCGAGGTCGAACTCGGCATAGATCGGGTCAACCGAGACAATCGTCGTCAGCAGCGTGCTGTCGGCCGAGACGAGGTTCCCCACGGTCACCCGCGACCGACTGATCCTCCCGGGGATCGGGGCGGTGATCTGGGTGAACTCCAGGTTCAACAGGGCCTGCTTCTCGTGCGATTTGGCCGAGAGATACTGGGCATCGGCCTCAGCCTTGGCGGCGATGGCCCGGTCGTACTCTTCGGCACTGGCGGCTCCCCGATCCTTGAGGGCCTTCTGGCGGTTGAAGTCTCCATCCGCCTTTTTCTGGGCCGCCTCAGAGGCGGCCACCTCGGCCTGGGCGGCCGAAAGGGCGGCCAGATACTCCCGGTTGTCGATCTCGTAAAGCAGTTCGCCCTGCCGGACCTCGCGGGTCACCGAGGTGGGGTCGGGAGTGACCACGACTCCATCGGATCCCTGGGGAGGAGTCTGGTCGAAATGGACCTTGTCCAGGAACCCGGTCACCCGGGCCCGTATGTCGACCGAATCGGTCGCAACAGTCTGCCCGGTGAATTCGGCAAAGTCGGTGACTTTCCGCACGATGGGGGTGGCGAACTCCACCTTGACCGGTGGGGCGGTGGCACCGCGATCAGACGGTATGGCATTTCGGCAGCCACTCGTCACGCAGGTGATCAACAGGAAACAGAACCCGAAACCAGGGGAACGGCGGGCCATGTCGGCCCCAATCGAAACAAAGGACATCCGCAGACTGCCTCGGGAAAAAATGGAGAAAGCCATCTGAGGCATGCAGTTTACTCACCGGATTCCCGAAGTGGCAAATGGGAGGAATGGGACGCCCCCGGGGAACAACCTGCCCCATGCGGTGGAAATCCCCTCATTCTACCGCTAGTATCCGCCCGATGTCGGTCGCGGGACACGGTTCCCCACCCTCATCGCTTGGATCGAAGATTCAGGGTCTTGGCTTCAGAACTTCGCACTCACTTCCCGGCAGGACTTATGAGCAACTCTCCCCCCACCACAATCAGTACCGGGCACAAGGCCCTGTTCCTGGCCAGTTTCTTCACCCTGATTGCCGCGGGTATCGGCTTCGCCGTCCGCGGCGCCATCCTCGATGACTGGGGGGCCGCCTTCGGCTTCACCAAGAGCGAGCAGGGTGACCTCACGGGGGCCGGGCTGGTTGGATTCGGCATCACGATCATCATCGGGAGCCTGTTTGCCGACATGATCGGCTACAAGCCATTGATGGTTCTGGCGTTCCTGCTGCACGTCGGGTCGGCCGTGGTGACCTTTGCCGCCACCCCGGTGTTCAAGTCCAAGCTGGGGGTTGACCCGGCAGCGGCCAAGGCCTCGGCCTTCAACCTGCTGTGGTGGGGTGCGATGCTCTTTTCGCTCGCCAACGGGGTCTGCGAATCGGTGATCAATCCGCTGGTTGCCACACTGTTCCCCAAGCAAAAGACCCACTATCTCAACATCCTCCACGCCGGCTGGCCCGGCGGGCTGATCCTGGGGGGAATCATCAACCTCCTCTTCGTGGGTGGAACGGCCTATCTCACCCGTCTCCCCTGGGAAGTCGCAATGGCGATGTTCCTGCCCCCCACGCTGTACTATGGATTCGTCGTCCTGAAGGAGAAGTTCCCCGAGTCCGAAACCAAGTCGGCCGGTGTCCCCTTCGCCACGATGCTGGCCGAATTTGCCAGCCCCATTCTGCTGTTCCTGTTCGTCATCCATGCGATGGTGGGCTATGTCGAACTGGGAACTGACGGCTGGATCCAGAACATCATGAATGCCTCGATTGGCAAGGGAGCCACCTGGCTCTTCATCTGGACCTCGGGCATCATGTTCGCCCTGCGGTTTTTCGCTGGTCCGATCGTCGAGAAGATCAATCCCATCGGTCTGCTGCTGATCAGTGCGGTGCTGGCCTTCGTCGGACTGCGTGGCCTGGGGACCGAGGGTGTCAGCCCCATTCAGGTCCTGTTGATGGCGACCATTTATGGGATCGGCAAGACCTTCTTCTGGCCCACCATGCTCGGTGTTGTGGGTGAGCGCTTCCCCCGTGGTGGTGCCCTCACCATGGGTGTGATGGGGGGCATCGGCATGATGTCGGCCGGTCTGCTGGGGGGCCCCGGGATCGGTTACGACCAGGACGCCTACATTGCCAAGCAGTTCCAGGCGGCCGAACCGGCTCTCTACGAGCAGTACAAGTCGAAGGACGTCAAGGGTTTCATGGTCAGCGAAAAGGTCGCCGGCCTCGATGGCAACAAGCTGGGCGAACTGAACAACAAGAAGCCCGAAGAACTGACGGCTGACGAAAAGAAGGTCCTCGACGCCAACCTCGCCAGCGGCAAGTACGCCCTGCGGACCACCGCCTGGATCCCGGCGATCATGGGGTTGTGCTACCTGGCCCTGGTCGGTTACTTCGCGTCCCGCGGTGGTTACAAGGTCGAGGAAATCTCCGGAACCGGTCACCACTCGGGCGAACAGTACACCGGTGGTGTGGCCGGCCCGATGGAAGCCTAGTCGGTTTTGAACCTCGCCCGAAGACCGAACCCAGACGGTCCCGGGCGATCCTGCATCGCAGCCCGGTCGTCCCTTGGCGGCCGGGCTGTTCTGTTTCTCCGGGGTTCCCCCTGTGGCACTGGTTGTCTAGGATCGAACCCCTGCAAGGCCCCCGGTGCGGCACCAACGAGGATTCCGCGTCGGCCCGACCCCATCAAGATTGGCCCCGCTCACCGGGTGCCTGCCGAGGATGCTGCGATGATCGTCAGTTGGAACTGGCTCAAGGAATACGTCCGGCTCGACATGCCTGTGGAAGAGCTGGGAAACCGGCTGATGATGGCCGGACTGAATCTCGAGTCGATTGACGATGTCGAGGGAGACATCGCGATCGATCTGGAAGTGACCAGCAATCGCCCGGACTGTCTGTGTCACCTGGGGGTCGCCCGCGAGACCGCCGCCCTCTTCGAACGGGACTGGACCGCCCCCAACCCGCAGCCCGCCACCCGGGGGACCGATATTGCCCAGGCCGCAAAAGTCGCCGTCGAGGCGCCCGACCTCTGCCCGCTCTATACCGCCCGGCTGGTTCGCGGGGTCAAGATCGCCCCGAGTCCCCTCTGGATGCAGCGCCGGCTGAAGACCCTGGGGATCCGCCCGATCAACAACGTCGTTGACGTCACCAACTACGTGCTGATGGAGTGCAGCCAGCCTCTGCATGCCTTCGACTTCGACAAGCTCCAGGGAGGCCAGGTCGTCGTCCGCCGTTCGCGCGCCGGAGAGAAAATCACGGCGATCGACCAGAAGGTCTACGAACTCTCGGCCGACATGTGCGTGATTGCCGACGCCCAGCGTCCCGTGGCAATTGCCGGGGTGATGGGGGGCTTCGACACCGAAATCGGCAATGGCACCCGCAATGTGCTGATCGAAGCGGCCGACTTCGCCTCGATGTCGGTCCGGGCGACGGCCCGCAAACTCAACCTGCACAGTGATTCGTCGTACCGCTTCGAGCGGGGAATCGACCGGTCTCAGGTGGACTGGGCCAGCCGTCGCTGTGCCCAGCTGATCCTCGAGACCGCGGGGGGAGAACTCGCTCCCGGTGTGCTGATCGCTGGCGACGCCCATCCCCAGCCTCGTCCCGCGATCACCCTGCGGCTGGCCCAGATCCCCAGGGTGCTGGGAATCGACATTCCCCGGGGGGAGGTCGAGCGAATCCTGCGAGTTCTGGGCCTGCAGCAGCACCCCACTTCGAAGCCGGGGGAGGTGCTGTTTGTCCCCCCGTCATGGCGGCGCGACCTGTCCCGCGAAATCGACCTCATCGAAGAGGCGGCCCGGGTCCATGGCTACGACAAGATTCCCGAAGACGCGACGGTGCCGCTGACTGTCAGCACCGTCACCCCCCAGGACCGCCTTTGTGAACGGCTCACCCAGAGCCTCATCGGGGCTGGTTTCTTCGAGGCGGTCACCCTCACCTTCGTCGATGAACCGCTCAACGCCCTCGTGCGCCCCTGGACCCAGCAAGAACCGTTGCGGGTCGAGCACTCGTCGCGCCAGCGGACCAACATCCTTCGACAGTCGCTGGTTCCCAGCCTGCTGGCCGCCCGACGGCAGAATGAATGCCAGGGAACCCTCAATGCCCAGCTTTTTGAGATTGCCCGGGTGTTTCTCGCAGCCGAGCCCGGCAATCCGCAGACGGAACCGAAAGTGTTGTCGGCTGTCAGTGGCCGGTCGTTTCACGAATTGAAGGGGGTGGTGGAACAGCTGCTCGACACCGTCAATCACCAGGCGCGGCTGGAGGCGAATCCTGCCGAGGGCCCCTGGTTTCAGCCAGGCCGGGGAGCCGAGTTGCGTGTGAACGAGCAACGCCTGGGCTGGATCGGCGAGATCTCTCACGAAGTCCGGCAGGCGCTGTCGCTGCACGATCCGGCGAGCTTCTTTGAGATTGACCTGGGTGTGCTCGAACCGCTGCTGCAACTCTCCCCCCCCTACAAGCCGATTCCCGAGTTTCCCCCCATCCACCGGGACATCAACTTCGTCCTCGACGACGCAGTGAGCTATCGCGAACTTTCCGAGGTCATCCGCTCCGCGGCCGGAACTCTGCTGGAAGAGGTCGACTTTTCAAGCCAGTATCGCGGGCCACAGATCCCGGCCGACAAGAAGTCGTATGTTGTCCGGCTGCAGTACCGGGCCCCCGACCGAACCCTGACCTCGGAAGAGGTCGATTCCATCCAGCAGAAAGTGATTGCCGCCTGCGTCGCACAGCTGGCCGCCCAGCACCGCTGAGCTGGCCCGACTGCGGCACATACGGCGGCGCACTCTGATCTCAAACAAACAGCGGCCCGAAGCCGATTTCGACTTCGGGCCGCTGTTGTTTTCACCCCGGTCTGACTTTTCTGTCTCTGGTTGTCGGGACGCCCACCGGTTGGCAACCGCCCCGACAACGTGACTCAGGAGGCAAGAATCGGTTCACCCGGGGTCTCGGCACCCGCCAGAGGATCTTCGTCAATGTACTGGTAAAAGACGTTCCGCTGGCGGGGAATGTAGCCCGCCTCGCGGATACACCGCTTGATGGAGTCGAGCGTGAGATAGTGCACAGTCCCCGCCGAGGAAACGACGTTTTCCTCGATCATCAGGCTGCCCATGTCATTCGCTCCGAAAAACAGGGCAACCTGACCCGTCTTTTCTCCCTGGGTCACCCACGACGATTGGATGTTGGGAACATTGTCGAGGTACAGCCGGGCAACCGCCTGGGTCTTGAGGTACTCGAACGCCCCAGCCGGTGGGATGTGGGCCATCTCGGTGTGTTCGGGTTGAAACGTCCAGCAGATGAAGGCGGTGAACCCGTTGGTCTCATCCTGCAATTGCCGAATCCGGTCGAGGTGCTCAATCCGCTCGGCCAGGGTCTCGACATGGCCGAACATCATGGTTGCACTCGACTTTCCGCCAAGCTGGTGCCAGACCCGGCTGACGTTCAGCCAGTCGTCAGTCATCACCTTGCCGCGAGTGATGGCCCCCCGCACACGATCGACGAGAATTTCCCCCCCTCCCCCAGGCAGACTCCCCAGCCCGGCCGCCTGCAGACGCTCGAGCACCTCACGCAGCGGCCGCTTGCTGATCTTGGTGAAGTGATGGATCTCGGGAGGGCTGAAGGCGTGGATATTGATCTGGGGGAAGGTCGTCCTGATGTCCCGCAGCAGTTCTTCGTACCACTCCAGGGGCAGCGTCGGGTGCAATCCCCCCTGCATCAGGATCTGGTCGCCACCCAGTTCGACCGTCTCGGCGATTTTCTGATGCAGTTCTTCCCGCTTCAGCACATAGACTTCGGGATGCTTGGGAGGCCGATAGAACGCACAGAAATCACACACTGCCGTACAGGCATTGGTGTAGTTGATGTTCCGGTCGATGTTGAAGGTCCGGTACGGCTCGGGGTGCAGTCGCCGCGTCACGGCATCGGCCGCCTGGCCGAGAGCCAGCAGGTCATGCGATTCCAGCAGGCGCAACCCCTCTGCGGGGGTCAGCCGTCCGCCGGCAACAGCCTTGTCAAGCAGCGGCGAAATGTCGAAAGACAAGGGGAATTCCTCCTGGCACCAGGTCGTACTTCACGGCGAGTTGCTGGAAACGGGCCAGGCCGCGCCGCTCGGCCTCCCCCAGATGGTAGTACAGATTGTCACGCAGGTAATCCAGCGTGAGTTGTTCGCTCAAACCCAGCAGCGGCGCTTCCCGTCGGGCGATCGCCTCCAGACGTTCGACACCGAGATCACGGGCATTGCAGAGAGCGTCCTCCAATCCCTGCAGGTCTTCGCCACGTCGGCTTGCCCACAAGGCGAAGACAAAGGGAAGACCCGTCATGCGAGTCCACTCTTCCCCGAGATCCCAAGTGACTTCGAACGATTCGGCAGGGGGCAGTATGGCCCGGTCGCCGATCAACAGGATGGCATCCGCCGAACTCGACTCCAGGCTGCAGTCCAGGGGAAGTTTCTCGATTGCCGGAAAAATGCCGTGCCGTTCGGCCAGCAGGATCCGCACCAGCATCGCACTTGTCCGCGAACCCTCATCGAGCGACAAGCGGCGGATTTGTCCGGCAGGCACACGGCTGTACATCTTCACAGACAGCACCGGTCCCCGCGTCGCAACACAGGCGTCCGAGACAATTTCATAACCTGGATTCAGCAGGGTGGCGACGGACGGAACGAGCCCCACGTCAATCGCTCCCTGACGCAGTTGGTCAGCCAATCGACTTGGGAAATCAAGCCTCAGGTCGGCGTGGGGGGCGAGTTCCGCCAGACTCTCCACCAGGGGCTTGGAATTGAGGTAGGTGACCGCTCCGATCCGCAGGCGGCGGCCGCCCGACTCTGGCTGGGGATCGTGCATGATCTCACGCTGGAATCAGCCCGCCGGGGGCTGTTCAAAAAGGGGTGGGAACGAATCTGACGGTCATTCTAGCCAACGCGGGAGGCAATCCCAATCGGCCAACGTTGTCAAATGTCGGGAAGCCCCCGTAGGATGGAGTTTCTCGACGCTCCTCCCTCTGGGAACCGTAATCCTTTCCCCTTGTTTCACCCATCTCGTGCCCCTTCCAGCTTCTGCAGCGTCCTCCCCCATCCGTGTCGGCATCATTGGCATGGGCACCGTCGGGACCGGCGTCGCCCGCGTGCTGACCGAACATCCAGACCGGCTGGCCCGTCGCGCCGGCCGGCCACTCGAACTGCGCCGGGCCGTTGTCCGAGATCTCACCAAACCTCGCGGCATTGATCTGCCGGCGGGGGTGGTCACCAACGACGTCGCCGCGGTCGTGAACGACCCCGACATCGACCTTGCCGTCCATCTCGTGGGAGGTGTCCATCCCGCGCGCGAGATCATGCTGGACCTGTTGAATGCAGGCAAAGACGTCGTCACCGCCAACAAGGCCCTGCTCTGTGCGTGCGGTGAAGAATTGTTCACCCGGGCACGGGAATTGGGTCGGACCATTGCTTTCGAAGCGGCGGTTGCCGGCGGAATTCCAATCATTGCGACCGTGGCGCAGTCACTGGCTGCCAACCAGGTCACCTCGATCTCGGCGATCCTCAATGGGACCAGCAACTACATCCTGACCCAGATGGCCCGCGAGAACTGGGACTACGCGCAAGCTCTCCACCAGGCCCAGCAACTTGGGTTTGCCGAGGCCGACCCCACCCTTGACGTCGATGGCAGCGATGCCGCCCAGAAGCTGATCCTGCTGACCTGGCTGGCGTTCGGGGTGCGGGCTCGACTCGAAGATGTTCATCGCCAGGGGATCGACCGGCTCGACCTGTCGGACCTGAGGTTTGCCGAGGAACTGGGCTACACCGTCAAGCTGCTCGCGGTCGCCCGACTCGTGAATCAGCAGATTGAACTGCATGTGCAGCCAACCCTCGTGCGTCGCGAGACTCCCCTCGCCCAGATCCATGGCCCGTTCAATGCCGTGGGGCTCGTGGGAGACATTGTGGGGGAGACCTGGTACTCGGGGCCGGGGGCCGGCCAGATGCCAACCGCTTCTGCGGTGGTGGCCGACCTGATCGACACGGTCGCGGGTCGGACCCGCATCAACTTCGAGAGACTCGAGGTGTGGCGGTCTCCGCCTCCCTTTTCGCTGCAGCCCCGGGAAAAGATCGAGACCCGGTTTTACCTGCGTTTCCAGGTGCTCGATCGGCCACGTGTCCTGGCCGACATTGCCGACATTCTTGGCCGGAACCAGATCAGCATCGCGTCGGTCATCCAGCACGAACCACCGGAAAGTTCTCCGGAAAGTCCATCGGGGACCTCAGCTGCCACCACCGTCCCCCTGGTCATCATGACTCACCGTTCCACGGAAGGACAATTGCGGGCGGCCGAGGCGGAACTGGCCCGACTGACGGCCATCACTCCGCCCCACATCCGCATGCCGGTCGCGCGCTGACCCGGCTCTCATTCTCCCCTCTCCCGGGATTGATCGAACGGTGGCGAACCGGGTCGGTTTCTCCGTTCTCACTGCTGCCATGAAGTACGCCCTGATCATTCCCGACGGTTGTGCCGACGAGCCCCAGGCTTCCCTGGCCGGCCGGACACCGCTGCAGGCCGCCCAGACTCCACACATGGACGAGGTCGCCCGCCTCGGTCAGGTCGGCCGGGCGGACAACGTCCCCCCCTCGATGCCCTCCGGCAGCGATGTCGCCACGATGAGCCTGTTTGGTTACGACCCCCTGGTCTCGCACACGGGTCGGGCCCCCTTGGAAGCGGCCGCCCAGGGAATTGTGCTCGCCGACGCAGACTGGGCGGTGCGGTGCAATTTCGTCACGGTCGCCCAGGGGCTGATGCAGAGCTTCACGGCGGGCCAGATCCCGAATGACGTGGCTCGCGACCTGATCGCCGTGCTGCAGCGGGAACTGGGGACGCCCGAATGGGAGTTTCATCCAGGGGTCAGTTACCGGAATCTGATGGTGTATCGTGGTGGCGCGGGGCGTGGTGGCGAGCGGCCAGCGCCGTTTGATGCCACCACCGACACCACCCCTCCGCATGATCTCACCGACCAGCCGGTGGCTCCCGGCCAACCCCGGGGGACCGGGGCAGAGCTGTTGCAGAGCTTCATGCAGCGCAGCATGCCGCTGCTGGCGGCCCATGCGGCCAATCGGGGACGAACACAGCCGGCGACGCAGATCTGGCTCTGGGGGCAGGGACGGCGGCCTGCCCTGCAGAACTTCCGCGAACGGTTTGGAGTCGAGGGGGCGATGATCACCGCCGTTGACCTTCTGCGGGGACTGGCGGCACTCCTGGGCTGGACGAATATCGCGGTCCCCGGAGCGACCGGCTATCTCGACACCGACTATGCCGCCAAGGGCCGCTTCGCGATCGAAGCCCTTCGAAAGTACGATT
Organism: Planctomycetaceae bacterium; assembly: GCA_003508595.1. Taxonomy (GTDB): domain Bacteria; phylum Planctomycetota; class Planctomycetia; order Planctomycetales; family Planctomycetaceae; genus UBA10511. The sequence continues at coordinate 59,812 of DNUF01000195.1, forward strand.
TCGTGGTGGTCCATGTCGAAGCGACCGATGAAGCGTCACACGAAGGGCATGCGGATCAGAAGATCGAGGCCCTCCAGCAGATCGATCGGCACATTGTCGGCCCCGTGCTGGCGCACCTGCAGTCGCAAGGAGACTATCGGCTGCTGATCAGTCCCGATCACCCCACTTTTCTGCGGACCAAGACCCACAGCCACGGGTTTGTCCCGTTTGCCATGTGCGGCCGGGGAATCGCCCCGGACCACGCCACGGCGTACGATGAAGTGCAGGCGGCCCGAGGAACACTGGAATTCCGGAAAGGCTGCGACCTGATGCCCCGCTTTCTGGGGTCGGCTCCCATTCCCGGCTGAGCGGTCTCCGACTCTCCCGCGCCCACTCGACTTCGAATGCCATGTCCACCCGTCCTGCAGAACCGGCCTCGACCACATCCTCCCCGTCCGCTCCCCGGCCAATGACCGTTCCCCGGTTCGTTCAGGCCAAGCAGCAGGGACGCCGGCTGACGGTTCTCACGGCGTACGACCATCTTTGGGCGGGGCTCCTCGACGAGGCGGGGGTCGATGCCATTCTTGTGGGCGACAGCCTGGCGATGGTGGTGCAGGGGAAATCAACCACCCTGCCGGTCACTCTCGACGAGATGATCTACCACGGCGAACTGGTGGCCCGAGCGGTCAAGCGGGCACTGGTGATTGTCGATCTGCCATTTCTTTCGTTTCATGTCAGCATTGAAGAGACGCTTCGGAACGCGGGGCGGGTGCTGAAGGAAACCGGCGCGAGTGCCGTCAAACTGGAATGCGGCGCCCGCCAGGCCGACACGATCGCCGCCTTGACCGCCGCCGACATTCCGGTCATGGCCCACGTCGGCCTGCGTCCCCAGAGCGTGCTGCAACTGGGGGGATACCGCATCCAGCGTGATGGCGAGAAGCTGCTGCGTGATGCCCACGCCGCGGAAGAAGCCGGGGCATTCGGCGTGGTCCTCGAGTGCATACCGCGCGACATCGCGGCCCAGATCACCCGCGAATTGAAGATTCCCACGATCGGCATCGGCGCCGGTCCCGACTGCGATGGCCAGGTCCTGGTCACTCCCGACCTGCTGGGGCTGACTCCGGGCCAGTCCCCGAAGTTTGTGAAGCAATTCACCAATCTCCGGGCGATCGCCGGTCAGGCGATTGGCCAATACCTCACGGAAGTGCGTGAGGGGACTTTTCCCGACGACGCCCACACCCACAGTTGAGCAGATCACAAGGCCGGCCGCGGTCGTATCCAGCCGGGATTGCTGTCAAGTCGCTGGTCCCGGCGTGGGGTCAACCGCCTTTGGAAGGCGATGCCCAACTGTAAGCCGCACGACTGCACGCGACCTCGTCCCGCAGTTGTGGAACGGCATCATGGCCCTCGTGGCCCGCCGCATTCCGACCCCTTCGAGACAGGCCTACTGACTCCAGGCCATGCTGTCCCGGGCCATGCTGCCACGGGGAGACCGGCTCAGAGCTGGACCCGCAGCATCGTGAAATCATCATCGAGGCTGCTGTTGCCGAGGGCATCCTGGCAATGGTGAAACCAGTCCTCCAACAGGGTCGGGCTGGCCCAGGCCTCCTGGACGAAGGCGTGGAGATCTTCTCCGGTCATCATCGAACCATCGGGGCGGCGGATCTCAAAGCAGCCATCGGTCACAATGATCAGCTGCGACGGCTCGGGAATACGACAGGTGACCGTGTCGTAATCGGCATCATCGAAGGCGCCGATCATCAAGCCGGAGGCATCGAGCTCCTTGACCTCGATTCTGTTTCCGTGTGGCACCGCCAGCAGCGGGGGCGGATGTCCGGCGGCACTGTACTTGAGCGTTCGTGTGGGGGCATGCCAGACCCCGTACCAGATCGTGAAGTAGAGCCCATTCTGCCGTTCCATCGGGAACATGCGATTGAGGGCCGCGAGGACCTCGGCCGGTTCACGCAGGTTCGCCCCTGGCAACGACCCGGTTCGGATCACATTGATGGCGGCCGCCGACAGCAACGACGAACCCACCCCGTGCCCGCAGACATCCAGCAGGTAGAGGGCGAAATGCTCATCATCGAGCCAGTGATAGCCCAGGGCGTCCCCTCCCAGTTCTGAGCACGACTGATGGAACCAGTCGACCGCGACGGGGGCCTGAACGGGCCGGGGAAACAGCGACCGCAGGTACGCCTCGGCATCACGCAGTTCGCGGGCCAGCCGTTGCTGGGTTCGTTCGATTTCGGCCACATGCAGGCGTTCGGCATCGCGCAGTGCCTTCTTCTCCAGGCAGGCGTTGATGCGGGCACGCAGCAGTGTGGGATTGAACGGCTTGGGAAGGTAGTCTTCGGCTCCCGCTTCGATGCAGCGGATCACGGTGTCCATCTCATCGAGGGCCGAGATCATGATGACCGGAATGTTGCGCAGGGACTCATCCTGCTTCATCGCGAGCAGGGTTTCATAGCCATCCTTGCGGGGCATCATTACGTCGAGCAGCACGAGATCAAACGACTCTTCGGCCAGGCAGTCGAGGGCAACGCAGCCATCTTCGGCGAGGCGGGTCGTCAACCCGCGGCGTTCGAGTCGACGTGAGAGGACGTCCCGATTGGGGGCATTGTCATCAACCACGAGAATTCGCCCGGTCATTCGCCCGGCACCTGGCCCAGCATCGCTGTCGGAGCCCGGAGGTGCGGACACCGGCGCGCTCTGAGGCACAACGGATTTGCTGCCGGCTGAGACAGTCGAGGGACCGCCAGCGGGCTTCGGCGCCGCCCCCCCCAGGTGCTCCTGGATCAACTGCAGCATCCGGCGGGCGGCCTGCTGGATCTTCTGCAGATCGCTGACCACGGCATCCTGCCCCGCCGCCTGGGCGTCCTCCTCCAGCATCTCACCGTATCCGATGATCTGGTTGAGGGGAGTCCGCAGGTCATGCCGAACGTGAGCCCACTGCAATTCTTCGGGGGTGGGACTGCTGCCGGAGTTCATTGTCGAGTCCGACATCAGCCTGCCTCGGGAAGGAACTGACGGATCTTGCCAAGCAGACTGTTGAAATCGACCGGCTTGGTGTCGTACTGGTCGCAGCCTGCGGCGAGGCACTTTTCGCGATCTCCGGCCATCGCGTGGGCTGTCAGCCCGATCACCGGAATCTGCCGGGTCGTCTCGTCGGCCTTGATCTGGCGGGTCGCTTCCCAGCCATCGAGGATCGGCAGGTTCATGTCCATCAGGATCAGATCGGGATGATCCGCGCGGGCCTTGGCCACACCTTCGGCCCCGTCGACAGCGATCAGCACATCGAATCCCTTTCGTTCGAGCCGGCGCGACAACATGTCGCGATTCATCTCATTGTCTTCCACCAGCAGGATCCGCGGCATCACCAATCCAAGTGTTGAGGCAACTGTCACTCTTCAGGTTTGATGGCCCTGTCCGTCCCGGCCACCCATCAATCCAATCAACTTGGCACCTGTATCGCGGCCTGTCAATCGCGTGCCGGTCCGGCCGATCTCCCCTGGTCGCCGGTTGGGGATGCCGAGTGTGAGGAGTCGCGCAAAGTTCGGAGTTCTCCCAGCAATTCGTCCTTTTTCAGGCTTCCCTTTTGGCAGACCAGGACCACGTCCCGACGCAGCAGACGTCGGTCCTCTTCGGTGAGGTCCATGGCCGTCAGCACCACAACCGGGATCGTGGCAAATTCCGGGAGTCGTCTCAGGGCGGCCAGGAACTGGAATCCATCCATCTCGGGCATCATGAGGTCCAGCAGGATGACCGCCGGATGGCAGCCTTGCAAGGCCTCGAGTGCCAACCGGCCATTCCCCGCTTCGGTCACCTGCCAGCCATCGTCCCGCAGCATCCGGGAGACGAGACTGCGCGTCGCCGGGTCATCCTCCACCACAAGAATCTGCCCGTTGGCCTCCACCTGCAGCCGCTGGAGGACCGACGAGAGTCGGGGGCGATCAATCGGCTTGGAGAGGAACTCGACTGCTCCCAGCGACATTCCCAGTTCACGATTTTCGGTGCTGGAAATCAGGACAACCGGGATATCAGCGGTGCGGGAGTCCTCCTTGAGCGCGCTCAGCAGCGAAAAACCGTCCATGCCCGGCATGATGACATCCACAGTCACTGCCAGGGGATGCAGGGCCTTGACCAGTTCGAGACCATCGCGGCCATTGCGGGCAGTACGGACCGCATACCCTTCGCGGGTCAAAAACCGTTCCATCAGGTCCAGGACCACCTGGTCATCATCAATGACGATGACCAGCGGCCGTTGCGTGACCCCATCACCGGGGGCCGGGGTGAGAACCTCGGCCGGGTCGGAGCGAGGCCGGGCCACATTCGCGACCGGTTCTTCCGTCCGGGCCCCATCCGAGGGAGCGATGGCGGGCAGGCGGACGGTAAATTCCGAGCCCGCGCCGGGTTCACTCTTCACAGAAATGCCCCCGCCGAGCATCTCACAAAATCTTCGGGTGATCGCCAGTCCAAGCCCGGTTCCACCATATTTTCTGGTGGTCGAAGCGTCGGCCTGGGTAAAGGCCTCAAAAATCCTCGACAACTGTTCGGGAGTCATGCCGATCCCGGAATCACGGATGGCAAAGGTGAGACTGTCCTGGTCCCGGTGGGCCCGCAGCACAATATCGCCCCGTTCCGTGAACTTGCTGGCATTGCTGAGCAGGTTGAAAAGGATCTGCCGGAACTTGGTGAGATCGCTGTGCATGACCCCCAGGCCGGCCCCCAGTTCGACTTCCAGCCGATTGGAATTCCTGGTCACGAGTGGCCGCACTGTCTCCTGGACCTCGGACAAGACCTGCGCGACGTCATAGGTTTCATTGAAGAGTGTCATCCGCCCCGCCTCGATCTTGGAGAGATCGAGGATGTCGTTGATCAGTCCCAGCAAATGCTTTCCGGACGAATGGATCTTGCGGAGGTCCTCAACCATCTCGGGCTGGTCGCTCTCCTGCAGGTCTTCCATCAGCATTTCGCTGTATCCGATGATTGCGTTCATCGGAGTCCGCAGTTCGTGGCTCATGTTCGCCAGGAAGGCACTCTTGGTGCGGTTGGCGTTTTCGGCCTCCTCCCGGGCCCGCTGCGCGTCAGTCACCGCCGTTTCCAGGTCGGCGGTCCGCTGATTCACGATCTCTGACAGGTTGGCGTTCCAGTCTTTGAGATGCTGTTCCCGATCTTCGATCTCCCTTCCCATGATCCGCAGACTGCGTGACAGGGTGCCCAGTTCATCGGGACGCACTTCGAGGTCGTCCAGTCTGCGGGGGGCATAGTCGCCATTGGCCATGCTCGTCGCCACCCGCGTCAGTCGCTCAATCGGGTCCGACAGTCGCCGCGCCAGCCAGCTCACCAGGCCAAGCATCGACAACAACCCTGCAGTGGCAATCCCCGTGGACTGCCACCAGAGGAGCGACACAGGCCGCAGAACCTCGGCTTGCGAGACATTGAAGATGAGTTTCCAACCCGTCACCCGGGAAGTCGACCAATAGATTCGCCGGGCTTCGCCCTCCTGATTGATGACCGCCGCCCCCTCGCGCGATTCCTGGGCCACAGCACCGTCTGGCAGTGACGAGACCAGGGCACCGGGATTGGTGCCGGTCAGCATCAGTTTCGGATCGGCATGGGCAACCACGCGCCCCTGTCGGCTGGCGAGGAAGGCATACTCGGCATCGACGCCAACCGAGTGGTCCACGAATTCAAATTCACTCTCGATGCCAGCAACGATCTCGCGGATCAGTTCGAGTGACATGTCAGCCCCCGCGACCCCGATCAACTCGCCGTCGGGGGTTTTCACCGGCATGGTCACGCTGACCATGGTGACGTTCGACCCCCCCTCGTCGAAATACGGTTCGGTCACGTACATTTGGCCAGTCTCCCTGGCTCCCGCATACCACTCATATTGGGGATCGTGGTAGTCGTATTGCACCTGGGTCATCGCGGGCCAGTGGTCACGGTCCATCCAGGGCATCGCACCGGGCTGCTTCGCATCCAGGTTTTCGTAGGCAATATAGATGCCGTAGACCTCATGTTCAGGGGTCTGGGGGAGCAACGCCCGCAGGTACTCAACCATCGCGGGATCAGGTTCGCGCCCCAGCACCTGCTGTCGGGTGGCGGCCGTCAACGGCAACTGCCCGACCCGCAAAACATAGTCATCGAGGCGGGCGGCTGCGTTCTTGACGGCCATCGTCGCCAGACGATCGGTCTGCAGGATCAACTGCCGGCGAGAGGCCTGGTAGTTCAACCACAGCGCGAGCGCCAACACCAGGCTCGCTGCGAGTCCAATCAGAACTTGCAACCGCCTTGAGATGCTGCGATCCAGAATGGTTCGCAGCGCTGTGAGAAAATCTGAAGAGGCCATGGATTGTTGAAACGGGACGCGGCGGGAATGACAGCGTTCAATGCAGCAACGCTCTGTGACCTGGGAAACACGCGTCTAAGTTGGCAGACGAGCGGGCTTGTGACAAGAACTCAGCAGGTTTCGCCCCCGTGTGCGTCGGGGACTTCGGACCTCCGCCGGGGGCCACATCCCCACCACCCCGCCAGCAGCACACAAACAGGAATCAACACCTCGAACCAGGTTGGATAGGGCAACATCCAGAGATTCAGGCCGACGGCTGCCAGGCACAGAGCCACAACGATCACCGCCGGGCTCCATCCTCCCAGTCGGCGGGCGATCCAGGACGAGCACCACGCTGTAAAGCTCCAGAGTGGAATCACCGTCCCCAGTACCCACACCGGGTACCGGCGAACATGCTCGCAGACCTGTTCGTGACTCTGATCGAATTCCGGAGGAAACGGGTGCACGAGATTGCTGAAGACCTCCACGCCGATCACCAGGGTCAGTGCGGTCACCATCCCCACCAGAAAACCCAGAATGCCCCCCATGACTGAACGCGCCATCACCCCTCGTCCCACTCCGAAAAACGCGTGTTCCCCGCCTGCCTCAGCCGGGCACGACCTCTCCCGTCCAATCACGCCAAGTCTATCACGGGGCATCGGTAATCCGTGTCACACCATTGATTTCCGTGCTGATTCCTGTGCCGATCGGAGCGATTGTTCCCAATAACAGACCCCACGGCACAGAAAGCTGATTGCAGAAAGCCGGTTGCGAAGTTCCGCGGACCTGCGACTCCCTCCCAACCCAGACGGCAGCCAACGCCACTCGCGCGGCAAACTTCCAACGCCCGAACAGTTTCCTTGACCGGCGAGATGCTTCCAAAAGCCTGGAGGCCGGGGAGGGGGCGACAGGTGCTCGAGTCCAAGGCGGTCGGTCAAGACCGCAGGATTCCGGTGCAAGCGACCGGAGGTCCGTCTTCGGCCTGGATGCCCGGCGCTGCAAATCCCGGCTGCAGCCCTGCGAAGAATCGGGTTGTCCCTCCTGCGGAACTGTCCAGGCCATCGGTGAGCGGGAGCGGTCAGACGGGGTCCCAATCGAGGGAACGCTGGACGGCGTTGGCCCATTGCCGTTCACGGCGCTGCCGTTCCTCGAGGGCCATCGCCCCCTGGAACTCCCGGTCCAGCGCCCAATTGTGCTCAATGTCGGCAGCACTCGACCAATAGCCAGAGGCGAGACCGGCGAGGTAAGCGGCCCCCAGGGCGGTGGTCTCGGGAACGATCGGACGGCGAACCGGCACCTGCAGGAGATCAGCCTGGAACTGCATCAGGAAATCATTCCGTGACGCTCCCCCGTCGACCTTGAGCTGGACCAGGGGGACGCCGGCATCCCGCTGCATGGCCGAGACGACGTCCTGGGTCTGCCAGGCGATCGATTCGAGTGCGGCGCGGGCGAGGTGCGCCCGGGTTGTACCGCGAGTCAGGCCGACAATCGTCCCCCGGGCGCGCGGATTCCAATACGGTGCCCCCAGTCCCACGAAAGCCGGCACAAAGCAGACACCGCCCGTATCGGGGACCGACTGTGCCAGTTCGTTGGTCTCCTCGGCCGTCTGGATCACCTGCAGTCCATCGCGCAACCATTGCACCACCGCCCCCGCCACGAACACCGCTCCTTCGAGACAATAGGTCGTCTTCCCGTCGATCGTCCAACCGACCGTTGTCAGCAGCCCATTCCGTGAGGCGACCGGGGTCGAGCCGGTGTTCATCAACAGAAAGCAACCGGTGCCGTACGTGTTCTTCACGCTGCCCGGGGCGAAGCAGGCCTGACCAAACGTGGCCGCCTGCTGATCTCCCGCGACTCCGCAGATCGGAACGGCCGCCCCCAGCAGGTGAGGATCCGACGTCCCAAAGTCACCGCTTGAAGGACGCACCTCGGGAAGCATCAAGCGGGGGACATCGAGCAACCGCAAGAGTTCGTCGTCCCAATCGAGTGTGTGGATGTTGAACAGCAGTGTCCGCGAGGCATTGCTGGAATCGGTCGCATGAACACGACCTCCCGTCAGCTTCCAGAGCAGCCAGGTATCGATGGTGCCGAACAGCAATTCGCCCCGGCGGGCCCGTTCGCGGGCCCCGGGATACCGATCGAGAATCCAAGCCAGCTTCGTCCCCGAAAAATACGGATCCAGCACGAGACCGGTCCGCTCGCGAAACAGCGGAGACAGCCCCTCCTGCTGGAGACGTTCGCAGTGGGGGGCGGTGATCCGGCTCTGCCAAACCACGGCATTTCCCAGGGGTTGTCCCGTCTGTCGATCCCAGACAACCGTGGTCTCGCGCTGGTTGGCAATTCCCAGGGCACTCACCTGCGAAGCGGTGACGCTCGCCGCCGCCAGTGCCTCTCGGGCACACCGCAATTGCCCGCGCCAGATTTCCTCCGGATCATGTTCGACATGTCCGGGCTGCGGGTAGATCTGGGGAAGTTCATGCTGGGCCAGTCCGCGCGGCAGACCATCCCGCCCGAACACGATCGCCCGACTAGAGGTTGTTCCCTGATCGAGTGCGAGCACCACCTGCGACATGTCGACTCCCCGCTGCATGCAATCCCTCATCCACCGGACCGGGCCCTTGAGGTCCGAGTGGCCGCAAGTGCGACTGTGGGCCCCCGGGTTGACCCGCGCCAACTCACAACATTCCATCCGATCCACGAACAGGATGGGCCGTCGTTGGTGGCGACAACTGCCCAGGCTCCCCCAGGCGCGACGCCAGCCCGCTTTAACCCAGGTTCTCAGCGCCGCAGCAGACCGCGGAACCGTTCGTAGGCGGCGGTCCAGGCCCCAACATTCCGGGGCTCATAGGTTCGCAGGACCGTGGATTGCCGCACAACCTCCCGCATCTCGGCCAGCGATCCCACCGCCCCCGAGGTGCGGGCCTGCACCAGCACGTTGCCAAGTGCTGTCGCCTCCACCGGCCCGGCCACCACAGGGCGGCCGCAGGCGTCGGCGGTGAACTGGTTCAGCAGTTCGTTCTGGCAGCCCCCGCCAACGATGTGCACCACTTTGACCGGCGTCCCGGAGAGTTCCTCCAGCCACCCCAGCACCAGGCGGTACTTGAGAGCGAGGCTCTCGAGGGCACAGCGGACCAGTTCTCCCTCGTTCCGTGGCTCGACCTGGCCACTCGACCGGCACCAGGTTCGAATTGCCGTCGGCATGTCGTCGGGCTTGAGGAAGCTGGTGTCATCGGGGTCGATCAGCGAGCGAAACGGTTCGGCGGCCTGAGCCATGCGGGTGATCTCGGCATAATCGAGTGGCCGGCCGCTGCGTTCGAACGACCGTCGGCACTCCTGAACCAGCCAGAGCCCCATGATGTTCTTCAGCAACCGCCAGGTCCCGTCGATTCCCCCTTCGTTGGTGACATTCAATTCGAGTGCGCGGGGCGAGAGGGTGGCGTGGGGCAATTCCAGTCCCATCAGCGACCAGGTCCCCGAACTGATGTAGGCCCATTCGGCGGTTCCGGTGTGCTCGGTGGGAATGGCCGCCACCGCCGATCCGGTGTCATGCGTCGCTGGAGCCACGACCGCGAGGCGGGGGAGCGAGGTGCGGGTGGCGACATCGGCCCTCAGTGTTCCGAGACGTGTCCCGGGATCGACCACCTGGGGAAACATCCCGGTGGGAATCTGGAACCGTTGCAGCATGTCGACCGCCCAGGTGCGGGTGGTCGCGTCGAGGCACTGCGACGTCGTCGCGTTGGTGAACTCGACAACCTGGCTTCCCGAGAGCAGCCAGTGGAACACGTCAGGAATCATCAGGAACCGGCGGGCCTGCGCCAGAAGGTCCGGGTTGGCCTGCTGCATGGCGATCAACTGGTAAAGGGTGTTGATCGTCATGAACTGCAGCCCCGTGGCCGAGAAAATATCCCGCCTCGGGACGTGCGAAAACGCCCGTTCCATCACCCCATTGGTCCGGGGATCACGGTAGTTATAGGGGAGCCCGAGCATTTCATCGCCGGGACCAAACAGCACATAGTCGACTCCCCAGGTATCGACCCCGACTGATTCGGCCCGATTGCCATAGGCGTGGGCCCCCTTGGCGAGCCCCTCTTCGACACCACGCCACAGGGCGAGCAGGTCCCAGCGCAGTGTTCCCGCGACCGGAACCGGGCCGTTCGTGAAGCGGTGCAGTTCTTCGAGCCTCAGGCGGTTTCCATCGAACAGTCCCGCGATCACACGGCCGCTCTCGGCCCCGAGGTCCACGGCCAGATAGCAACGCTCAGCCATTGCAGTTCCACCACCGAAGTTCCCCGCGGCGCCCCACGGAGATCAAACAGGGTTCTTGGTGCTCACATGCCGACCGCCAGGAGAGCCAGGCGCGACTCGTCCTGCCGCGATCGTCATTTCGAGATCAGTCGCCGTCGTCCTGCGGTGCCACGGTTGAAGTCGTCTGCATGGCCAGCGGGTAGCGGTCGAGCAAAGCCCGAATGTCGGCCGTGGTGATCGCCGCGACCGCCTCGAGATCGGCCGCGACCGGGCGGTACTCGCGGCAGTACTGCCAATTGTGCCCCAGCGAACCAAGGCGTCCCATGGGACGTTCACTGCGCAGCACAATTCGCGACGCCACCTTGTTGCGGGCCTGGCTCAATTCGGCCTCAGTCACGCCGTTGCGGTTGACGTCATCGAAGATCGCCTGCACCCGGGCGGTGTTGGCCGCCGTGTCTTCAGGATTGCAACTGAAGTAACACAGGTAGGCCCCCGAGCCGTCGAATTCCTGGAAGCCCAGGTCGGCGGCTTCGGCATGTCCCGGGTCAACCAGTTCCCAGAAAAGCCGGCTACCCGTGTCGTCTCCGACAATCACCGAGAGCAGGTCGGCGGCGAACCGCTGCGGGTCCTGGGCCGACGGGGCTGGCGACATCGTCATCACATGCTGCTGTCCAATGGTGGGACGAATCAGCAGTTCGCGCCCGCCACGGGGGCGAGCCTCGGCAATGTCGCGTGGCGGGTCGCCCGCCGGCCAGTTTCGGCAGTGCCGGTTGGCCAGTTCGAGCACCTCGTTCCAGTCGAACTTCCCCGCGACCGCCAGCAGGATGTTGCCAGCCGTGTAACGGCGGGCGTGGTACTCGCGCATCTGGTCGGCCGAAAGCGCCTCGATGGTGTCGCGTGTCCCCAGCACGCACCGACCCAGGGGATGCCCCCGGAAGTGGGCGGTCATCAACTGGTCGTATGCGAGGTAGGTCGGCTGGTCGTCATACATCCCGATCTCTTCGAGGATCACCTTCTTCTCCATGTCGAAGTCGGCGGTCCGCAGCGAGGGCTGGAGGATGTCGGCCAGCAGGTCAAACGTTTCGCCAAGGTACTCGGGAAGCACGGCTGCGTAGAACAGCGTGGTCTCTTCGCTGGTTGAGGCGTTGTAGTGGGCCCCCACCTCGTCGAAGATGCGGTTCACGTCGTCGGCCGAGTGCCGTTCAGTCCCCTTGAAGACCATGTGTTCCAGGAAGTGGCTCACGCCGGCGAGCTGATCGGTCTCATCGCGTGAACCCGTCCGCACGAAAAACCCCAGGGCCACGCTGTGCACCGAGGGACTCGCCTCACCAATGATCTGCAGCCCATTGGGCAGGCGGGCTTCATGAAACTGCATTCTGAACCTCCAGCGGGGCGGGCCCCAGCGTCAAGACCGTGAACTCGTTTGCGGGATACCGGCGGACGTGATCGAGCAGACGCCCAACCGTGAGCGATTCAATCTGGCGACGAACCTCCTCGAGAGTGGTGACCCGTCCCAGGTGGTACCAGTCTCGGGCCAGGGACGAGGCCCGACTGGCACTCGATTCCTGCTGCATGATCAGCGAGCTCTTGGCCCGGGCCTGGCATCGCTTCAATTCATCCTCGCCAATTCCCTCCCCCAGCCGCTGCAGTTCGCGCAGCGTGACGTCGAGGGTTTCCTGGGCCCGTTCGACCGAGGTCCCGGCATAACAGAGGACCTGGGCCTGGTCACGCAGGCTGTGCAGCGTCGCGTACACCGAGTAGCACAGCCCCCGCCGTTCGCGGACCTCGGTAAAGAGCCGGGAACTCATCCCCCCCGACAGCACACTGACGGCCCCCCAGGCAGCGTAGTACTCGGGATCCCGGTACGGGACGCTGGGGTAGGCAATGCCGATCTGCGTCTGGGTCGCCTCCTGGACAATATGATCTCGGTGTGGCCCCCGGGGACCGGCTCCCCAGTCGGCGGCCGGTTGGTCATCCCAGTCGCCAAACAATTCGCGGACCAGCTTGAGGACCGCCGGGGGATCCACTTTGCCAGCCACCCCCAGAATCGTCTCTCCCGGGCGGACGCAACGCAGAAACTGCTCGCGTACGATCTCGGGATTCAATTCTTCAATCCCCGTCAGCGTTCCCTCGGTCGGTGTTCCCCAGGGGGCGGGATAGCACCGCCGTTTGAGTTCCACCATCACCTTTTGTCGAGGCTCATCCTCGAGCGCCCGCAGCGACTGCTCGACACCCAGTCGGCACGGGTCGAATTCTTCTTCGGGGAGATGCGGATCGCGGACAATCTGGGCATACACCCGCAGGGCGTCGGGAAGATTCGCCGCCAGCGTCGCCCCCGCCAGGCTGAGGTGGCTGTTGCCAACCCCCTCATTGCGCTGGACCCCCAGGTTGTCGAGGGTGTTGGTCAGTTCACGGCTGTCGCGTTCCCCCGCCCCGCGCATCAGCCAGTCGCAGAGAATCGACGCCGACCCCTCCTGCCCCACCGGGTCATAATTGCTGCCGCAGGGAATCAGCAGCGAGAAGGAGGCCGACTGGACATCGGCCATCGGTTCGATCAACAGGGTGAGACCGTTGGGCAGGACGTGGGTCTGGATCTGCTGTTCGGGCATCAAAGTCTCGCGGGTATCGACGATGGACAGACTCTTGGGAAGTCGCCAATTGTGGCGAATCGGGAAAGGTGCCACAAGCAGCCCGCCCCGGGTTGGTCGATCGGGGGCTTTTCTCCGGATGCGGAGTTTCTGCCCCCAGTGACTCTTCCCCAATCCCTTCCGAAGCGCGGTGAACCTCCAACTCCAATCACCCGGAATGCCCCCCGTCACAGGTCAGGCGACGCGACGAATGGGATTGGAACCTTCGGTTGATGGACCCCGATTCCGTGAGCCAACCGACATCCCGTCGTGCTGGCTGTCTTTGATCCCAGCACACTGATGCCGCCCCCCTGGCTCCATCGGACGGGAACAACGCGACGCATTCCCTTCACGGGGCTTCCGAGCCCGGGAGGCGAACGAAGGCTCCCACCACAACTCCAGTCGCTGCTTGTTCGTGCCACCGGGGATTCGCTGGATTCCAACTCGCTTCACAAACTACGCAACCTCTTGCATCGAAATCGGTTACACCCCACCCCAGCAAGCCCTCCCGGAAAATCGGTTCTGATGAACGGAACACGGATTGGCTAAGCAGTCGAGGGAAACAAAACCGGGCGGGGCAGCATCAAAAAGCAAAATCACACCGGTTGACTCACCGACTTGTCCGGGAGGTGGGGGGACCACACGGCCAACTTGGCAAGCTGTGCGCGTTGTGCTCTTGCTGAGGGAAAACCCCAGGATGATCTCTGTGGAATGACTGCCGTCTGCGGGTGGCAATTCGCCAGCAACGGTTGACCGGATTGGATCAGGACACCGGCGATGCTTGCAGGCGGCCCCGGTCGGGCGACGAAAGATGGGTCGGGGCTTTCTGTCTGTCGTGAACTGAGGATCTTCCAGCCGTGCCACACCTGCTTGCCCAAGCCGCCGATGACCAGTTCGCTCTTCTCCTCTGCGGAGGGGCCGTGCTGCTGTCGGCTGGGGTGATGTTCCTCACCCCGCTCTTCACCAAGACCACCGGGCAGATCCGTCTGCATCAGCCCGAGCAGGCGCCGGAATGGTCGGCGGGAATGATTGTTCCCGCCCGCGAATTGACGCTGGCACCGAAGGAAAAGGCGGCCTGATTCCCCACCGCGATCCGACACTCCCGCCGTTTCAAGGCGGGAGATGTCGTAACTCATTGTCCGGGGACGGCGCTGCAATCGGGCCCGGACGAGCCTGAATCCCGAAAAGACGTTCCGGGCGAGGCTGTGGTGTTCGACCCACCCACAGACGTCGTCTCCCAGTCCGAGGACTGGTTGACGCGGGCCTGCCATTCCCCTCCGGGGGGGAACTCTGGACTGCCCCCTCGGTTGAGAACTGTGGGCCCGTGCCTTGGCACAACGGGTCCTTCGGGAGTCGAATTCTGCTTCCGGAATTGTCGCGACTCCCGCCAAGGCATCCCCCTGCCGTTGGATCCCCACCGAGACGCCGCCTAGAATCTCTCGCTGTCGGGGATTGGTGGTGCGGGTGAACACCGCGAATCCCCATCTGGCCCGATTCCGGCCCCTCAGGGAGTGTTCGTCGGTGTCCATTGCTCGCCCCCCGGAGCCTTCCCGACCCGCCAGACGTTCGGTCGCCGGGCGTTCCCATTCACGCCCCAGGGCACCGGGGCGCGAGATCCCGCCTGTTCCTGCCAGCCGTCTCTGGCGATACCTGCTCGTGCTGGTGGCATTGATCGGCCTACCCACGGCCCCCCTGCGGGCTCAGGAACCCAAGGGGGATCTCTCCCCCCAGCAACGGCAGGAGATCGAGCGGTTCTGCGCCGACTGCCATGCCATGCCAGGCCCCCAGGCCTTTCCCAAGGCGGCCTGGATGGACGAGGTCCGCCGGGGTTTCAAGTTCTACGCCAACTCGGGACGCAGCGACCTTGCCGTCCCGCGGGTCCTGGATGTCGCCAGGTTCTTCCGCGATGCCGCCCCCGACAAGATCCCACTGCCCGACGGGGCCGTCACGCCGTTCCCCTCCCAACCCCGGTTTCAACGACAGGTCTTCCCCCCGCTGGAACCGGGAGCCCAACCATCGATCTCGTTTCTCAAGCGTCTCGACCTGACCCCCGGCACTCCCCCCTGGCTCGTCGCCTGCGACATGAAATCCGGGACCGTTCTGAAGTGGAATGGGCTGCAGGCTGAGGTCCCCTGGGAGACGGTTGGGCAACTCGGGCATCCCAGTCATGCCGAAGTCTGCGATCTCGATGCCGACGGGGCCCTGGATCTCGTTGTGGCCGACCTGGGGACCTTCACCCCGTCAGACAAGCTCGCTGGTCGCGTCGTCTGGATGCGGCGGACGGGCCCCCTGACGTTCGAAACCCGCGAACTGCAAACCGGGATTGGACGGGTCGCCGACGTCGAACCAGGTGACTTCGACGGCGATGGCGACCTTGACCTGATCGTGGCTGAATTTGGTTGGCAGAAAGCCGGGCGCATTCTGCTGCTGCGCAACTCTGGGAGTCGCAGCGAACCGCGGTTTGAACTGGAAGAGGTCGATCCCCGGCACGGGACCATTCATGTCCCCCCGACCGATTGGAATGGTGACGGCCACCTGGATTTCGTCGCCCTCATCAGCCAGGAGCACGAGGTTGTCGAGACTTTTCTGAATGATGGGACCGGGAAGTTCCGCAGCGAACGCGTCTTCTCGGCTGACGAACCATCCTGGGGTTCCAGCGGAATCCAACTGGTGGATCTCGACCGGGATGGGGATCTGGACGTGCTGTGCACAAACGGCGACACGTTTGACAGCTTCCACCTCAAGCCATTTCACAGTGTGTTCTGGCTGGAAAACGAGGGGAAGTTTCCCTTCCGCAAGCATCACCTGACCAATCTGCCCGGAGTTCACCGCGCGATTGCGGCTGACCTCGACAATGATGGCGACCTCGATGTTGCCGCATGTGCCCTGCTGCCCGGGCGCCTGACACGACGACAACAGGGACTCTCGTTTGATGCGGTGATCTGGCTCGAGCAGACCGCTCCCGGGGAGTTTATCCGGCAGACACTGAAGCATGGGGGGGCCGACCATGCCGCCCTCGAAGCGGTCGACCTCGATGACGATGGTCTGCTCGACCTGGTGGTCGGGTCGTTCGCCGAGCAACCGGGGAATGGACCGGTTGAGATCTTCTGGAACCGTCCCCCGCCGAAACGCTGAGCACAGACCGTGGGCTTCAACTGCGCCGCGACAGTGAGGCGTGCACTGTCGGGCGGGTGCCGCATGACCTCAGCCGTCGAGCATCCGAATCCTTTTCTGGATGTCGATATTGACGCTCTGGTACGAGTGCTTCAGGTTTCCCGGGTGGAACAGGTTGACCCGCACCGCCTCCATATCTTCGGGGCCGATCGCGTTGGTGAAGATCGGAGCGAGATACTTCTCGCCAAAGTCCGACGGTTTGAACCGGGCGGCGTCGTAGAGAGATTTGTGCATCAGGCGGGGATGGATCCCCCCCCACTGGTCGCGCAGCTTGTTGGCGGGGACCGCATCGACGAAAAACCCGCGTGATTCGGTCCACTGCAGGGTGGCGACGTAATTGGAAGCCCCCTGGTGCAGCAGTTCAACCGCCTTGCCCCCCAGTTGCATCGCCTGAAAGCGGTCGAAGTGAATCGGTCGCCCCCCCCGCTGGGTGTGCCCCAATTTACGGGTGAAGATGGCCGAACTGGCCCCTTCATTCCGTCGTTTGCTCGTAAAGTACTTGTCGCCCAACCGCTGGCACAGTTCATTGCGGATCACCTCGGCCGCACCGCTGAGGACCGGCTTGCCCGAGGGATCGAACTGCTTGGCGTCGTCACCCAGCAGCCGACCATCGGCCGTCACCACCCCTTCTCCCACCACCAGCACGACGTTTTTCTGCCGTTCATAAATCTCGCGCACCCGCTGCTCGATCCGATCGAAATCGATCGGAGACTCTGGCACCAGGATCATGTCGGGCTGTCCATAGGCCGAGCCGAGCGCGATGTATCCCGAGTCGCGCCCCATCACCTCGATGATGGCAATGCGCCGATGGCTCTCGGCAGTCGTCCGGATACGCTCGATACCCGAAGCGGCGACATAGACGGCCGTCGCATAGCCGGGAGTCGCGTAGTTGACAATCTCATCGAGTTCGATATCGGGACGACTGTCGAGCTTGCGGTACTTGAACTTCCCGGTCGCGGGATCGGTTTCACGGATCCAGTCATTCGCCTCTTCGGGATAGTTCAACCCGAGGTCATTGTCGATGGTCTTGGGGGCGAGCACGACCGGGAGATAGTCGGCCAGGGGCTGCATCCCGTTGATGGTGCCGTCACCCCCGATGCAGATCAGCCCATCAATCTGCAGGGTCTTCAGGCGGTGGGCCACCGCATCCAGCGCCTGCTTGTCCTTGCTGTCGATGTACGTGCGTGAGGCTCCCAGGATGGTCCCGCCGTAACAGGGGTTCAGCTCGGGAATCGCATGAAAGAGGGGATTGAGTTCCAGGTGGGGAAACCGGGGGTTGAGCATCCCGGAGAATCCCTTGATGATTCCGAACACCCGAATCTGCAACGAGTTGGCGCGGGTCACTGCCCCGGCAATGGTGGCGTTCAGGGCGGGGGTGTCTCCCCCGGCGGTCAGGATGGCGATCCGTTTCATCGGCGGTTGGCTTTCTGGTCGGCACAACAGGAAATCACGTCTTGAGGCCCTGTAGAGAAACTCTTATACCAACCGCTCCCAAGTCGCGTCAGAGGAGTCTGCCGTGTGGAAATACTCCCTTTCTTGCCTGATTTCTGCCGTTCTGGGTGGCCTGGTGGCCGTCCAGCTTCTCGACTCACGCCCGCTGATCGATGAGGCAGTTGCCCAGGAATTTGCCCCTCGAGCGGGCAAGCGCCCCAACAACTCCCCCCCCCGGCCCGTCCTGCCGGCCCCCGAGGCCCCCCTGGGGGCACCGGCCCCCAACGGCCCGGGTGGTCACGGCCCGGGAGCACACGGACCCGTTCCCCATCTCGACCCACTGCTCGACCGCCCCTGGGAAGACGGGGGCCTGACTCCCGAAGAGCGGGTCAATGTGGCGGTGTACGAAATGGTCAACCGCAGCGTTGTCCACATCACCATCCGCGGGACCCGCGAGACGGGCCTGTTCGCCCTCGAGGTTCCCACCGAGGGATCGGGATCGGGCAGCATTATCGATCACCAGGGGAACATTCTCACCAACAATCATGTCATCGAGGGAGCCCGGCAGGTCCAGGTGACGCTCTACGACGGGAAGTCGTATGAGGCGAAATACGTGGGGGCCGACCCGGTCAATGACGTGGCCGTGATTCGCATCGACGCCCCCCCCGAAGTTCTGCATCCGGTCGAATTCGGTGATTCCCGCCCGCTGAAGGTGGGGATGCGGGTCTATGCGATCGGGAACCCGTTCGGGCTGGAACGAACGCTGACGACCGGGGTGATTTCGAGTCTGAATCGCACCCTGCAAGTCCACGAAAACCGTACGATCAAGTCGATCATCCAGATCGACGCGGCCATCAATCCGGGAAACTCGGGAGGGCCACTGCTCGACTCACACGGCCGGCTGATTGGCATCAATACGGCGATTGCCAGCAAGACCGGGCAGAGCGCCGGGGTGGGCTTTGCGGTACCGATCAGCACCGTCGCGCGCATCGTCCCCCAGTTGCTCGACCGGGGCCGGGTGACCCGCCCCGAGATTGGCATCGCCAAGGTGTTCGAGACCGAGCGGGGACTGTTGATCTATCGTCTGGCCCCCAACGGCCCGGCCGAGCGGGCCGGCCTGCGCGGCCCCCAGGTCGTCTCTCGCCGTCGGGGCCCGTTTGTCGTTGAGTCGGAAGACAAATCGGCGGCCGACCTGATCGTCGGGATCGACGGCGAACCTGTGAAGACCGCCGACGATTTCCTGTCGTACATCGAGGCAAAACGCCCCGGTGACCGTGTCGTCGTGACCGTGATCCGAGGGGGCAAAGAGCTGCAACTGCCGCTGGTTCTCGGCGGAGAACAGTAAACTCCACTGCGCGACCCCGGTTGTCCCCACGGCACCAGTGGTGGCCAGACGCGTGGTCAGCTCCGGCGGGAAGTGGTCGACGAGTGGCCTGCGCAGGGCAACGCGGACGGAACCAGCAGAACCTGGCACCGTCCGCGTTCGTCAAGCCGCGAGCGAATGGATCCGATTACTTCTTCGGATCGAGATTCGCGACCATTTCGTCGGAAGTCACCTGCGAGTTGACTCCCCCCGGGGGAACGTCGCCGTGGGCGACCCAAACGAGCGCATTCAGAACCAGCCGGCGGAAGTTTTCGTCCCCCCAATTGCGGTGGAAGTGACCGCCAGTGAAGCCAAAGCCCCGGCCCCCATTGTCGCGTTCCGAAGCCCAGGCGACATGCTGGGGCTGTCCCTTGGTTGCGCGGACAGCCGGGTTGCCGCTGTGCGGGCCATCGGGCCGCTCAAGTGTGCTGGCCGGCGGGACTGCCGTCAGGATGGGAGTCACCCGGTCCATCTTGTCCCGAAACCGCATGTGGTAGTACCACTCGTCGTTGATTTCGAAGGGCTTCACGCCCCGGGTGATCGGGTGGCTGGGGAGGGTCTCAAACTTCGCCGTCCAGTGGGGATTGACCGACCAGTTGGTCTCGAAGTAGCCACCAAGCCAGTCGAGAAACTCGGCCCCACCACGTTCCTTGGGAACTTCCACGGCATAGTGAAGGCAGGCGATGCCAACCCCTTTGCGGGCGAGGTCGTCGAGTTGCTTCAGCCGTTCTCCCTGGATGGCGGGATGGCCGCCGCCACCGTCGGCGTAGAACATCACCGCATCCGCGTTGTCGAACGCGCTGGGGTCTTTCGGCCAGCCCCCCTTGTACAGGGTGGCCATCACTCCCGGGGTGCTGTCGAGGCACTTCTGCAGCAGCATCACGCCGGCGTTGAACTCGTGATCGCCGGGTCCGTGGCTCTGGGTGCCGGCCAGCATGACGATCTTCTTCAGCCCGGCAACCAGCGGGGTCCGCCGGATGCGGATATTCTTGAACTGAACGGTCATCGCGGGACCGGCGTGCAACTGCAGCGCCAGGATGCCCGACATGGCACGATTCTTGGCATCATTGTCGGTCACCTGGGCGGTGACCCGGCCATTGATGATGTGGGTGAGCTGGTTCCCTTCGGCCAGGATGACGTAGTCGTTCCAGTCTTCCTTCTTGATGGCCGTCTGGATGTCCTTGGTGTTCCCCAGGGAGGCGACGACCTGCTTCTTGCCCCCTTCGTTGATCACCGTCTTTTCGCCGCGCTCGGCCAGAATGCCGCGGCCCCGCTCTTCATAGAGAATGCCCGAGTAGGTCTCACCCGCCTCGAAGTCCCCCTGGTAACCACCAACCACCCAGTTCCCCAGGTCTTTGCTGCGGTACTGGATGCCCGAGTTTCCGCCGACAATCTTGAACGACAAACGCAGTTCGAAATTGTCGACGTTGCCGTCACGCCAGATGAGGAACGTGTTCCCCGGGGTCTTGTTCTGCTCGGTGGTCTGCCCGGTGATGGCCCCATCCCGGACCGACCAGAACTTGGGATCGCCATCCCAGCCGGAGAGATCCTTGCCATTGAACAGGCTCTTGAAGCCGGGCTCCACTTCCTGGGCCCGGAGCGACCGGGGGGCAAACCCCAGGGCCGCGGCCACCAGGGTGGCCGCCAGCCAGACAGAGTGCAGTCTGCGATGTGTCATGAATCCCTCGCGCGGTGATGGCTCGAAATGGGCCGGGAACCAGTCGCCTGGTCGGCCCGGTGGAGAGGCCCCCGCCGCTGTTGGCCAGGGGGAAACCGGGGGCCTCGATCGGGCGCGAGTGTATCTCCCCCCGATTGAGAATTCACCCCCGGGCCGATAGTCTCGCAGCGGTGTGGCCGGCCCTGCCGGTCACGGGCCCACCGCCCGCCCACCTGCGAGCCTCTGTTCGCTGACGGGCTGGCCGGACGGAACTGGACACTCGATTCGTGGAGTGAATCCCATGCGCAGACTGCTGTTGATCCTGGCAGCCACCCTGATCCCCGTGGATGGCTGGGCCCAGGAGTTGCCCATCCCCTCGGGAGACACCATCGTCCCCGCCGGAGCCAGGCTCGAAAAACTTTTCACCCGCTCCGCTCCCATTCGCGGTGGTCTGACCGAGGGGCCCACCGCCGGTCCCGATGGGGCCATCTACTTTTCCGACATCCCGGTCGGCGACGACAAGGGGCTGATCATGCGGTTCGATCCGCAGACCGCGAAGACCGAGGTCTTCATTGAAGACAGCCACAAGTCGAACGGGCTGAAATTTGGTGCCGACGGCCTGCTGTATGCCTGCGAAGGATCGGACCAGGGAGGACGCTCGGTCGCCCGGTGGAATCCCCAGACGAGGCAGCGGACCGTTCTCGCCGACAAGTACATGGGCCGGCGGTTCAATGCCCCCAATGACCTCGTTCTCGATCGGGCCGGGCGAATCTACTTCTCCGACCCCCGCTACCTCGGAACCGAAACCCGCGAACTCGAACACCGCGCTGTCTATCGGGTCGATCCCGATGGCAGGGTGACCGAAATCACCCATGAGGTCGAAAAACCGAACGGAATTGCACTCAGCCCCGATCAACGCACCCTTTACCTGGCCGACCACAACAATGGAACCGACCGCATCGATCCCGAGAACAAGACCCCGGTCAAAAAAGGTGCCATGAAAATCTACGCCTTCCCCCTCGGCCCCGATGGGCTGGTGAACGGGCCGCGACGCACACTGGTCGACTTTGGCGACCAGGCTGGCTGCGATGGAATGACGGTCGATTCCCGCGGACACATCTACCTCACGGCCCGTGGTGCGAAACGCCCCGGCGTGCTGGTCATTGATCCCTCAGGCAAAGAGGTCGCCTTCATTCCCACGGGGCTGCCGAACCAGCCCGAAGAGGGTGCCGTCGGGCTTCCCAGCAACGTCACGTTTGGCGTCGGCGACCAGAAGCAAACCCTTTACATCACCGTGGATACCAGCCTGTACCGGATCGGCCTCAAGGTGCCGGGGCTCAGTTCCTCCTCCAAATGACCAATTGACTTTGCCCACCTGAGGCTTACCGTTGCACAGAGGCGTGGCTCTCGAGGGGCCACTGCCATCCGGGTTCCGCAACCAGGCCCCCCGGGGATTTTTCCCCGTCGGGGGCCTGTCTGTTTTTTCAGGAGGTGCAGGTGATGAATTCTGTGATTGACGTGGATGAAGCGCGACGCGTTTTGTGCCGGGAGTTCGCCCGGATGATCATCAACGGGGCCAGTCAGGTGCGGGTGCGGATCTCACACCCGCATGGCGCCGCGCAGGGGGCCTGGTTTTACTCGTACCGCGACCATGCCTGGCATCGCGATCCGGGAACAGAGGAGGGGGAGGCCCTGGCCCGGGCACTGCAGCCGGAACTCGAACAGGTCATGCAGCGAGGCCGGGGGGATCTCTGGCAGGCGCGCCGCCATGGCGTGGCCGATGCGACCGACTTCGACATCAGCCTGCACACGGCGAACCTGGCCGAACTGAACGAAGAGCGGCTCCCGGGCTACCTGGCCGGGTTGTTGTTTCTCGACGCGAATGATGCCGACCACAACCGCCGCCAGGCAGTGCGCCATGGGCGAATTGGCTGACCTTCGTCACCCCAGGGGCAGACACCGTGTCGCTGGTCGGGCCGGCGCTGCCGTCCCCCCAGCCGGCACGCCAAATCTACCCAAATCCCCCAAATTCGAGATTTGACCCCTGTTTTGAGCTTGCAGCCGCAAAAACAGACATTAAGATCCAGATATTGCTGTTTGATGAAACGAAGTCTTCATCGGACAGACAATTCTCTTGTCCATCATGTTTCGCGTTGCAGGAGCGTAGCATGTCTCCGAGATTCGCCACCCGTGCGTTTTTACTCCAGGCCGTGTTGGACAGTCTGGGAGCCGATCAACTTCCCTCCCATCCCCCGTTGACCCTTCGCGTACACCATCCCGATGGGGAGGCAGAGGTGGTCTCGCTGTTGTGGCGGGGCCAGGGCGGTTGCGAAATCGTGAAAACGATTTCCTCCAGCACCACCTTCGGGGCTCGCCTGCTGCAGTGTGACCTGGAAGACAAGCTGAAGTCCCACCCGCAGATCCAGGTTCGTCGCTGGTCCGATGTCACCGAGTACCAGATGTCGCCCGAATTCCTGTTCGCACCACCCGATCAGGACATCGACGTGGATCCTTCGACGGGACTGGTGAACGCCAGATTTGGTGCCGCAGATGAGTTGGCCCGGGTGCCCCCCTCCCATCATCGGGACTCCTGCCCGGACGTTTTTCCCGTCCCACACCCGTCGGGCGCGGACCGATGACATCGCAGGCCTGACACGAATCGCACCGGTCCGGTGTTCTTCAACCACAGTTTTGTGCCATGCACCGACTCGTTGTCTTCGCCTGTTCCGCCGCTGACCGCGAGCCCCTGGCCGACAGCCTGGTGGAACACTTGGGACTCACCCGGACCGATGCCGCCGTCCAGGCCCGCCTGGCCCCGGGAGTGATCCGGGGAGAGTTCCCGGAGGCCCATGCGGCGGCGGCGGCCATCCAGCAACTCGGTCTCCAGGCGCGGGCCCTCCCCTCGACCGAAGTTCCGGTCCTGCATCCCCTCGAACGGTTTCACCACCTTCGCTGGCCCGAGACCGGACTCGAAATCCGCGACGCCACCGGGACCGACTGGGAGACGATCCCGTGGACCAGTCTCGATCTCGTCAGTGTCGGACAGGTTCCACTCGACTCGGTCCGACATGTCTTGGCCCGGTCCACGACCTTGGTTTCCACCGGGCGTCACCAGACCACCGAGGCCGAAAGTTCCGCCCCGCATTCCCCGGGACTGGAACTGCTGCTTGTCTGCCGGGATCCATTCCGCGTGTTGCGGTTGGAGCATCTCCACCTCAACTACGAATTTCTCGGGGACCGGCGAACCTCGGGATCGGCTGAAAACTTCCGCCTGCTGATCACAGACCTGCTGGTCCGCGCTCCGCACGCCTTTCGAACCCCCGCCACGCAGGCGTGGCTGTCGGGAGAATCGACGGCGGCCTATCACTTTGACTCGCCGACGGCCCTGGAACGGTCCACACAGTTGAACCTGCTGATCCACCGCCTGAGGGGATGATTGTCCGCAACCCCCGCTGACGGTCGGCACGCGCCGGACCGGTTCTGCCCCGTGCAGCCAATGGCAGTGGGATCTGGTCGACGGGAAAATCGATCGCCGGCGAAGTGGTCCCGCGTGATTGGTGGGCCCTACAGAACGCCCCCCATCGCCTCTTCGGCCGTCACGATCATCGTGGCGATTTCAATCAGCTTCTTGTTTTTCTCGCTGGCCAGTTTCTGCAGACGGCGGAAGGCGTCGGGTTCGCTCATCCCGGTCCGGCTCATCAGCACCCCCTTTGCCCGCTCGATGACCTTGCGGTCGGCCAGGGCCTGCCGCAGGTCGCTCGCCTCCTTCCGCAGCGACTGAAAGTGCGAAAACCGGTGGACCGCCAGCGCGATCGCCGGTTCGAGGTCGGCCTGCTTGATCGGCTTCACCAGGTACGACATCACATGCTCGCGCTCGGCCCGCTCGATCAGGGCGGCATCGTGGTAGGCCGACACCAGGATCACCGGCAGGGGATGAATCTGGTAAAGCTCGGCCGCCGCGTCGATCCCATCCAGCTCGGGCATCTTGATGTCGGTGATGACCAGGTCGGGAGGATTCCGACGGCAGTTGTCGACCAGTTCGCGCCCGGTCGCCGCCACCGACACCACATGGTGCCCCAGCAGGGGGAGCATTTTCTGGAAATAGTCCCGCATGTCGACTTCATCGTCGGCCACAGCAATCTTCAGCCCGCTATTCATGCTGGTTCTCCCCGCGGTCCTTCGACCGGCAAAGTGATGAGGATTTCGGTTCCCGGCCCTGGCGACTGCCCCACTTCGATCTGACCGCCATGCGCCTCCACCAATCGCCGCGAGATGGCCATCCCCAGGCCGGTCCCCTTCGTCTTGGTGGTGAAAAACGGCTCAAAAATCCGCGCCCGGGACTCGGGGGTCAGACCCGGACCATTGTCCCGGAACACGACCCGGTAGGCGGGGCGTCTGTCGAGAGTGACCTCGTGCAGCTCCACCTCGATCTTCACCGGGGCCTGGCCGCAGGCCAGCGAGTTCTCGAGAATGTTCCGGAAGACCTGCTCCAGGGCGAGGGCATCGACCTGGCAGCGGGGAATTCCCTCGAACGAGGCGAAACGCAGGGTCGCCGGGTGTTTCTGCCGCTCCACGGCAAGATTTTCCCAGGTGTCTTCAACGATCCGTCGCAGGTTGTGGGGGGCGGGACGCAGCCGGATGGGGGCGGCATAGTCACGCACTTCTTCATACAGCGCATGCAGGGCGTCCTGGGCACTCTGGATGCGAGCGACCATGTCGAGGGCCGACGGGCGGTCGTGAATCTCAATCGCGAGCATCTCGAGACACGCCTGGCTGCGCTGCAGGGCGTTGCGGCTTTCGTGGGCGAGACCGGCGATCATCTCGCCAATGGCGGCCAACCGCTCGGTCTGCAGGGCCCGTTTCTGGGCTTCCCGCAGGGGGGTGATGTCTTGCCCCACTCCCAGCAGGACCGTCTCCCCCGCCTCGTTGACCAGCGGGCAACTGTTCCACACCAGCAGCCGTTCGCTGCCATCCCGCACGATGATCTTGTTCGTGTAGCCAGTCGAGAGCGGGGTCACCAGGGCCCGGGCCAATTCTTCGCGCACCTGTCTCGCCAGTTCGGGTTCCGGGATGAACAGGTCAAACCAGTCGCGTCCCAGGACCTCGGCTGCCTGATAACCGGTCAGGGTCTCGGCATGCGGGCTGAAATCACGAATCGTTCCGGCCGAATCGATGATCACGATCAGGCAGGGAGCCACCCGCAGCACCGCCTGCAACGCCTCGCGTGAACGCTCGGCCTCGGCAGCGCGATGCTGCTTCTCCAGCTCGGCCTGGCGGCGGTTCCATTCGTAGCGATACGCCTCTTCGATCAGCATGTGATCGAGATCCAGCACGCGGTGCAGCGACCGCAGCAGGGCAGAAACCGCACCGGGTTCGCAATGCCTCTCGATCGACTCAGCCAGACGTTGCCGCAATCGCGAGAGGGCGGCGCTGGTGTAGGTCTGCTCCAGCCCGATCTCCACATGCCGCAGTCCCACCCGCCAGCGTCTCAGCACGTACGCTTCGTCATGCTCGCCGGTGAAGAGCTCATCCAGCCAGGTCAACAGGGTCCGCTTGAGAATCTCCGGGCGGAGTGGACTGTCCCCCAGGACAACCAGGGTCGCCTGGTGACGGGCGATTTCGCTGTAAAAATCCTCGACGATTCCCGCAAAATCTGGCTGCAGCCGGGAATGGACCCGCCGCAATTCCTCCTGGTCGCGAGGCTCCCAGCCAACGTACTCCTGCAACTCCTGGAACCGGGCAAACAGCGCTCCGTCGCCATTTTGAACTCCGAAATCGGGCCAGGTCGACGACGTGTTCGGTGGAAATGACAAGGTGGGTGCCGCGACCGGGTCCCCCGGACGTGCGAGAGTGGCCACCGGGAAATCCGGCAGTCTCCTGATTGTCTGCTTCCCGCGGTCCGAGGTCATGGTCGCCCCAAGTTGTTCCATCGAAATGGCGAATGATCCCCAGCTTCGCCCCTCCCGCCCCAACAGCCTCTCGTCGCAGGTGACTTCCCGGAGGCCCGGCTGTGCCCACGAGGTTCCCCCAGCCGTGACCCGCGCAAACAAAAGGCTCCGCCGGGGAGAATCCACGGGGAGCCTGACTGTGGCAATGACTGTTTGCACCTGCGTCGTGAGTGCCTCAAAATTCTGACGACCAACATGGGGAATCGTCAACCATTCCGGAACTCGCTCCAACGCCCATCGGAATCGGGCACAGTCGCTCCATTTTCACCATCGGGGCCACCTCTTATTGGAACGAAGGCCGTCAGTCAATCCGCTCGATCGGTCGCATTCCAACGGGAATCGACAGGCGCCGACGGAACGCTTGGCTCCTCTCCGCGTCATTCTCTCCACGTCATCACCCAAGGTGATCACAAGTATCCCATCCCGGCCAATAACACGACCAAAACAGATCGACGCCGAACCACATGTACACCAAACCTGAGGAATCGGGGTAGACGTTCAGGACCATGTCCGATGTAATCCCCGCGCGCACTCCAGAGAGGCAGGGACGCCTGGAACGGAGCGCCGAGGAACTGCGGAGACACCAGGGACGGGTGACGTGAACGGGCCGACAACAATCCTGAGTCAAGCCACAAGGCTGCGTCAGAAGGGGGAGTTCGATCAGGCCGAGCGCCTGCTCCGCCGACTGATTCGGCAGGTGCCCGACGATGTCGAGGGCTGGCACCTGCTGGCGCTGGTTCGGCACGAACAGCTTGACTTCTCCGACGCGCACCATTGCCTTTCCCGGGCGATCGAACTCGCCCCCCAGCGGGCGGATCTGTACCGCGATCTGGGTGCCATCCATCTCGATGCGGGGCTCTTCGACGAAGCGCTCGACAACCTCCAGCAGGCTGTCCACCTGGCACCGCAGGATCCAGGTCTGCATCATTCGCTGGGGCTCGTGCTGCTGCAGTATGGCAACCTGCTGGGAGCCCGATTGAGGCTGCAGCAGGCGATTCGGCTCGATCCCCGCTCGACCGACGCGTGGTACCACCTGGGCCTCTGTTGCCAGCAGCAGGGAGATCTCGAATCGGCCATCGTCTGCTTCCGCCGGGTGACCGAGTTGCGTCCGGATCACCCCGAAGCTCCCGTCAAGGTCGGACGGCTGCAAGACCTCCTCGGCCAGCGCGGCGAAGCGGCCTGACAGGTTTTCCCTGTTTTTCTCCGCCACCTTCCCCCGTCGCCCGATGAGCGACAATATCCCTGCCAGACAAATGGGTTGTGTGGAGAGGAACGATTGATCCGACGGTCGCGGACGGTCCGGCGGGCACGGGCGGTCTGGGGCCGACGCCGATCACTGGCCGAGAAGATTTCTTCAGGGTGGTGGGTCCTGACCTCGATTCCGGGGCCAGCGGCCGCCACGACCAGGGATCAGGCCCTCTTCCGACGGCGATTTCCCGGCGGATCTGCGGACAATCCGGTCAACATTCCGGGTGACCCGGTCCGTGTGACTTCTCCGGCAGACTGTTGGATCGGGGCGGTGCAGATCCTAGAATTCGGCACCATGGGAACGCTGTACTTCAAACGCCTGCGACTCGAACTGGAACTGGGGGGATCACAATTCCCGGCCCCAGTCCTGCCAGCCGGATTTGAATGGCAGGCGTGGTCCGCCGATCTGCTCATGCGGCACGCTGTGACCAAGCACGAGAGCTTTCGCGCCGAACTCGACGCCCGCATCTTCCCCTGTTTTCGCGACACTGCCGGTTGTCTCGACCTGATGAGCGAGATTGCCCAAAGGGCGACGTTTCTTCCTCCATCGACCTGGCTGATCAGTTGCCGGTTTCCCGACGGGACGACCGACGACTGTGCGACGATCCAGGGAATCGTCCAGTCGGGGGGCTGGGGAGCGATCCAGAATGTCGGCGTGGTCCCCGAGTATCGTGGTCGGGGACTGGGGAGAGCGCTGTTGCTGAAATGCCTGGCCGGTTTCCAGCAGGCCGGTGTGGCCCGGGTCTATCTCGAAGTGACCGCCAGCAACCTGCCTGCCGTGCAACTCTACCGATCTCTCGGTTTTTGCCTGGCCAGGACGACCTATCGCGCGGTGGAAGAATCGGAGGCTCCTCCAGTCGAAGAGGCCTCCCCCCCTCACTCCCTGGCCGTTCCAGGTGCCGCCGAATCTCCGTAATCTCGGACCGGGACTGGCTGCGGCGCACCTCCCACCCCCCTCAGCCTGCCTCAGTTGCGGTCAGCAGGCTCGGCTCTCAATGTCCGAATCGATCCCCCGCGGTCGTCCAATGACGGTTTCGCAGGTGCGGAAACAGGCATGACCATTGATGTCAGAAATCCAGGCTCACCGCAACGTCACTGGGCTTCACCCGCATTCTCGACGACGCAACTCCGCCCGTTGACTTGAAGTCGGGGAACAATCGCTCGAGTCAACGGGACTCACGGGGTCACACCGGCCGGTGGCTCGGTTGGCGGGAGAATCTCGCGACAGACATAGTCCGCCAGGCGCTGATGGGCCAGGGCGGTCGGATGCGAGTCAAAGGGAATGCGGTACCGAAAATCTTCGGGCTGTTGCACCTCTGGTGCGAAGTCTTCCACGAGATGCAGTTTCAATCCTGATTTTTGGAGGGCAGTGCGAACCCGTGGGGAGAACGGATCCTCGGGAAGGGTCCACAGCAGCACATGAAACTCGCAACCGGGAAACTGCCGAGCGACCTCCCTGGCGGAACGCTGGAGAATTGCCACCGTCAGATCGACGTCCGCCTGACTGACGATGTGGGGAGCGATCAACTCGCTGAAAATGCGTGACTTCCAGAGCAATCGCTTGACCGTGAGCAGGACGCGCCGATCATCCAGTCGCCCCAGTCGCCGTACCTCGCTCCCCTGCCATCCATACCAGGGAGCATCGGGCCTGACCGGTGCCCACCCCGCGACCCGTTGCACGTGTCCGGGAATCATCTGGAAGATTGCGATCCGCGGGTTCTCCCCACAAATCCTCGACACCCGTCCCGATTCCAGGTTGGCCAGCATATGATGCGGACCGTAGCCGCTGAATCCGAAATTCAAGACCCGCCACCGAGGACGGCAAAGGGCCACCCGGGCGGGCAATGTTTCGTCATCACCCACCCCTTCTCCGTAGGTGAACGAACACCCCAAAAAGACGACCGTCTCGCCGGACTTTTCCTCCAGAGAGCCCTGCGGCATCAACCGCAGACTCTGGTCGTCAACAGTGTAGATGGCGTCGATGACCGTTTGCCCATGGGCCACAACCGTATGTCGGCTGCGACTGTGGGAACGCGGAACTGTGCCGAGCAGTTCATCGTTCTGCACATGACTGAGCCCGGGGGCATCGAGGGACTGGTAGCGCGAGGTGACGGGGCGCCGTGGCTCGATCAATAACTCGGCAATGGCCAGGGTGACCATCGCCACCGACAGGTTGACTCCCCAACGTTGCCACCGGCGATTGATGAACCCCGCCCACAGGCACCACGCCCCCAGTAATAACCCAATGGGACAATACGGGACCGGGCTGAACTTGAGCAGCAGAATCGCAATCAGACCCAAAAGACACAGCGGACCGAATACCGCGTTCATCCTTTGAAGGGTGGACCAGTCACGCACAGACATGGCACGAGATCCTGAGAAGTCAACGGGCAACGAGTCATGTCAACCGACGCTCCGCTTTCGGGGCGGTTCACAGCGGGGCAACTCACGGTTCACCAAGAATTTCCCGTAAGACATACTCGGCCAGCAGCCGGTTTGTCTCGGGGGTGGGATGTCCGTCTTGCGGAATCTTGTATTTCTCCCCCGTATTCTGCAATTCGGGAATCTGTTCCTCCACCGAATGCAGGTGAATGCCCGCTTCTTCCAACTTCCGTCGAAGGGGAATGGCCAGTCTCTCATCGGGATGATTCCAGAACAGCACGTGGAATTCACAGTCGGGAAACTGGCGGGAGATCTCTTCGGCCGACTGCTGCACGATGGCGGCCGCCAGATCCACATCGGTTGCTCCCGCCATTCTTGGCGCCACGACACGATCGAAAATCATCGATTTCCAGACGTGGGGCATGACCACCTGCGACCACCACGAATCATTGAGGTTCCCCTCGCGTCGGACACCTCCCTCATGCTGAACATACCGTGGAAAGTTGGTTGCGAAATTGACCCAGCCGCGCACCCGGCGTACATGGTCAGGAATCATCTGGAAGATGACTTTCCGGGGAGGCGTCGGACAAATCTGTGCCACGCGGCCAGATTCGAGATTGGCCAGCATCTGTTGGGGACCATACCCCCCGAAGGCAAAATTCAGCACATTGGTCCCTGGAGAACGGGCCGCGACCTGGTCTGGCAGCGTCTCATCGTCCTGCACCCCAATCCCATACGTGAAGGAACAACCCATAAACACAATCGTCGCGTCCCCCGGCCCCCCTTGGGAGCTGGGCACCACTCTCAGGCCGAATTCGTTGATCGTATACACCGCATCGACGAACAGTCGGTTTCTGACGCGCAGGGTATG
>DNUF01000195.1:91417-104745 GCA_003508595.1 Planctomycetaceae bacterium
GCCAACTGGATCGCCCACCAGCCAATGCGCCGGAACACAAAGCCGATCCAGAGACACCACAGCGCCAAGAACAGCCCCAGAATTCCGAAGGGACAGGTTCCCCCGGCAAAAATGAACGGGGTCATGGCCCCCATGAGCACCAGCGACCCCAGGACCGTCGTCCAGCGGAATCGTGCAGACCAATTTTGAACTGACATGCCTGCGGTTCACCAGTCGGGTTTTCCCCGTTTCGTCCACGATTGCCGACGGCCGATCCGCGAAACCAGGACTCGCCGTCCTCTTTATCCTGTCTTCCTCAAGGTCACGCGACCAACCTACGGTTCGCCAAGAATCTCCCGGCAGACATACTCGGCCAGCAATCGGTTCGTCTCGGGGGTGGGATGTCCGTCTTGCTTGATTCGGTACTTCGCGCGGGGTCTCAGCAATTCGGGAATCTCCTCTTCCACCGAGTGCAGATGGATGCCCGCCTCTTCCAACTTCCGGCGCAGGGGAATGGCCAGTCTCTCATCATGATTCCAGAACAGTACGTGGAATTCACAGCCGGGAAACTGTCGGGAGACCTCTTCGGCCGACTGCCGCACGATGGCGGCCGCCAGATCCAGATCCGCCTGACCGGCCAGGCGTGGGGCCACGATGCGATGGAAAATCTTCGATTTCCACAGGTTCCGCTTCACCACGCGAGACCACCACAAATCATCGAGGTTTCCCTCGCGCCGCGCCCGACCTTCGCTCAAGACATACCGCGGCGCATGCGGATGATAATTGACCCAGCCACGCACCCGGCGAACTTGATCGGGAATCATCTGAAAGATGACTCGCCGGGGAGGGGTTGGGCACAGCGTCTTTGACGCGGCCGGATTCGAGGTTGGCCAGCATCTGGTGGGGACCGTAACCGGAATAGCCAAAGTTCAAGACTTTCGCCTGCGGAACTCGGGCAGCCACCTGGGCCGGCAGCGTCTCGTCATCTTCCACACCTTCGCCGTAGGTGAACGAACACCCCATGAAAACGATCGTTTCCGTGGCCGCGCTCGAATCTTCGCTGGGAGTCAGACGCAGGCCATGCTCATCGATGGTGTACACAATATCGATGAAGGTCTGATTGTTGACCTGCATCCGGTAACGGGTCCGTCCCTTGGGAACCGGCACAGTCCCCAAGAGATCACTCTGCTGGTTGTAGGGAAGCGGTGGTTCCAAGAGCGATTGATGCTGAACTTGTTTCCCGGCATGCTGGTACGTCAGAAAGCCTTCTCCCAGCGCAAACGCCAACATCACGGCTGCCAACTGGATCGTCCACCAGCCAATGCGCCGGAACACAAAGCCGATCCAGAGACACCACAGCGCCAAGAACAGCCCCAGAATCCCGAAGGGACAGGGTGCGATGTCGAGCAGGAACCGTGTGACGCCCCCCATCAGCAACAGTGGCACCAGAACCGTCATCCAGCGGAATCGGGTCGACCAATTTCGAACTGCCATGACTGCGATCCACCGACGAAATCACTGCTCGGTTGTCCCCAACTCCTGACGGCCGTCGCGAGACCATCGAACATCGGGTTCCCATCATCCCGACTCTCCTGAGTCCACGCGACCGCCCCGGCTCCGCAGTCGACTCCAACCGGCAATCGATGGCTCTTCCGACGGTATAACCGTGGCAATTGATGATCTCGGCAACCGATCGGGACCTCCCCCAACCCGGTGAAGCTCCTCGGTGGCAGGGATCCCCCAGAAATGTTCCAACCTGCGTCATGTTCCAAGGACCTCAGAAGTGGTGCTGGGAACCAATCACGATAAGAACCGGAAGCGACTGGCCGGCAAACAGTGAACATACAGCCACACTTCCCACTCGCGCTCCCCCTCAGGAGACCGCCAGGACGCCCCATGGTGACGGCCACAGATCCCCGCCGGACCGTCAACGACCAGAGCCCCTCGCCCGCAGGCCAGCATGCGAGCTGGACAACCCGTCTCCCGTCTCAAACCTTCAAAACGCCTGTTGTCGTGAGAGCGGGTCTTTCTGTAAGATCCGCCGCGCGGCGGCCCGTCGAGTGTGATGGCGGGGCCTTCAACCCCATCCGACCGCGTCGGCAAAGTCCCCTCCGGAATTCCTGGAGAATTTCCCCGGCGGGGACTTCGAAAAGTCGCGTCCTCTCGTCCCCCTGCGGTGTTCGTCTCCACGGAAGGAGCTTTTCCCTCATGGCCACTTTGACGGCCCAGACTCCCAAGGCGCAATCGGCCTGGAGGCCCCGTACGAACTCGCTGGAAGAAATCATCGCCCAGGGACGCACCCAGCCCGCAGGGCTTCGTGGTGCTCTCGCGGTCTCGATCTGCACCGGCCTGCTGATGTGGGCCGCTTTTACCCCACTCGACTTTGGCCCCCTCGCCTGGGTCTGTCTGGCCCCCCTCTGCCTGCTGGTGCGCATCGAACGCCCCACCCGCAGCATGTACACCTCGGCGTGGATCGGGGGACTCTCGTTCTGGATCCCCGCCCTCCAGTGGATGCGCCTTGGCGACAAGGCGATGTACCCCGCGTGGATCGTCCTCGCGGCCTACATGGCCGCCTACTTTCCCCTCTTCGTCGCCCTCACGCGCGTCGCCGTCTGGAAACTGCGCGTCCCGGTGACTTTTGCCGTCCCCGTCGTCTGGACGGGTCTCGAACTCTTCCGCGGGTTCTTCCTGACCGGGTTCGCCTGGTACTACCTCGGTCATTCGCAGCACCGCTTCGCGGCGATCACCCAGATCGCTGATCTCGTCGGCACCTATGGCATCAGCTTTGTGGTTGCCGCGTTCTCGGGCTGCCTCGCCGAGATGGTCTCGGGAAGCCTGCTGCTGAAGTGGGGGCTGATCCCGGCCCACGCCCCGCATGGCTTTCTCGAAACCCCCCGCCGTCGGCAATGGCAACGGCTGGGAGGCTGTGTCGCCCTCTTCGCCGCCTGCTTTGTCTACGGCCTCGTGAGACTCAATGGTCCCGAGTTTCCGGTCGGCCCGAAGGTCTCCCTCATCCAGGGAGATTTCGAATGCGAACTCGAACATGACGAATCCCGCTGGATCGAGATCCAGCGGACGCATGAGCGGCTCACTGGCGAGGCGGTGCTCCAGCAGCCGCAGTTCATTGTCTGGCCCGAGACCATGTTCCGTTGGCCCCTGCTCGAAACGCCCCCCGGCATCACCGATGCCGAACTGCAGAAAGCCCATCCCCGCGAACCCATCGCCTATTACCGCGATCCGAACATTCGCAAGCGGCTGTCCCAACTCGCCCAGATGGCGCGGGCCAGTCTCATCATCGGTCTCTCCGGGAAGGAAATGGACCTGAAGGAAGTCCGCAATTACAACTCGGCCGTGCTCGTGCAGTCGGATGGCACCATCGAGGGGCGATACGACAAGCTGCACCGGGTTGTCTTCGGCGAATACGTCCCGCTCGCGGACAGCCTTCCCTGGCTGACCTCCCTCACCCCCTATCCCGAAGGATTTGGACTGAAGGCCGGGCGCGGTGTCGTCGCCTACGAGAGTGGTGGATACCGCTTCGCCCCGATCATCTGCTTCGAAGACACCGTGCCGCACCTCGTCCGCTCGGTGGTCGATCTGACAGCCGATGCCACCCAGGATCGCCGTGAAATCGACTTCCTGGTCAATCTCACGAACGATGGCTGGTTCCGCGGTTCCAGCGAGCATGAGCAGCATCTCATCACGGCCCGGTTCCGCTGCATCGAGACGCGGACCCCGATGATCCGGGCGGTCAACACCGGTGTGTCGGCCATCATCGATGGAGACGGACGGGTGCGGGAGCGGGCTCCCATCACCGCCAACGCCGTGGTCACCGGGCATGTCCCGCTGGATCCCCGCGAAAGCCTCTACACGAAAACCGGCGACCTCTTCGGAGGGTCGTGCCTCGCCTCGTGCGGACTGCTGGTGGTCGCAGGGCTCTTCACCCGTCGCAAGTCGACCGCCGCCACCCCGGCCACGGGACCGACGACCACGATCTGAGTTCGCTCCCGGGGTCCCCCCCCTGCCATTCCCCGCCGGTTTTCGCGGTGAGTGGTGCGGGGTCGCGGGGCCGTTCAGTCGATGATGGTGGCCACGGCTGTACGCAGGTCGCGGAGCGTGGCCGGCATCGGGACCACCTTGGCGTGGTCGGTCTGGGGGAGTTGCGACTTGCGGTCGGCGAGTTCGACAGGCAGCACCAGCACCACCCCGACCTGCCGGGCCTCGGCGGTCGCGGCCGCTTCGGTATATCCGCGCAGTGCCTCTTCGCCAAACGCATCTCCCATGATCACCAGGCAGTCGGGAGGCTGGTTGTGCAGTCGGGCCAGACCGCGCTGCAGGTCCGACAGCACCAACACCCGGTAACCATGCTTCGCGAAGTACTCGCGCAGCAGGTCCTGTTGCTTGGGGCGATCATCCAGGCACATGACGGTGCGCAGCGGGACTCCCGGCACTGTCTGGGCCGGGGCCGAATCGCCAAGCGCCGGTTCCGTCCCCGGCCCCGTGCCGGGCCCCAACTCCACCAACGCCTGCCTCAGGTCACGAATCGCCTCGGTGGGAGACTGGTAGCGCAGGTGCGGGTTGAGCTGCATCATCCGGTCGACAATTCCCGCGACCGCGCGCGGCAGCGTCGGATCAACCTGGCGTACCGGCAGGATGTTCATGTACCGGCTGAACTGGCTGCGTTCGTTCCGGTCGCGGGTCCGGGCCAGGGGGGGTGATCCCGTCAGCAGCTCGTAAAAGATCGTGCCGAGAAAGTACAGGTCACTGCGGGGATCATCCCGGGGAGCCCCCGTGTTTTTCTCGAGGGCGGCGTATTCGAGCGCCCGCGCCGCACTCTCGGTCTCCCCCCCGTCCGAACTGATGCTCGCGAGTCCGAAATCGGCCAGCTTGGCGACCCCGGTGCTGCTCATCAGCACGTTGGTCATCTTGAGGTCGCGGTGCGTCGCCCCCTTCGTCAGGGCGTATTCCAGCCCCTCGGCGATGTCGAGCACGCACTTCACCGCATCGAGCGGAGAGAGCTTTTTGCGAATCTGGATGAAGTCCCGGAGATTTCCCCCCTCGACAAACTCCATCGCGATGTAATGGGTGCCGTGATCTTCGGCCACATCGTAAATGGGCACGATGTTCTGGTGCCGGAGTGTCCGTCCCAGCTCGGCCTCGCGGCGGAACTCGGTGACCGCCTCCCGGTCGGACGTGTATCGCTGCCGCAGGACTTTCAACCCGACCATCTTGCCGGTCCGCGTGTCGCAGGCCCGGTAGACGCGGGCGAAGCTCCCCGACGCATTCTGGTACAGCAGTCGAAACGGTCCCAGGACCAGGTCCTGCACTTCCCCCTTGCGGATTTTCTGGCTCTGCAGCGAGGTCAACGCCCCCTTCGACTCGAACCAGGAGATCACCGCCTCGACGTCCTGCCCGCGGTTGCCCAATTCCGACTGGCATTGGTCAACCAGGGACTGCGGCACCAGTTGGTGACGGACCAACTGTCGGCACAGGTCGTGAGCGGGTGAGGGAGGCATCGCAGAATCGGCCCGCGGCGCAGACAGGCCAGAAATGGTCAAGCGTTGAAGGTCGTCCAGATCGTCTCAGGATCGAGATTCTAATCACCGGGGAGAGGGGTGCGAAACACTCCGCCCCGGCAATTCCCCTCGAACCACGTCATTCGCCCTCCCGGGGAACCTGGCTGCGAGCCCCACCGGGGGTGACGGCCTGACCGGTCTTTCTCGCCGTTTCGCGAGGAAGTCCACCCTCAGCAGCCCCCCCCTGCTTGACGCCTGAAAACCGCCCCCCCTACGATCTCACACCCTTTCTTCAGGTGCTTCAACGTGCAGATTCTCGTCAACGGGCAGCCCCGCAGTGTTCCTGCCGGGTCCACCGTCGCCACCCTGCTGGCCGAACTCAAGCTCGAACCCCGCTACCTGGCGGTCGAACGCAATCGCGTGCTGGTTCCTCGCCGGCAACACGCCGGTTGCGTCCTGGAAGAAGGGGACCAACTCGAAATCGTCACGCTCGTGGGAGGAGGCTGAATGTCGGTGGCTGTCCATGATTCCCTGGAGGCCCCCCTGGTGGTGGGCACTCACCGGTTTTCCTCGCGTCTCATCCTGGGGACCGGCAAGTACACCACCTACGACCTCATGCGCGACTGCCTCGAACTCTCGGGGTCCGAGGTCATCACGGTGGCCGTCCGGCGCGAACGCCTCATCGACTCGCAGGGACGCAACATCCTCGATTTCATCGACTTGTCGCGCTACACCATCCTTCCCAACACCGCTGGCTGCTTCTCGGCCGACGATGCCGTGCGCGTCGCCCGCCTCGGCCGTGAAATCCTCGAAGGACTCGAAAATCCCGGTGCCGACTGGGTCAAGCTCGAGGTCCTCGGCGACAAGAAGACACTGCTGCCCGACCCGGTTGCCACGGTCGAAGCGACCCGCGAACTGGTCAAGGACGGCTTCCAGGTGCTGGTCTACACCACCGACGATCCCATCACGGCCCGTCGCCTGAAAGAAGCGGGGGCGGTCTCGGTCATGCCCGCCGGCAGCCCCATTGGCAGCGGCCAGGGGATCCTCAACCCCAACAACATCCGGATCTGCCTCGAATACCTCAAGGAGAACGATCCGACGTATCCCGTCATCGTCGACGCGGGGGTGGGGACCGCCAGCGATGTCGCGTTTGCGATGGAACTCGGGTGCGATGCCGTGCTGCTCAACACCGCCGTCGCCAGTGCCGCCGATCCCAAGGCGATGGCGATCGCGATGAAACTGGGCGTTCAGGCAGGCTACCTCGCCGCCCGCTCGGGACGCATCCCCCGCAAGCTCTACGCCACCGCTTCGAGCCCCGAGACCGGCACCATCGCCCCCCTGCCCCGCTGAGCCCCGCGTCACCCCCGGTTTTGCCGTCTCGCGATCAACCCGCAACTCGCGTCCCGGCAAGCAACGCCGTGGTCCCCACGTGACTGGCCAAATCCGAGACGTCGGCAACAGCGGGCCTCGGCACAGGCTGCCATCCACGACGTCGAACATCCCGTTTCTCAACGCCCGATTGGTATCCCATGTTCGAACGCCGCCGCTGTGCTCGACCGTTGATCCTGTGGTTGCTGCTGCTGGGTCCCATCCTGCGGCAACCCGGTACCACCTGGGCCCAACGCCCCGCCGAGCCACGGGTCTACAACACCCAACTGGAGCCACACTGGGCCCCGGATGGCCAACGGTTCTGGTACCGTCGCGAACGCCCCGGACAACGGCCCGAATTCATTCTTGTCGATGCGGTCGCCGGGACCACGGCCCCCGCGTTCGACCCGGCCAGGTTGGCACCGCTGATCGGCGATCTCACCGGCGAGACGATCGAACCGGCTCAAGTGCCGGTTGAGGCGCTCGATTTTCTTCCCGACTCTCCCGACCTGCTCCTGCGTAGCGCGAAGGCGAGCTGGCGATGGAATCGAACCGACAACACGCTCACGGTCGCTCCTCCCGTTCCCCCCGAATCGCTCCCCACCGATCTCCCGCTGCGGGCCTCGCGGCGGACCGGGCCCGAGACCGAAATTGTCTTTCGCAATCAGACCAGCGCCCCCATTGAGGTCTTCTGGCTCGAGCCGGGGGGAGCCCGCAAGTCGTACGGAACGATCGAACCCGGAGCCGAACGCCCGCAGCACACCTTTGCCGGGCATCGCTGGCTCGCCACCGGCCCCGAGGGC
Source organism: Planctomycetaceae bacterium (assembly GCA_003508595.1). Classification (GTDB taxonomy): domain Bacteria; phylum Planctomycetota; class Planctomycetia; order Planctomycetales; family Planctomycetaceae; genus UBA10511. The sequence continues at coordinate 99,081 of DNUF01000195.1, forward strand.
CAGCCGCTGGCGGTCGTCCAGGCGATCGAACGCCGGGGGCTGGCGATTGTCGATGGCACCAAATTGCCCCGTGAGACCGGCCGGCCCGATCGGGGCAATCCGCCCCGCGCCACCCCGTCCCCCGATGGCCGGTGGGAGGCGTTCGTCCACAACCACAATCTCTCGCTGCGCGAGCGGGAGACCGGGCGGGAGATTCCGCTGAGCATCGATGGCTCGGCCGAGGCGAGTTACCACCGCGACGCCATCCGCTCGCGGGCGGTCGAGATGAATTACGACCAGCCCGACTGGCCCGAGTCGTTGGCCGAGGTCGAATGGTCCCCCGACAGCCGGCACCTGCTGGCGGTCCGCACCACAGTTGTCGCCGAACCGCGCGTCACGCTGGTCGAGTCTTCGCCGAAAAGCGGTGGCCGGCCGGTGCTGCACACCTATCCGTACCTCAAGCCGGGCGATCCCCTGCCCAAACGCGAACTGCGGCTGTTTGACATTCCCGCACAGCGCGCGATTCCGATCGACCACACGCTGCTCGACAATCCGTGGAACATCGATGACCTGCGGTGGAACAAGACGGGAGACCGGGTGTGGTGCGTCTACAACCAGCGCGGGCATCAGACCCTGCGGGTGCTGGCGATCGACGCCGCCACCGGTAAGGTCACTCCCCTCGTCACCGAGACCAGTGGCACCTTCGTCGATTATTCGGGCAAGTTCTTCCTGCGGTTGCTGGAAGAGACGGGGGACCTGCTGTGGATGTCGGAACGGGATGGGTGGAACCATCTCTACCGGTTTGACCTGGCGACGGGCGAGCTGCGCAACCAGGTGACCCGCGGCGAGTGGGTCGTCCGCGATGTCGAGCGGGTCGATGTCGACAACCGACAGATCTGGTTCCGGGCGGGGGGGAACCACGCCGGGCAGGATCCCTACCATCTCCATTACGGCCGGGTGAATTTCGACGGCAGCGGTCTGACCTGGCTGACCGAGGGAGACGGCACGCACCAGGTGCAGTGGTCACCCGACCGGCGGTTCTTCGTCGATACCTGGTCGCGGGTCGACCTGCCGCCGGTGCACGAACTGCGGCGGGGAACCGACGGGACGCTGGTGACACGGCTGGAGACGGCCGATGCCAGTGAGTTTCTCGCGGCGGGAAGGCGGTTTCCGACGCGGTTGGTCGTTCCGGGACGGGATGGGCAGACCCCCATCCATGGCATCATCCACTGGCCCCGCCACTTCGAGGCCGGGCGCAGGTATCCAGTGGTGGAAAACATCTACGCCGGTCCGCACGCGGCCCATGTCCCCAAGGCCTTCACCCCGTACTGGGGGAACCAGGATCTGACCGAGCGGGGGATGATCGTGGTGCAGATTGACGGCATGGGGACGAGCCAGCGGTCGAAGGCGTTTCACGATGTCTGCTGGAAGAACCTGGCCGACGCGGGCTTTCCCGACCGCATCGCCTGGCTGAAGGGGGCCGCGGAAAAGTTTCCCGAACTCGACCTGGCGCGGGTCGGCATTTACGGCGGGTCCGCCGGGGGGCAAAACGCCCTGGGGGCGCTGTTGTGGCACGGCGATTTCTACCGGGTGGCGGTGGCCGACTGCGGCTGCCACGACAACCGGGTCGACAAGGTGTGGTGGAACGAGCAGTGGATGGGTTACCCGCTGGGCCCGCACTATGCCGAGCAGTCGAACGTGACGCAGGCACACCGACTCACCGGCAAGCTGCTGCTGGTGGTGGGGGAACTCGACCGGAACGTCGACCCGGCCTCGACGCTGCAGGTGGTGGACGCCCTGGTGAAGGCCGACCGCGACTTCGACCTGCTGCTGATCCCGGGTGCGGGGCATGGGGCCGCCGAGTCGAACTATGGCCGACGGCGCAGGACGGAATTTTTTGTGAAGCATCTGGGGGCGGGGGGGTGACGGGGGCCCCGCGAGGGGCGATGTGGCCGAGTCCGCAGCCACTCACTCACTGTGGGTCGAAGTCGACAAGACTTTGACAAACTCTTCCAAAGCGGCCTGTTCCTCGGGTGAGAGCTTGGCGGCAGGCTGAGAGCGGGCGGCGAACTCGGACGCGGCCCGCAGCACCTCGGGGTCGGCGGTACGGAATCCGGCCACTTCGATCAGCCGTTTGGCGGGCAGATCCAGTTGCTCCGCCAGCAGCTGCACCATGTCGGCGGTCAACGTCAGACACTGACCACGCTCGATCGCGTCAATCTCGCCCGGTTCCAGTCCCAGGTGCTCGGCCAACTGGGGAACATGCCACCCCTTGTGCCGCCGGGCCAAGGCAATCAACCGGCCAAAGATTCGGGCTGACTCGGAAGCGGCCTCGGGCAGAAAGCCGCACGTCACCGCCAGGCCACCGACCGAGAATGAACGATATTGGTCCTCTGCCTCACCCATTTCGAGGATCATCGAGGAGACGCGGTCCGTTGATTCTGATTCATTCATTGAGATTCTGGTCTCAAGAGACACTGCCGATTCAGGTGAATCCCAAACCAGCCAAAACAACTTCCGATTCGATACCAACCGATCGAACCACAAATCACAGCACCATGACCTCGGCTTTGGCCTGCCTGGCTTCGTCTTCGAAGATGAGTTTTTCGCCCTTTTGGAGGCGGGCGTCGACAACCTGGTAGAGGCGCAATGCCTGACGGAGCACGGCGGTTTTTGAGAGATCTTTACGGGTGCAGAGGTCTTCCAGCACCGCCATCTCGGCCTCGGTCAGGTTCAACGTCATCGTACGCTTCGCTGGCATGTCGTTTGGTCTCCAGTTCAAGACTATGCGAGACAGCCATTCTTTACAAGAATAACCCACTTTTATTAGCTGTTTTTTATAGACTTTTTCAGCTGCGAATCGCCCAGGCGACTGGCCAAGCGGGAGGCGCATCTTATTCTTTTGATTCGACTTGCGTCGTTATGAACCAGACAGATCCAGTTCGGCGCAAAATCGTGTGTGCCGGCCGGCGCGGGGGGGAGGGGCACTGCGCCGCCTCGGTCCGCAGGGCCCGCTGCGTCCCTTGCGGTCCCTGGTCCCGGGCTGGCTCCGTGGCCCCACCCCCCCGCGCCTCGCTGGGCTCACGATGCTTCCTGAACTCGGACAAGACGGAAACCCAGGCCGGCGTCCTGGTAGCCGGCCCGGCAGACGTCCCGGGACGCGCACCGCACGAGGCGGGCGAAGCTGCGCCAGCATCCGCCGCGGAAGACCCGCGACACGCCTCGCTCACGAGGATTACTCATGTCCAAATCACACCATTCCCACACATTGCCAGCGGCATCGTGCACGCCAAAGTCGCGCGATTGCGAGGCGGGGAACAACCCCACGATCGAGGTGGTTCCCAAGCCCGCCACGTCCGAGTTGCAGATTCCATCGCGCCAGTCATTTCCCCAGGGATATTTGAGTCCCTCCGGACCGCGGGCCGCCGCTTCCGATTCACCCGCCGTCGGCAAGCGTCCCCCCGCCCAATTCGCGAAGGCCTCGGCCTCGTAGTACGAAACTCTCACCACAGGTTGACTTGGGTTGGTGAACTTACTGTCGGGATAATCTGGCAGAGCCGAATGCCTTGGCCGCACCCCTCGCGACCAAGCCCAGCCATCGTTAGACCACCAGCGTTCCTCGTGATACCCCCCTTCCTCCACAAACACTCGATACTGCGAGTTGGTGACCGGGTACTTTCCAATCCAAAACGGCTTCTCGACTTCGAAAGGCCGCTGCTGGTCGCCCACCAGATAAGTTCCCGCTGGAATGTACGCAAAGTCTTGCGACTTTCGGACATCGACGCAAATCCGTGGATCTCCCAAGTCCCCGAGCGCGAGACCCAATTCGTGCCGGGGCAGCAGGGGCACATCGTCGTCAATCGATTGCAGACAGAACTGGACAAACCGGTCGCGTGCAGTGGTCGACCATGGGGTCTTCTGCTTCTCCAGGATCTGGATGGCGTCCCAGGCGACCAGGCCGAGCCGCTCCTCTCCGCGAGCCAGACCGCCAATCAACGTCTCCAATAACGGCACCGCCTTCGCGGGACTCTTGGCCAGCGCACCAAACACAAAGTTCAGCGTGCTCCGCCATTGCGAGACATTTCCCCGGGTCCGAAACAACGCTTCCAGATTGACGTCCGGCATCTGCAGCAGCCGTTCCGCCGCAAAAAAGTCCTGGATCGTCAGGTGGTAAAACCCGGCCCGCCCCTGACCTTGCGGCAGGAACAACCCCGTCGTGGTCAGCAGTTCCTGCCGCGAATCCGCCACCGCTTTCACCACCGCTTCAGAGAACCAGTTCTCGGCGCGGCAGGCGAGCAGCAAGCGTTCGACTTCGGCATCGTCCACCTGGGCTTCGGGGGCCACCCGAGTTTGTCCGGCCCCTTCGTCCGTGTGCATGCCGTGGGCAATAAACCCCAGCCGGTATCGGATGAGCTTCCGCTCGGCCTCATCGTGCCGAAACCGGTTGCACAGCACATTGTCGACAATGCGGTCGTACAGGTCGTGGCGGTCTTGCGGCAGCCGTTTCCCTTCGTGGTAAACCACGCAGATGGCGGTCAGCAGCATCGGATTGCTGACCAAATCCATTAAATCGCTGCGGGCCGCGACATGCCCACGCATGTCGTCAGCCTGGGTAGCCGCCGTCTCGGCATCGTCTTCGAGACAGCGGAACCAGCGATCGACCAACAACGTCTGCAATTCTTCGTTGAGGGGCAACACCGGTGCGGACCGCAGATCGAGCCGCCCGACTTCGGTCTCGGTGAGGCCATACGGACGGCTGGTCAACAGCACGCGATGCCCCCGCTGGTTCCAGTCCTCACATGCCGAGGCCAGTCCCGCGACCAGCGCCTGCTGCACGGGGGCTGTCTGCCGATGCGTGATCGGCCGGTTCAGGGGAACCTCGTCGACGCCGTCGAGAATCAACAGCAGTCGTCCGCGCCGCAGATGCGCTTCGAACTCGTCCGCCGTCAGCCCATGCGGCCTCTTGCCACCAATCCACTGCAACAGAGCCTGCTCCAACTCGTGAGTGCTGAAGGCCTGGCACCCGGCCCGCGCTGGCAGCGACTCATGGAATTCCCGCAGTGGAACCAAGACCGGCAGTCGGCCCCGCAGGTCTTCGGGAAACTGCTCGGCATAGCCCTCGGGGGGTGTGACCGGGGCCTCGGGTATTTCCCCGGCACAGGTCAACCACGTCACCCACCGACAAAAGGTCGACTTTCCACACCCCGCAGGTCCCGAGACATACATGGAAGTCTGTCCCAACAGCTCGAGCAGCAATTGCGGATTTTTGTCCTCCGGCTCTGTCCGTTCGAACGATTCGTCCTGATTGCGTGCTCGTGCCCCCAGTTCGGCAGACCGCTGGGTCACCAGCGGGACGTAAACGGCATTCAACTTCACCCCCGAGCCGTGCTTGAGTTTCAGCCCCATCAACTCGACATCGGTGATTGATTTCTGCAATTTGCGCAGGTAGTCGCGCGGGATGGCCGGACGGCCCTTGGGAACCGTGGTGGCGGTTGTCGGGGCGGACTCGCGCTGCAGGGCGTGTCGCTGACGGAGTTCCTTCAAGCCGGGAGCCAGTTCTTCGAGGATTGTGCACAATTGAGGGATATCGCTGTCGTGTCGGTCACTGTCGAGAGAAAAAGCCTGCTTGCCATCAACCATTTCCAATTCCACCGACTTCAAAAACGCCGGTTTCGGAAAGCGCCCC
>DNUF01000195.1:104948-113325 GCA_003508595.1 Planctomycetaceae bacterium
GAAAGCGCCCCTTCTGAACCAACACGGGCAGGATTGGCTTGCCTTCCTCATGGGCCAACTGCAATTCATTACGGACCCAGTCATCAGGATCGAACAATCGGCTGAGCCCCTCATACTCAGTCCCTTCGGCGGCCATGATTTGGCCCCACTTCGAGCCGATAATCATGACCAGCACATCGCATTTCTTCACAGCCGCTCGAATCGCAGCCCTCCAATCCTGCGAGCCCTGCAGCTTGGTCTTGTCGTGGAAGACAGAAACATTTCCATACTCCTCCGCGAGGCTGTCACGAAGCCGCCACACCGCCTCATTCGCATCGTCAATCCGATAGTTGATGAAGATCACGGTCACCGATCCCCTGTTCGTAAATCCACACTCCACAACACCGGCGACAACCGGGCCGGACTCCTGAAGCGATTGTAACGATGAGTCCGCCTCTTCCCCAATGCTCGGTTCACCACTCCCAGCCCAAAGTTCCCGTCGTTGCCGGTCGATTCAGACCTCTTCTGGACAACCTTCCCCACAGGCGGCCTGGTCACCGACCGTCCCAGCCGACTGTACAATCCCCCCCCCTCTCAAGCTTGCTCACTGGATTGCCAGTTTCCTGGTGGTTGGCGACAATTCGCAAAGTTTCGCGCTGCGGCGACTCGGACCGCCGTTGCCAATGTGTCTCGCCGTTCAACCTGGACGGAGCCGATCGATTCGTCGCGGCCAAATCCACATTTCATTCCGACTCGTTTCATGTCGATCAAAATTCCCTTCAACAAACCGTTTATCGCAGGGAAGGAACTTTTTTACATCGCCAGGGCGGTGGCCAATGGAGACATCTCCGGCGATGGACCGTTCACCCAGCAGTGTGCATCGCTGCTCGAACAGCAATTCGGCATTCCCAAGGTGCTGCTGACCCCATCTTGCACCGCCGCCCTCGAAATGGCGGCCATGCTCTGCGATCTCCAGCCGGGGGATGAGGTGATCCTCCCCTCCTTCACCTTCGTATCGACTGCGAATGCGGTCGTGCGGCTGGGGGCCCACCCGGTGTTCGTCGATGTGCGCCCCGACACCCTGAACCTCGACGAAAACCTCATCGAGCGGGCCCTCAGTCCCCGTACCAGGGCGATTGTCCCCGTCCACTACGCCGGGGTCAGTTGCGACATGGACCGGATCATGGAACTCGCCCGGGCCCACAACCTGCTGGTGATCGAAGACGCCGCCCAGGGGGTCAACGCGTCGTATCGCGGACGGCCCCTCGGCTCGATCGGGCACCTGGGAGCCTACAGCTTCCACGAGACCAAGAACTTCATCTGTGGCGAAGGGGGGGCCCTGTGCATCAATGCCCCCGAGTACATCGAGCGGGCCGAGATCATCCGTGACAAGGGGGCCAATCGCCGCCAGTTCCTGCGGGGCCAGGTCGACAAGTACACCTGGGTCGACATCGGCTCGTCGTATGTCCCCAGTGAGATCTGCTCGGCCTTCCTGTATGGACAACTGGAGCTGATGGACTCGATCAGTGCCAGGCGGCGCCAGGCGTACGAGTTTTACGAGCGCGAGCTGGCCCCGCTGGAGACGGCAGGTCTGCTCCGCCGCGCCCAGATCCCGGGCGACTGCACCAGCAACTCGCACCTGTTCTGGATCGTGCTGAACGACACGGCGACCCGGGATGCCCTGATGGCTCATCTCAAGGCGCATGGCATTCTCGCTGTGTTTCACTACGTTCCCCTGCACTCATCTCCCATGGGAAAACGCTATGGATACCGGGGCGATGAATTGCCAGTCACCAACGATCTCAGCAGCCGCCTGCTGCGACTCCCCCTGTTCTACGAGATTCTCGAAGAGGAACAGCGGGAGGTGGTCCGCCAGGTGACCGACTTCCTGCAGAGCCGGGGATCCTGATGGCCAGCCTCGTGCCGTCCAACTCTGCACCGGCCCGACACGACCGCGCCACAGTCGGCGTCACCTGTTCGCCGGAAGGGGGCTCGCATGCCCCCCACTGACCGACCCGTGCCCGCGGGGTTTCGGTATCTCGAATGGGACTCGGCCCATTTCGGCCTGCCGATTGCCCGGCTGCTCGACCCGCGTCTCTCCCAGGACGGGGTCCGGCACGCACTGGCCCGGGCGGAACAGGCGAGGCTGCAACTCGTCTATTGGCCCGCGGACCCCTCGCTGCCGGTGACCGACGAGTGGTTCGCCCCCTGGACCGGTTTTCTGGCCGATCGCAAGATGGTCTACCGACGGTCGCTGCACGGGTTGTCTCGTCCCACGACGGCCCCGGGCCCCCATGATGTGACCATTGACGCGTTTCCTCCCGGTCCCGCGACCCCCGAATTGGTCGCCCTGGCGATCGCCGCGGGAGAGTACAGTCGTTTCCGCCGCGACGGGCGACTGGGGACGGCCAGGTTCCAGGCCCTCTATGAAATCTGGATCGAGCGGTCGACCCGGCAGGAATTGGCCGACCTGGTTCTGGTGGCCAGCGACCGATCGGGACGGACCGTGGGGCTGGCCACGGTGGCCCTGCGGGATTCGGTGGGAGACATCGGGCTGCTGGCTGTGGATGCCTCGTGTCGGGGACGGGGCGTGGGGACCGGGCTGGTCACGCGGGCCCTCGCCTGGATGCAGGAGGCCGGCGCCAGCGAGTCGACCGTGGTCACCCAGCAGGATAACCTTGCCGCCTGCCGACTGTACGGGCAATTGGGATACCTCCCGTCCGAAGTCTCCGCTCTCTACCACCTCTGGTCTCCCACGCCGAATCTGCCCTAGCCTCCAGCTTCCCGGGCCGAAAGAGAATCCGCATGGATCTCCCGGAAAGTCGGCCCACGGGATGCCTCGGCCGGGTTTGTCCCCTTGTCTGCCACCGTCATGACGCCTGCCATGCCTGAATTGTCCGTGGTGATTCCCGTCTACCGATCGCGGGAGACCATTTGTCCGCTCGTCGAGCGGCTGCTGGCTGTCTTGCGGACACTGGATGTCACGCATGAAATCATTCTCGTCAACGACGGCAGTCCCGACGACACGTGGAGCGTGGTGCAGCAGCTCCAGCAGCAGCATTCCGAGCAGGTGATCGCGATCAACCTGATGCGGAACTTCGGACAGCACAACGCCCTGATGTGTGGCTTTCGCCAGGCGCGGGGCGAGTACATCGTCACCATGGACGATGACCTGCAAAATCCCCCCGAAGAGATTCCCAAGCTGTGGCAACACATCCGGCAGACCAAGATGGACCTGGTCTACGGTCAGTATGCCGGTAAAGAGCATGCGTCCTGGCGCAACCTGGGCTCGTTGATCGTGAACGCGTTTTATCGCCTGGTCTTCGACACCAGCCGGACCGTGACCGCCTTCCGCATCATCCGTCGGCCACTTGTGCAGAGCATCCTGTCGTACGATCTCAACTTCACCTACATCGACGGCCTGCTGGCCTGGAACACCCAGCGGGTCGGTGAGGTCCTCGTCAAGCACCAGCCCCGCGCCACCGGTCGCTCGGGATACTCGCTGGGGAAATTGTTGAGCCTGTCACTCAATCTGTTCACCAACTTCTCGCTGCTGCCGCTGCAGCTGGTGTCGGCCATCGGCTTTCTGGTCGCCTGCGGGGGCATTTTGGGGGCCCTGTTTTACCTGGTGCGCTACCTGGCAGCCGACATTACCGTTCCGGGCTTCGCTTCGCTGATCATCGCGATTCTCGTGCTGGGAGGGCTGCAACTGCTCTCGCTGGGGATGATTGGAGAATACCTCGGTCGGCTGCACCTCAATGTGAACCGCAAGCCGCAATACACCGTGCGTGAAATCCTCGGCCCGGCAGCGTTTCGACAAGATGCTTTCGGACCACCGACACGATCGCGTCCTCAGTCCAACCAACCGGGTTGAAGTGGGCGCTGTGCCGAACGGCCCGGGCATGACGCCTCCCCCTTCTCGTCTCCCGGTCCGCCAGTTGCCCGGTCCGCCAGTTGCCCGGTGCGCCAGTTGCCCGGTGCGCCAGTTGATCAGTCCGCCACTTGACCATTGCGCCAATTGACCAGTGCGACAGTCGAGTACGCGGTCTTGTCATTGGCGGAGAGTGTTGCCGGCCCCAACGCACTGCCCCAAAGGATCGCCAGGTCAAGGTTGGACCCCAGATCACAGTTGGACCAGGGGGGGGAGGGGGAACACTCGGTCGTGGCAGTCGTGAGCTTTCCGGCGGATGCGACCCGACTCTACGGAGACTGATTCAGTTCGTAGAGCACCATCGCCGGGCTTTCGTTCCCTTCCTTGGCCGTCTTGGCCACCTGGTCGATCTCGCGCACGTGCCAGCCGGGGGGAAGCAACACCTCCCGATCGGAACGCCCGACAATGTGGGTGACCCCCCGCTCTTTCAGAAAACGTTCGGGCAGCGGAATGGGGGGGGAATTCGGCTGGTTGCGGATTTCCATGGTGTTGGCTGCGGGTCCCAGCGCCGCCTGCACCGCGGCTTCGAGACTGATCACCCGATTGGTCAGCCGTCGACCCAGGGCGGGATAGTTCGTCGGGCGGCCATACAGGTTGATCACGACGGCACCATCGGGCAGTCGGTCGAGTGCCGCAGGATACCGGAAGAAGCTGGCCCGGCTGAATTCGCGCGATTGGACAATGTGACTGCCGAAAAACAACAGAATCGAAGAGACAAACACGAAGAGCATGAAGCCCCCCGTCAGGGCCACCAGCCCACGCAGCAGGGGGCGTGCCGCTCCCCTTGCCTGGGTCAGCATCCATGCCGTCACCGGTGCCAGGAACAGCATCCCCGGGGTGGTGTAATAGGGGTCGAATCCGGCGAACTTCCACCAGATGAACAGCACGATCGAGAACCCCGCCAAATGCACAACCACGAGGTCGCGCCGCGACACGCGGCCGGTCAGCAGCCCAAGCACCACGGTGGCGCACACCGGCAGCCCCACCCCGGCGAAAAACACCCCCAGGCCCGACCGCTGGCTGTATCCGACACCGCTGGCATACCCCGGCCCGACTCCCGCCACCCGATGCCACTCGGTCCAGGGATAGATCAGCCACTCCCAACGGGCATTGGTCCAGGGGGAGACCAATGGAGGGTACGAGGCATAATCCAAATCGGGGGCAATCGGCCAATGGAACAGTCGGGTCAGCAGCGGCAACTGCAGCGGATAGGTCGGATTGCCAAACTCGACATGGTTGCGAATCAACCAGTAACCACAGCCCGCCAGCAACATCACACCAAAAATTCCGGTGCGGACGCTGGCAACGGCGATTCCCCGACCCGACCACAGCCCCCGCAGCCACACCACCACCGTCAGGATCAGCAGGGCCGAGAGAACCACCGGCTTGAAACCATACGACAACCCGGCTGAGACACCGGCGAGCAGCAGCGCGGGCCAGGAGAGCGGGCCAGGACGGCAAACGATCATGAGGCTGACCGCCAGAAAGGCCAGCGCCCCTCCCTCGGCCATCGGAAATGCCGAGTTGTACATGACGATGGGAATCGACACGACCGCCAGCACGGCGATTGTCGCGTCGCGATGGTCTGTGCCGACCGAGCGCGACAACTCGTACAGGGAGGCGACCAGCGGAATGACAAACAGCAAATTCGCCGCGCAGACCACCCGTTCCGGCAGACTGTTCAAGAGAAACCCGAACAGCAGGCTGGCGTTCGCGGGCTGGGTGTGCATCTGGGCGGAATCCCAAACCCGGAGTGTCCCCTCCTGGAAGAAATGCACCCCCATCGGCAGGTGATAACAGAGCGACTCGTACCCCAGGGGAAACATGGTCATCAACAGGGCCCCCAACCCCGCCCACGCCACCAGCGCCAGGCCAGCGTCCCACCGGGGCCAACCGAGGCCCCTCAGTCCGCCACGCCATCGCACCAGCGCCGTCTCACGGACCGCCCGCAGGGTCAGCCCTCCCCCCACACCCAGCCAGAGCAGGGCGACCGCGTTGCTGGTGTGCACCACCGCCCGGCCGGTCGCCAGTTCGAGCAACCCCAGCAGGTAAAAAGGGAGGTAGAACGCCACTGTCATCACGGTGGCCCGAATCGCCCAACGCCACGCGGCTGTCTCCCGCGGCCCGCCAGTGCACCACCCGTCAGGCCAAGCCCCCCCCACCAGCGCCACGCCAGCGAGATAACCCAAAGTCGCGAGCCAATTCACGGGGACGCTCCCAGAACCTTGCGGACCGAGTCGGTCAGGAACTCGAGATAGGTCCACAGCGCGTGGCTGGTCGCGAGATACACGACGGTCGAAGCGGTGGAGAGCCCGAGAGCAACCCAGCCCAACAGACCATCCCCCCGGGGGGCGACCATCGTATGGCCGCAATCCTCCTCACGGTCAGCGACCAACGTCGGGGAAGATTGGCCCGGGAATTTCTCGTCGGGATGAGATCCAGTCATGGAGCGAAGAGCCGGAAACAGAGATAAAACCCATCCGGAAATCCCCCGGAGATCTCCAAGGTTGAACCTTGGCATTCCCCGACAGCAGGCCCGAAGATCTTTCGGGGAAGATCACGCCGCCGCCCGGAGGGTCTCCCAGAGGAATTTGGGGATGAAATCCCGAAGAACGCACCCGAACCCAGCCCACCCAAGACGCGGCCATCTGTCGAGACGACGGTTCGTGGACTCAGGCGTCGCAATCACCCATTCCTGCCCATCCAGAGAGCAACCCGTCACATGACGGCGATCGCCCGCCCGTCTGCACTCGGTCGCTTTTGGAACCGAGGGAAGTGAGCCGGGTCAAACCGGGAAGAATCGTCCCTGGTTCAACCCAGCAATTCCACGTGCGTGAATTCATCCATGGCGACCGTCGTCTCTTCGCCGGGACCACCATCCTTTTTGAGCAGGATGAGGTCGGTGAAGGCGCGGTCGTCGAAATTGCGTTTCACATGCAGCCCGTTGCGGCGGCGTTCGGTCCGTTCGACCGTTCCCGTCACTTCAGTCTGCCAGATCTTCAGCCCGACCTTGACCCGCTGGGTGATCTTCACCCGCTGGCCGGCCTTCAGGTCTTCAAACGGAATCTGCGTTCCCGACGCCATGCGTACTCGTCTCATCAACAGAGGTCTGCGACCAGGCCGGGTGTCATCCTGACCCCGGCTTCCATCCCACCAGTTTTACCCGCTGTGGCCCGACCGGGTCAAACTCCCCTTCCCGTTCGACTCGGCACTTCGAACCGGCTCCGCCTCAACGGTGTCACCGGCCCGGCCCGCTGTCAGGCGTTGGCCGAATTCACAAAGGCACACGCGGCCGCCATGGTGGCGGCGCACTGCACACACTCGAGCATTGCCTCATCCGAAACCCCGAGGTGCCGGGCCTTCTCGACATGCCCCGAGGTGCACGGCTTGCAGCCATTGATGTCGCTGACCGCGATGTTGATCAGCTCGACCAGTTTTGCGTCGAGCGACGTCCCGGCGAAGGTATGAGCCCGCAGGCCGACCGACATCCCGCTGAACAGCTCACTTCCCGACAGTTCGCGGAACTTGAAGAAGACATTGTACATCTGGCACGACGACGCTACGGCCAGGGCCTCGGCCACCTGCGTCTCGGGGAGTCCGACCTGCCGGGCGCGGGCCGTCAACACATCGAGCCATTCCCCACACCGCAAGGTTCCGGCGACGGCAATCGCCACAAGGGTCTTCGAGGGAACATCGAGTTGCCCCTCGGACCACACGAACTTCTTGAAGTTCATGTAGGTGTCCTGCAGGAAGGCGGGAACGTGCCCGTACCGCAGGAACGGCCCCGGAATCGGCTGCCCTTCGAACATCTCGCGAAGACGCTCGTAGGTCTGGGCCACCTTGTCGGTCGCGGCACTTTCAGGAATCGGCGGGAGGCGGGACATGGCAGTGGAGAAAGGGGGAAAGTGGGGGAAACGACGACAGAGGGTTGCCTCCGCCGCCGTCTGCTGCTGGCCGCCGGACGGTCACCGTCGGGCGGGAATGAAGCGGGCCCTCGCCCTCCCGGTGTGGGAAAACGAGGGCCCGTGGACGCGGTCGCCCCGATCGCTGACGATCGGGACAGCCCGATCAATTCAGGGTCTTGTCGCCCGGCTTCCAGTTGCAGGGGCAGAGCTTGTCGGTCTGCAGCGCATCGAGGACGCGGATGATCTCGGTCACATTGCGGCCGACGCTGAGGTCGTGGACGGCCGAGTAACGCAGCACGCCATTGGGATCGATCAGGAAGATGCCACGGTAGGCAATCCCCTTCCCCTCATCGAGAACCCCGTATTCGGACGAGAGCTTGCCGGTCATGTCGGCGAGCATCAGGTGCTTGAGCCCCTTGAGGTCGGCATGGCTGTCGCACCAGCCCTTGTGCGAGTAGACGCTGTCGGTGCTGGCGGTCAGCAGGACGCAGTTGCGGTCTTCAAAGTCACCCACCGCCTTGTTGAACGCCACGATCTCGGTCGGGCAGACGAAGGTGAAGTC
>DNUF01000195.1:113530-192733 GCA_003508595.1 Planctomycetaceae bacterium
AAGGTGAAGTCGAGGGGATAGAAGTAGAGGCAGACCCACTTGCCGTGCAGGTCCGAGAGCTTCACGGTGGTGAACTGGCCACCGGTACCGTCCTTCGTGCGATCGTACGCCTGGACTTCAAAATGCGGGGCCTGCTTGCCAACCTGGACACTCATCGCGACACACTCCTGGGATGATTCATCGAAACGGGAAACACGTCGGGGACAGCACTTTGGCACACTCCCCAGACGCGGTGAAGGACGAAGTCGCGGATTGTAGTGCTGCCCCAGCAGGGGGACAACTCCCCGCGCGACGAGAGGCTTCCCGCCGTACGACCTCCACAAACCCGTTGCAGACCCCGTTCAACCCCGCTGGAAAACCTCGCCAAAATGCCCGTCCCGCTTGCATTTACAACCCGCCTCTGACATTCTGAACATCTGTGGTCATTCGTCCGAGATCGGCCTTCGCCAAAACCCCATTCGGGGTGGGGTTCTTCCCCGAGAACCCCGACGAGAATACCGAACCGGGCCTCCCGCGAACTCCGCTTCTCGACGCACACCTTACAGCAACCACAACGGGGGATTTGTCCTCACGGGCGATTCCCTGGTGTGACACCCTGGTGTGACACCCTGGTGTGACAGATGCTGGGCGGTGTTCTGGCGAGACGGCGGCATCGCCGTGGTGCCCACATCGTACGAATAACGGCAGCGTGGAGGGTGGTCGTGGAATCGAACAGTTCGGTGGTGTCAACGCGGGTGTCGGGCCGATGAGTTCTCTGCAAATCGAAGTTTGGGATGCCACCGGAAACAAGCGGCAGACCGTGGAGGTCCCCGCCAATGCCGAAGTCGCCCGTGTGATCGCGGTGCTGGTCGACCGCATGAACCTTCCCCGTCACAGTCCCGACGGTCAATTGATGAGCTACAAGTTCCATCACCGGGGATCGGGACGGCAACTGCTCGAAGAAGAAACGCTGGCGCAGGCCGGGGTCCGCTCGGGGGACGTCTTGCGTCTGCAACCCGAGATCACGGCGGGTGGTCGGGCACGCGCCACGCGGCATGCGTTTCGGGACTGTCCCCTCAGCCCGCGTCGAGCGGCCGATCATGAGTGAGGTGCTGCAGATTGAGGCGGAAGACGACCGCTTCGCGCGTTTTCGCCTGATGAGCTGGTGGGACCAGCCCCGGCTCGCCGCCGCGCGCGTGCTGGTGATCGGTGCCGGGGCCCTGGGGAATGAAATCCTCAAGAACCTGGCGCTGCTGGGGATCGGCCAGGCGGTGGTCTGCGATCTCGACCAGATCGAGCAGTCGAACCTCTCCCGGTCGGTGTTGTTCCGCGAAGGAGATCGGGGCCGGGCGAAGAGCGTCATTGCCGCCGAGCGTGCCCGCGAGATCTATCCCGGGTTCAACGTCGTCCCCTGGGTCGGGAATGTGGTTTATGACCTCGGACTGGGGCTCTACCGCTGGGCCGATGTGATCATCGCCGGGCTCGACAATCGCGAGGCGCGGGTCGCCATCAACCGGTCGGCCGCCCGGGCGGGCAAAGTCTGGATCGACGGTGCGATCGAGCGCCTCGACGGGGTGGCCCGGGTCTTCGACCCGGCGTGCGGCCCATGCTACGAGTGCACGATGAGTGCCAATGACTGGAAAATGCTGGCCGCCCGGCGGAGCTGTGCCCTGCTGAGTCGGGGAGACCTGGCCCAGGGAAAGACCCCCACCACCCCCACGACCGCGTCGATCATCGCCGGGATCCAGTGCCAGGAGGGGGTGAAACTGCTCCACGGGCTGGAGACCCTCGTCGGGAAAGGCTTCGTCTTCGAAGGGCTGTCGCACCAGAGCTACGTGGTGAGCTACACCCGCAAGGACGATTGCCCGTCGCACGATCCGCTGGAGGGGGTCGCGTCGCTCGGCTGGCGCGTCCAGGAGACCACAGCCCGGCAATTGCTGGAGCACGCCCGGCACGACCTGGGGCCCGGGACGATTCTCGAGTTTCACACCGACCTGCTGAGTGGATTCGACTGCCCGCAGTGCCACGCACAGGCCGACCATTTCGCCTCTCTGGGACGTGTCACCGAGGGGGAGGGGAAGTGTCCCCGGTGCGGCACCCTGCGTGCGCCCCGGACGTACCACACCCTCGTGGGGAATGAGCCGTTCCTCGACGAAACCCTCGGGCGGCTGGGGGTCCCGGCGTGGGATGTGGTTTCGGCCCGAGCGGGAACCAGCTACCGCCACTACGAGCTGTCGGGCGATGCCCCGGCGGTGCTCGGCCCGTTGGCTGTCCCCGACCAACAGACGCAGGGGCGGCTGATGCAGGTGACCATGAATCCGGCAAAGGAGCCTCGATGAGCAACTCTCCCCTGGATGTCCGGCTGCTGGCGCAGGAGGAGATTCCCGAAGGAGCCTTCCCCGGGAATGGCAGAGAAGACCTGCGGGTGTACTTCTCGCCCGAGGCCCACGAACAGGCCTGGAATCATGCCCGCCGAAACCGGTCGGTCGAGATCTGCGGCGTCATGGTCGGCGGCTGGAAACGGGACGCAGCCGGCCCGTTTGTCGAAATCCACCACATCATCGAGAGCAACGCGACACGGAATGGCCCGGCCGAAGTCACCTTCACCCACGACACCTGGGGGGCCATCAATCGCGAGATGGACACAAAATACCAGGCGCTGCGGATTGTCGGCTGGTACCACACGCATCCCGACTTCGGCATCTTCCTGTCGGAATACGATGTCTTCATTCACCGGCATTTTTTCTCGGGCCCAGGGCAGATTGCCTGGGTGATCGACCCCATCCGGAACCAGGAAGGGGTCTTCTGCTGGCGCGACAATCAACCGGTGCTGGCACCGCTGTACTGGGTGGGACAGGGGCTGAGGCAGGCTCCCCCTCCCCCCTCGGCAGCAACCTCTTCGACCAGCGCCCCGCCAGTGCGCAGCCGCCCCCTGCCGGTCTCCGCCCGGGGTCCCCGCATTCTCGCCGGTCTCGACTGGCGGGCGTTCCTGCAGATCGCCTCGTTGATGCTGCTGGGGGGAATGCTCGGTCACATGTACAAGACCGCACAAGACAAGGACCTCCAAGAGCGACAGCAGTTGGCCCTGACTGTCGAGTTCTTTCAGAAACGACTGCTGCGGGTGGGGCTGGAGCAGTTCACCCAGTCGGCCCACGAAGACATCGAGAAACTGGCTGGCCACCTGAAAGAATTCGAAGCGGCCGAGAGCCCCCCAAACGCACGGGAGGGTGATTCCGCGAAAGCTCTTGCCGGGGCCCGCACGGAACTCAACGAGCTGGCCACGAAAATTCAGACGATTGAGCGGTTCTACGCGTTGTCGCCCAACGAGCAGGCGGCGATTGCCCGGTTGCTGCTGGCACAGCGATCTCCCCGCCCCCTTCCCGATCCCTCGCAACCGGACGCGGCCGCAGGCACTGGCGAGGCGACGGCCACCGAACCCCCGGCGACGCCCAAGTCGGCCCCGCTGGCCAAACAGCCGGACCAACCGGCGAGTCCGACCGAGAAGTCGGGAGCGACAAAAACAGCAGCCCCACCAGCCAGTGAAGCGCCGCCATCCCCGGCCGCAACGCCAGGCAGTGCCGTGACTCCCGACAAGACGACAACCAACGCTACGGCACCTCCCACCCCGTAGTGGGGCCTGGTTCGCCTCGATGGCCCCGCCCCGGCGCGGGTTCCCGTTCGCAGTCCTCTTTCCACCGACAATTGCTCCATGTCTGGCAAACCGTCATCGCTGCGGATTGATCACGACGATCTGTTCTCGGATGAGGTCGAAGACTACCTCGCCGTGCAGCAGAACCTGCGCCAGGTCCGTCCCGAAGCAGAGCCCCTGTCGTGGTGGGTCCGGATCCTGTATTCCAACTGGTTCTATCTCTCGCTGGCGGCCGGGGTGGGGGCGTTTCTGGCCTGGGCATTGCTGGAACCCTTCACCTCCGATTCCGAAGAGGACGATCTTGCGGGCCTGCTGCTGTTTCCGACCGTGGCGGCGGGGGTGGGGTTGTTCCTCGGAGCGGCCGAAGGATTGATGTGCCGAAATCTCGGCCGGGCCGCCTTCTCGGCCCTCGTGGGGACGGTGGTTGGTTTTTTCGGTGGAGGCCTGTTGCTGATCCCGGCCACCATTGTGTTCGTCCTGGCCGGGCAGATGGCTTCCGACATCGGCAGTGACACCGGGCCCGGGGGATTGCCCGGCGGAATGGGGTTCCTCATCTTCCTCATGGGGCGGGCGACGGCCTGGGCCATCGTGGCCATCGCCGCGGGAATCGGGCAGGGAACGGCGTTGTGGCAGGGAAAAATCGTGCTGAATGGGGTCCTGGGAGCGGCCCTGGGAGGACTGCTGGGGGGCATGCTGTTCGATCCGCTGTACCTGCTGCTGCCTGCCGTCGATGGCGAAGCGGCGATCAGCCGGTGCATCGGCCTCACCCTCATCGGCCTGATGGTCGGATTGTTCGTCGGGTTGATCGAGGGTTGGACCAAGAACGCCTGGTTGCTGATGAAGCATGGCCCCCTGGCCGGGAAGCAGTTCATCATGCATCGCGATTCGACGGTCCTCGGCAGCTCCCCCCGCTGCGAGATCTACCTTTTCAAGGACCCCGACATCGAACCCCGGCATGCGATCATCCACAATCGCGGCGGGCGGTTTGAGATTGAAGACTGCGACACGCCCGACGGGACTTTTGTCAATGACCGGAGAGTGAACGGCCGGCAGTGGCTGCAACCCGGCGATGAGATTGTCCTGGGGGAGACCGTTCTGGAATTCAGCCTGCGCGACACCGAGTGAGAACCCACGATCATGTCGATCAAGTTTGACTGTCCTGCCTGTGGCAAGCGTTTGACCGCACCCGATGGAACCTCGGGAAAGACCGCGAAGTGCCCCGGCTGCCAGATGTCGGTCACCGTTCCCAAGCCGCAGGCACCGGTGCTCGAGGCCGAGGAGGTCTCGGACGGCCTGCCCGAAGACGATTGGGAGGCCGGGGCCGCAGAGAGCCTCCCCAGCTCCCGTGATGCCGGAGACCAGATTCCCTGCCCGATGTGCGGCGAGTCGATCAACAGTGCCGCCCGCAAATGCCGGTATTGCGGCGAGATGCTGGTCGGTGGAAAGTCCAAGAAAAAGAAGAAGCGGGCCTCGCAGGAGTCGGATCTCGAAACGTCCGACTGGCTGCTGTGCATTCTCTGCAGCGGCATTGGCTGCATCATGGGGATCGTCTACCTGATCCAGGGGAAACCCAAGGGAGGAAAGATGATTGGCATTTCGATCGCCATGAGCATCCTCTGGCGGCTCGTGGGAATGGTCATCGCACTGGCCCTGCAGGGTATGTAATCCGGTCCACGGCCGGGAGGTCCCACGGTCACAGGGGTGGCGCTGATGTCTGAGATCATCGTTTGCGATTGCGGGGCGCAGGTGCGACTGCCGGCCGAGAAGTCCAGCCGGTCGTTCCGCTGCCCGGCCTGCAAGCTGGCCATACCGCTGTCGATCGACGCCGCGGCGATTCCCACCATTCGCCTGGGGGCCGCCGCGCAGGGGGTCCATTGCCCCACCTGCCAGTGCGAGGTCACCGGGACCGAACCCCTGGTGATCTGCCCCGATTGCCAGCAGACCCACCACGTCGATTGCTGGTCGGAGATCGGGGGTTGTGCGACGTACGGCTGCCGTCAGGCACCGTCGCTTCCCAAGGCCCCCGCCCCCTCCACCGCGCGTGCGGGGAGTACGGCCAGTGGCTGGGGCGATGTGAAACGCTGTCCCAACTGTGGCGAAGAGATCAAGGCCTCGGCCCTGCGATGCCGTCACTGCCGGACCGAATTCGACACAGCCGATCCCCTCTCGGCCACCGAGCTGAAACGGCGCAGGCAACTGCAGGTGGCCTCGAAGCAGTTCCAGTGGATCATGCCGCTGCTCTTCGCCCTCAGCATCCCCGGCTGCCTCGCCCCGTTCATGCTGATCGCCTCGGGCGGCCTGATGGGACTGCAGGGGAAGGCGATCCGCCAGGCGGGACCGGTGTATGTCGTCCTCGGCTACGCTGCCCTCGCCGTCTCGGCGGTTTATACTTTGTTGCTCCTCGGCTTTTTCGCCTACTCCCTCGTCTCCTGAACCGGTCGGTCGCAGTTCACCATGGCCATTGACGCACAGCCCCCCTCGGCCCACACCAGCTGTGCACGCTGCCAACTCAGCCTTCACCCCGGCCAGGAGATGGTCGACTGCCCCGAATGCGGGCGCTGGTACCATGTGCGGTGCTGGCAGGCCGCTGCCGGTTGCAGCGCGACCGACTGCCCGGGGTTTGCCGGCCCCCCACCCGATCCCGACGCCGACCCCTTCAGTGCCTTTGAGCCTGTCGCCGAGGTGCACGAAGACTCCTCCGCCACACAGCCCCCCGATCGTGACGAGGCCGAGCCGATCCTGACGATCTCGCTCGACGACCTCGACCAGGCGGTTCCCCAAAAAGTGATTGTCCCCCGGGGGGAACGGCGTTCGCGGGATGCTCGCGGCGCACGCCCCCGTGCGGATGACCGACGCTCGCCTCCGTCCACAGGCGAAGACAAGCCTTTCAACCGGCTGGCAGTGGCGTCGTTCCTGACCGGGCTGGGGGGGACGGTCTGCGTCGGTATCGTGACTGGTCTCGTGGCGGTCGTCCTGGGGTTGCTCGCCGTCGGTCAACTTCGCTCGCGCCGCGAACGGGGCCTCGGGTTCGCCGCGACAGGCATGCTGCTGGGTGTCTTCGATATTGTGCTGTGGGGAGCCGCGATCGTCGCCTGGATCGGGAGCGGGGTTTCGGGCGAATCCCAGTCGGTCGAAGACGACATGGACATGGACATCGACCTTGCCGCCCTCGAACAGCTCGATCCCCCGCTCAAGCGGGCCATGCTCGCCAATGTGCTGATCCGGGTGAAGAACGGCGGACTGCTTGGCGGGGGCGGAATGGGCTCGGGCGTCATCCTCAAGCTGGACCGGCAGACCGCCTGGGTACTGACCAACCGCCATGTGATCGATCCCGATTTCTCGGATCGGACCGATTCCGCCGCCCTTCCCGACTCCCTCCAGGGAAGCATCGAGGTCAAGGTGGTGGGGCAGCCCCTGACGCCCAGTCGCGTCGTCTGGACCGCCCCCGATGGCATCGACCTCGCCCTGGTCCAGACCACCGTCACCGGCGTCGGCAACCCCGCCGTCCAGCCCCAGGCGGCCCGCTGGGAGACCGACATCGAGCCCCGCATTGGCGATGACGTGTTTGCCGTGGGAAATCCCCAGGGGCTCGGCTGGACGCACACCCAGGGGACCGTCTCGCAATTCCGGACCCAGCCCAAGGGATCCCGCCAGATCCGTCTGGTGCAGACCAGTACGGCGATCAATCCCGGCAACAGCGGGGGCGGACTGTATGATGCCGAGGGGCGACTGATCGGCATCAACACCGCGACCATCGACAAGCGGGTGGCCGACGGGCTGAGCTTCGCCATCGCCATCCGGACCTTTCTCACGTTTGACGTCCCGTTTGTCCGTTCTGCGCCCCCGGGAGCCCCAGCCGTTCCATGAGCACCATCCGCCTGCGCCGCCTGGCGGCCGATCACCAGAAGCTGCGTGAGTACACCGACCGGCACCCCCGCCTCGAACTGCTGGCAGCCGACGGAGATCCTCCCGAGCGATACGTGATCGAATACAAGATCCGCAGCCTGAGACAGGTCGGGGAAGAACTGCGCGAGGTCTCCAGGCACCAGGTTGAGATCGTGCTGCCGCGCGACTACCCGCGCATGGCGCCGCAGTGCCGCATGCTGACGCCGGTGTTTCACCCCAACATCGCCCCGCACGCGATCTGCGTCGGAGATCACTGGAGCGCCGGCGAACCAATCTGGGGCCTCGTCGCCCGCATTGGCGAAATGCTCGCCTGGCAGAGCTACAACGTGAAGAGCCCGCTCAACGGCGAGGCGGCACGGTGGGCCGAGCAAAACCGCGATGACCTGCCACTCGATCCCGTCAGCCTGCTGGTCGATCTCGCCCCTTCCGCCACAACCGCTCCCACACCGCGCACTTCCGACGCGCGCATTTCCGCGAGCCCGGAACCCGAGTCGCGGCCCACGCAACGTCAATCGCCGTTGGATCCCCAGGCCAGTTGGGATGCCGTACCGAAGACCGCCCGCCCCGCCCCACCCGTCACCCCCACGCCCACCCCGGCTGACCCCGCCGCCGATCTCGGCCTGGCGATTCAATGCCCACAATGCCAGGAGAAGTACCGGGTCGCAGCGTCACTCGCGGGCAAGCGGGTTCGCTGCCGGAAGTGCCAGGCGATCCTGCAGATCCCTGCCAGCGGAGACGGGGCGTGAGCGACGGGAATCTCCCCGAGCCGGTGCTGCTGCTCGAAGAGGCCGGTCCACCGGGCGACATTCGCCAGCAGCATCAATGGATGCTGGCGATCTCGGTGCTGGTGCTGGTGTTGTCGGCACTGCTTGTCATTCGCCCCGACCAGAAAGTCGCCCTGTGGTGCCTGCCGAACTGGCCGGCCCCCGAATCGTGCATGTCCCGCACCGCCCTGGGGATTCCCTGTCCGGGGTGTGGCCTGACCCGCAGTTTCATCTCGCTCGCCCATGGCGAGTTTGAACGTTCGTGGAACTACAACCGCATGGGTTGGCTGCTGGCCCTGGTGACGCTGGCACAGATCCCGTACCGACTGTGGGGGCTGAGGCACCCGGCAGGGGCCCCGCTGGGACGGGTCTTTCCCCACGTGCTCGCGATGACCCTGATTGGAATGCTGGTCTTGAACTGGATCTGGAGCTGGCTGCAATGAGCGGGGCAGAACCGTTGCTGCATGTTGTCTTGCATCAACCCGACATTCCCCAGAATACGGGGAACATCGGTCGCACCTGCGTCGCGGTGGGGGCCAAGCTCTGGCTGATCCGCCCGCTCGGCTTTCGGCTCGACGAAAAGCACCTGCGCCGAGCCGGGATGGACTACTGGCAACACCTCGACTGGGAAGCGGTCGAAGACTGGCCCGAGCTGACCCGCCGTCTTGAGGGACGCACCTTCTGGTACCTGACGAAGACGGCCACCCGACTCGCGTGGGAAGCCCCATTCAGTCCCGGGGATGTCCTCGTGTTTGGTTCCGAATCACGGGGACTCCCCGCTTCGATCCTCGCCCGCGAGCCAACACACAACCTGAAGCTGCCGATGCATGACCTGGTCCGCAGCCTCAATCTCGCCAGCACCGTCAATACGATTGTCTACGAGGCGGTGCGTCAGTTTGGCGGGCTTCATCCCTCCGGCTGACATCGCACCTGCGACGTCCGGGACAGGGCCATCTCAGTCCATTCCCGAATCACAACTGTGCGGTTCGATGGAAATGCCAAGTGCATCACGCGAGACCCATCGCGCGAGCGCAATCGCCCCAGACCGCACGCCGGGGGTTTGCGAATTCCCAACGCACTCGCCCGGCGGGGCTGATCGACCGGTCTCACTCTTTGGCCGGGAACTTTGGTTCCGCGACAACCTTGTTATTCTCGACAAACCGCACCTGACGGTAGTTTCCTTTGGGGACCGAGACAATCAGGGGCGAGGCAAACATCGCCGTCCCCCCATCGGCCGCCGTCGCCTTGTACTTGATGGTCAACACCCCCTCTTCCTGGGTGACCCCCTCAACGGTATAAGTCCAGACCTTGTTTCCCTGGTGGATCAGGGCACACACCACCAGAGTGTCGAACCCCTTCTCGGGCAGGATCTTGGGTTTGGCCCCCATGGTGAAGGCCACCCCAAAAATCTGGTCGAACCGCTTCTGGTCGGTGATCACCAGCGCATGCAGCGGGTCTTCCAGCCCCGAATCATTCCGTCGGAAGTACCCGGAATGGACCGTGTAGGGGACCTTCTGTCCCCCCTCTTCTTTTTGGGAGGCGTGAAGGAGGGAGTCACCGTTTCCAGGCAGCGCCACCACAGAACCGACAATCGCTGTGACAACCACAGCCAGACGAACCAGGCTTGTTTGCATGACCGGACCTCGAAAATGACACTCTGCGAAGGAAGGAACGGGGGACAACTTGAGCAACAGTGTACCACTCATCGCAGCGGAAGTCAGAGGTTCGCCAGGCCACCGGGACCACCCCAACCCTGTGAGTCAATGCCCTCCAGGACCATGGTGACGGGCGGCGATCTCGCCTCCCGTCAGTCGCCACGGTAGACCAACCTGCCATCCACCCAGGTCTGCCGCACCTGGATCTCGGGAATCTGCTCCTCGGGGCACGACAGGATGTCGCGGTCGAGAATCACGAAGTCGGCCATCTTGCCCGGTTCGAGCGAGCCCTTGAACCGTTCTTCAAACGTCAGCCAGGCATTCTGGATCGTGTACAGCCGGATTGCCTCGGGTCGGGTCAACTTCTGCCCGGGATGCAGCGGCTCGCCGCCCCGTCGCGGTTGCCGGGCCAGGGTGATCCACATCCCCAAAAACGGATTGTACGGGTTCACCGACCGCAACGAACCGATTTTCTGCATGTGGTCGCTCCCCCCTCCCACCATCACCCCGGCCTCAAACAGGGAGCGATAGGGCTGGAAAAACTCCAGCCTGTTGTCGCCGAACTGCGCACGCAGGGTGGCCCCATCCAGCCAGAGCCATGCGGGCTGCAGATCGCAGACCACTCCCAGGTCCCGCATCTGGTCCACCGCCTCGCGGCTTTGGAAGTTCGCATGCGTCAGCGAAAACCGGCAGCCCGCGATGGGGGCCGGACTGCGCTCGGGCCCGGCCCCCGGGCGGGCATCGCCGGGAACAGGACCTTCGGCACGAGCCCTCAGTTCGTCATTCACCGTCCCATACGCGTCGAGCAATGCATGCACCGCGCCGTCCCCCACCGAGTGGGCTGTGAACTGCAGGTCATGCTTCACCGAGAGCCGCACCAATTCGAGCAGCTTCTCGGAATCGATGTACCGCAGCCCGCGGTATTCCGGATCGGTGATCGAGTAGATGCGTGACTTCCCCCAGGGCTGCCGCAGGTAAGCGCTTCCCGTCAGCATGCCACCGTCCAGGTAACACTTCACTCCCCGCCGCCAGAGCCAGGGGTCCCACTGGTGCCCCGGGTCGGCCGCGATGCGGTCGAACTGCCGCGCGAGTTCCTCCACCGGCTGCTGGGCGTCAACGGAAGCATGAATGTAGACCCGGCAGGTCAATTCTCCCGCCTGGTGCAACTCGCGAAACAGGGCGTATTCCGACTCGCTGGCATCCTTGTCGGTGATGCTGGTCAATCCCACGCGGTTGTAGTCGGACAGCAGTTGCTTCAGCCGTTCCCGCTGCTCGGCCGAGGTCGCACCCGGAGCACTTCCGCGCGGCTTGGCCAGTCGTGTGCAGCTTCTCAAAATGCCGGTCAATTCGCCTGTCTGCGGATCTTTCTCGATCTGCCCCGGCCCCCCATCGGTCACCTGCGTTTCACGCGTGATGCCACTCTCCTGCAGCGCGAGCGAGTTGAGGGCCGCGTCGGGGCCGGTGGCAAACATCACCGGGTGCCGGGGGGCCGCCTGGTCGAGTTCCCGTCGGGTCGGATACCGCTGATCTCGCAAGCGGGTGATGAACACCTGCCGCAGGGTGATCCACTCTCCTTCGGGAACGACAGCCGCCCGACTGGCGATGTAGGCCAGCACATCGGCGATCGTGTCCATTTCGGGAATGGGATGATCGAATTCGTGCAGGGCGGCAGCGACCGGGTGCGTGTGCGAATCGATCAACCCTGGCAGCACGGTTCCCCCCGCCAGATCGATCTGGCGGGTGTTGGGCCCCGCCAGTGCGCGGACCGTATCGTTGGTGCCGACCGCCACCAGTTTCCCGCCACGAACGGCCAGGGCCTGGGCGATCGAAAACCGGGAATCGACCGTGATCACGTGCCCCGAATGCAGCACCAGGTCGGGAGATTCATCGGCCGTCGCGGGCCCCCCGGCACAACTGAACCAGCCCGCGAAGGTCACGACGAGGCGGGTCAGCGTTCCACAGCGCGCGACGCCAACAGGGTGCGGGAACAGAGACCGCATGCGGCAACTCCTGGGAGGGGGTTACTCCGGGATGCAGCACCCGGGGACTGTGGAGCGTATCGCAGGAATCCCGCGGGCGATACCAGGAAGTCCCCCCGGCCGATGGACGATGGACGACCGGGGCCGTGTGCCCCCCAAAAAAGCCCTGCGGGGCAATTGCATTCCCGCGCCCCGGCCGCTATTTCAGCAGCATGCGCAACTTCTGGAGGCAACACTGGTTTCTGACCACGCTGGCCCTCTTGATCCTGAGTGGATTGAGTGTGGGAGGGCTGGGCTACGGCCCCGTGGTCGAACCGTACGTGAAGCTGTTGAATCCCCGCTGGATCACGGCGGCGGTGCTGTTCCTCATGTCGTTCAGCCTCGACAGCAGCCGGTTGTGGGGGGCGTTTCGCAGTCCCGGACCGGTCCTGCTGGCGTTCACCCTCAATTACGGGTTGATTCCCGTACTGGGTTGGCTGCTGATGCCGTTTCAACAATCGCCCGACCTGCGGTTTGGCTTGATGATTGCCGCAACAGTCCCCTGCACCACGGCAGCCGCCTCGGTGATGACCCGGAAAGCAGGTGGGAACGATGCCGTCTCGCTGTTGGTGACGCTTTCGACCAATCTGCTCTGTTTTCTCTTGACCCCCCTCTGGCTGCGCTGGACCACCGCCACGACGGTGGACTTCGACATCACCCGCATGATGTGGGAACTGGTGCAGGCGGTGCTGGCCCCCACGCTGCTGGGACAGGCCCTGCGTCGGGTTGGTCCCCTGCGGGACTTCGCGACCCGTTACAAGACCGAGATCAGCACCGCCGCGCAGGTGTTGATCGAGGTGATGGTCTTCAGCGCGGCTCTCCAGGCGGGCATGAAGCTGCGGCAACTGCCGGTGGCCCCCGTGACCCCGGCTGTCTCGGGAGAACTCGCCGCACCAGTCGACTCTGGGGCCGCCTCGGCAGCGAAGGCGGAACCGGTCACGCTGACGGGCGTGCTGGTCGCCCTGGCCAGCGTGGCGGGAATACACCTGACTGTGCTCGCAGTGGGGTGGTTCACCTCACGGGCGCTGGGCATCGCCCGGCCCGAAGCGACCGCCGTGGCGTTCGCCGGCAGCCAGAAGACACTCCCCATCGGGGTGTACGTGGCCACGCACGCCGTCGCCGCCCCCTATCCATTCGCCATCTTCCCGATGCTGCTCTACCACACCTCCCAGTTGTTTCTCGACACGGCCATCGCCAGCCGTCTCAAGCCTTCCGATCCTCCCCCCCCGGCACCGGAATCCCGTCAGGGATGATCCGACGAGTCGGTCTTGGAGGCGTTTGCGGTTCGGGCGAGAGAACGCTGCGGAGTACGGCGCCCTCCGCCGTCCTGGTATGCGGTGAATCCCCGCGCTCTCTTGAGTCGGCCAATTCCCGCACACGAACACCACTCATGTGGGAAAGGATTTCTTCGTACGAGTTCGAAATCGGTTGCGAAATCGAATTTCAAGGCAACACTCGGGCCATGCGGATTTGTGCGGGAGATTTTTGGCGGCACTCGACATCGACTCTGGCTGCATGGGAAGACGGCGGGAGGTGCCGTACTCCAGGTCCAGGCAATTCTGCCGGCTCGACAGGTTGGAAACCTGTCCCACGAAAGCTGCCTTCAATTCCCCTTTGCAGCCCGGTTGTGATAAACCATTTGCGATGCCGCTTCCTGCAGGAGCGACCCGGTACCCCGCCGGCGACTGCTCTCGCGTGCATGCGGGTTCCGAGACTGGCAGTGCCGGCCGGACCACTCTCTTGGCGACGACTCACCACCGCCCGACCATGCCATCCACCATCCGCCGCCTGCTCTCACTCGCCTCGCTCCTGCTGCTTCCGGTTTCGCTCTGGTGCGGTGCGACAGCAGGCACCCTCTGGGCCGAGGATTGGCCCCGCTGGGGAGGCGTCCGGGGGGATGACTCGTGGCAGGGGCCGAAGTTGCGCGAAAGCTGGCCGGCGGAGGGGCTGAAACGGCTCTGGCAACGCCCACTGGGGGGTGGCTATGGAGGGGTGGCCGCGGTGGGGAGCCGGGTGCTGGTGATGGATCGCCAGACCGAGCCGAAGGAGCGCGAACGACTGCTCTGCTGCGACGCGGCGACTGGCCAGGAACTGTGGCTGTATGAAACAGCCGTGGAATATGGCAAACTCGACTATGGCAATGGCCCCCGTGCCATGCCGGTGATCGACGACAACCGGGTCTACCTGCTTGGTGCACTCGGACACTTCGCCTGCCTCGAAGTTGAGACGGGGAAGCTGATCTGGAAACACGAGCTGCGCGAATCGCACGGGGCCCGCATTCCCACCTGGGGATTGGCAGCGTCGCCCCTCATTGTGGGGAACCTGGTGATCGTCCATCCGGGGGGGACCCCCAACGCCTGCTGGGTTGCCTTCGACAAGCAGACCGGGCGCGAGGTGTGGAGGACGGGAGATGACCCGGCCGGATATGCCATTCCCGTGTTGATTGACGCCCCCTCGGGCCCCCTGCTGATCGGGTGGAGCCCGACTCACATCGTCGGAATGCTGCCAGGGGACGGCCAGATTGTCTGGAATATTCCGTACGAGATCACCTATGGCGTCTCGATCGCCACTCCCATCTATCACGAGAACCTGGTCTTCATCTCGGGATACTGGCACGGGTCGAAGGCCATACGGCTGGGAAAACAACCGGGAGACCACGAACTGGCCTGGGAAGAAAACCGGTTCCTGCGCGGGTTGATGGCCCAGCCGATTTTTCGGGACGGGCACGTCTACACCATCGACAAGCAATTCGGCCTGACCTGCTTCGCGCTGCAGACGGCCGAGAAGAAATGGGACTGCGGACACCGGGTTGTCGAACGGGGAGCGAATCCGCAAGCCACCCTGACCTGGCTGAACGACACCGACCGGGCGCTGATCTTCAATGAGAATGGAGACCTGATTCTCGCCCGGCTCACTCCCGCGGGCTATGACGAACGGGCACGGGCCCACCTGATCGACCGCAAAGAGCGTTCTCCCCTCTGGGCCCATCCCGCCTACGCCGGAAACCGGGTTTTTGTGCGCAGCGACAGCGAGTTCATCGCGTACGAACTGCCGGTCGACTCGGACGGGACCGGTACACGGTGACTGGTCAGCGAATCGCCCGTCGGGATTTGCGCCCCTTGGTGAAGCTGTCGATGACCAGGTTCCCCAGGTCGTCGGCCTGGCAGTGGGCCGAGACTCCCCCCGAGACTGCCGCCATCTGTTCGACGAAATTCACCAGCCCCATGTAGAAATAGTCTTCGATGAGGGCGAAGCTGGAGAGGCGGATCCCCTCCTGGGCACAGCGGCGGGCTTCCTGGAGGGTGAGCCGGGAGGTCTTCTCGGCGGGGGGGTAGATCAGCACCAGTTCGCGCCCTTCGAGATGGGCGGTCGGTTCGCCATCGGTGATGACGATGATCTGCTTGTTGAGGGCAGGTTGCCGTTTGAGCAACCGGCGGGCCAACTGCAGCCCGGCATGAATGTTGGTGAAGTGCTGCGGGATGAACCGGGGAGGCTTGTCGAGATTGATCCGCAGGTGGACGCGGGAATCGAAGATCGAGACAGGTTTGGGGGCCGAGTTGTAGAGTTCGCGCTCGGTCAGCACGCTGGCGGAGGAATAGAACCCCACGAACTGCAGGGTGTCTCCCTGGTAACGGCCGCGCACGAGTGACTGCAGAGCAAGGGCGACACGCTTGGCCTGGCCGTACTTGCCGTACCGGGTCATCGATCCCGACATGTCGATCAGCACGACGGTGGCACAGCTGGACTGATGCTCGGTCGCCTGGACGACGAGGTCATCCTGCTCGATCCCGATGGGGGTCCCCCCTCCCTGGCGGGAGATGGCGTTGCGCAGTGTTTCCTGCAGGTTGAGGTTGGCCACCGGATCGCCGAATTCGTATGGCTTGGTCTCGTCGAGTTGAACCTGGCCCACGCCACGCTGATCTGTTTCGTGCCGACCCAGCTTGTCGCGGGCCTGCGCCAGGAAGAGTTCTTCAAGCGACTTGGTCGAAGCGCGGCGGATTCCCTTGGGCGTAACGCGAAACTTCCCATTTTCGTCCTTCTCGAGGTAGCCCTGCTTCATGAGCATCTCGAGCGCCTCGGCATTGCGATCTTCGAGCTCTTGCAGTTGATCGAGCACGTCGTCGCCGTATTCCATCAGGTAGCGGTTGAGCTGGTCGAACAGCTCATCGGCCGACTGGGGTGAAAACGAAGACGAGCCGTCCCACTTGGAGAACTCAAACGTCGCCATGGCGTGGCCCTGCGGAGCGAAGGACTGCGTGTCGAAGCAGAAGCAGGCGGACCGGACTGAACCAGGCCCGCAGTTTCAGACTCCCAGATTCTAGCAGACGGGACCAGTTGACCCCGTGGCCTGTTCCACAAGCGGTGAGTTTTCTCGGGGATGCGTGACCTTCGACTGGCGGCCCGCTGCCCCGTGCACGTGACACCCAGCCCCCCGGGGTACAGCCAAACAGGCGTGTGCCCCCACCAAACCTGCGGCGTCAGGCCCCGGGTCGTTCATCGGGGGCGATGGGGCGAATTCCCTCCGGCCCCCTCGGTTCCGATTCCCCGGGAGGCGCGGTAGCCATACTCGATTGCGAACCAGTTGGCGTACCGCTCGCGATCGCGGGACGAGGTGTTCCGCTCATCGTTGACGTGCCCGACCTCATGGATGAGCACATTGTTGAGGTAGAAATCGTGGATCGTCTCGCGGGTCCACAAGAGTTGCCAGCCGTTCTTGCGGCGGGACCACACCCCGCCATACATGCGGGCTTCCTGTTCCTGGATGGGGCTGGGAGGGCGGTGATACTCTTCGACCAATGAACTCTCGATTGGATAGAGATAGACGGTGCGTCCCCACTGCATGCCATAGCAGGGGAAGCAGGCACGCTTCCGGGTCATCGAGCTGAACTGCACCACTTCGACGTTGCGAACCAGGTGTGCGGGAAGGCGGGCGAGCCGTTCACGCACATCGTCGGGGGTCAGCACATGCAGGTAACCCTGCCCAGCCGGTTCGACCACAAACCGCAAACGACCATCGTCGCGCGGATCGTGCCAGCGCTCGGGAGCCGAGAATTCGTCGCGCTGACCGGAGGTCCGGGTAATGCGGGCGCGGAAGGCGGTCGCCGGACGTGGATCGTGGGCGTGATGTGACGACGGACGACGGGCCGGCTGGGGGGCGGGGGACGGGCGGGAACTGCGGCGGGAGGCCATGACTGAAGCCAATCCGAAGGAGGCAGGAACAACAATTCCATCCTAAGCCTGCCCAAAAACGGGAAACAAGGTGTACAGCTTAACCAGCCTGCCCATATTGACTTACGACGAACCGACAATTCGGGTCCCGGATTGATCCGCCGACACTGACAGCGACTTCGGTCCGAAGGGACTTCGATAACCACTCAGCCCATCAGGGGTTGTGAGTGATGGGCTGGACGAAACCCATTTCTGACCTGCGATCAACGCTTCCTCGAGTGTTCACCACAATTCGCAAACCCCGACTGCACAACAGGATACGACAAGCACCGTCACAACCCGAACTCATTTTTCGGGGAATTTCCGGGGGCGGGATCGGAAATCGGGTCACCGGGGGCGTACGGCACCAATCTGGCTGCCGAAGCGCTTTTTGGGAATGAGCGCCTCGGCCATTCCGACGTTGGCCTGCGGACTGCCCGGGGCCGGACGGAGAAAGTCGGGGTTCGCGGGATCAACGGAGATGAACTGCGGCATCACGCCATAACGGCCGCGACGCGCTTCAAACAGCGACGGGATCTCGGCGGGAACGGGGGGGGTTGGTGCCATCCGTGTGGTCCAGTTGAGATCGATGCCGCCGGGGTTGGCGGCGAACATCCGCAGAAATTCGGCTTCGTTGTAACCCTGAACCACGCTGACATCACGCTCCGCCGACTCGACAAACAGATTGTTGAAGAAGGAGAGACCATCGGTTGCCGGTCCGGGCATGGTGTCAAACACCACACCCTGGCCGACCTTGTAGAAGGTGTTGCTCGCGACCAGCAGGTTTCGCCAGTTGGCCGCGGCCCCCTGCAGGTGCAGTCCCACGGCAACCTCGTGGAAGACGGTCTCTTCGACATCGACATCGATTGCCGAGTCGCGTCCCCGCAGACCGGCCGCCATCGGACCGAGCAGTCGGCAACCGCGCAGTCGAATCCGGTTGTTTCCCTGATCGCCCCGCATCGTGAGATCGAATCCAACGGCGGATGGTTGGGCGGCACCACGCACGGTGATTCCCTCGAACACCACCGAGTTCCCCCCGAACGACTGCACCCCCTCGAGTGCGAAGGCTGAACGGGAGAATCCATGCACCGTCAGATTGACGAACTGTGAGGCTTCGAGATTCCCGGCGAGGCGGATGGCCGTTTCTTTTCCGGTCGCGTCGATCTCGACCCCTTCCAGCCGCACGTTCGGAAGCTGTCCCTTCCCCGCGATGATCGAAACCACCGGTTCGGCACCGGGGGGAGCGAGCATGGTTCCCTCTCCCTTGATCTGGAGCCCGCGCGGCCAGGTGTCATCGATGGTGATTCGTTCGGCCAGGGTGCCGGAGGGAAGCGAGATGATCTGCCGGGCACTGCGACTGGAGGGGTTGAACTTCTTGGCCTCGGCCAGTGCGGCGGCAAGGGTCTTGAATTCGGATGAAGGGCCGACCTTGAGCTCACGTCGACTGGCGGTCACGGTGCCGGGGACCGGCTCGAGATCGGCCTCTTTCGTCCCCCTCTTCGTTTTCTTCCCCGAACCCGTTTTCTCGGTCGTGGTCTTTTTCGTCCCGGCACTCTGCCCCTTCTGGGGTGTGCCACGTCCCCAGGTGAACCACACCCCGAACGTCAACAGGGCGAGCAGCGCATTGGCCCCCAGAATCCACAACACCCGTTTCCGCGATTCGGAGGCGGGTGCGGAAGCCGTGGAAGCGGATGCTCCCGACGGGGGAGCCACTGCGGGGGAAGCCATCCGCTGGGATGGACGAGCCGAACGGGTCGCTCGCCGGGGGGTGCCGGTCGTGATGACGGGCCCATCGGACTGTGGCACAAACAGTGGTGGTGGCTCGGCAAACATCTCGGGGGGAGGTGACACTGCCGAGATGTCCACGCGGGTTTCGGCAACCGGATCGGCGTCGACTCCATCGGCCAGGATCACATCGTCGTCCGACTCATCATCGACCAGAGAGGGGGGATCTGCCTGGGTGACACCGGGAAGGATGCGGGTCTCCCCCTGCTCGGCATCGGAAGAGCCCCCGTCCTCACCGGAAAGAAACAGCGGAATCTCGGCAGACGACTCGTTGACGGACGAGTCATTTGCAGGAATGTTTCCGCGAGGGACGACCGGCGGGACCGGCACGGGGACCTCGGGAGTCACCTCGGGTGGCAACTGGGAAACGGGCCGGGGGGCAGCTGGGGACGAAGAGACAGCCGGTGGAACCGCCGGGGGTCCCGGGATCGGTGCCCCACTGGAAGGGGGCGGGGGCGAAGACTCAGACGTCCGTCGCAGGAACGCCTCAAATTCAGGGGAATGTCCCGCCTCGGCGACCGGTTCGGCCGACGGACCAGCGTGCGTGGGTAACGCAGGAGGACTCAACGGCCCGGGAAAATCGGCTGCCGGTGCGCGTTCAAGCGCCCCCGATCCCTCCAGGACCGATTCACTTTCCGGGACAAGGGGGCTGAACGGGGGAGGCTCTGGGACGGAGCTGGGGGGATACGCCAGGACGGCGACCGCCCCACCGACGACCGGGTTCATCTCGGCCCAGGTTTCGCCCCCGTTTTCACGCAGCCAGTCGGCCAGGGATTGAGAGACATCGCGCGCCGACTGGAATCGATCTTCCGGACGCTTGGCCATCATCTTGCGGACGATGGCAGCGAGCCCGGCCGGGACCTTGGTGGCCACCTCGGCAAGAGAGGGAGGCTCGCGGGTCTGGTGGGCCAGCAGGCGTGACGCGAGGGTCCCTTCCGGGAAGGGAGGCTGACCGACCAGCAGGTAATAGAACGTGCAGCCAAGGCTGTAGACATCCGAGCGGATATCGACCGAGTGACTGTCGAGAGCCTGCTCGGGGGAGAGATAGTCGGCGGTCCCGAGGACTTTTTCGTCATGATGGCGGGTGATGGACGAATCGTCCCGTTCATCGAAAAACCGGACGAGCCCCAGGTCGAGGACCTTGATGGTTCCCCGGTCATCCAGCAGCAGGTTGGCCGGCTTGATGTCGCGATGGACGAGATTGGACTTGTGTGCCTGGTTGAGCCCTTCGGCGGCCTGGCGGATGTACTCGGCTGCCGGGATGGGGTCGATCGGCCCCTCAGCCGTGACAATCTCCTGCAGCGACCGCCCGGAGACGTACTCCATCACCAGAAAATGAATGTCCCCTTCCTGGTCCACATCGTAGGCCCGGACGATGTTGCGGTGGTCGAGGGCGGCGACCGCCTGGGCTTCGCGATGGAAGCGTTCGAGGTGACTGGCCCCCCGGGCGGCGGCCTTGGGGAGGACCTTGATGGCGACGCGGCGGCGCATCAGCCGGTGCTCGGCCAGGTAGACGGCGCTCATCCCGCCGCTCCCCAGGTGCGACAGGAGCCGGTACTTCCCCAGCAGGAATCCCTTGTTGCGTCCCTGGAGCAGCTTGTCGGCCTGCCAGCGGGTCAACAACTGGCGTTCGACCAGAAAGTCAGCCAGACGGGTGGTGTCGGGAATCGACCGCTGATCAAACTCGATCTCGCGCAGGGCCAGGCGCAGTATCTCGCCATCGATCAGCCCGCTCTGGCGGACCAACCCGACAAACATCTCCGGAGTGAGCTTCGTGGGGGCGGGCATGGGGAGGCTTGCAAAGGCACCTGTGAAGATATCAGCGGCGGCAGTGGCAATCCAGCACCACGACCGGTGCCGAACACATCTCTGCCCGGGTTTTTCGGCCATTTCTGGTTCCACGGGGACCTCGCCGTTTGCAAGGTTGCAAAACGGCCCGCTACACTTCATCGGCGCGCCGCCATCAATCTCCCTCACATCGGCTGATTCCTCGTTTCCCCGCGACGGTGGCCACTCTGTTCACAATGTCATCCCTCACCTCCACCCTGCCCCATTTTATCGCGCTGTTGTGCCTGACCCTGCTGCTGGGGACTGCCGTCCTCCGCGAGGGGATCCAGCTTTACAACTATCTCGATCAGTTCGCCCTGAATTCCCGCTACATTCCCGCCCCTCCCCGGCTCCGAGCGCTGCTGATGGCATTGCCGATCATCCTGGTGGGAGTGGTCCTGCCAGTCTCGGCCAGCCTGCTACTGAATCGTCGTGCGGATCCCCCCATCCGGGGAGCCCACATGCTGATCTGCATCTTGCTCGCATTTCCCTTCACACTGATCTCGGCCGTGCTTGTGCTGCACAGGTTTCTGCCGGCGTCTCTCTTCCGGTCACTGAAGGTCGCCGGCTGCCTGTTCGGCCTGCTGATTCCAGTGCTGGGGTCCGTCTGGCTGGTCATCAAGCTGTTTTCCCGGGCCCTGGAAATCTTGGGTCGAATCTGATTCCTCCTGGAACGCTCGCCAGCCTCCCACTCTGTCTCGAGAACGGGACGTTGGCTCGCCCCACCCCTGCTGAATTCATGGTGAACTCCACCACCTCTCCCGCCAACGTCCAGTCCCCCTCTCCAGGGCACCGCCCCGGGCTGGGATTCGCCTTGACCGTGGTGGGGACCCTGGTCGCGCTCGCATGGATTCTCGACCGGGTCTCGCCGCTGCCGCTCCCCCTCCCAAGGCTCTGGTTTCTGCACCGCAATCTCCTGGGAATGGGGGGCGTCGTCGCGGCTCTCGTTGGCCTGCGCCTGCAGCGCGACCCCAGCCTGAGGGGGGCCGGCACAGGAACGTCTCCGCATGATGGCTGGAAACCCAGCCGGCCGGGACCACGGTTCGATTCGCTGCTGATCTATACCCGCGAAGGCTGCCACCTCTGCGACGACGCCCTCGAACTGCTGGCCGAGTACTCGGCGTGGTTGCCCACACCTGAGGAAATCGATATTGATCCGCATCCGGCCCTCAAGGCCCGGCACGGGGAATGGATCCCGGTGATTGAGATCGATGGACGCGAACGGTTTCGGGGTCGGATCGACGAACCCCTCCTCCGCCGCCTCATCGAGAACACGCCCCCCCGCGACGAGATCCCCCCCAGCCCGACGTTTCGTCCCTGATTCCCAGCGGGGCGGCCCACTGTCGCGGGATCCCACCGAGCCCTGGTTTCTTCACCGTCCTTCACTGCTTTTCACCGCCACACACCATGCCGACCCAGCGCGATTTCCTTCCCTCTCTCGTCGGTTGCCTCTCGACCGGCGCGGCTGGCAACCCGACTGTCGAAATGATCGAGGCCGCTTTTCGGCACCACAATCTCCACTGGCGATACATCAATACCGAGGTCCCCCCGGAAGGTCTGGGAGATGCTGTCCGCGGCCTGCGGGCGATGGGCTACCGGGGTTTCAACTGCAGCCTCCCCCACAAGGTAACGGTCATTCCCCACCTCGACGGACTGGGAGAGTCGGCCGAGGTGATGGGGGCCGTCAACTGTGTCGTCCGCCGGGGAGACCAGTTCATTGGCGAAAACACCGATGGCAAGGGATTTCTCCGATCGCTGCAGTCTCTGGTGGACCCGCGCGGAAAGCGGGTGGTCGTCCTGGGCGCCGGCGGGGCGGCACGGGCGATTGCTGTTGAACTCGGCCTGGCAGGAGTGGG
The DNA here is from genome assembly GCA_003508595.1 of Planctomycetaceae bacterium. Classification (GTDB taxonomy): domain Bacteria; phylum Planctomycetota; class Planctomycetia; order Planctomycetales; family Planctomycetaceae; genus UBA10511. The sequence goes on from DNUF01000195.1 coordinate 136,178, forward strand.
ACGCCTGACGGTCGTCAACCGCTCTGCCGAACGGGGGGAAGCCCTGCTGCAGATTCTGCGGGGCCGACTCAAGCTCGATGCCCAGTTCGTGCGCTGGGAGGGGGACTATGTCGTCCCGGCCGACGCCGACGTGGTCATCAACAGCACATCGATTGGCCTCTACGATGGCGACGCCCGGGTGCCGCTCGACATCAACACACTCCAGCCCGGAATGGTCGTGGCGGACGTCATCTTCAGTCCTCCCCAGACCCGCCTGCTGCGCGACGCCCGGGCCCGCGGTTGTCAGACCCTCGACGGACTGGGCATGATCGTCAACCAGGGGGTCATTGGCGTGCACTACTGGACGGGAATCGAACCCGACGCGCAGGTGATGCGCGTCGCCGTCGCCAACGCCCTTGGCGTTCCGGTCTGACCGCACCAGAACCAGGGACTGGCCTTGTGAAATCTCTCCGCACTCCGGCTCGCAGTCACCGGACCCCGCGAAGTGGCAGTCTTGGTTTCGTCGGCAACGGCATTTGCCCAGGGCTCGCATCAGTGCGACCTTGACCTGCCAGACGCTGCCGGGAGGTCAATCGGCGGCGAATGCGGTCGGCGAGAGAACGCCGGCCTCTTGCAGCAAGAGGTTGGGTACCTGGTCCCACACCAGGTAAATCCGGCGGCAGTCGGCACTCACACAGGCGAGCGCCATCGCGTCGGGTAGAGCCGACGCTCCGGGTGGCCTTCCGGGTATGGTCTCCCAGGGACTTTCGACACCGGTGGTGAAATCGGCCTGTGCCGTCAGGGGCCAGTCGCCAACTCGCCGTTCAACAAGCGTGCTTCCACAGACCCCACATCGGCCGGCGAGGCGGAGCATGGACTGGCTGGGACTGGTGGCGAGCCGATCTGACTGGACTTCGGGATCAGACATCAGGGACGGGGTCCTGTCGGAGCCGGACGACGCAACACGTCCTGCAGCACCTGGTAAGCGTGCTCGCGCATGTCCTGAGGAAAGTCGTGTTCACAGTCGGGGTGCAGCACCGTCAAGCGGTCGGGTTGACCGAACAACTGGTATACCTCTCGGGCGGCTGCGGCAATCCGGTCGACACTGCCTGCCTGGAAGTTGTGGTCGCGGGTCGGTGCGATGATGACGACCCGCCGTGGTGCGAGGGCGCCGATCAGCTCGTGGAAATCGAACGGAATCTGGTCGAGCTGCTCGCGGTAGTCGGCCAGACGGGGCATGTAGAGTGTCTGCGTCCAACCCTGCCCCGGACGCCAGCGGGCCGGATCCCCTCCGTAGTAATCGAGGAACGAATCGAGCCCACAACTGGAGATGACCGCGGCAATCCGTTCGTCCAGCACCGCCGTGTAGACCGAGTTGTGTCCCCCGAGGGAATGCCCGATCGCCCCAAATCCGCGGCTGGCATCGACCTCACGCAGTGTCGTGAGGTAGTCGAGCCCGCGGACGTTGTCCCAGACCGCCTTGAGGGTGCCACTCTGCCAGCCGAGAGCGGCGAGATCAGGCTGATACCGCGCCAGTCGGGGATAGTTGGGGGCCAGGGTGATGAAGCCAAGCGCGGCCAGTTCGGCGGCGTACTGCCGATTGAGCCGACTTCCCAATCCAACCACGGTGCCATGCCCGACGATGTCATCGGTGCCATGCAGGCAGAGTACGGCGGGGGCGGTCTGGCCAGGCTGCTGCAGGACCGACTTGGGGAGGCAGAGATACGCCGGGACACGGCTTCCCGGCTCTGAGACATAGGTGATCAGCCGGCGGACATAGGTCCCGCAGTCCTCCTCGTGCACCAGGTCGACGTCGAGCGGCACCCGCTTGTCATCTCCCGGCCAGGGCCCCATGACCGTCTGCATGCCGCGCAGAATTTCACGGCGTCGGCGAGGCCATTCTGCCGCCGATTCGATTGGGCGGATCTCGCCGCTGGGCGTCCGTCCGACCAGCAGTTGATCTCGCGGCAGGCGTGGAACAGTCTCTGCGCCGACCGCCGGGTCGGCCGCATCCGCCTGCCCCCGGTCATGAGCCGACCAGAGGCGCAGGGCCCCGGTGGCGATGCAGGCAAGTCCCACGATCCGAATGATGAAAACCGATCTCATCGTACTCTCTCTGGATCAATCCCGATCCCATCCGGGAAAGCTGTCGCAACTCGTGTGCAACCGCCGACAGGCGAACCGCAGGTCCCAGACTACAACGACTGCCTGATCAGTTCGCAGGGGCCCTGTTCACCGCCGGCACTGGCACACTGGCCGACCCCGTTCTGGAACAGGTAGACCTCGTTGTTGTTGAGTGTAATGGTGAGAATTTCCACCGGCCCCTGGAAATAGGTGAAATGGCCGCACAACACGCCGTCGCGATACGCCTGCCCGACCTGGAAGGGGCCCGTCCAGAACATGTTCTCCAGGGTGACTCCAAACCCACGGACTCCCGAGAACGGTGTCGAAAACCGGATCATGTAATTGACAACACTCATGACAACCTCCGGAAGAACCCTTGGGAACGAAGTGGGGGGTGACTCAGGCAAGGACAGGGCAAACAGGGCTGGCGTTGGCCGAGAGCCCGTGCGCCGGAAGTGTAACGCCTTTTCGGACCGTTGCCATCGAATCGGCGGGTTCGCCGGGGTTTCACCGACCGCACCTGCTGCGGAGCCACCTGCGCCCCCTTTGAGTCCGGCCGATTCCACGGGGCCGCCAATTCTGATCACAGTGGTCGGATCACAGTGGTCGGGGTGCGTCGCCCGGATGCGGAGTCCCCTGCGGAGGGAACAGGGAAAGCTCGACACGGTGAAAGCAACACACTCGCGTCCTCCCCACGGCCCGTTTATCATGCCCGGCCGTGTCCCATGCAGGAGCGAGTGTGATGTTCGAACGGGTTGTCGATGCCTACCAGGGAGCGACTGTTGTCGTCGTCGGGGCGGGTGGAATTGGCGGAGAGTTGATCGCCCAACTGGCCGAACGGCCCGGCACCATGGTGATTGCCGACCACGACACCCGGCGTCTTGCCGAGCTCGACCAGGCACCGCAGGCAAGCCGTCGGCTGACGCGCCCCCTCGACGTGCGTGACCCTCATCAGGTTGAGGAATTCTTTCAGTGGGTCCATGCCGAGGCGGGAACACCGAAATTTGTGTTCTATACCGCCGGGGTCCTCAACATTGAGACATTTGCCGATCTCACGTATGAGCAGTGGAACCGGGCGGTCGACATCAATCTCAACGGGGCCTATTACTGCGTCCGGGAGGCGGCCCGGCTGATGTGCCCGGCCGGGACCGGCAGCCTGTTGCTGCTCAGTTCCATCTCGGGCACCAAGGCCCGGTCGGGTTCCCGGGTCAACCCGGTCTACAACACGACCAAGGCGGGACTGGTCGCCATGGTGAATGCCGTTGCGATGCAACTCCGTCCGCACGGCGTTCGACTCAACTGCATTTCGCCGGGACCGACCGCCACCTCCATGATGGACCTGCAGCCCCCACCGGTGCACGAAGCGGTCAACCAGATCATGCTGGATCACCGCATGAATCTCCCTTCAGAAATTGCCGAACTCGCGCTGTTCGTGGCGGCACATGGGCGATTTACCGGAGAAGACGTCCCGGTGGGTGGCGGTGCCGGCCTGGGAGCCTGACACAAGTCAGAAAGACACAAGTCAGAAGTCATAGGGCAGACTGCGGACCAGTATTCGCCCGCTCCCCACCCGAAGGTCTTTGATCGCGGACGAATGTCTGTGATCGCGGACGGATCGCCTTCGGCCACGTGACCGACTTCATGGCCATAAAATCGTCAAGGGGTGCCCATTCAGCGACCCCCATTCAGCGACCCCCATTCACCGCCACCTGCAGCACACGCGGCCGGGCCCGGAACGAAACTTTCTGGAACGACACTATCTGGGGGAGGTGAGTCCGAAATCAGCTCCCGGCAGCGGGGGGCTGACTCCAGGGAGCTGTTCCGCGAGTTCGTCCACCACATTCCTGGAGCGAGCGCAGGGCGAACTCGACATGCAGGGCCGTCCCCAGGGGGAGAGCCGCCTCATCCACCTTGAACCGCGGATGGTGCACGCTGTAGGTCGAGCCGACCACCTCATTGCGAATCCCCAGGCCGACGAAACAGCCGGGAATCCGCCGGGCGTAGAAGGCGAAGTCTTCGCCCCCCATGACGGGTGCCGATTCGACAATGGAATCGGTCCCCAGCAGGTCGCGTCCAATCTGCTGGGCGAGGTTCCACAGGCCGCTGTCGTTCACGGTCGGGGGAAAGTTGCTTCCCAGGAATTCGACCGTCGCCTCGCAGCGATTCGCCGCTGCGACATGATGGGCAATCTCACGGATCCGCTTCTGGAGGAAGACCAACCCCTCCATGGTGAGTGAGCGCATCGTGCCGCTGAGTTCCACCTGCTGGGGAATGACATTCGTGGCGTCGCCGGCGTGGAAGGTCGTGACACTGACCACCCCGGAGTTCAGCGGATCGACCTCGCGGGCGATGATCGTCTGCAATTCGCACACGAGCTTGGCCGCGGTCACCAGCGGATCAACCGCCAGGTGGGGCATGGCGGCATGCCCCCCCACCCCGCGTACGATCAACTTCATGAATCCGGTCGCCGCCATGAAGGTCCCCGCCCGCGACGTGATCTTTCCGGTCGGGGTGACGGGCCAGACGTGCAGGCCGAAGATCCGCTCAACGCGCGGATTGTCCAGCACCCCGGCATCGCAGAGTCGCTCGGCCCCCGCCCCGCCCTCTTCGGCCGGCTGGAAGAAGAGCTTCACGGTTCCCGGCAGAGACGATTCCCACTGCTTCAGCAGTCGGGCCGCTCCCAGCAGCATTGCCGTATGGCAATCGTGTCCGCAGGCATGCATCCGACCGGGATGTTGACTGGGAAAGTCAACGTCAGCCTCTTCGACAATCGGCAGGGCGTCGATGTCGGCCCGCAGGGCCACGCACGGCCCGCTTCCCCCCGAGAGTGTGGCGACAATTCCCGTTCCGGCGATCGGGCCTTCCCACTTGACCTGGAGTTCATCGAGTGTCTTCCGGATGAAGGCACTCGTCTTGTGCTCTTCGTAACCCAGTTCGGGAATCTGGTGCAGGTGCCGGCGCTTGGAAATGATCCAATCGCCCAACGCCCGGGAATGCTTCAGGACCGGAGACTCGGACATACCGGAGACATCCAGAAAGAGGTGCAACGCCACGGAACAGACCGAAGCGGGAGTATAGGCCATTCCCCATCAGGCAGGGAAACCGCCCGCCGGAATCCGATCCAAAATCCCTTACGGGGTGTCGCCGGTCCTTGGAAACGTGCTGCGCAGCGCGTTACCATCCCCGGCACGTGCGGGGCCTGGGCCGAACGCCCGCATCCGCAACTCACGCCACTTCAATCCGGGCAGGGGTCCAGCCTCCCGGCACTGCCGTTTCCTCCTCTTTGCGTTCGAGTTTCCGATGAAGATCATTCGCTACAGTGACTCCCAGGGTCGAATTCACCTCGGTGCCCAGCATGCCAACGGCAGCACCACCCGGCTTGAGGGAGACCTGTTTGGCAGCCGGCGCGACACTGGCGAAAAGGCCGAGATCAGCAAGCTGCTCTCCCCCCTGGTTCCCGCGGACATCGTCTGCATCGGGTTGAACTACCGCCGGCATGCCGAGGAAGGGAACCAGCCGATCCCCGAGTACCCGGTCGTCTTCATGAAGACCAGCAGCACCTGCACGAATCCGGGAGACCCGATTGTTCTTCCCCGCAAGCTGCGCAGCGATGCGGTCGACTACGAATGCGAGCTGGCCGTTGTGATCGGCAAGCCGTGCCACAATGTCTCGAAGGCCGACGCTCTCAAGTACGTCCTGGGGTACATGTGCGCCAATGACGTCAGTGCCCGCGACTGGCAGATCAAGAAGGGTGGCAGCCAGTGGTGCCGGGGAAAAACCTTCGCCACGTTCGCCCCGCTGGGTCCGTGCCTGGTGACCGCCGACGAGATTCCCAATCCCAATGCCCTGCAGATCAAGACTGTTCTCAACGGGCAGACGATGCAGGACTGGAACACGAACGACATGATCTTCGATGTTCCCACGCTGATCGAGTTTCTCTCGGGAAGCACTCTGCTCTCCCCGGGGACCGTGATTCTCACGGGGACCCCGCACGGCGTCGGTTCCGCCCGCAAGCCCCCGGTTTTCCTGCAGGGGGGTGACACGGTGACGATTGAGATCGAGAAGATCGGTGCCCTCACCAACCCCGTGATCGAAGAAAAGGTCTGACCAGTTCCGATCGCGGAATCGACGAGTGCTGTGGCACAGGCTGTTGTCTCCCGGTTCTCTCCCCCTGCATGCGAGTTCTCCATGCCCCACATTGAATTGCGTTTACTTCGCACATTCACCCGTCTGCTGCTGGTGTTGGCACTGGGATTGGCTGGCCTCACGGGGATGGGCCGGGCGGACGACGACCAGTCACTCGAACCCCGCCCTCCCCAACCGCTGTACCGCTACCTCGCCCGTCCGGAACCGAAGTTTGAATGGCGGCTCGAACGGACGGTCGAGACTCCCCTCGGGACCGTGCATGCCATCAAGCTGGTCTCGCAGGAATGGCACGAGATTGTCTGGACGCACGACCTGCACGTGTATGTCCCCCCGGGCTCGACTCCCAGGTCGACGATGCTGCTGTGGAACCAGGGGGGTTCGGGCAGCGAGAAGAACGCCGCGTTCGGGCTCGACATGGCACGCCGGGTCGGTTCGCCGATCGCCTTCCTCTATGGCATTCCCAACCAGCCGCTGTTTGGCGAACGGAAGGAAGACAACCTCATCGCCGAGACCTTTGTGCGGTACCTCGACACGGGAGACGAAACGTGGCCTCTGCTGTTTCCGATGGTGAAGAGCCTCGTGAAGGCAATGGACACCCTGCAGGAGTTTTCGAAACAGACACTGAAAACCGAGGTAAAATCGTTTGTCGTTTCCGGTGCCTCCAAGCGGGGCTGGACCTCGTGGCTGACCGGAGCGGCTGATGCCCGCGTCAAGGCCATCGCCCCCCTTGTGATCGACACGCTCAACATGAAAGCGCAGGGGCCGTATCAGTTCCAGTCATTCGGGAAGTACAGCGACCAGGTGCATGACTACACCGAGCGCAACCTGCTGCCCATGCCCGAGACGGCGGCCGCCCAGGCGCTCTGGCAGATGGTCGATCCCTGGGCCTACCGGGCACGGCTCAAGCTTCCCAAGATGATCATCAATGGTGCCAATGATCCCTATTGGACTACCGACGCCCTCAACCTCTACTGGAATGACCTCCCCGGCGAGAAGTGGGTGATGTATGTCCCCAACGCCGGGCACGGACTCGAGCAGAACCTGGCCGACGGCAGCAGGAACCGCGAGCGGGCCCTGAACACACTGGCGGCATTTGTGCGGCACCAGATCAAAGACAACCCCATGCCCCAGGTCCAGTGGAAGCATGACGATGCCGGTGGGAAATGTCGGCTGACCATCACCAGCACCCCGGCCCCCCGCTCGGGTCGCCTGTGGGTGGCCCGGGCGAAAACCCGTGACCTGCGGTTGTCGGCCTGGGAAGAAGTTCCCATGACAGGTGAAGAAAACAGCCTGTCGGGAACGGTCGACAAGCCCCGCGAAGGGGTGCTCGCCCTCTATGGGGAGGCCGACTACGAGGTGGACGGCCTCGCCCATCCCCTGTCGACTCAGATCCGTATCATCGAAGCGGGACAGTAACGCAGCCTCCTTGGAGTCGGCTCCCCGGAGGTTGGCATCTCACGCGGTGACTATCGGTTGCTTCGGGAAGGGAGACTTTCCCGAGCGCAACCACCGGCCCAGCCCGGCGAAAGCCAGCGACAGCATCGCAGCCCCACCGACCAGTTGCACCAGGCTGCGGTTCAACAGTTGGGCCCGCCAGTCGGAATAGACCGCCTCTCGCAGTTCGGGGGTCACCAGCATGCGGAGGTGCGCGATGTACATCGGTGTCTCGATCACCTTCTGCCCGTTGAGTGGAATCTCCTGCACGTACGATTGCAGCACCAGAACCTTGTCGACATTTTGCCGCAGCACGGCAACCGGGTTCTGGATTCCGCGCCCCATTTCCGGTTCGTATTTCTGCCGCAACCAGCCGACCGCAAGTTCCGTCAGGTCCTGGCACGCCTCTTTCGGTGAAGAAAAGCGTCGACTGCGCACCAACAGCACCCCGTCGCTCTCGGTCACTCCCGATTCCGTACGGCTCCATTCGGGAGACTCGGTACTCACCTGATGTCCGGTGAGCAGGTCGGAAGCAACGCCCGACGGCCAGCCATCCAGCGACGATTTCTGTTCATTCAGCACCACGCGTTCCCGTTCGGGAGGCACGGCTGTTGGGGGAGCGGAAGACTTCTCAGCCTCGGCCCGCTCGGCCTCGATCAACCCGGCCCCTGCTCCTGGCCCCTGCTCCGCGGTTTCAGCGGGGGTGGTGACGGCCGATTCGGCTGGCAGAGACGTTTCGGCCTCGGGCCGCACAGGGGTCCCTGGCTGGGCCCAGACCACCTCCACCGAGATGCCCCCCAACCCCAGGCCCAGCACCAGGCCTGCAGCCACCAGCAGGCCCCGGCACATTCGGACCACCTTCGGAACCAATGGAGTCCTGCGATCTGACAAGGATGTCATCTTTCTGTCTCCCGAACTCATGACAGCGTGTGCCATCGATCTTCCCAGGTCTCTGTCGTCGGATCGCCAGCGTCGGCCCTCCAGGCGAGTCGGCCATCGGAGCACCGTCAGGCGCGCTGGAGGTGTTGATTGGCGATTCCGGGGGGGACTGACGGGGCGGAGAGGTGCTCCCCAGAACGACGGCCGTGGGGGGCCAACTGCACCACAATCGCCGCGGCCACCGCCAGCCACGTCCCCCAACGCTGGTCGAACACAAACACCTTCGACAACCCTGCGGCGACCAGGCCCATCCAGAGGACACTCGCCCAACTGAAGGACCGCTTTCTCTGGCTTTCGGCCAGTCGGCCCCACCCGGCGAATCCCAGCAACCCGGCGAGCCAGACTGCGAACCCGCCAGGGCTCAGTGAATGATGACCGTCGATCAGGGGCAGATCGCCAAACTCGGTCAGCAGGGGCGGTCCCAGGGGACCGGCACCATTCAGTTCGATGAGCAAGCGGGCCGACATCCAGGAAATCAGCAACCCGCCACAGGCTCCTGCCGCGACCTGGGCCATCCGGCGGGGAACCCAACCCCAACCCGTCGTCTCCATCAGTCGGGCCGGAATCAGGGCCATCCAACTGGCGACCAGTGTCGAGAGACCAAACAGGGCCACTCCCGGCACGCTACCGGTGATCTGTCGCATGCCAGGGGTCTGTGGCAGTCCGAGTGAGCCCCACAACCAGGCAGCCAGGCTGAGGAGCGCCGTAGAGAATCCGGCCGAACCCAGAGCTTCCATCAGCCCCGCCACCCGCTCGCGCCCCGCGAGTGGAAAGACCACGGGGGTGGCGGCCGGGGTTTCCCGACGGGGGGCCCGTTGGTCGACAGCCCGTACGGGTCCCGGCTCGGGACGCACTGGTGCACGTCGCTGGGGACCGGGTTCGGGAGAAGACTTGCGACCGCTGCCCCGCCCCGCGCGTGCCGGAACGGTCCGGGAGGAAGATTCCCGGCGGTCGGAATTGAGCGAGCGATAGACCAGGTAGCCCAGCCCCGCCCAGATCACCCATCCCGGGAAAAACAGCACCCGCACTGACTCGACTGGGGAAACCCGCAGTCGCATCATCGACAGGAAGAACATCGCCGCTCCCATCCCGAGGAGCATCGACAGGACGGGATGCGATTCCACCTGGTTCCAGAGATGCTGAAGCGGATTCGAAGGGGCACGGTTCGAAGGTGCCGGTGGATGGATCGTGGTCTCGGCGAAATCGTCCCGGGCCCATGGCTGTTCGAGTCCCCGGCGAGCCCGTGCCTGCTGCTCGACATGTTCGACATCAACGAAGTGCGACGCGGGGATCTCCTGCGACGGGGTGGAGGCCACCCGCACGGGGTCAGAGCGCTCCGCACCTGGCTTTTCGGACTGAAGTGCCTGCCGAAACTGGTCGGCAAACTCCATGGCCGAGCGATGCCGAAGTTCGGGATCCTTCTCCAGGGCCTGACCGATCACCCCCCGCAGTGACGCCGGCAGCAGTCGCAGGTCGGGAGCTGTCGCCAGGTGCTTCATCAGGATCTCTCCGGTCGTCTCGCCGTCAAATGGGACCGATCCCGTCACCATTTCGTAGGCGATGACGCCGAGGCTGTAGAGATCGAGAGCCTGCGTATACCTCCCGCGCGAGACTTCCGGGGCCATGTAGTACACCGTCCCCACACTTTCGGTGTGCTGGCTGCGGCGGGAGGGAGAGATCGACTTGCACAGTCCGACATCTCCCAGCTTGACCACCCCCGATTCACGGAAGATGTTCGCGGGCTTCAGATCCCGGTGCACCAGTCCCCGGTCATGCAGGTACTGCAGGCCGGCTGCCATCCCCTGCAGCCACGACTGCACTTCGGGGAGGGGAAGTCCCGCCGGGTGCTGCCGCAACAACTGCTGCAGGCTCGGTCCCGAGACAAACTCCATCAGCACCCAGTGGTTCCCGTCGGTGTCGGTTCGGATGTCGTAGATCGGCAGCAGGTTCGGGTGCTTCAGGTTGAGGCAGGCACGTACGCCGCGCAGTTCGATCTCTTCGTTTCGCTGCAGCAACTTGATGGCCAGTTCCTTGCCGGAATCGGTGACGGCGAAATACACCTCGCCGAAACCTCCCCGGTCAATCCCGCGCTTGATCCGCAGCCCGGGTAAAGGGCTCGCCTCTGGAGCGTAGGTAAACTTCATCAGCCAACTCCCGCCTGAACGGTTCCGCATCCTCTGGCCGCCGTTTCGCGAACTCCCAGGTTCTCCTCAAGGATATTCGCTGTCGCCGTCCCTATCTTGACAGGATTCCGATCGGAATTCCTGAATCGGCCACAAATCAACTCCCCACGCAATAATATTCATCCGTCCATTCCCGGGCCTGTTTTTCCAGGTACCGGTCGATTTTTGGTGGTCAGAAAGACGTTGCAGAACCAGAAACGTTCCGCCAAACACAGACGTTTCCATGAGCGGTCGGACTCGCCCAGAGGTCCAACAAAAGCCGGCTTGGGAGAGTTGCCGCAGACAGACAACCGTTCATGTCCCAAAATTACAAATCGCGCTCACTTCCAGAGATTTCTGACTGGACGCGAATCTCGGGGTGAAGCAAACTTCCGCCCCCTTCCGGAAGACCTTCCCGGTCATCCCCCTGACCTCCCCCACGACCTCGGCCTCGGCCCCAGTTCTCCCACGGACAGCCTCGCTGACTCTTCGAAAGCCCCGCCCATGCGCCCCCTCACCCCGCTCGCAGTTGGCTGCCTCATGCTGGTCGTTTCTGGTTGTGGAATCGTCCAGGAAACGACCCGGATGTTCCAACCCAACGGGGCAGACTACTCCGATTTCGACATTGACGACGGCAAGGCGACCGATGAATGGAGCATCGCGGGCCGCGAAGGCCGGGGTGACATGCCGATGGCCCGGGAAAAAGACGGCCTGACCGACATCATCTCGAGCGACAAGGCCCGCCGTATCGCCCGGAACCTGGGGACCGACTCTCCCTGAGACCGATTTGACGCGACAAACCGGGCCCCGGTCAAAGTCAGCCGGAGCGGCATTGCTGCCGCCCGGATGCGGACGTCGGCGCCGTTCCCACGAGAGTCGTGAGCGACCGGGAATCGACCCGGAATCGATCGGGCTGGCTCCAAGGCATCGGCGTCGACAGATCGCGGTCAGTGATCGGCAAACACGGGAGTCGCAAACTGGCCGAGTTGCTGCAGGCTTGCGGCATCGACCTCTTTGTGCAGGCTGTTGCCGTGCGAATCCATCGTGCAGATGGTCGCGAAGCCATTCACGCGCAGGTGCCACATCGCCTCGGGGATTCCGAATTCCTCGAGCCAGTGCACGCCGTCCACCGACTTCACGCACTCGGAATAATACTGGGCCGCCCCACCGATGGCGTTGAGATAAACCGCCCCGTGCTGCTTCAGCCCGGCCAGCGTCTTGGCCCCCATGCCTCCCTTGCCAATCACCGCCCGGATCCCAAATTTGCCGATGATGTCGGCCTGGTAGGGTTCTTCGCGTGAGCTGGTCGTCGGACCAGCGGCACCACAGTTCCACTTCCCCGAGGCGTCCTTCGTCATCACTGGTCCGCAGTGGTAGAGGACCGAACCCCGCAGATCAACCGGCGACTCGTGCTGCATCAGGTGATGATGCACAGCATCGCGCCCGGTGTTGACGATTCCGTTGATGACCACCACATCCCCGGCCCGAATGCTGCGGATCTTCTCTTCGCTCACGGGGGCTTCGAGCACCACTTCCCGGCCGGTGAGTTTGAAACCCTGGCCCACGGCCAGCTTCTTGATCTCGTCCTGTTCGCGGTAGAGCCACTTCTGGATTGTTCCCGTCTGGGGGTCGAGCACCACGCCGAGCCGGCGGAAGGCCCAGCACTCGTACGCGACCGAGACAAAAAACGAGGCGGGCAGGCGATTGATCACACCCACCTTGCAGCCCAGCAGGGTCACCCTGCCGCCGAACCCCATGGTGCCGATCCCCAGGGTGTTGGCATTGTCAACGATGTACTTCTCCAGTTCGGCCAGTTCGGCCACCGGGTTGACGTCGTCGGCATTTCGGAACAACTGCTCCTTCGCGTGCTCGTAGCCAGTGGTGCGGTCACCGCCAATGCAGACCCCCAGGTATCCTGCCGAGCAGCCCTGACCCTGGGCCTGGTAGACGGCATGCATCAGGCACTTGCGAACGCCATCCAGGTTGCGATCCGCCCGCCCCAGGCCGGGGAGTTCCTGCGGCAGTGAGTACTGGATGTTCTTGTTCTCGCAGCCTCCTCCCTTGAGAACCAGCTTGATCTCCACCTCGGGCTTGCGGTGCTGGTGAAAGTGGATGACGGGAGTTCCCGGTCCCAGGTTGTTGCCACTGTTTTTTCCCGTCAGCGAATCGACCGAGTTCGGCCGCAGTTTGCCAGCCTTGGTCGCCTTCGCGACCGCCTCGAGAATCTGCTCTTCCAGCGCGATCTGGTCGAACCCGACCGGTGTCTTGATGATGAACGTCGGCATGCCGGTGTCCTGGCAGATCGGCCGCTCGGTCTCACACGCCATGTCAACGTTGAGGGCGATCGTGGCCAATGCCAGCGAGGCGTTCGTATCGGGGGTCTCCCGCTTCTGCGCATCGGCAATCAGCCGGCGGATGTCGGAAGGAAGGTTGGTCGATGTCTGGACGATCAGTTCGAGCAGGCTGTCCGCAAACGACATGGTGTCTCACAAACCGCAGGAGAAAAGGAATGACAGGAACAGTTCGACCGGTTTTGTTGGACCGGCCGACCGTCAAGGAGTGTTACTTCGAAGAGCGGGGCTTTTTCGACTTCGAGACATCGGTCTCGGGGATTGCCGCGGCCCCCGTCGGCATTCCCAGGGCACGCAGCACGGCATCCAGGAACTGGTCCATGGCGAATGGCTTGCGGAGGTAATCCACCGCCCCCAGCATCTCGGCATATGCCTTGTGCCGGCCCCCCTCATTCGCCGTGATCATGATCACCCGGGGAGGATTCGGCAGTTGCCGGATGAACTCCAGCACGGGAAAACCACCCATCTGGGGCATCATCATGTCGGTGATGACCAGGCGGGGCTGGAAGTCGACAATCTGCTTCTGCCCCTCTTTCCCGTTGTTGGCCACCGACACCACAAAACCAGCCGATTCCAGGACGGTTCGGAGTGTCGAGGAGATCTCCCGATCATCATCAATGATCAGGACCTTCACAGGTTCAGACATGCTGCATCGCCGCCTTGCGGAACAGAAGTGAGTTGCTCGTCTGGCGATGGTATCTCGGCCACCAAGTCAGACACAAGATACCGCAACCGCCGCGCCAAGACCGATCGGGGGCACCTCGTCTGCCCGGTTTGTGGCGCGACCACCAGCCCCGACCACCAGCCTCGTCCTCCTCAGTGCAGCATCTCGCGCAGCAGGACGAGAAATTCCCGCTGGTCGGGATGCAACAGATCCCAGGCGGCGGGGAGGGAAACAAACTCGGCCCGATCCACTTCCCACGACGCACACCGGGGAGCACTGTCGGCCGGTGCCGGTCCTGCGAAACAGACAATCCTCTTGCCGCTCTTGCGATAGACGATGCTCCCCAGCGACACCAGGGGACCAGCACTCACTCCGGTCTCTTCCCGGGTCTCGCGACGGGCCGCCTCCTGGTCGGTCTCACCGGGATCGGGACGTCCCTTCGGAATACTCCACGGCTTTCCCCGGTTGTAGTTCCCCGAAGGATGCACCAGCAGTACCTCCAGGTCCCCCGAGGCCCCCGGTCGATACAGCAAAGTGCCACTGGAATACTCGCGGACCACCGCCGGCCTCCCTCGCCAGAGAAATCCCCCCACCCGATCCAAACACTAGTAACCCGCCAACTGGGTTGCCTTCGCCACACGACCGATGCCAATCATGTAGGCGGCCGTCCTCAACGACACCTGCTTCGACTGGGCCAGGGCCCACACCTCGTCAAACGCCCGCGTCATGATCCGTTCCAGCTCGGCCCGAATCCGCGTCAGGTCCCAGCGGAACTGCTGCAGGTTCTGCACCCACTCAAAATAACTCACTGTCACCCCCCCGGCATTCGCGAGAATGTCGGGAACCACCACCACGCCACGCTGGTGCAACACCTCGTCGGCCTCGGGCAGCGTCGGGGCATTGGCGGCCTCGATCACGATCCCCGCCCGCACATCGCCGGCGATCGCGGGGGTCAGTACTCCCCCCAGGGCGGCGGGAATCAGGACATCGACATCGCTCGTCAGCAGTTCCTGGTTGGTGAGTGGAGACGCACCCGCAAAACCGACCACCGAACCACTCTGACGAGCCCACTGCGACAACTCAGCCACATCGAGCCCGGCGGGGTGCCATACTCCGCCAGTCACGTCACTCACTGCCGTCACCCGCGCCCCCATCTCGGCGAGAAAGAGTGCGGTGTGCAGACCCACATTTCCAAACCCCTGGACTCCAACCCGCGCTCCCGACAGGCTGCGGCCAAGTGCATCACAGGTGGCCCGCGTGATGATCGCCACGCCCCGCCCCGTCGCCTCTTCGCGCCCGGCTGAGCCATGCAGTTCGAGCGGCTTGCCGGTGATCACCGCCGGACTGAATCCGTGGTATTTCTCGTACTGGTTGACCGCCCAGGCCATCACCTGGGCGTTGGTCCCCATGTCGGGAGCCGGGATGTCCAGGTTCGGCCCGATCATCTCATGGATCTGATCGATGAAACAGCGGGTCACCCGTTCCAGCTCGGCCGGGCTGAGGGACTTGGGATCGACTCCAATGCCCCCCTTGGCCCCGCCGTACGGCAGATCCACCACCGCGGTCTTCCAGGTCATCAGCTGCGCGAGGGTCGTCACTTCGTCACCATCGACCTCGGGATGGTACCGCAGCCCCCCTTTCATCGGCCCACGCGATCGATCGTGCTGCACCCGGTAGCCAACAAATGTTGCGATCTCCCCATTGTCGCGCGGAATCGCAATCTGAACCTTCACTTCGCGCTGCGGGGTCAACAGCAGGGTCCGCACGGCACGCGACAGGCCAAGTTGATCGGCTGCCGTCTCAAAATATTGACGTGCCGCATCGATCGAATTCATGTTTCCCCTCTTCGGTCCAGGCCAGATCCCCGCGCAGAGCATCCGTCGGTTCCCCGTGGATCTCCTGCTCCAGCGACCGATCATCGCCTCCGCGGTTCCCGATCGCCGTTTCTCTGGTCAGCGTAGTCACCGGGAGTCTCTCCTGGCAACGCCCATCGCAGGGGCAACTTGCGGACCAGCTCGCGGGCATACAACTCGTGCCCTTCCGGCGAGAACTCGGCCGCATACTTCAGGTACAGCCTCTGACCGGACGACTGCGACTGAAACTCGGGGGAGACATCGATGAATTCGATATCCCGCTGACGGCAATAGTCGGAAAGCATTTCAAAGGGGCGCCGACTGCGGTACAGCCCGTCAGCCGGGATCCCCAGCCGTTCGCGGATCCCCCCTCCGGTCGTGGCCGCGGCCGAAATCTGCCACGGGGCCGGGATCGCGGTCACAAAAAACTGGATCCGCTGCCCCTCGACGAGGTCGCGGATCAACTCCAGCGATGAAAACGCCTGTTCGATGGCATCCTCCCAGTCGGGCGGCGCGTCGGCGAGCCAGAGATACTTGGATCTCGGAAAATCGATCGAGGTCGAGGCGACCCGGGAAGTCTGATCGGCCAGAAAGGCATTGAGCCTCTGCCGGCCCCATTGTGGCAACAGCAGCGCATCCAGCACCGACCGCCGGTTCCCCTGCCGGGGCATTTCCAGCCCCGGGTGCGGACAGTTCGCCGGATTCCCCGAGGCATCGGAAACGACAAACCATCGCACGGCATGGTCGTCGGAAATGTCCGACATGTCGAAATTCAGCAGGATCACGTCGGGCGCCAGCCCCAGCAGCCGATGTCGCAACTGCAGGTACGACAGCAGGGGGCAGTAGTCGGGGACCCCGGCATTGAAGACCTCGACCGAAGTGCTTCGTTCCTGGGCGACCATTTCCTGCAGTCGGGCACAGAACGTCTCCGACTCAGCCACATGAGCGGCAAACGTGCTGTCATCCCCCAGGCAGAGGATGCGCAGAGTCCCAGGGGGCTTGGGAAGAATCGGTTCCTGTCCCCGGAAGCCAAAACTGTTGACCGTCACCCGGACCTTGCGGTTGGTCTCGTTGTGTCGGACCAGATAGGCCCTCGACGGCTTCAACTCGTGGTGGGCCAGCCAACTCTTGCAGGTCAGCCCGCGATCATACAGTTCCTGGCGGGTCACCTGCCCCGTCGCGGAATCATGCACGCGCAGCCCGATCTCCAGCAGGCAAGCCAGCAGCAGCAGGAACAGCACTGCGTAACACAGGTGCTTGATCCAATTGGCGAGCGACTGAATCATCCGTGATTCCTGGCGACGACACAGGAAACATTCCAGTGCCGACAAGACCGAGTCGAAGGGGGGGCGGATCGTATCGGCCCCCCCAAAACGCCACAAGATGAACTCTGCAAGGGGTTTTCAGCGGGGTCGCCCGGCACGCCGACCAACTTTGAAGTGCTGCAGTGCCTGACCGAGCCGATTCTGGTGACCTCCCCGCGACTCTTATTGCCAACCTCCTCTTTGCCGGCGAAGTTCCGGGTGCCAATCCCGTTGCTACGGAACGGGAATTCCCGAGGAGTCGCGGGACAACAGGCACATCCGATCACCACACCATTGACCTTATCGGGGAAAATCGTGCCGAGGACGACTGCAGACCGGAGGCAAAACCGCCGATAACAAGTGGCACAGTCGTCATGGATCCGAACAACTGATCCATCGCCGACAATCGTCAGAGGTTTGAGATTCGGCGCAGAGTTGACAATCCAACTTTGCTTTCGTATTCTACCTCTTACTTCAGCGGGGGGTTAGCTCAGCTGGGAGAGCGACAGGCTGGCAGTCTGTAGGTCAGGGGTTCGATCCCCCTACCCTCCACCTTAAAAAAGCCCACACGGTCATCCGTGTGGGCTTTTTTCATGGTTTTCAATGCCGATTGATTTCAATTCTGAGCGAGCGCCCGCTGACCAACTGCGGCGCGTCCATCCAGAGACACAATCGCTGATCCATTGGCAGACGGGGCGGTCTGCACAGAACAAATCGCCTCCGGAACGGCCGAGTTGATTGCCCAAACGGGCGAAATCTCATCACGAATCGCCTGCCCAAAGTCGTTCGTCGTCCCGAACCCCAACAGGAGATCCGCCACCGCTCACTTGCGCGAATGAAGGGGGGGGCGTTATACTCGGTCGACCATGTTCACTGGTCTGGTTGAAGGTCTGGCCACCGTCGTTGAGATCCGTACGGAAGGAAGTTCCAGGCGTCTGTGTGCCCATCCGGGTGTTGTTCCGGGTGCACCTCCGCGGATCGGCGACAGCATTGCGCTCAACGGCTGCTGCCTCACACTGATCGCCGCCGACGAACGGGGCTGGTGGTTCCAGGCCGGTTTCGAAACGCTCGCCAAGACCAACCTCGGCGAATTGCAAGCCGGGTCCCCCCTCAACTGGGAACGGGCCCTCCCCGTCGACGGCAGGCTCGGCGGCCATTTCGTTCAGGGCCACGTGGATGGGCGGGGGACAGTCCTCTCGGTCGCCACCGATGGCGAATGGCGCACCATCTGGTTCCAGGTCCCCCCTGCACTCGCCCGGGGGATGATTCCCAAGGGCTCGATCGCCATCGATGGCGTCAGCCTCACCCTCGTCGAGGTCGTGGAGGACCGGTTCAGCGTCATGCTGATTCCCCACACCCTGGCCTGCACCACACTTGGCTCTCGCCGCGTGGGAGACACGGTCAACATCGAAACCGATGTCCTCGGCAAATATGTGCAGCGCATGCTGGCCCCATACCATGCTCCCGGGGCCGACCATGCCTGACCCCGAACGCCAGACCCGCAGCCGGCTTGTCGAGTTGTTCGCCGAGCACCAGTTGCATCCCCGGCACGACCTCGGCCAGAACTTCCTGATCGACCTCAACCTGCTCGAATTCGTCGTCGCTGAAGCCCAGCTCGATCAGGACGATGTGGTCCTCGAAGTCGGCACGGGGACCGGCGGAATGACGGCGTTTCTGGCCGAGAAAGCCGGGGCCGTCATCTCGGTCGAGATCGATCCGCGGGTGCATGCCCTCGCCCGTGAAAAACTGGCCGCGTTTCCCCACGCCACCCTGCTGCTGACTGATATCCTCGAAACGAAGAACGAACTCGCACCCCTGGTGCTGCAGACGGTGCGTGACCGACTGGCCGAACGGCCCGGACGCCGGCTGAAACTGATCGCCAACCTGCCCTACTCGGTCGCCACACCGGTGATCACCAATCTGCTGGCCAGCGAACTGGAACTGGAGCGGATGGTGGTGACCGTGCAGTACGAAATGGCCGAGCGGATGCGTGGTGCACCCGACACCAACGACTATGGCTCGCTGGCGGTCTGGATCCAGGCCCAATCCGATTGCCGCATTCTGAAGCGACTCGGTCCCGCCGCCTTCTGGCCCCGTCCCAAGGTCGACTCGGCCATCGTGCGGATCGTTCCCGATCCGGTGCGTCGCCATCAACTGGGGGACCGCAGGTTCTTCCAGGAGTTTCTGCGCAGTCTCTTCCAGCAGCGGCGGAAAGTGGTCCGCAAGGTCCTCTCCAACCAATGGGGAGATCGGCTGACGGCGGACTCCCTGTCTGCCGCATTGGCCGACGTGGGGCTGACCGGCTCCGAGCGGGCCGAGCAGTTGCCCGTCGAAACACTGATCCGGCTCTCCCGCCGACTCGAGCCCCTGTGCGGCTCTTCTTCGCGCACCAACAGCCAGGGCGTGGCGGAATCGGGCCCGGCCGAACCCAATCCCCAACAGCCAAACAAACACGAACTTCACTTGCCGAGCCGGGAGGGCGATTCAACTTCCGCCCCGCCCCTCCCCGCTTCCCTCACTGTCACCTCGCCCGGGGCCTGACGCGCCCGGGGCTTTCACTTCGCCTTTTCTGCCCACCGAGAGAACCATGGAAGACCGCATCGCCTACCGGGGCATGACTTTCGACGACGTGCTGCTCGAACCGGCCTTCAGCGAAGTCCTCCCCTCGTCGGTCGAGGTGAACACCCGGCTGACCCGCAACATCGGGCTCAATGTGCCCATCCTTTCCAGCCCGATGGACACCGTCACCGAGAGTGAAATGGCCATCGCCCTCGCCCAGGAAGGGGGGCTGGGAATCGTCCACAAGAATATGACGGTCGACCAGCAGGCCCTCGAGGTCGACCGGGTCAAGCGCAGCGAGCACGGCGTGATTGTTGACCCGCTCACACTCCCCCCCGACGCCACCGTCGGCGAGGCGTGCGAGATCATGGACAGCCGGAACATTGGCGGCGTCCCCATCACCGAGAATGGCAAGCTGCGGGGAATATTGACTCGGCGGGATCTGCGCTTTCTGGAGTCGAAGCAGACCCGCATCTCCGAGGTGATGACCCGCGACAAGCTGGTGACCGCCCCCGAAAACACCAGCCTCGAGACGGCCCAGCGGATCCTGCGGGAAAATAAGGTCGAGAAACTTCTGCTGGTTGACGAAGATTATCAGTTGAAAGGATTGATCACGATCAAGGACATCGACAAGAACCTCAGATTCCCGAACGCCTGCAAAGACGCTCGGGGACGTCTGCGGGTCGGTGCGGCTGTGGGCGTGCATGACTACAGCCGGGCCGAACTGCTGATTGAGAAGGGTGTCGATGTGATCGTGGTCGACAGTGCGCATGGTCATACCCGCAACGTGATGGACACGGTGCGGGAGATCAAGCGGCGCTGGAACATTGACGTCATTGCCGGAAACGTCGCCACCCGGGAAGGTGCCGAAGCCCTGATGCGGGCCGGTGCCGACGCGATCAAGGTGGGGATTGGGCCGGGATCGATCTGCACCACCCGAATCATCTCGGGGGTCGGGGTGCCACAGTTGACGGCCGTGTGGAACGCGGCCCGGGCTGTGGCGGACACCGATGTGCCGATCATCGCGGACGGCGGCATTCGATTCAGCGGAGACATTACGAAGGCCCTGGCGGCCGGTGCCCACTGCGTGATGCTGGGGGGCCTGCTGGCGGGGCTCGCAGAAAGTCCGGGGGAGATGATCCTGTACCAGGGTCGCAGCTTCAAGCAGTATCGCGGCATGGGTTCGCTCGGCGCGATGGTGCAGGGAAGTGCAGACCGCTACCGGCAGGCGGTCACCTCCGACGATCCCAAGAAAGCCTCGAAGCTGGTCCCCGAAGGGGTGGAGGGGCGGGTTCCCTACAAGGGGCACCTGCACCAGTTCATCTACCAGCTGATTGGCGGCTTGCGGGCCGGGATGGGCTACTGCGGCGTGAAGTCGATTGCGGAGCTGCGCACGGAAGCGAGATTCATACAGGTCACACCGGCCTCGGTGAGGGAGAACCATCCGCATGACATCGTCATCACTCAGGAAGCCCCGAATTACACAGCGGAGCACGTCGACGTGCGGTAGTCGCGCCGCCTGGCTTGCGCTCGGCTGTGGACTCTTGCTGGGACTGCCCACCCTGCAGGCGGCCCCCCCGGCGGGCCAGCCTGGGCCCGACGCCGGCGTCCGCAAGCTCCGGTCATTTTCAACACTTCCCACCCTGCAGCGGCCCAACGCCGCCGCACCATCGGCTGGCGTTGCCGCGGCGGGCCAGGCATCGTCCTCCGGGCAGATGTCCCAGCCGACCAGGTCCTCGGCGACCACGGGCAATTCCCGCGCATCGCGAGTGACGGTCGCCCAGTACGACAGTGCCGTTCCCGCCGACTACGTCGCCAGCGCGGCCGACGCGAGCTTCCCCCCGAAGGCTCCCCCGGCCGACGCACCCGCCCGCCGTCGCACTTCGGAGATCCGTACGGTTGCCGCCGACGATGATGATCTCGGACTGACTCCCGAACCGGACGCCGAGGTCGTTCCCGAGGGGCCCAGCCGGCGATTCAAGCGGATTGACGAGATCCTCCCCTACTACGACTACTCCCGCGACAAGGCAAACCGCCGTTGCGACAATCTCTGTCCCCGTCCCGAAGGCGTGGACTGCCCCGACTGCATCCGCGACAGCGAAGAGTACACCAGCGAGAGCTGTCCCGAGTGCCCCAATGAAATCCGGCTGGTCGATGTCGATCCACACGCCAGCCAGGTGGCCGCCAGTGGCAGTCGGGCATTCCTCCCCGTGCAGTACGAGTGGGAGGCGAGCAACCTCTACCACCTGCCGATTTACTTTGAAGACTTCTGTCTCGAGCGGTACGGGCATACCCGCCACCACCTGATTCAGCCGTTCGTCTCGACCGGGTTGTTCGCCACGCAGTTGCTGGGCATCCCGTACCAGATGACCATCGATCCGATCTGCAAGAAGCGGTATGTGCTCGGGTGGCACCGACCCGGTGCCTGCGTCCCCTACACCTACCACCAGATCCCCTGGAACACCGAGGCCGCCATCGTCGAGGCGGGCTTCGTTACCGGTGGTTACTTCCTGTTCGCTCCGGGCGTCAGTCCGTAGCGTCCAGCCCCACCGGCCCAGCGTCCAAACCAACCCTGGCGGGGACTGTCCCCACCAGGGTTGGTTTGTTTTGAAGCGATGGGTTTGTTTTGAAGGGCGGCGCCATCAGACACACTGGCGGGATACTCAGTCCGCCGGGGTCATCACCGTATGGGGACTGGCCAGCCACCGCAGCAGCGGGAAGGCCATCGGTCGCAGTACCGGGAACCGCAGCGATTCTGCGAGAAATGGCCGTACCAGCCCCAACTTCATTCGACCCTTCCAGATTCGCTGCCGCCGTTGCCGGGCTACGCCGGGGTCCCCCCAACGCTCGAACCAGGTTTTCCCGGCTGACATTTCCAATCCCGCATCCGCCAGTGCCCCCGCCAGCACGGAGACGGCCGATTGGGCGGCTGCGTCCGAGGGGCAGAGCAGACGATAGTCGTCTCCCAACCGCAGCGAGCGGACTCCCGCACGCTGGAGTTCCCGATCGACCGGCTGCAGCGCGAGTTTGACCAGCAACCACGAGACCATGGTCATCGGCACCCCGGGGCAATGGTGCTGTTCCCAGAATTCCAGCAATTCATTCAGCCGGTTGATGGAGGAGGAGTCGGCGGCAGACTCCTCCAGAGATTCGATCACTCGCTGTCGATCGATGCTGCGAAAACAGCGCCGCACATCGGCATGCACCACCACACCTCCCTCAAACCGGAGTTCGTCCACCCGCTTGACCAGTCGTTGCCAATGCAGGGCCATCACTCCAATCGAGCCACACTCGCCACGCATCCGGTCTTCGGCCAAAGGCGGAGTCAAATCCTGCTCATCTGCAGCCGCCCCCAGGCTTTGGCAGATCGCCGGCAGACAACCAAGCACTGCTGCATGAAAGACGATCATGTCGTCCAGGGAGCCGGGATAAAAATACGGCTTGTCTACAATCAGGAATTGCAGGGGCGGAGCGAACGCGGTCCGCTCCCCTGACACGATTCGGATCACCCTGTCGCGGAGATTCGACTGAAACAGTTCGGCCAGGCAGGGCCAGTCCATCAACCGCCGGACCGTCAGGGGATGCCGCAACCAATGCATCACCCGGTTGACCAGCGTTGACGCAGAGAAAGAGCCGAATTCATTCGTCACAGGATGAGTCTCAAGAGCCATCTCAGGAATGGTACTGCATGCGATGCCTACCGGCCCCCACAACGCCCCATCCGAGCCCCCTTGAACCCGGCCACCGAAGACATCTTCAGAATAAGTGACAGTCGTAGTGATGGCAAATCGGGGCCTTGCTTTTGGCGGCCGACACAGGGTTGTCAAAACCGGGCGTCGGCCACGGCCATGGACCGTCCCCAAAAAATCGCCCCCACTCTGAAGGAGTTGTCGACCGGCCCGCCCACATGTTCCTGGTTCCGCGACCGACCCGCCACAAGCCCGACGGTCAGCGAACATCGGAAGTGCGGAACCCGAACGGGCACATCCACAACACGACGTCACAACTCAAAGCATCATCGAAAGTGCACCAGCGTTGCCGCCCCGCATCACCTTCACGGGATGCCCAGAGGCAAAAGACAGCTCGACGACTTCATTCCGCCAGCCAGCGGGCGGCGTCTTTGGCGGTGTAGGTGATGATCATGTCGGCCCCGGCCCGGCGGAAGGCTGTCAGGATTTCCAGCGTCGTGCGACGTTCGTCCAACCACCCCTTCTCGGCCGCCGCCTTCAGCATCGAATACTCGCCACTCACATGGTACGCGCACAACGGAACTCCGGGGTGCGCCTGTTTCACCCGGCAGACGATGTCGAGGTAGGCCAGTCCCGGTTTCACCATCAGCAGGTCGGCCCCTTCCGCCAGGTCGAGGGCCACTTCGCGCAGTGCCTCCTGGGCGTTCGCCGGGTCCATCTGGTACGTCCGCCGATCGCCAAACTGCGGTGTGCTCTCGGCCGCCTCGCGGAAGGGACCGTAGAATGCCGACGAGTATTTGGCCGCGTAACTCAAAATGGGAATGTGCTGGAATCCCGCCCCATCCAGCCCCCGGCGGATCGCCGCCACCATTCCATCCATCATCCCACTGGGAGCAATGACGTCGGCTCCCGCCCGGGCATGGCTCACCGCCTGCCGGGCCAACAGTTCCAGTGTCGGATCGTTGTCGACATCGACAATGCCGGTCCGGTCATTCACCACCCCGCAATGACCATGATCGGTGTACTCACAGCAGCAGAGATCTGTCATCACCAACAGTCCCGGGGCCGCCCGGTGGATTTCGGCAATCGCCTGCTGAATCACCCCGGCGTCGGCCCAGGCGGCCGAACCGGTGGCGTCCTTCATCGGTGGAATGCCAAACAGGATCACAGCCGGAATGCCCAGCCCGGCAATCTCGCGGGCCTCGGCCGCCACCAGGTCGACAGTGATCTGGGCCTGGCCCGGCATCGAGCTGATGGGCTGACGGATCTGGCTCCCCGACCGGATGAACAGTGGGAGAATCAGGTCGGTCACCGCCAGGTCGGTCTCACGAACGAGGGCCCGCAGGGCGGGGGTTCGCCGGAGGCGACGCAGGCGCAGGGAGGGAAACGGGGCAAAGGCAGAATCGGACATGCGAAACACCGTGACATTCGTCCCGAAAACGGGCGGGAATTCCCCAGAACAGGCACGAGCCGGGCTCTGGCTGGCCCGGCGACGGTAGCAGGCGGGATCGGGAATCGGCAACCACGCTGCACGGGGAACACCACGAACAACCCGCAGCGCCGCTTGTCAGCCCGGATAAAAAGAGGTACACGAGAGGTGAACGGGAGGTTCCCTCCCACGCCCGCGGCGGGGAGTTCGTAGAGTGGCCGGGGTGAGTCCCTGCCATCGATCGCGGTGGAGGGGGTGCTTCCAGGATGTCCAACTGTACTGGCGTAGTCCCGGCGATGTCGCTGATCCTGCAGGATGTGAAGAAGAGCTACCGCGAGCCGGGGGGAACGGTCCTGCCGATCCTCAACATTGCCCGGTTTGAGTTGGCCGATGGAGAACAAATGGCCCTGCTGGGTCCGTCCGGGGGGGGTAAGACCACCCTGTTGAATGTGATTTCGGGAATCACCGCCCCCGATTCAGGTTCTGTGCTGATCGATGGGGTCGATCTGGCGAAGCTGCACGAGGTGGGTCGGGACCGGTTCCGGGCCCGCAAGATTGGATTTGTGTTCCAGACGTTCAACCTGCTGCCGGCGTTCACGGCACTCGAGAACGTGCTGGTGGGAATGACTTTCGCCGGCCAGGGGGCCGACCGGTCCCGGGCGGTGCACCTGCTGGAACGGGTTGGCTTGGCGCACCGGTTGCACCATCGTCCCCCGCAGATGTCGGTCGGGGAACAGCAGCGGGTGGCGGTGGCCCGGGCACTCGCCAACCGTCCCAGCCTGGTCCTGGCCGACGAACCGACAGCGAATGTCGATCCCTCCAACCAGCAGAACATCCTGGACCTGATCCGCGAGAGCTGTCGGGAGGGGGGGGTGTCGCTGCTGATGGTCACCCACTCGCTGGAAGCGGCCGGACAGTTCGACCGGGTCAACAAGCTGACTGAATTCAACCATCCCCGGGGGCAGGCATGAACCTGTTTTCCATCGCCTGGAAGAGTATTCGCCAGCGGGCCCTGGCCTCATCACTGACGGCGTTGTCGGTTGCACTCGGCGTCGCCCTGATGGTGATGGTGCTGGTCATCAACGGCACCGTCACCCGCATGTTCAGCCAGAGTGCGACGGGCTATCACCTGATCGTCGGAGCGAAGGGGAGTCCGCTGCAACTCGTGCTGAACTCGATCTATTTCATGGATCGACCCATCGAGAACATTCCCTACCGGTATTACGAGCAACTGAAAAAGAACTCGGCGGTCGTGCATGCGATCCCGTTCAACCTGGGTGACACCACCGAGGATGGCCGATTCCGCATCGTGGGGACAATTCCCGAGTACTTTGATGTTGAGTACATCCCCGAGAAGAGATTTGCGTTTTCGCAGGGACAGGCCCTGCAGGGAGGATTTGAGGCGGTGGTGGGAGCCCGCGTGGCGCGGGCCTATGGGTGGACCCTGGGAAGTGAGTTTCCGATCGCCCATGGTGGCAACCTGGCCGATGTGCATGCCGAGAAGTTCAAGGTGGTCGGGATTCTCGCCCCGACGGGAACGCCCAATGACCGGGCGGTCTTCATTCATTTTGACGGGTTCTACTCGATTGCCGGGCATGAAAAGCCCATGGAAGAAGCGCGGGCCGAAGAAGAGGCCCGGCAGTCGGGCGAGGCGCCGATTCTCTTGCCGAACGCCGGCAGCAAGGTGACCGGTCCCCTGCAGGTGAAGGCGGCGGGTCCGGGGGACAAACCCAAAGAGGTCAATCCTCCCGCCCAACAGGAGGTCAAGCAGATCGACAGTGCGCAGAAGCAGGTGACGGCGATCCTGCTGCAGATGAAGTCGGACACGCTTGCCTACCTGTATGCTCCGCGGATCAACAAGGCCCCGGTGGCCCAGGCTGTGAACCCGATTTCCCAGATCAGCCGGTTGCTGAACGACCTTGTCGGCAATGTGCGCACGATGCTGCTGGTGTTGACGGGACTGATCATCATCGTCTCGGGGATCAGTATCTTCGTGAGCATTTACAACTCGATGGCCGACCGGAAGCGGGAAATCGCCATCATGCGGGCCCTGGGAGCGCGCCGGGGAACCGTCTTTTCGATCATCGTGGCCGAGGCGGTGCTGCTGTGCCTGCTGGGCTGGATCGTGGGGACCGCACTCGGGCATGCGCTGGTGTTTCTGGCCGCCCCGATTGTCGAAGCCCGCAGTGATGTGCTGATCAATCCGTGGAGCTTCGAGCGGGAAGAACTGCTGCTGCTGCCGGTGATCCTGGTGCTGTCGATTGTGGTGGGACTACTGCCGGCCTTGACCGCCTACCGGGTCGATGTGGCGCGGGGTTTGCAGGAATAGTTCCCCTCGGGCGGATCGGGTCACTGCAGTTCGCAGGCCGGCTTGCGTGGAGCGTCGATCTGGGAAAACAAACCAGGCGCAATTGACTTGCCCAGTCCATTATCGGAAACTGCGGGGAGTTTTTGTCTGAATCCGCAGTTCTCCCAGCGGAGGGTGGCCCCGTGGCAGTCGAAACCAGTTCGCAACCCAAAATCGGAACGGGAGCGAGCGATCCCTCATCGGATCCACGCCAGCACCCCCTGGTCACGGCCATTCCCGAGCGGTTGCTCCTGCCGCGGCCGAGCCGCAGTTACCAGGTCGCCCTGGGCGTCGTCGCCGTTGTGATGATGCTGCTACCGCTTGTCTACCTCGCACTCATCGCGGGAATTGCCTGGGCCGTCCAGTGGCACCTTCTGAACAACTTTGACCTGGTGACCGCCACCAAAGTCCGCGGCCGGGGTGTCATGTTTCTGATCCTGGTCTTTCTCGCACCGGCGATCATCGGCGGGGCGGTGGTGATCGTGATGCTCAAACCGTTGCTGGCACGCCCACGCCGTCATGAACGACCGCGGCCCGTCCCTCCGACAGACGAGCCGGTATTGTTCGCGTCGGTCGAGCGGCTGTGTCGGGCACTGGGAAGCCCGATCCCTCACCAGATCCATTTCGCGAACGATGCGAACGCATCCGCCTCGTTCCAGTCGTTGGGAGATCTGCTGCGAAACCGGCTGACTCTGGTGATCGGTCTGCCCCTGGTCGCGGGGCTGCCCGCGCGGAATCTTCTGGGCGTGCTGGCCCATGAGTTCGGGCATTTCAACCAGTATTGGGCGATGCGTCTGGGCTGGATCATCCATGCGATCAACCACTGGTTCACACGGGTCGCCCAGGAACGAGACAGTTGGGATGAATGGCTCGAAACCAGTTCCCGGAAGACAGACATTCGCCTGGGATGGGTGCTGTACCTGGCCCGGGGGGGCATCTGGCTGACCCGCCAGATCCTGCGGGGCCTGCGCTGGATCGGGGTGCTGGTCAGCCGACGGCTGTCGCGGCAGATGGAATACGATGCCGATGCCTGCGAAGCGGCCCTGGTTGGCAGCGAGGAATTCGCCCGTTCGATGGAACAGATCACTGAATTGGCAGCCGCGACCAATCTGGCCGAGCGGGAACTCAATCACCTGGCACGGGAAGGGCGGCTGGTCGACAACATTCCCCGGCTGATCGTGGCCCAGGCGAAGCACCTTCCGGACTCCCTGCGTGCGCACCTCGAAAAAGACGCCCAAATGACGTCGATGTCCTGGGATGACACCCACCCTCCCAACCGGCTGCGCATCGAACATGCGCTCTCGTTGGACCAGCCGTGCCGTTACGCTCCGGACAGACCGGCCACGGATCTGTTCGTCGACTTTGACCAGCGTTGCCAGGCGATGGCACGTGAGATGTATGCGGACAACCTCGATCGCCCGATCACCGCCGATGAGTTGGTTCCCGTCGATCGGGCGATCGCCGAGTTGGCCCAATCAGCCGCCAATGACCGCTCGGCCAAAGAGTATGTCGATGGAGCGCCCGCAGCGCTGAATCTGTTGGTTCTGGAATCGGGAAAGGTGTCGACTTCCAAATCGGCGCAGGAACTGTGGAGCGAACTGCAGGCTCACCGGCGTGACCAGGCCCATTACCTCGGTCCCTTTCGCGAGGCCTCGCAACGAGAGTCTGAATTCGTCGCGGAATGGGAGGTGACCGAGCTGTTGGTGGCGGCCATCGCCCTGAATCAACCCACCTCGGCATTTCAGCCGGCCAGTGCCAACGGTCCCATTCGCAGCGTGGACGCAGCCCTCGAGCACCTGAATCAGGTGATTGATCGGCGGCATGAATCCCTCGTCCGCGGCCTGCCATTCCGCCGGGCGTGGAGCGGTCGACTTTTGACGGCTCTCCAACTGCTGGAGACTCCGGAGACCGCTGCGCTGCTTCCAGACACCCCCCGCCTGCGGGCACAGACCCAACGACTCTGGCCGGCCCTGCTGAAGCTGTCGGAGACATTTTCCGATCGCGAACAGATTGAAATCCGGATCACCGTTCTGGGCTACCTGTTTTCCCGAGCGGTCGAGCAAAGGGACAATCCGGGGTTTGGAGAGTACATTGGCAAAATGACACCCATGTTGATGAACACCCTCGAGAGCGCCTGGAGTCAATTGAGCCAAGTCGAGTATCCCGAACCACTCGATCCGGCCCCAAATCACCTGGCGGCCTTCTGTCTTCCTGGAATTCGCGACGGGAACAATCCACTGGAACTTGTCCAAGCCTGTCACCTCCTGACATCGACAGCACAGAAAGTCTGGTGGAAATCGCTCGGTCAGGCGATTGCAATTGCCCGCGAGGTCGAACAGGTCTGGGAGAGCTCTCCCCCGAGCGCGAGCGAGCAACTGCCAGCGGATGGGACGGGGCAGGCCTCCCCCCCCTCGTGAGAGCCACTGGTCCTCGCGAGAGTCACTGGTCGCGGTTCCGATGCCGCATCTCAGCCTGGTGCCGGGAGTGGTCGCGCGGTGCTGCTGCCCCCCTCCCGGGCTTCGACAGGCTGCTCCCAGGACAGGTCCCACACTTCCAGGTCATCAAATTCCGTCTGTTTCCGCACCGAGGGTTTCTGTCGAAGTTCAAATCGGTTCGAGCCCACCTTCAGCAGCCTTTTTTCGAGGGGAATCCACAGGCGGGCAGGCTCGTCGGCAGTCGCGGGCCGATCGAGCCAGTGGTTCAAATCGGTCACCCTCTGGTCATTGATCCAGAGTTCCGTCAACAACCCCCCCTGGGCCAGATCCTCGTGGAACGCCCCCTGCCGGGCCCAGATCCCCCCCGTCGGCTCCAGTTCCCGCACCGTCAGAGCCAGCCCGAGGTTCGGTCCCCGCAAGTCTTCGGTACCCAAATCGACAGCCCACTGGAGGCTTTTTCCTTCGGGAGTGGGAACCTGCCAACCCGGTCGCGTGTTGTTTCCCAGATGGTGAACCAGAGGATCCAGTTCTCGCAATCGTCCCTGCCACAGGGGAGTGAGCCGGGCGATCGAATCGAGGGGCAGGGTCAGCATTCCCAGCCAGGGATGGCGGAGGACGAGTGTGGCTTCAGTCACTTCCAGCAGGATCCCACGAATGTGTCCCGGTTCTTCCCACCGCTCACCATACCGGGGTTGCCAGTCGAGCCGCACCCACCACCCTTCCAAAGGTGGGGGCGTCGGTGCGACCGACGTGTCTTGGGGGATGACCCCGCGGACAAACCCCCAATCCCGCTGCGGAACCCGCCCACCTGGAGGATCCCCGTTCAGAAACCGCTCAACCAGGTCCGGCTGATACAACACATCCCCCGTGCCCAGCCACAGACCCGTCCGTTCGCCCTGCCTGGCAGGGAGCGGCAGCGCGGCAACCGAACGGAACAGACGCAGGTCGTCAAGACGCACTTCGGGCCGATTCGTCCCCCCGCCCCCCCCGCCGCTGCGCACACGAAGTTGTGTCCAGGGGAACTTGGGAACGGCACCGGTGGCGAGTATTTCGTTGTCGACCAGGGCCACGAGTCTGCGGGAGTTCCATTGCACCCGCAGATGCCGCCAACCATCGCGGTGCGGAACTTCCCGCACATCCAGTGTCCCCTCAGCGTCCGAGCGGACCGCCAACTCCTGGGCGTCGCCCCCCATCAGCAGCCGCACAGTCTGGGTCGAATCGCCCTCGGCAAAGACCAGCTCCAACGACCACTCGCCAGAGCCTGCATGAGACCGGTTGGGTTCCACATCGAGCCAACTGAGGGAGACCCCGCCCTCCGAAATCTGCTCGACGGTGGTCAGCAGGGGGAGATCACTCTCCGGTGGAACCACAAAACTTTGCTCTCCGGACCACGCCGCACCGGGTTGTGCCCGCAACGGGGGCGGCCCGATCAGTTCCTCGGCCTCGGCCGTAAAGAGTTGCAGTTCGGTCTCGGTTGCCGGTTGCGCAACGGCCGCCAACGCATCCCAGGGAATGGTGACCGGGGCCCCTCCCGTGGGGATACCCTCAAGTCCGGAGGGGGTCAGGCGGCTCACGGCCAGGGGACAGGTCTCGCCTGTCAGAAAGTGCACCCAACGATCCCCCTGGCGCGGAGGGTAAACGCGCGCCGCGGGGGGAACTTCCAGCCGCTGGTAGCTGTCCAATTTCCGTGGGGCAGCCGTATTGCGCGATTCGAGGCTCGGCTGTCCCCCGGGAGGACAAGCCAGCACTACGGGATGACGTCGTCCCGACGGCTCAACTCCCTGCCACAAAACCGGTTCGCCGGCGCTCGATGGCCTGACACAGCACCAAATCACACAGGTCCACAGGGCGCACGCCAGCGGTCCCCCCGTAACTTGTCGGGGCCATCGACTGGTGGAGAGTCCGGTGAGCGGGCGAGTCGTTGGACGGAGCAAAGGCATCAGATCACTGTAGCATGCCGGAGGAAAGTCGCCACAGTCATTGGACCGGAGGGAACCATCGGTTTCAATCGGCGTCGTCTCGACAACCTCGGGGCCGAATGTGCTCCTTCCGCTCCCGCCCGCGGGGCCCCCTGCCGCGGCTGGGAAGGTGGGTGCCCCGACGGGTCGAAACACGTATCATGCGACCCGAAAGATGCCCCGATAAACTTCGCCGGAGACCATGATGCCTGAGACGATGCTGCGACTGAGGGTGGGCTGGCTGTTGCCTCGACTGTTGCTGGCCGTGTGTTTCGCCCCGGGGGAACTCGCAGCGGCTGAAAGAGTGACCTGTGCGGCAAGATATCCGCAGCATTTGCAGGGCATTTGTCTCGATGAAGCGGCGATCTACTGGTGCTTCACCACCCGATTGGTGAAGACCAATCTCCATGGGGAGATTATCCGGCAGATTCCCGTGGCCGATCATCACGGCGACCTGTGTCTCCACAACGGTCACCTCTATGTGGCGGTCAACCTCGGGAAATTCAATGAGCCGGCGGGGCAGGCCGATTCGTGGGTCCATGTCTACCAGGCATCGGACCTGAAGTTCGTATCGAAGCACGCGACGCCCGAGGCGGTCCATGGGGCGGGGGGAATTGGTGTGTGCGATGGGCGTTTCTACGTTGTCGGAGGGCTGCCCGAGGGAGTCAACGAGAACTACGTCTATGAATACGACGACCGTTTCGTGTTCCAGAAACGGCATGTCATCGCCAGCGGGCACACACACCTGGGAATTCAGACGGCGACATTTTCGGACGGACGATGGTACTTTGGGTGCTATGGGACGCCGGAGGTGTTGCTCGTGACCGATGCCGACTTTCGGCTTGTTGGCAAGTACGAGTTCAATTGTTCCTACGGAATTGCGACCCGTCCGCGGGGAGGCCTGGTGGCGGCCGACAACATCCGGCTTCCCACCAGGGAACACGAAGCCGAGCTTTTTGATGTCAAACCCGATCAACAAACAGGGCTGCGAAAATCGGATTGATCTTCGCTTGCAGGTCACCTCCAATCGTTCTCTTTGCCCACACTGCCCCAGTCTTGTTCTCCCATGGCCCGCCTTCTGCTCGCCTCGCTCGTCTGTATCGCTGTCTGGAACCCTGTGTTGTCGCGGGGGCGAACTCTGGCCGCCGAACCGGCACGACCTCTCGGCGGCAACCTGGTCACACGGTGGGGCCGGGACGTTCCATCCGACCGGGTCCTGCCCGAGTACCCTCGTCCACAACTGCAGCGACCACAGTGGCAGAATCTCAATGGCCTTTGGGACTTTGCCATCACTCCCCGCGAGCCCAATCCCCTGCTGACGAAACCCGAGGGGCAAATCCTGGTCCCCTTTCCGGTGGAATCGCACCTTTCGGGAGTGCGGAGAACCGTGGGGCCCGACCAGGAAGTGGTCTACCGCCGGAAATTCGACGTCCCCGCCCCATGGAAATCACAACGGATCCTGCTGCATTTCGGTGCCGTCGACTGGCAGGCGACAGTCTGGGTGAATGGACAGCATGTGGGGGAACACCGTGGGGGCTACGAACCCTTTACCCTCGACATCACGACCGCCCTTCAGGGACGGGACAGTGGCCACGAACTGGTCGTGCTGGTCTGGGACCCCAATGATGCGGGAACACAACCGCGCGGCAAGCAACAGGCCCGTCCGGACGGGATCTGGTACACCCCCGTCACCGGCATCTGGCAAACGGTCTGGATGGAACCGGTGCCGGCCGACTCGATCGACCGACTGGAGATTGTGCCGCGGTTCGATTCCGCGGAACTTCAGGTGCGGGCGATTCCCCGATTGGCACTGGCCAACTCGAAACCGACCCTGCACGTGTCGGCCAACGGTGGTCTCTGGCAGGCCAGCGGGCCAATCGACCACCCGGTTGTCGTGGATGTGAAGGGGTTTGAACCCTGGTCTCCCGCACACCCCCGGTTGTACGACCTGGTGGTGGAACTGCGGGACGGGGACCGGACTGTTGACCGTGTTGAAAGTTATTTTGGGATGCGGAAGATCAGCCTCGGGAAAGACCGCAACGGGATGACCCGCATGCTGCTCAACAACGAACCCCTGTTTCAGTTCGGCCCCCTCGACCAGGGATGGTGGCCCGATGGACTCTACACAGCCCCTTCGGATGCGGCCCTGAAGTCGGACCTCGAAGTGACGAAACAACTCGGGTTCAACCTGGTGCGCAAGCATGTGAAGGTGGAACCGGCCCGGTGGTACTACCACTGTGATACCCTCGGTCTGGTTGTCTGGCAGGACATGCCGAGTGGTGACGCGAACGCCCGCTGGCCCTGGGACGGAACCGAGAATCAACGGTCCCCCGAGGCGTCACAGCAGTTTGAGCGGGAGCTGTCGGGCCTGTTGACCCACCGGGGGAGCGACACCTGCATCATCGCCTGGGTCCCCTTCAATGAAGCGTGGGGTCAGTTCGAGACGGTCCGCTGGACCAAATTCGTCGAGGACCGCGATCCCCATCGGCTGGTCATCTCCGCCAGTGGCGGCAATGACTTTGGCGTGGGGCACATCCGGGACATCCATTTTTATCCGCAGCCCGAGTTCCCCCCGGCCGAACGACACCGGGCTTCGGTCCTGGGAGAATACGGCGGGCTGGGGCTGCCCCTTGCCGGCCACACCTGGCAGGACCAGAAGAACTGGGGCTACCGGCAGTTCCGTTCCCAGGAGGAATTGCAGGAGGTGTATCTCCGGTACATCACCGCGCTGCGACCGATGGTCGAGTCACACCTCAGTGCCGCGATTTACACGCAGACCTCCGACGTCGAGATCGAGGTCAACGGCTTTCTCACTTATGACCGCGAGGTCTTGAAGCTTGACGCGGCGAAAGTCCATGCGGCCCACCAGGCGCTCTACGCCCCGCTGCGGGAACTCCCCGCCGACGATCTCACCCAGGCGAGTGTCATCGCCCATTGGCGATTCGAGGAGGGTCAACCGGGCGAACTCGTCCCGCACGATCGGGGACAGCCCGACGGGATCGCCGTGCGGGATGAAAGCGGACACCGGAATCATCTCTATGCCTATGCCGAGGGGAATGCCCCCCGGCTGACGGCGAACGTTCCCGGGATGCAGGTTCCGTTCCGTCAGATGGCGAACCGGGGGGCGCTCGA
Organism: Planctomycetaceae bacterium; assembly: GCA_003508595.1. Classification (GTDB taxonomy): domain Bacteria; phylum Planctomycetota; class Planctomycetia; order Planctomycetales; family Planctomycetaceae; genus UBA10511. Next base: position 170,683 of record DNUF01000195.1, read on the forward strand.
CGATTCGAAAGCCGACCCGGGCATCACCCGCGATCTCTACACCGACCCCGGTCGCTCGCGGACGCACATGGACATGCTCAACACGTTTCCCTTCACCGAGATGACCCTCGAGTTGTCATTCCAGCCCGTGGGACAGGGGAGAGAACAGACCCTGGTTGGGGAGGATGGCCAGCCGACGGCAGCTCCCGAGGCACCGCTGCAACTCGGTCTGCGGACCGACAATCACCTGGAAATCTCCGTGATCGACCGGGGAGGGACCGTCCGACGAATCGCCAGCCGAAAACCCATGGGGGAAGGGCGGTGGCACCACGTGGTGGTCACCCTCGACAGCCAGACGCTGGCACTTTGGCGAAATTCGGGGGAGGGCTGGCAACAGGAAGGAACAAGCCCCTGCCCCGGTGGTCTCGTCCTGTTCGATGGAACGTGGAGTGTGGGGCGCGGATTTCATGCCGGCAAGTTGGCACGCGATGCGCAGGCGTTTGTGGACGAAGTGCGCATCAGCACGCGCAGCCTGCGACCGGACGAATGGTTGTGGCGCAAGCCGTGAACGCGGGACGGTGCTGTTGAGCGGGATCGGTACAGTGCCTACTGACCTTGCCCTCGGTCAGTCTCGGGAGCCTGGCGGCGCGGCACATCCACTTTGCCTTCATCACCCAGGTCGTCGGCATTGCCTGATGACATGACTTTTTCCAGCCGTTCGCGAAGTTTCCGGTACCGCTCGGCATCATCGGTCCGTCCCGCCTTGAGGCAGGACTGTTCGAGCCAGGTGTAGGCGGTCTTGCGGGTGGGATCGCGCTGAAAGGCCAACTCGGCCTCCTGGAGCGCGGTGTCGAGGTCGCCCAGGCGTTCGCACAACTGCGCCTTCATTCCGTGAGCATGCGCGGGCCATTCATTGAGGCGAAGGAAGGCATCGAGAAATTCCCGGGATTCGCTCCACTGTCCAGTGCGCTGCAGGATCTGGGCCATGGTGAGCAGGGCCTCTTCATTGTTGGGATCGCCGGCGACGACGTCGCGCCAGATGGGACCGGCATCGGCAAAGCGACCAATCTGCTGATAACACCGGGCCAAGGCGGCCGTCGCCGCCGTGTCGAGAGGATTGGCCGCGACGACCGGCTCGAGAAGTTTCAGCGCCTTGCCCGCCAACTCTTCGTCCTGCTTGAGTTCCGACTGCTTGGCGGCGGCAATACCCCGAGCCCGCTGAGTGTCGGGTTTGGGAAGCAGCGGGCCATCGAGGAACAGTTCGGACTGACGGCGGGGCCGACCGATCGGGGTCAACTCGACATCGGCCGACCTGGGAATGGCATGGTTGGTCTGGGACACATGCGGAATGTCATTGTCTCCCACGCGAGGCATGTGGCAGGCAATGCACGAATCGTTCTTTGTGGCCCGCTCCGTCTCGGGCAGTGAACAGCCCTGCCGGGAATGACACTCCAGGCAGCGATTGCGATAGAAACTGTCGCGTTCGGCGGTCGGGACCGAGGCGTGGGGATCATGACAACTGACACAACCGAGCTTCCCATTGCTCACCCGGAAACAGCGGCTGTTCCGCATCTGCTCGACCTGACTGACGGCCCGGGGGGTTCCATCGTCGTGCGTGGTGGAGGACTCGAGGAACAGGCTCCAGACGTCGGAGAGATGCATGCCTGGACGAAAATCAAAGTCACTCCGCTGGTAACGCAGGATTTCATCGGCCCCCAGGAGGTGACACTGGTTGCAGACGGCTTCGCGGCGTTCGGGATCCAGGTGCTTCGGATTCACAATGGGATCGGGCTGGCTCGATCCCTGGTCTCCCTGCCGGTGGGCCACGTGCTGTTCCCCGGGACCATGGCAGCGTTCGCAGCCAATGCTCAACTCATGAAATGCGGGACTTCCCACCGTATCGAGTCGGCCAGGCACGCCATTGACCTGTCCCACATGGCACGAGAGGCACCGCGAGGTAATGCGTCGTTCGAAGCGATCTCCCAGCTCGGGCTTGTAACCGGGGGAAAGATCAAAGCGGTTTCCTTCCGAGTACCAGGAGATCGGCGACATGAACAGCGCGCCCCCCTTCTCAAACAGGTACGAACGCCCCTTGTGTCCCGATCCCATGGCGTATTCCACCGGGACCTGCTGGTCATAGATGGGGTCGGGCTGATCGTCGACGAGCGCTTCACAATGCAGCGTCTGCCCATTCGCCGTTTCGACCCGGTACTGCCGTCCCGATGCCTCGAACGTGGTCTTCGCCCCCTGCTCCAGCGGCGGGACTTCTCCAATCCGGCCAAAAGACCGCCCCATGCCTGTCTGCATGTATTGTTCGTAGATCTCGGTGTGACAATCGCGGCAGGCGGCACTTCCCACGAAGCCCGAGGCCGCCGGTTCGGGGGCCTGCAGGGCCCACTGTTTCTGAATTTCCTGGGGGGTCAGGGGGACCGGAGTCTGTGACTCGGGAGTGGTGGAGGGAGTCTTTTCCGGCCGGGCTTTGGCCACCAGGTCGTCCGGTTGGTTCCAGCGAAGGAACAACACTCCCAGCCCCGCCAGGGCGAGAGGAACCAGGGCCATCAACAGCGAGACCACAAACGGTCGTTCGCGGGGAGTGGGTGAAGTCTCGGTCATGTCGGCGGCAGCGAAGAAAGTTCGTCGACGGGAAAAGGGATCACATCCAGCAACCGGAACGTCCATCGGCGACCGGGGGACGGACTCGTCGGCAGGCTGGCCCGGAAACCAGCCCACCTGGAGGGGACGAAGGTTATCGCCGTTCCACCCGTTTCTGCAGGTTGCGGTAACGATCGGCGGAGGCGATGTCTCCCTCCCGCTCACAGGCGAAGGCGAGCCATTCGTAGACCAGGGGCATCGAGGGATTGAGCTCGCGGGCATAGCTGGCGGTCTCAATCGCCTCACGGGTCTTGCCGTTGGCCAACAGCAACCGGGCCCTCTGCCCCTGGTAATCGGACCGGTGCGGATTGACTGTCACCAGTCGATCGAAGTACTGCATCGCTTCGGCATGCTCACCGGCGGTGAAGTAGGCGAGCCCCAGAGAGTACAGCAGGGCCTCGTTGCGTGTGTTGGCCCGCAGGGCGGCCTTCCAGGTCTCAATCGCCTGACCGACCTCTCCCGTCAACGCCAACGAGATGCCATACGCATCCGCGACCGCCCCGTCGAGGGGATCGGCGGCCGAGACGGGGCCCAGCAGGGCAATGGCACGCGCCGCCCGGTCTTTGTCCTGGGCCTGCTCGGCCCGGGCGGCAAGCGCGATTCCCAGGGCGCGGTCTTTCGCGAACTGATCGAGGGGAACTTCAGCCAGGTCGAAGATCTGCAGGTTTTCGGGAGTCTTGGCATCGTCCTCCGAAACGGGCTTGGCCGAAGGTTCACCGGGGGAAGGACGCCGGCGGAGGATGCGGTGATCGGTCTGGGTGGTGTGCGGCACATCGTGCGATCCGAGGCGGGGCATGTGGCACGCGACGCACGATCCGGTGGCGGGGGGCGCCTGCTGTTCGGCCTCGGGAAGGGCACACTTCTGCGTGGCATGACAGGTGGCACATTTCTGGTTGAACTCGGCCGCCCTGGTCTCTTCGGGAGCCAGACGATGGGGATCGTGACAGGTGATGCAACCCAGCTTCCCCTCGCTGCCAAGGTAACAGCGGCTCGCATGCATCTGCTGCACGTGGCTGACGGCGGTCGTTTCGCCGGAGGCGTTCACACCGGTCCCTTCCACGAAAATCGACCAGACCTCCCCGAGGTCCATCCCGGGGCGGAAGTCAAAGTCGGTGCGTCCATAGCGGCGGACTTCCTCAATCCCCTGGAGATGGCAGGCGTTGCAGACGGCCTCGCGTTTGGAGGGGGGCAACTGCGCCGGATTGACGATCGGATCGGGCCCCTCGGGAGTGGGCGAACTGCGGTGGTATGCGACATGCTCTTTGCCGGGCCCATGACAGCGCTCGCAAGAAATCATCGCCTCCCGGATCGTCGGGTGGTTGAAGCGGTCATTTTCCCCCGCTTCGGCATTCACACGTCCAGCATGACAACCGAGGCAGCGACCACTCACCGGCCGTTCAAACCGCAGGTGATTCCGGTCGGTATACCCCGGGGAGAGATCCCACCGATTCTGCTGCGAGTACCACGAGATGGGAGACATGAACATGACCCCCCCCCGATCGATGAAGTACGAGCGACCCCGCTGCCCCGAGCCGACCACATACTGCACCTCGACCCGCTGGTCATAGACCTGGCCTTCACCGTCCACGAGTCTTTCGTGATGGTAAATGCCATCGTCCCCCGGTTCCACGCGATACTCACACCCCCCCTTCGTGAAGGTGACGTTCTGGTCGTAGTCTTCGATCACCCGGGCGTCGGCCATCGCGGCCAGCGACTGCGACATCGAATGGCCGGCATACTGCTCGGCAATCTCGGAGTGGCACACGGCGCAGGAACGACTGCCGACATAGCCTTCGGGGGGAGACTCTGGCTTCTCGGGTTTCGGCAAAGCTGGCACCGACAGGGTCGCAGGCCGCGAGGCGGTCGGTGCAGTCCCAGCCGCTGGGGAGGATGGCTTCGCTTCCTTGCGGGGAATCTCGGGAGGGACCGCCTGCCACAGCCACCAGCCAATCGCTCCCAGCAGCGCAACAAGCCCGAGGACCACCACGGGAAGCAGTGACCGGGACGATTCAGTAGACCTGTCTGGCATGTGCTTGAAGGAGGAGATCTCGCGGATGACCTTTGGGGCTGGAGGTGTGCAGTCCCCGACAGAGCATAGTACGTCGCAATTTCCCGATCTGCTGGCAGGACCGAAACAGACGATCAGTCCTGGGGGGGATGCCATTCCCCCCAGTGGTCGAGATAGTGGCGGTAGGCCGGGACCGCCTCGGCCCGCTCGGACAGCCATTTGTGGGCCTCATCCACCAGGGCCTGTTCCTCTTCCAGCTTCAGTTTGCCCATCAGCACCCGGGTTCGCAGGAAGACGAAATAGGTGTCGAGAACATCGCAGCGGCAGTAGTCATTGATCGCCTGGACCTCGCCGGCATGGTACATGTCCTGCACCTTGGAACCGTCGATCCCGGTCTTTCCCGGCTTGCCGATGAGGTTGGCCAGCAGGTTCAGCCCCCCCGACAGCCGGGTCGCACCGAAGTTGGAGATGAGATCGGACAGGTCAAGATGGGCGAACGAGTTGTACCGGTTGCGCGACTGGTCATACGATTTTTCTTCGGAATTGAACCAGGCTGGAACCGAATAGCCATACCGGAACGCCGCCAGTTCAAGCAACGGCAAGTCGTAGCCACGTCCATTGAATGTGACGAGGGTCGGCCGCTTGTAGTGCTGCCATCCCTGCCAGAACAACTTGGTAATGACGTGCGGACGATACTGCGGTGAATCGAGGGTGACGAGATCGAGCAGACGCCCCCGGGGATCGACCTTGGCAATCGCAACCGACACCGGAAGCATGTAGGTGACCGGCAGGATGTCTTTGCCGTCGGGACGATCAGCTGCCGTCTCGGAACGAAATCGCTGGATGGCTTCGACCGGGGGGAGTTCGGCGTCGGGATACTTCACACGGGAGATGAGTTCCCCGTCGGCAATCGCCTCGCAATCGAAGATGAGGTACTTGACCTGCGAACTGCTGTCGTCCATGGGAGGGATGACCCGGGCGGCACGGGAAGCGGATTGCAAACCCGCCCCGCGCCCTGCATACTCGGGTCGCAGAGGGGCAGACTGGCTCATCCTAACACTTCGGCACGAGGGAAACACTGTGGCACGCACCATTCGGTTCGGAATTCTGGGATGCGGGCGGATCACCCGGAGGGGTTTGATTCCCGGGATCACGGGATCGCCCGCCGCCGAGCTGACCGCCCTGGCCAGCCTGCGCCCCGGGGTCGCCGCCGAACTCGCCCGAGAATGTGGTGCCCGCAAGGCCTATGACAGCTACGACGCCGTGCTGAACGACCCCGACGTCGACGCCGTCTACATTCCCTCGACCGGCGACTCGCACTGCGAATGGACACTCAAGGCGGCCCGGGCGGGGAAGCACATTCTCTGCGAAAAATCCCTGGCGACAAATGTGGCCGAGGCGGAGACCATGGTCGCCGGTTGCCGCTCGGCCGGGGTGATCCTGCAGGAAGCCTTCATGTGGCGGCATCACCCGCGGACCAAGACGGTCAGGCAGATGCTGCAGAATGGAGCCATCGGCGAACTCTGCCTGATTCTCGCCCATTTCAGCTTCGATATTGACCGCAGTGACTGGCGACTGGACCCGGCCCAGGGGGGCGGGGCGGTGTGGGACATCGGCTGTTACGGGATCAACGCCTCGCGTCTCTTCGCCGGTGCCGAGCCACGCACGATCCATGCCCGGGCCCGTTTCCACGACAAGGGAGCCGACATGTCGATGCAGATCGCCCTGCAGTTCCCCAACAACGTGCTGGCCAACGTCGACTGCAGCTTTGAAGCACCGTTCCGTTGCGAAGTGGAACTGGTGGGGACCCGCGGAACAATCGTGCTTCCCAACGCGTTTCTTCCCGCTGAGGAAGCCCCGCTCCTGGTTCGACGGGGAACAGCGGGAGACGCACCGGTGGAGACCATCGTCTTCCCCCGGGCCAACCAGTACGTCGAACAGGTGACCGACTTCTGTGCCTCCATCGAGGCCGGCCGCCTGCAAGCCCCGGCCGAAGATGGCCTGGCCAACATGAAAGTCTGTGAAACAGCGCTCCAATTGGCTCGTGAAGGCCGTTTGCCAGCCACGGGACGCTAACTGTTCTGTCATTGGCCGCAGTTCCTGACCCCGCGTCCGCGAGTTCCGGAACGAGTGTCCCCGAGCTGTCGCGGTTCCGGACGCAACCGGGATTCCCATGCCCTGCCCTGTCGGCTGGTTAAACCGCGGGTCGACCCTGGAAAGGACTCTGTCCGATGGAAGCCTCCTGCCAATCCATCCAGATGCCGCAGCGGCGGATCACCTTTCGTCGTCATGTCCGTCAGGTCGCATGGCTCCTCGCCTGCCTGACCCTGACCGGATCGGGAAACCCTCTCCAAGCCGATGACCCGGTCCGACGGACGGAAGACATCGTCTACGGCCGCAAGGACGGGATGGCCCTGACGCTGGACCTGTTCCAGCCGGAACGTCCGAACGGGGCTGCCCTGCTGTTTCTCGTCAACGGCGGTTGGCTCTCCAGCAAGGAGACCCCGTTGATGGTGACCATCCGCCCGGCCGACTATGACCCGTTCCTCCGGCGGGGCTTCACCGTGTTCGCGGTCGTCACCAGTTCACAACCCCGTTATGTTGTCGCCGAGCAGATGGCGGATGTGCAGCGGGCGGCGCGATTCATCCGGCACAATGCCCGTCGATTTGCCATCGATCCCCATCGACTCGGGGTCATGGGAAGCAGTTCGGGGGGCCAGTTGACACTGTCGCTGGCCACGCAGGGAGGTCCCGGAAAGGCTGACGATCGCGACCCGGTCGAACGGGAAGACTCCCGCGTCCAGGCCGCCGCCTGTTTCTTCCCACCGACCGATTTTCTGAACTACGGCGCTGACGGCGTGGATGGCTTGGGAGCAGGCCCCCTGGCGCCGCTGGAGGTGGCGTTTGGCGTGCGGGGACTCGACGCAGACCGACGACAACAACTGGGGCGCTTGCTCTCCCCGATTTATCATATCACGAAAGCGCTGCCTCCCACGGTGATCATTCATGGTGATGCCGACGAGGTCGTTCCCCTCGAACAATCACAGCGGTTTGCCAAACGGGCCGCGGAACAACAAGCCGCGGAAGTCCGCCTGGTCATCCGTCGGGGCCAGGGACATGGCTGGGGGGACTTCTGGCGTTCCACCGCAGACATCGACGAATTCGTCGCCTGGTTTGAACAACATCTTGCCGCAGTGCGGAAGTAACCTTCAGCGACCGAACCCGGGGACCATAAGAATGTTTTTTTCAGGACCGATTGCAACGCGGTTCGCCTGGGGATGGGCATTTGTCGCAGTGATGCTGGGGGGGATCTCACCATCCCCGGCGGATGGTGCCGACTGGCTGCTCGACCCGGCTTCCTACGTCGCACGGATCGACATCAGCGCCGATGGACGGGAGTTGGTCCTTTCCAACGGCCTGATCCGCCGGGTGATTCGGCTGGCTCCCAATGCCGCGACGGTCGCCTTCGACAACCTGCAGACTGGAGAGTCACTCCTGCGGGGGGTGAAACCCGAGGCGGTCGTTGAGCTGGATGGACAGGTCTTTCCGGTTGGGGGACTGATCGGGCAACCGAACCTGGCATTTCTGCGACCCGAATGGATCGACACCCTGAAAGTCGACCCACAGGCCCTGATCTTTGTCGGTCATGAAGTGGGCCGGACTGTGGAACGGTTTCCCTGGAAACGGACCCGCCGCTCGGCTGCAGAACTCCCCTGGCCTCCCTCCGGGGTTTCCCTGCGGCTCGACTTTCGGCTTCCCGCCGGGAATGCCTCCCGCGGCATCGCATCGGCCACGGGCCGGGCTGAACTCTGGCGTGAATCGTTCGAGCGTCCGGACGACGCCTGGACGATCCACACCTCCTCCCGCGACAACCGGATCAGCTTCCGCAATGAGGGACAGGCCGGCGCGATCTACGCCCTCCCCGGTACTCATTGTTTCGCCGATCGCCAACTCTCCCCCGAGACCCGGCTTGTCGAGACGGTGATCGATCCGGGGACGGATGCCGACACCAGTTGGGGCCCGGGCCTCGCGCTCGTGTTCGCCGGACGGATTGTCGAAGTCAATCTGCGGCCCGGAGATCGGGGCGAGCATGGCCTGTTCGAACTGCGTGACCAGGGGGCCGAGCGACTGGCCAGGATTGCCCGGTTCACGGCCGAGGACGGTGGACTCGACACGGCACGGGCCTACCGGCTGCGGGTCCGACTGGAAGAAGGCTCGCTCCAGTGGGAAGTGTCTGACGCCGCCGACCCTGTGCCGCGATTTGAGAAACTGTTTGACACCCCCTGGGACGGCACACCGCCCAGGGCCGTACGGGTGGGGAAGACCGACCGACGGGGCGAGGCCAGCGACTCCCCCCCTGCGGGGACCGGCTTGACCCGTTGCCGGATTCGGGACGTGACTGCGTACGGAGCGTTTGACGCGGCGAAGGTCGCCGAGACCGACCAGATCGCCCGGAAACAACTCACGGTCTCCGTCCATTACGAGCTCTATGACGGGCTTCCCTGCTATGGCAAATGGCTGACCATTCGCAATGAGGGAACCACACCCGTCACCCTCAACCGATACGCCAGCGATCTGCTGGCGGCCGTCGAACACACATCCGAGGTGGACGAACTCTCGCAGGGGAAGACGCCCCCCAATCTGCATGTCGAGACCGACATGGCTTTTGGTGGCATGCTGGCATCCGGCGCGAACCGCCGGTCGTTTCGCTGGCTCCCCGACCCCGACTATCACACACAGGTCAACTACGAAAAGAAGACCCCCTGCCTGCTCGAGGTGGGCCCTGATCTCGGCCCGGACCAGGTGGTGGCTCCCGGGAAGTCCTTCGAATCGTTCCGGGGTTGGGTCCTGCCATTCGACAGCACCGACCGCGAACGCTGCGGACTGGCAGTGCGGCGGATGTACCGTTCCCTGGCTCCCTGGGCGACCGAGAATCCCCTGATGATGCACCTCGTCGCCTCAAATGAGGCGGCGGTTCGACGGGCGATTGACCAGTGTGCCGAGGTGGGCTTTGAAATGCTCATCCTCAGCTTTGGCAGTGGATTCGACATGGAGAATCGTGATCCGGCCGTGCTGGCGCGGGCCCGGGGATTCAGCGAGTATGCCCGCAGCAAGGGGATCGAGATTGGCAGCTATTCGCTGCTCGCCTCCCGCAGCATCAATCCCCGCGAAGATGTGGTGTCCCCCGAGGGACAGAAGCCGATCTTCGGGAACAGTCCCTGCCTGGGAAGCGCCTGGGGACAGCAGTATTTCGAACGGCTGTATGACTTTCACAAGGAGAGTGGATTCAGCCTGCTGGAACACGACGGCTCGTACCCGGGCGACTGCTGTGCCAGCACGGCTCACCCCGGACACCGGGGGTTGGCCGATTCCCGCTGGAACCAGTGGCGGCAGATTGCCGGTTTTTACCAGTGGTGCCGGAGCGAGGGGATCTTTCTCAATGTACCCGACCATTATTTCCTGGCAGGCTCGAACAAGACCGGCATGGGATATCGCGAGGTGAACTGGTCCCTGCCGCGTGACCAGCAGGTGATTCACACCCGCCAGAACATCTACGACGGAACCTGGCAGAAGCTCCCCAGCATGGGCTGGATGTTCGTTCCCCTGACGCAATACCACGGTGGCGGGGCGGCGGCGACCATTGAGCCCCTCGACCAGCACATCGATCACTACACCCGCATGCTCGACAGCAACCTGGCGCTCGGAGTGCAGGCGTGCTATCGGGGCCCGCGGCTCTACGACACCGAGCGTGTCCGCAATCTCGTGAAAGACAAGGTGGCCTGGTACAAGTCTCATCGCGAGATTCTGGAAAGCGACCTGATCCATGGCCGCCGGGCCGACGCCCGCGATGTCGACTGGATGCTGCACGTCAACCCGCACCTGCGCGAACGGGGACTGCTGGCGGTGTTCAATCCGCTCGACGAGAGGGCCGAGCGCACCCTCAAAATCAACGTCTACTACACCGGCCTGGACCGGGAACTGACGCTGCGGGACTCACGGGGCCAGACGCAGCGGGTTGCCGTCGGCCGGGACCACACCATTCCCGTGACGATCTCGATCCCCGCCGGGGGATTCGACCACGTCATCCTGGAGGAATAATGGGCTGTTGGGAACGGCAGCGTTCGCCGGCCAGTTGCAGCCGACCAGTCACTCGGCCGGAGTGACAGGACGCAGCGACATGGGACGTCCCCGACGGAATGTGCCGGCCGAGCCACGCGGGGCCGGCTGTTCTTCGAAAGCCGGGAGGTCACCCGTTGCCGCACCCCGACCGTCGTCGGCGAACACCCGCCCGGAACGGGCGGGGGGCATGGAATCGTCACTTGGCCCGAGGTCCGCGTCACGCAGACGGGATCGGGGAACCGGCTGGAAACCTGACTCGCCTGTTCGTGAAGCAAACCGGCTGTCGGCTGCCGCAATTCCACCTTCGCGAGGGGAGTGGTGGGGATCATCCTCCTCCCAGTCACTGGCATCGGGCAACTCGGTTTCGGCGTTCTCCCCCCGGCGAGCCATGCGCGTTGTGTCGCGACTGGCGCGACGAATGTCGACCGGAGGCATACCGACAACTCCCGGGAGGGAATTGGTTCCCGCCCCTGGACCAGCCGCCAGTGTCCGCCGCAATTCTTCGCTGGGGTCATGAATGACCAGAACTGTGGCATCGGCCGGGGCACCGGACCGTCCGGGGATCACGCAGACGATGTCGCCGGCGCGTGACTGCCTGAGGGCCCGCTGCAACAGCTGGTCGGGAGAGGCCGTGGTGCCGGCTGTCGTTGGCTTGCCGCGCGGCGCTGTCGGTACCACTTCAGCCACCAACCCTTCGTTCTCCTCCGACTCTTCGTCTCCCAGACCGGCCGGGGCTTCCGGTTCTTCATCCACCGGCAGACGGGCCGGTGGAGAATCGAGTTCAGCCGTCAGCGATTCGGCAGCAGCATCTGCGTCGGGGCCAGCCTCTTCATTGGAGGCCAATGCCGCCGCAGGTCCGTCGCTGGACGGGAACAGTGACGTCAGGTGGAGGCGGTCGAGCAGGCGATAGACCGGCTCCAGACCGGCGTACATGCCATCCTTGTAATTGGGATCTTCGGCCATGCAGACGCCGACAATCTCCCCCGTCTGGGTGAACAGCCCCCCACCAGATCGGCCACGGACAGGAATGCCCGTGCACTCGAGATTGTCGGGACCGGTGTACCGGTTGAGGGCAACCACCTTGTGTCGCTCGACAGTCGGAGGGGCACCTCCGTTGCAACCGACACTGACCAGTGGTGTTCCCTTGGTCGGACGAGTGCCGCGTGCCGCGAGCGTGCAACTGGGGAGTGGCTTGTCACTGGGAATCGAGATGAGGGCGACATCGGCCGCAAGATCGGCCGCCAGCTTGCGGCCCAGGATGACCCGGCCGGTTCCCTTTTCGAAAACCTCGATTTGGAGCCGGCTCTGTTTTTCATCCCAGTTTTTGAAGAGATGTCCGCAGGTCAGGACGAGCGAACGGCCATCGGCATTGTGGATGATCGTACCGGTCCCGACGTCATCACCAGAGGGGTCTTTCACCCGAATTCGTACGGTGGCCGGGAAAGGCTGGCCCACAAGCGCGGGGGTCTGGGGGGTTTCGGGCGGAGATTGACCACGACCGACGGCTTTCGGGGGGGGGGAGGCTGCCTGGGGGCGGGATGGCTGGGCGGCCTTGGCCTGGGTGACCTTCCGGCACATCTCCCGCAGGGCCTGTTCCGATTGAACCCCCACCTGCCGTTCGACCACCTTCCCATTGATCACCACGAGGAAGGCGGGAATCGACGAAACACCATATTTGGCGGCGAGTGCCTGGTTCTGATCGACATCGATCTTGTGGATGGGGAGGCCCGCCCGCTCCAGTCGCGCGACCAGGGGGCTGACCTGCTGGCAGGGTCCGCACCAGGTGGCCGAGAAGTCAAGCACGGCATTCTCGAGATCGGCACCAGGCGCGGGGGCACCTGCGAGGAGCGTCGAGACAATGAGCATGGGGAGCGCATGCATTCTGGATCTGGCCTCCCTGCCAGAACTTGTAATCGGGGTCACGCCGCAGCGTAACTTTTGCAAGACCGCATCCTGCGGAACCTGCCTGAGGGGCGGGTTTGTAGTGGTCTGAGCGAGAATCGCCAAGACAGACTTGAAGGGAGCATTTCGCGTGCCCCGAAGTAGGAATTCACAGTGGGAAACAGATATAATCCAGGGAGGGTCTGTGGATGCTGGGGGAAGTGTTCAAATTGGCGAAGCAGGCCGGTTTGGGAACAGGCTCCCTGCCATCCCCCCTCCTCCTTCCGTCTGATCCGGGGGTGCTTGGTGCCTTCTGGATCCCTGCCACGTTCTTCCAGCGATCCGGAGTCGACAGCCCCACCGGCTGGCTCACCCAGGTCTGAAAAGTGCTCCATGCGACCCAATCGAAAGGTGCTCCCCCCCGGTGAGTTCACCGTTCCCCGTGGAACTGGTGAACACCCGCAAACACTGGGTCGAACCAGATGGGGATCCCAAGTTGTCCTGCTGGCTGGCCTGGTGATTCTGGGAGGATGCCAGCCTGCGGATCCCATCCGGGAATACACTGTTGAGAAACCTCCCGCTGCCAGGAAAGCCGCGATCCCTCAGAGACCGACGCGGCAGGCAGAGATGCCGGCCCCTTCCTCGCGGACAGACCCGGCGACCGACCGGATTCTGGGGGCGATTCTGCCCCAGGGGGAGACCACCTGGTTCGTGAAGGTTCAGGGGCCGGTTGATACGACCCGCGTGGCGGTCGAGTCGTTTCTGCGTTTCGTCCGCGGGATTGACTTTGCCGACGGGAAACCCTCCTGGACTCTGCCCGAGAATTGGAAGGAGGCGGAGAATCCGGAAGGGAAGGGGCGTTTCGCCACACTGGCCATCCCGGTCGAAAACGAAACCCTCGAATTGACCGTCACCGAGTTGAAGAGCCCGGGGAACGACGTTGAAGGCTACCTGCTGGCGAACATCAATCGTTGGCGCGGCCAACTGCAGCAACCCCCGTACGAATTGGACCAACTGGAGCGGGCGACGCTGCCGGTCAAGACTGAATCGGGGCAGACCGCGTGGCTGGTGAATATCGAGGGGTGGTTGCCGGGTAGCAAACCGAAGGCACCGGCGGCCCCGAAGCTGCCATTCGCCTACAAGGTTCCCGATCACTGGCAGGTGGGAGCGTTGCGGACGTTCCAACTCGCTGCCTGGAATGTGGCTGACGGAGACCGCAAGGCAACCGTGACCATCAGCACTGCAGGGGGAGATCTGGTGGGCAACATTCAGAGATGGCGAGATCAGGTGGGGTTGCCCAGGGTCGATGCGGCCGAAGTCCAGCAGTCGATCCAGGATGTGAAGATGGGACAAGCGACCGGTAAGTACGTGGTGCTCAACGGTCCGGAGGGGAAGGAGCAACCCCAGGCCATCCTGGGGGTCATTGTTTCGGCCCTGGAAGAGCAGTGGTTTTTCAAGATGCAGGGGGATGCCCCGCTGGTGAAGGCCGAACAGGAGAATTTCGAATCCTTCGTCCGGTCTGTGCAGTTTCCCTGAACGTCAACCTTGAGGTGCGAGATGAGTTCCATGGCACCCGTGTCTGGGCAGTTTGCGGATCGGCCAAGTTCTCCGACGGCGTGGAATCGACTGCGGAAACTGTTGCTGCCGCTGTCGTCCCTGAAGCTGACGGTCGTACTGCTGGCACTTTCGATTTTCATCGTGCTCGCGGGAACGCTCGCCCAGACCCAGGCCGACATCTGGGTCGTGGTGCGCGATTATTTCCGGACAGCGATCGCCTGGATTCCGCTGCAGGTGTTCTTTCCCAAGTCGTTCTTCCCGAATCTCGGTGAGATCCCGGGGGCATTTCCCTTTCCGGGTGGCTGGTTGATTGGCGCCCTGATGGCGGTCAATCTCGTCGCGGCGCACATGGTGCGGTTCACGATCCAGTCCCGGGGATCGAAACTGTGGGCAGGATTGGCTGTCATCGCGGCCGGCATGCTGTTGACCACGATGGTGGTCATGGGTGGGTCGGGGGCTGGCCTACAGGCCGAACCGGTTGTCAGCTGGCAGCAGACCTGGACGTTCTGCAAGTTGCTGATGGCGATCGCTGGACTGGCACTCGTGGGGGTCGGAGTCTTGAAGACGGGCCTCTCTCAGTCGATGCGACGTCTGTACCTCGTGCTGGGTGTGTTGCTGGAAGTGACCGCCGTGGTTCTGTTTGCCCTGGGGGATCGCGTGGCGCTGGGTGATTCCTCAATGCGCATTCTCTGGCAACTGATCCAGGGGGGAATGGCCGGAATCGTGCTGCTGGTCGGTTGCTGGATGGTCTTCGGCAAGCGGGGCGGAGTCGTGCTGCTGCACGCTGGCATCGGCCTGTTGATGTTCAGCGAGCTGCTCGTCGGCCTGGCGGCGGACGAGGCCCAGATGCATATCAAGGAGGGAGAAACGGTCAATTTCGTACAGGACATCCGCGAGGTCGAACTGGCGGTCACCGACCGGTCCGATCGCGCTGTCGACAAAGTCTGGTCGATCCCGCAATCGCGTCTGCAGGATCCCTTCGAGTCGACCCAGCACAGCCTCTTCACCAAGTCGTTCTGTCGCAAGATGCCCGAAGCCCTGCGGAGTGCCGTGGGGGCTCACCCGGCAGACCCTGTCATCAAAGATCCCGGATTGCCGTTTGATGTGAGGGTGGTGCACTATTACCAAAATGCCAAGCTTGGCCCGGTCGGGGGAGAGGAAGGGAAACTTTCCAATCCCGCCACCAGGGGGCTGGGTGTCAGCACCCAGGCGGTGGAGGTTCCGGCCGGAACGGGAGTGAAGTCGGAAGCTGTCGACGACACCGCGGTCTACGTCGAGTTCCTGAAGAAGGGAACCGACGAAAGCCTGGGAACCTACCTGCTGAGTGTGACCCAGTCGCGTTTTCAGGACTCGCGCGAGCGCTCGGGATGGAACGAAACCGAAGTTCGAGCCAACACTCCCCCCTTTCTCTACAAGCTCACCGAACCGCAGTCGGTTGAGGTCGATGGCAAAACCTACAACATCGCCCTGCGTTTCAAACGGAATTACAAGCCCTACAGCGTGCAACTGGATGATGTCCGCTTCGACAAGTACATCGGCACGAACACCGCCAAGAATTATTCGTCCGATGTCCGGCTGACCGATCAGGGGACGACCGTGCCCCGCAAGATCTGGATGAACAATCCGCTGCGCTACGGCGGCGAGACCTTCTACCAGTCCAACTACACGCAGGACCCCATCACGGGTGAGGAAGCGACGGGTCTGCAGGTGGTTTCGAACACCGGCTGGATGATTCCCTACGTCTCCTGCATGCTGGTCGCCGTCGGAATGCTGTTCCAGTTCGGAGTGACCCTGGGACGGTTCCTCACGCGGACTGCCAGTGGGCGCGGTCCCGGCGAGACCGGTGCCACCGCCGCAGCGCTGGAGTCGGCCCCCCGCGTGCCCCGTCGTCGGGGAGACTGGATCGCTGCGATCGCTGCGTTGCTGGTCGTCGCCCTGATGCTGGGATATGGGATGCGGCGAAAGCCGGACGCCGAAGGTTTCGACCTGGAATCCGCAGCGCGGATCCCAGTGGTGTATGAAGGGCGGGTCAAGCCGCTGGATACCCTCGCCCGGAACACGCTGCAGATCATGTCGAACTCCGACAGCATTCCCGATTCACGGAACACCCGCCAGAAGCTTCCTGCGATCCGCTGGATTCTTGATGTGATGTCCGGAGCATCCAATGACGGTCCGGGAGGTGAACCGCGATCGAACGATCATCGCGTGTTCCGGATCGACAATCCGGAAGTGCTTGATTTCTTCGAACTGGAGCCGCGGAAGGGGTATCTCTACTCGCGAAACGAAATCGCCGGCAAGGCACGGGAATTCCACGAGAAGGTCGATCAGATTCGTGAGAAGAAGCGCCCCGAGCAGATGAATGTCTTCGAGAAACGGCTGGTCGAACTCGACCGCCGGGTTCGGGCCTTCACGTCGGTCGAGGCAACCATGCGTCCCGAACAGCTGCCCGATGCCTCCGATCCTCAGATCAAGCGGGGGATCGAACAGCGGGCCGCCACCATCCGCAGCGATCTCGCCGCCGCGGAAGAACGCCTGATGCAGCGTCACCCACCGCTGGCGGTGGCCGTGACCAAACCCGGTACAACATCCGAGCAGGAATGGAAGCCTCTCGTCTCGGCGACAACGAACGATTTTGTGTTGTCGAAGGTCCTGAAGGCGCAGCCTGCTGACGAAGGGGTCGCCGCCTGGGAGAAGATTCTCGGCAGCTACGCGGCGAACAAGCCAGGTGAGTTCAACCGGGCTGTCGGCGAGTATCTTTCGCTGTTGTCGTCGGTCCCCCCTCCCGATTATCGGCCGGAGAGGACCGAATTCGAGTCGAAGTTCAACGCCAACGCTCCCCTGCACACCGCCTGGACGCTCTACATCCTGGCGTTTATTGCCACCGCAGTCGGCTGGTTGCTGGCGACGCTCGGCTGGGGTCGTTCGTTCCAGTGGGGCACGTGGGTTGGAATTCTGGCGATCTTTGCGATTCACACAGCGGCCCTCGCCGGCCGAATCTACATTTCGGGCCGCCCTCCCGTGACGAATCTGTACTCGTCGGCCGTGTTCATCGGGTGGGGAGCGGTGCTGTTTGGCCTGGTGCTGGAGTGGATTTTCGGACTCGGCATCGGCAATGCGGTGGCCTCGATCGCGGGCTTCATGACTCTCTACATCTCCTTCAAGCTGGCACTCGACGGGGACACCTTCACCGTCATGCAGGCCGTGCTGGACACCCAGTTCTGGCTGGCCACCCATGTCGTGTGCATCTCGCTGGGATACACGGCGACGTTCGTGGCGGGAACCCTCGGGGTGATCTACATCCTGCATGGGATGTTTACACCGCTGGCCACGCCACGCTCCCGCGCAATGCAGATTTCGATGATCTACGGCACGCTGTGCTTCGCCATCATCCTCAGCTTTGTGGGAACCGTTCTGGGAGGTCTGTGGGCCGATGACTCGTGGGGCCGCTTCTGGGGATGGGATCCCAAGGAAAACGGAGCCCTCATCATCGTCTTGTGGAATGCCCTGGTCCTCCACGCGCGTTGGGGGGGCATGGTCAAGGAGCAGGGTCTCGCCGCCCTGGCAGTTGGTGGAAACATCGCAACCGCCTGGAGCTGGTTCGGGGTGAATGAACTTGGTGTCGGACTCCACTCCTACGGTTTCACCGAGGGGGCCCTGTTCTGGCTCGGCACGTTCATCGCATCGCAGATGATCATCGGCGGACTGGGAATGCTTCCCCCATCCTTCTGGTGGAGCCATGTGGCCCCCAAGGACGCGGGTGCCCGGACTGGTACGCCTGCGCCCGCCTGAGCCTGGCATGAGGGTCTTGCCCGTCCTCGATCTGTTGAATGGCGTGGTGGTCCGCGGGATCGCCGGGCAGCGGTCAACCTATCTGCCGGTCCGCAGTCAACTGGCTTCGGGGGCCGATCCATCCCTCATCGCACGGGCCTTTCGCGAGCGTTTTCAACTTTCGGCATGCTACCTCGCTGACCTCGATGCGATCATGCATGGTCGGCCCAACCTGGCCATTTACCGTCGACTGCAATCGGAGGGAATGCACCTTTTGATTGATGCCGGGGTCCGCACGGTGGCCGACGCCCGTCAGGTGCTGCAGTCCGGAGCGGCACAGGCCGTGGTGGGACTGGAGTCTTCCCCGGGCCCCGACAGCCTGCGGCGAATCCTGGACGAAATCGGTCCCCACCGGGTCGTGTTCAGCCTCGATCTCAAGGAGGGGTGCCCGCTGGCCATTGCGGGATCAGGCTGGGAGGGACTCGCGCCCCGTGAGATTGCCGCCATTGCCATCGAGATGGGAGTCGACGCCATGATCGTGCTCGATCTGGCGGGGGTGGGAATGGGTCGGGGAATCGCCTCCTCCGAGCTGTGCGACCAGTTGCGGAACGATCATTCCGCGCTGCGGCTGGTCACCGGGGGAGGAGTGCGGAATGTCGACGACCTCGAGCGTGAAGCACGTCTGGGGGTTGCCGCCGTCCTCGTGGCGTCGGCACTGCACGATGGACAATTGCGTGCGGCCGACGTATTCCCCTTCACACAGGGTTGGCCCTGCGGAAGAACAACCGATTGATTATCGCGTTTCCTGGTCGGTCGAGCGGGAAATCCGTCTCGTCCGCTCCGGCTCGTCCGTGGCTGCCAACCCAGTACCGGATGAGCCCCCATCAGTCGTTGCAGGAACCCGTTCAATTCGCAGTGTGGTTGTCCGGGACTGGATGAATTCTCTGCCCGATGCGGTCTGCACGGCCATTCGTGACTGCTGCGTCTCGAGCAAATCGAGACAGAAACCCGAGCGGGTCTCGATGCGGGCAGAGCCCTGCCAATCGCCCCCCAGGCTGCGAATGCGGAGTCTGTCATCCGCCTGGACGGTTCCCCGCGTCGTCTGACGCCCCGACCACTCCAGCGACTCGTGGCTGGGTTCACTCGCCACCAGGGCGTACTCGGTGGCCGACTGTTGCCGTTCGATGGGTGCCAGGGTGCGGCTCTCCACCCAACGCTGCCCCACTTCCGACGCCCGGATCGGAATCAATCCCACCAGGTCACTCAAGACCTGGGAGGGATTCTCACTCCCCCAGGTCTCATCCAGGTCCTGGCGAAACTGCCTGCGGGCCGGTCCCTCGGGCAATGCCTGGCTGCAACGGTCGAGGAAGCCCGCAAAGTCATCGATCGCCAGCAATTCCCCGCGAGTCGAGAGCCAGAAGCGAAATCCATTTCCCGCCAGACCATGGCAGCCAACGGTTCCCGCCAGGGGTGTTTGGGAATTCTCCTGCGAGTCGAATTGATCGCGGGTTCCATCCGGGAACTCAACCCCCTGTCGGCAGTGCTGGAATCGAAGGTGAAACTGTCGTGCCGAGAGCCCGGCGACACGAGAGCCTGCCGCCAGTTCCAATTCCTCAGCCGGTACGGGAGGAATGCTGTGCCCTTCGAAGGTGATCGAGAATTCGACCTCCGACGTGGCGCGTGTCATCAGGGGCTCCCCTGCCCCGGGCTGTGTCAGCCCGGTCTTGAGGATGCGTCGGAAACGAAACCGTTCCCCCGGAGTCAGTGCCGGGTTTGGGCCTGACACATCCCCCCCACCGGCGACTCCATTTTCGTCCGGGAACTCGAGTTCGATGGCGGACTGGTCGGTCGACGGTGTGGGACTGCATCCCGCGACACAGACACAAATAAGACAGAGCCAGAACCATCCTGCCGTCGAGAACCAACTCGACAACCTCGTGCAGCGGCGGTTTCGCTGTTTCGACAACGGCATGGGATTGGTGAGACGGCGATCAACCGCAGGGGACGTCGGGTGCAGGGGGCGGGACACTATCAGGAACTTCCCCCGGCCTGAAGAGGACTTCCCTGACGCGCGCCCTCTTGCGAAACCAGGCAATCTGGACAACCGGGACAAGTCGGCGTTCTCATCGAGCGATGACTCCAGCCCGGTTGGGGAGGCCAGGGCGGCCCCCGGGTTCCCGAGAGGTGGCTGTGGCACCACCCGGAGTCGCTGGATATCATCGGACCCCGTTGATCCCTGGACCGAACTGTTGTTGCCGGAGGCTGCGATGTCAGCGTGGAATCGTCGTCATTTCTTGTCTGCGGCGTCGGGCTTGACCCTCGGCTCGGGACGGACCTCCTCTCTGTTGGCACAGGATGAAAAGGCCCAGACAGAGGCTGAGCCCCAGCCAAAGCGCGAGCCAGTCCGGCTCGCCCTCATGGGGGTCAACGGACGCGGCCGCCAGTTGATGAGCGTGCTGGCCAGGTTTCCCGAGGCCGAGATTGCCTGGATCTGCGACCCCGACACCCAGACGTGGGATCCGGCGGTGAAGCAGTGGACGGAGGCGGGGCGGCCTGCTCCCCAGACCACCCAGGATTTCCGCAAGGCCCTCGACGACAAGTCGGTCGATGTGCTGGTCTGTGCAGCCCCCGATCACTGGCATGCCCTGGCAACCGTGTGGGCCTGCCAGGCGGGTAAAGATGTCTACGTTGAGAAACCGTGCTGCCACAACCCGGTCGAAGGACGTCGGATGATTGAGGCAGCCCGCAAGTACCAGCGCGTGGTGCAGGTGGGGACCCAGCGCCGCAGCGCTCCCGACATGCAGGCGCTGGCGGAATACCTCCAGTCGGGCAAGCTGGGCCAGGTGAAATTCGTCCGCACCTGGATCACCAGCGTGCGGCCCAGCATCGGGAAAGTCGCAGTCTCGGCACCTCCCGAGCATCTCGACTACAGCCTGTGGGCCGGCCCGGGCCCCGATCGCGGATACAAGTCGAACCTGGTGCACTACCACTGGCACTGGCGGTGGGATTTCGGAACCGGGGAATGTGGCAACAACGGCATTCATGGACTGGATGTGGCCCGCTGGGGCACCGGCGTTGATGCTCCCACCCGCGTGACCTGTGGCGGTGGTCGTTATTACTTCGAGGACGACCAGGAGACCCCCGACACCCAGTTGGCCACGTTTGAATTCCCCGACCTCTGCATCCAATGGGAACACCGCACCTGGTCTCCCCGTGGTCTGGATGGGGAGACATTTGGCGTGGAATTTTATGGAACCGAAGGGACACTGCTGACCAATGGTCGGGGATGGACCGTCTACGACCCGAAAAACGCCGTCGTGCAGAAAGTCGAACCGGGCGAATCGGACGCCAATCACTGGCGCAATTTCTTCGACTGCCTGAAGACCCGGTCGCTGCCCAATGCCGACATTGAAATCAACCACAAGAGCACGATGTTCTGTCATCTTGCGAACATTGCCTGGAGAACCGGCTCGGTCGTCAATTACGACGGTGCGACAGAGACCATTTCCAACAACCCGGCCGCCAGTGCCCTGCTCGGTCGCCAGTATCGCAAGGGTTTTGAGCTGCCCGTGCTCTAGTCCCCGCCGCATGGCCGGTGGGTGTTTCCCAGACAGCGTTCCGTCCCGAAACTCGATGTTCCTGAGGCGATTGTTCCCATGCGAATTCAAAGTCTTCTTGGCCGGTTCCTGATGACCTGGGGCTGCTGGGCCTTGCTGTCGGGGACGCTGCTGGCAGCCGCAGAGATCCCGGCGGAGACCCTGGCGCTGCTGAAGACCTTCCAGGAGGAGTTCATCACGGTGACTCCAGGGTCTGGCATGTTCCCGGCGAGCTTCGTGATGGGAACCCCGGGGGGCCCGTTCACGGAACAGCCCCCCCAGAAGGTGACCCTCGCGGAATCATTCGCGATGGCGAAATACGAGGTTCCCCAGAACCTCTGGGAGGCGGTCATGGGTTCGAATCCCAGCAAGTGGAAGGGCAAGCGGAATTCGGTGGAGATGTTTTCGTTTCGGGAGGCGAATGATTTCTGCCGGAAGCTGACGGAACTGCTGCGGGAAGCCGAGTTGATCAAGGCCGACGAGGAGATCC
>DNUF01000108.1:0-5970 GCA_003508595.1 Planctomycetaceae bacterium
TCCTGGGTCGGCTTGTTGTAGTACGGAGCCACGATCAGCGCTCCATCGGCCCCCTTGGACTGGGCGTACTTCGTCAGCCGCACGGCCTCACGGGTGCTGTTCGAGCCCGTCCCCGCCATCACCTTCACCCGACCGGCCGCCTGCTCGCAGACGATCGCAATCACCCGCTCGTGTTCGTCATGCGACAGGGTCGGGCTCTCGCCGGTGGTCCCCACCGGGCTCACGCAGTCGGCCCCCTGCTCCACCTGCCAGTCGACCAGCTTGCGCAGGGCCGCCTCATCCACCACCCCATTCTTGAACGGGGTCACCAGGGCCACGGTCAAACCTGCAAACTTCGCACCTTTGGTACTCATCGCGCTGGTACTCATCACTCCGACGGACTCGACCCACCTGGGTCAGAACTGAAACCACACCAAACCGGGTACGTCCACCCGTTTCCACCACGCCTCGAACGACAATGCCCGGCCCGCCAGGCTCCCGGCGGGGCATCCGGCACTCTCGTGATCGCCCCCGCTAACCGCGGTTTTTCCAGTCGATTCCAGCCAATCTGGCCAGCGCCAACTGCAGGGCATGCGTCCCGTTGCGTCCCATCCCCTGGGCCTGCACGGCCAGGTACAACTGGTTCGCGAGGGCCAACCCGGGGAGGCTCAACCCCATGCGCCGGGATTCATCGAGGGCAATTCCCATGTCCTTGATGAAGTGCTCGACAAAAAAGCCGGGATCGAAATTGTTGTTCATGATCCGGGGACCAAGGTTCGACAGGGACCAACTTCCCGCCGCCCCACTCCCCACCGACTGCAGCACGGTCGGCAGGTCCAGCCCCGCCTTGTACCCGTACAGCAACGCCTCGCAGACCCCGATCATGCCACTGGCAATCAGGATCTGGTTGACCATCTTGGTGTGCTGCCCCGCCCCAGGGCCCCCCTGGTAGACAATCGTCTTCCCCATCGCACTCCACAGGGGATTGAGCGCCTCGATGACCGGTTGGTCACCCCCCAGCATGATCGACAACCGCGCTTCGCGGGCGCCGATATCTCCCCCGGAAACCGGGGCGTCCACGCTGTGGACCCCCTTCGCCTTCGCCGCCTCATAAATCTCCACCGCCAGCGAGGGCTCACTGGTCGTCATGTCGACCAGCACACAGCCCGGGGCGGCCCCCGCGAGGGCCCCCTGGGCCCCCAGCATCACGTCCCGCACATCCTTCGGGAACCCGACGATGGCGAACACCACGTCGGACTGACGGGCGACCTCGGCCGGGGAATCAGCCCAACGGGCTCCCCGGGCCACAAGGGCCTCGGTCTTCGAACGATTCCGGTTGTAAACGGTGGCGGCAAACCCTGCGTTCATCAGGTGCCCCACCATGCTCGAACCCATCACCCCCGTGCCAATCCAGCCCACGCGGGTCTTGCCGGGTACAATCGTCGGGATGCTCATCGAGTGGTGCGCTGCCAAAAGTCCGGGAAAAAACCTGTGCTCCAGGGCGGTCGGGAGTATATCGCCCGCCCCCCGGGAAGTCACCCAACGGGACCTCCCCCTTCCCTCTCCCGACGCCCCCGGCAAGAATGCCGGGATGAATGCACTTGTCACGGGAGGTGGGGGGTTCCTCGGCCTCGCCATCGTCGAGCAACTCGTCAACCGCGGTGATCGCGTCCGGGTTCTCTGTCGCGGCGATTACCCCCGCCTGCGCGAACTGGGGGTGGAACGAGTTTCGGCCGACATCCGCGATGCCCCCCAGGTGGCCGCCGCCTGCGCTGGCATCGACACCGTCTTTCATGTCGCCGCGGTCTCGGGGATCTGGGGCGACTGGTCGTATTACCATGCCATCAACACCCAGGGGACGCTCAACATCCTGGCCGGCTGCCGGGCCCACCAGGTCCCGCGTCTCGTCCACACCAGTTCTCCCAGTGTGGTTTACGATGGCCGCGACCACGCCCTGGCCGACGAATCACTCCCCTACCCCTCCCGGTTTCTCTGCCATTACCCCCACTCCAAGGCGCTGGCCGAACAGGCGGTCCGTCAGGCGGGAACCGACGGACCACTCCTCACCGTGGCACTCCGCCCCCATCTCATCTGGGGCCCCCGTGACAACCACCTCATCCCCCGCCTGATCGCCCGGGCCCGGGCCGGGAGACTCGTCCGGGTCGGCCCGGGCACCAATCGCATCTCAATCTCGTACGTCGACAACGCCGCCGCCGCCCACCTCCAGGCCGCCGACCGATTGACCCCTGGCTCTCCAATCAACGGCCAGGCGTATTTCATCAACGATCCGGAACCGGTCGCGATGTGGCCCTGGATCGACGAACTGCTCCGCCGGGCGGGACTCCCCCCCGTTCGTCGTCAGATCCCGGCCGGGGTCGCCTACGCCGCCGGCTGGACTCTCGAAACCCTCTACAGTCTGCTGCACCTTTCGAATGAACCCCCCATGACCCGGTTCCTGGCGCAGCAGTTGTCCGGTTCGCATTACTACTCGATCGAACGGGCCCGTCGCGATTTTGGCTACGATCCCCCGGTCGACCATGCCACCGGAATGGACCGGCTGACACCCGATCTCGTTCGCCTGGCCTCCACCTGATCGCCCCCGCCTGATCACCTCCGCCCCCCCGATCCCATGCCCCTGCTCGCCGGTATCGACCTCGGAACGACCAAGCTCACCGCCATCGCGTTCGATCCCGAACCGGGGGAAGTGGTCTGTCGCACCGCTCTCGCCAACGAGGCCAACATCACCCCGGCGGCCGACCGGGCCCTCGGCCGCTCGGAGTGGGACGCCCGCCAGATCGTCTCCCGGGCCTTCGACTGCCTCAGGCAACTGCTGCAGCAACTGGGGCCGCGACGGCACGAGGTCGCCGCCATCGGCATCACCGGGCAACAACATGGCACAGTCCTGGTGGATGACCGCCTGCAACCCCTCACCCCACTCATCAACTGGCAGGACCGTCGGGGGAATGAACTCCGCCCCGGAACCCGAGAGACCTGGGTCGACTGGGCCCGCCAACGGGTGGGAGAGAGTGCCATCGAGCGCTGCGGCTGCCGGCTGCAGTCCGGGTTTCTGGCAACCATCCTCGTCTGGCTCCAGCAGCAGGGGCAACTTCCGAAACAGGGCCGGGCCTGCTTTATCATGGACCTCTTTGCGGGTCAGCTCGTCGGCGGACGCCTCGGGTGCGAACCAACCGCCGCCGGCAGCAGCGGCGTCTTCGCCCCCGTCCCCCGCACGTGGGATGCCTCCTCGCTGGCCGCCCTCGACATCGACCCAGCGTGGATGCCACCGATCTGTGAGGCCAACCAACCCCTCGGAATGCTGGCTGACGATTTCGCGCGTGAATTCGGGCTTCGCAGTCCCATTCCCGTCGCCCCGGCCCTGGGAGATCACCAGGCCAGTTTCGTGGGGAGCATCGGTGATCGCGAGCACGATGTGCTGGTGAATGTCGGCACGGGGGCGCAGGTGGCGATTTACACCGCCGGCCAGCACTTCGCCCCGCCGGTGGAACTGCGTCCCTTCCCCCTGGCCGGCAACCTGCTGTCAAACGTCGGCCTCCCGGGAGGCTGGTCGTACGCCCTGCTGGAGCAGTTTTTTCGGCAGGCGGTCCGTGACTTCACGGGTCACGAACCGCAGACCTCCCTCTTCGCCCAGCTCAATCAACTGGCCGCCACGATTCCCGCAGGGGCCCTGGGCCTGGAATGCACGGCCACCTTCGCCGGGACCCGCAGCGATCCCCTGGCGCGCGGTTGCTTCGACGGGATTTCACCGCAGAATTTCACCCCCGCTCACTTCACCCGCTCGCTGCTGGAAGGGATGACGGCTGGTTTGCGGGCGGGGTTTGCCACAGTCTGCGAACAGGCCCCAGACTTTGAGCCGCGCCGTCTGGTCGCTGCCGGCAATGGCCTGCGCGAAAATCCGCTGCTCGCCCAACTGGTGACACAGGCGTTTGGCCTCCCCCTGGTCTGTACCCACCACTGCGAAGAGGCGGCCGTGGGCTGCGCCCTCACCGCCGGGGTCGCTGCCGGACTCTTTCCCGATCTGGCGACCGCCAGCCGTTCCCTGCGGCACATCAACGTCGCGACCCGAACTGCGTGATTCCAGACCCCCGGTGATTCCGGGGACCGCGTGAATCCCATCAGAAGTCGGGCAACACCGCCCGATCCGACGGTCCGGTGGGGCAGAGCCAGCCCTGCCCAGGTGCACGCTGGCGACCGCAACCGACGACCGTGATGGAAGCGAAGCCTGCACCACGGTGTCCCCTCTGTTGGGGAAGAAACGTCACGGCGAACGAATCGTCCCGTCCGTTCTCAGTGCGCCTCGGCCACGGTCGCATCGCGACCCCGGATCTGGCGGAACTGCGGACTTGAGACAATCACCTCCACCGCCGCCGAGAAGCGTCCCTCATGCTGGTCGAGGGCCGCCTGCATTTCGGCCAGCAGCGGCTCATCCGAAAGCTGCACGCCCCGTCCCAGCGAATAGCCCAGCAGTTTCTTGCAGAACTGCCTTTGCACGGCACTCCGGCGGTCTTTCACCAGGTATTGCCGCAACCCGGCAAGGCCATCAAACCGGGTTCCATCGCCGAGGGTCGAGACGGCGTCGATCGGGCGACCGGCCAGGTCCTTGTCCCGCTTCCGTCCGATGGGGTCAAACCCTTCGAGGGCAAATCCCAGCGGGTCAATCCGCACATGACAGCCCGAGCAACGGGGATCGCTGCTGTGCTGTTCCACCAGTTGCCGGACCGTCTTCTCTTCCTGGGCTTCATCCTCGGGAAGCCGGGGAACATCCTTCGGAGGCCGGGGCAGCCTCTCTCCCAACAGCACTTCCGAGACCCAGTTCCCCCGCAGGATCGGGCTCGTCCGTGAGGCCCCCGACTGCTTGGCGAGAGTCGCCGGCCAGCCGAGCACCCCCCCGCGCCCCAGCGCCTTCACCCCCGACAATCGCCGGAAGCCCGCGGCATTGGGATCCCCCTCGGGAAACGCGGTTTTCAGGTCGGCGTCCGAGAGACCATAAAACCTGGCCAGGCGGGCATTCGCGAACGTATGGTCGGCTTCGAACACTTCCCACACCGAGCCATCCCTCTGGAACAGATTGGTGAAGAACTGGATCGCCTCTTCGTACATGTCTCCCCGCAACTCGGCGAATTCGGGGAAGTGCCGTTCGCTCTTTTCGTCGAGCGTGTCAAAGTCATAGATGTGCAGCCACTGGCAGGCGAACTCGGTCGCCAGCCGGCGGACGCGGGGGTCCTGCAACATCCGCCGCGCCTGGGCCCGCAACTCGTCGGCCGACTGCAGCCGGCCCGCCTGGGCAGACTCCCGCAACGCGGCATCCGGCTGCGACGACCAGAGGAAGTAGCTCAGGCGGCTGGCCAGCTCGTCGGCACTCACATCACCGGCCGCCGTCCCCACCGGGGCTTTTTCCAACCGGTACAGAAAGGCCGGCGCCACAAACAACCGAGCCAGCGTAAAGCGGAACGCCTCGTCGTGCGGCAGCTCCTGCTCGCGCAGCCGTTGGTACAGCGCCCGCAATTCCTGCTCTTCACCCGACTTCAGCGGACGCCGGTACGCCTGGCCCGCAAACGCGATCAGGGCGTCCAATTGCTTCGGCTCGGCATCGATCAGTTCCTGCCGGAACGCCGCCGCCCGATCATGGATTGGCTTCCGGTACGGCTCAAAGAGTCCGGGATCACTGTCCTGGGTCGCGTATTCCATCAACTGGGCAAAGGCATCGACCAGCGTCAGGGCGTCATGCGACACAAAATGCAGTTCGTTCCACAGGCGATCGAGCTCGGCCTGGCCCTTTTCGTCCAGCATCAGCCGCTGGAGCGGTTCGTCTTCCCGGTGGAACAGGGTCAGTGTCACGACTTCGTCCACGGGGACGATCTTGGTGTAGCAGAGAGCGGCCGGGAACAGTTCGCGGAACCGCTCAAACGCCTCGGCAAACTTTTTCTGGGTTGCCTCGCCGGCAAACACAATCGGGGCCTCAACCCGCATCGC
>DNUF01000108.1:6256-6776 GCA_003508595.1 Planctomycetaceae bacterium
CAGGCAGCACCCGCGCCACAGTCACCAACTCGGCCCCCTCGGCCAGATCGGCCGGGAGACGTACGCTGCGGGCAGACCCGGCGGGGGTCACGAGCGAATTCGGTCCCACCGGTGGCCGGTTTCCGGCAGGGCCAAAACTCGAGGCGGGGAGACCATACGAAGAATCAACCCCGGGATTTTCCGGCCCCTGGCTCACAGCGGCCGACTTCCAAGCGGCGGCCAGCAGGGGGCCACCCAGCGATACCAGTTGGCGACGCAGGGCCGCGTCGGGCTGCTGCGGGTCAGTCGGAGCGTCTCCCGTCAGCAGTTTCTGAACTTCCGCGGCAAGGCGGTTGCGCTCGGAGGCATCGGCCGCCCCCTGCCATTTCGCCAGCAATGAGCCGGCGGGGATCACCGGCCCCTGGGCACCGGGAGCGACCGGCTCGCTGTAGAAGTGCCACACCTCGGCATTTCCCTGCCGGTCGGCATGCGGATTTCCCGCCTGGATATCGGGCGACACATCAGCCGTCAGGCTCCAGAC
>DNUF01000108.1:6995-10043 GCA_003508595.1 Planctomycetaceae bacterium
CTCTGCTTCTCGCTGACCGGGGTGATCTCCAGTTCGAGATCGGTCAGATCGCAGGAGTGGTTCCCATCGCGCGGGCCAATCAACAGCGAGATGAGGTCGCCCGGGCGAACCGCCAGTTTCTCGATCGGTCCGAAGGGCACCGGTTTGCCGCCATGGGCAATCCCGCTCGCCAGCTTCTGACGGGTCGCTCCCCGTCGCAGTTCCAGCGACCAGGTGACCCCATTGCCGCACTCGGGATGGGCGTGCGTCACCCCCCCGGCCACCGTCACCACCCCCTCCATCGGACTGCGCCAGCCCACGCAGGAGGCAAGCAGGGGAGTCGGGTGGACCACCACGCCGTGCGGCTTCATGTTGCCAGGAATGCGCACGGCATTGCCGCTGGAATTGGCGGCGATATTGGGCAGGTCTCCCGTCGCCCACCCTTTCACAAACTCGTAACTTGTCCCCTGCCTGTTCGTGAGCAGGGCCAGCTTCAGCTCACTGCTGCCACCAATCCCGAGGTAATCGAACCAGGCATTCAGAGACTCGACATCGACCTCGTATTTCTTCGCCAGTTCCGCTCGATCGACTTCACCCTTGATCGTTCCCGCTTCTGCAGCCGCGGTCAGGGCGGCCGCCGTCGACGCGAGCAGCCGGGTCCGCCGGGCCGACATTTCGGCGACGAACCCGCGCACCGCCTTCAGGGGGAGATCGGGGCGGCCGGGGGCCACCAGTCGCGGCTCACTCCATTCGACCAGTTGCGGTCCAGTCCCCGTTCCCAGGTCATTCGACATCAATGTGAGCTCGACGTCCGCCTGAGCTTCGGGGGCGGGAATCTTGAACTTCAATTCCTGCTGCGGGACCAGCGGATCCATCGCCTGCATCCACGACTTCATGTGGCCCACACTGCGGAACTTGACCAGGGCGTTCTGCCACTGCGAGATCTCGGCCGCGAGGGCCTGGGCCTCATTGGGCTGGGCGTTCTTCCACCGCTGCTGGACCCGCTGCAGCAGCAGTGTCGGCTGGGGATCGTGCAGTGCCTGCCAGAGCAGGCCCAGGTACTTCGCATTGAGCTTTTGCTCCTGCGCGACAGTTGCGATGGTCTTGCGCCCCGTTTCGAGGGACTCCCGTTCGTTCAAGGTCGCGGCGAGGTATTGCTCCACCGGCAGCCGACCGCCGTCGTTGGTGTTGAAGACAATCCCCTGAAGGTTGACCTGCGAGCCTCCCTGGGAGGCTGAGTACCGGCCGTAGAATTCGCGGATCCGGGTCAGCAATTCGTTGGTCCAGTCACTGCTGGTGGTCGAGTCGGACCAGCGGAACCCGTCGGGGAGCAGCACGGCATGGTTGGCGATTCCCTTCGCGGCATCGAAGTACTTGGTCAGCAGTGCGGGGGACATCACCAGGGCATTGCCCGTGTTGGTGAAGCCTTCACCGGCGGCACTGTCGACCGGGAATTCCTTCGCCGGGCTGAGGGGAACACCAGTCAAGTCGCGAATCGTGTAGGTGTACTCGGCATTGCTGAGCCGGCGGAGGACGACCGGCCCGGGGTCACCCGCACTGGCCAGGGCTTCGGCATCGAGGAACCGCTGCACGAAATCGCGCAACTGCCTGCGTTCCTGGGCGCTCGGCTGGCGGGCGTCTTTGGGGGGCATCTCGCCGTTGTCGAGATTCTCAGCCACCTTCAGCCAGACCCCGGTTGCAGGTCGGAAGTCCTGGACCTTCGCGAACCGTTCCAGATCCAGTTCTCCCTCCTGTTGGGCGGTGGAGTGGCAGGTGAGGCAGTAGCGCTTTGCCAGGGGCTGGATCTGCGTCTGGAACTCGGCCTGGAGTTTTTCAAACCGTTGGGCGACCTCGGCCGCCGGGGGGGCGGCGAAGAGAGAGGCAGGGGCCAGCAGCAGGGCTGCCAGGGCCAAGCGGAGGTGACGGCTGGAGGAAGGCATGGAGGCGTCAGCCTGGAAGGAGCGCGGACAGAACCGGGGCAGGACTCGAGGCCAACCGGCATGGAACCAGTCAGCCCCTTCTGAGGTTACCAAACCGGAGGGCGTGAGGAGTAGGAATCGGGATTCTCGTGGTGACAGACTTTCAGTCTGTCACTCCCCCCCTCACCAACTCCAAGCCGTGTGGAAATCTGTTTGCATTCGCTCAACCAGGGTGATATGAGGCGTTTTAAAGGGGCGAGGTTGCCTTTCGGAAGGCGTCACGGTTGATGCGGGAACCGTCAGCCCAAGTGCAAAAAACACCGGAGGTTTTTTGATGCGTCACACGCAGCGTTGGTCTGCAATGGGATTGTTGTTCCTCGTCGGGACCTGGGCCGGGCCGTTGGTGGCAGGCACAATCATCGACGACGCCACCTCGGCATTTTCGGTGACGAACGGCAATCCGAATGGTCACTGGACCTACGGCTATGAAACAGCCGGGGGGAACCCATTCATTCCGTATACGTCCCATTCGGGCAACGCCTGGCTGGGCAACATCGGTACGGATGCAACCCCCGCCATATGGAAAAACGATTCCGCGAGCGTCGCGTATGGTGTGGCTCCCGGACAAATCAGCCTCCACCCCGGACCGTCGTATCAGCCGGCCCTTTTGCGCTGGACTGCTCCCGCAGGCATCGCGGCCACCATTCAAATCAACGGACAATTCTTCGCCGGCGACACCGGCATCATGCAGGTGGGAGTCATCCGGAACGACGATTGGGTGTCACCGTTGTTCCAGGCCGCCGATTCTGGCACGTTCTCCCTCACAACAACGGTCGCCACCGGCGACACGATCGACTTCGCGGTGTATGGGGGTTATGGCTGGGGGAATACTCCCATCGATGCCCGGATCTCGGCGACAACCACGACGGGGGGGGTTCCGGAGCCCTCGACGCTCGTGCTGGCGGCCGTCGCCGGACTGTGCCGAGTCTCTCGCACCTGGCGACGCCAGCGACAACGCCGGATCGAGGCCTCGGCCTGACGGAAACGTCAGTCCGACAGCGACCACCCACGCCTTCTAACCCCCCCCCATTCACCCCAACCCACTGGCCGGTTTTGGGGCGCCCCTGAGTGGCCGGTTTTGAGGTGCCCG
>DNUF01000108.1:10126-10297 GCA_003508595.1 Planctomycetaceae bacterium
CCGGATCGAGGCCTCGGCCTGACGAAAACGTCAGGCCGACAGCGACCGTCATCCCAGCCATTCGTCTCCACTCGACGGCAACAGTGTTCCCGGTCACGGTGATTCCCCGTGGCCCGTGACTGGGATCGAACGGGCTGGTTGAGCGGCGTCAGCGGGCACCTCAAAACCGGC
>DNUF01000082.1 GCA_003508595.1 Planctomycetaceae bacterium
TCGAGGCGTTTTTCCGAGACGGGCATGGCGGTCCGCAGTTCCTGGGTGAAGACGGAGACGCGGAACTCTTCGAGCATCCAGCGGAAGTGGTCCAACTGCGGGTCGGCAATCCCCCGGGCGGCCAGGGCGGCACTGCGCTGCTCATAGGACAGCAGGAATGGCTGCACCCGCTCGTAACCCTTCTGGTCGCGGGCCAGCCCCCCGGCCTGCAGCTTCTGCAACCGGATCGCCAGCGATTGCAGATACCGGGGAAACTGCTGCAGCCACACCCAGGGGGTCGACACGAGATAGCCGTCGGGCGTGAGCTGCGCCAACTGGTCCTTCGCATCCCGCACGGCATACTGCACGGTCGGCATCACCCCCAGCCGGTCGATCGCCTGCTTCGCCTGGGCACGGGTCGCCAGGAGCGGGCCGACCAGGTCGCAGAGATCCTGGGTGGCGAGGCCAATGCGCCGGGCCCCGGCCGTCGAGAGCTCGCGCCACTGCGCTTCACTGGTCGGGCGCTGGAACCGGCCGGGAGGTTCATCGCGGTAGAGAGCCCGGTCGGCGAGCAGATCGACCAATTCGGTCTTCAATCGCCCCGCCTGTTGAATCGTCGTCCCCAGCGGCAGCTTTTGTTCGAGGACGGGAAGGTGGCTGACCTGGTTCTTCAACTCGCGCTGATGGGCGAGAACGAAGAGCCGGCGCAGCCCCTGCCGATTTGCCGCCGCCGCCCGCTCGGCCGAATCGAGCAGCCGCAGGGCCACTGCCTCCCCCTCGGGAACCACAGCCGGAAAGCCCCGGACCTGAAGTCCCCCCTGCAGGACGGCGTTCTCCAGCGGCAGATCGCCAAAATCCCACTTCGTGATGCCGGTCCGGTTCCAGCGCGGGTCGGCCTGCGAGACCTGCTGGAAACTGCGGGCGACCTGCACCCCCAGTTTCTGCTGCAGGTGAACCAGGTCGCGTCCCTCGGCAATCGTTTTCCCCTCACTGTCGATGACCCGGATGTTGAATCGCAGGTGTTCGGAAAGATTGTCGAGTCGAATCAGGGAGGGATCGACCGGCTGACCGGCGATCTGCTCGAGATCCCGCGCCAGCACGGCACTCAGCTCGCCGACCCCGAACGGCATCGACTGGGCCACGAGCCGGGCGGTGTCGTTGGCGGGGACCAGCAGGCGTCGCACTTCCTTGGGCAATCCCTTGATCAGTCCCAGCACGCGCTCTTCGAGCAATCCGGGAATCATCCAGTCGATCCGCCGGCGGTCCACCTGGTTCAACAGGTGCATCGGAATCGTCACCGTCACTCCATCGGCCGAATGCCCGGGATCAAACCGGTAATCGAGCGGCAGCGTGCACCCCTGGCAGGTGAGCTGGTCCGGATAGTTGGCGGCCGTCACCTGGGGAGCGTCGTCACCGAGCAGGTCGGAGTGCTGGAAGCAAAGCAGGTCGGGCTGATCGCGCTCGGCCACCTGGCGCCACTTCTCGAATCGCGAACCATCGAAGACATGCGGCGGAAGCTTCGCCTCGAAAAACGCCTCCAGCACCTGCTCGTCGACGGTGAAGTGCGCCTGGCGAATCTTCTTTTCGAGCTGCTTCAGATCATCCAGCAGCTTTTGATTCCGCTGGCGGAACTTGCCGGGGGTCTGGTATTCCCCCCGCACCAGGGCATGGCGGATGAACAGCGTGCGTGACTGGACGGGGTCGATGGGGCCGTAGTTGACATTCGCCCGCTGCATGACCGCGAGGCCCCACAACGAGACCTTCTCGGGGGCGGTGACGCAGGCCCGCTGGGCGTTCCAGGTCGGTTCGCCATACGAACGCTTGATGAGGTGTGCGGCGAGTCGCTCGATCCAGCCCGGGTCGATCTTGCCGGCCACCCGCAGGTACCGGCGGGTGGTCTCGATCTGCTCGGCCGCCACCACCCACTTGGGGGGACGCGGCCGGAGTGCCGAGCCGGGCCAGAGCACCACCCTGGCCCCGCCCCCCACCTGGTACTCCTGCCCCTCCCCCTTCAGGGCGACATTCGACAACAACCCGGTCAAGAGGGCGCGGTGAATCGCCTGGCTGTCGTTGTGCCGCTGGCGGGGACGCATTCCCAGCTCGGCACACAGGTCGAGCAACTGGCGATGCACATCCAGCCATTCCTGGATCCGGTTGTACGACAGGAAGTTCTGATGACACGCCCTGCGCAGCGCACTGCGCGACAGCTTGTGCCGGAGTTCGTCAAAAAAGTCCCACAGCTTGAGGAACCCGAGAAAGTCGGAATCCTCGACCTCGAACTGCGCGTGGCATTCGTCGGCCACCTGTTGCTTGTCGAGCGGACGTTCGCGCGGGTCCTGCAGTTCGAGGACCGCGGCAATGATGAGAATCTCGCTCAGGCAGCCCTCGTCATCCCCGGCCAGGATGATGCGTCCCACGCGGGGATCGACCGGCAGCCGCCCCAGCCGTTTGCCGAGCGGTGTGAGCTGGTTCGCCTCGTCGAGCGCCCCGAGTTCGAACAGGGTCTTGATCCCGTCGCGGATCGCCTCGGGACGGGGCGGATCCATGAACGGGAATTCTTCGATTTCGCCAAAGTTGAGCGTCTTGAGCTGCAGGATGACGCTGGCGAGACTGGTCCGCTGCACCTCGGGAGGGGTGAAGCGTTCGCGGGAGAGATAGTCCTGCTCGCTGTAGAGCCGCACGCAGACCCCCGGCCCCACGCGGCCGCAGCGCCCCTTCCGCTGGTCGGCCGACGACTGCGCGATCGGCTCAATGGGAAGCCGCTGGAATTTCGACCGGGCCGAGTACCGGCTGATCCGGGCCGTTCCGGGGTCGATCACATAGCGGATCCCCGGCACCGTCAGGGACGACTCGGCCACATTGGTGGCAAGCACGATGCGCCGGTGGGGATGCGGGGCGAAGACGCGGTTCTGTTCCGAGGTGGGCAGCCGGGCGTAGAGGGGGAGGATCTCGGTCTTGCGTCCCGGGCGATCGCCGGGAAAGTCCCGTCCGCGCAGGACCTTGGCCAGATCGTGGATGTCCCTCTCTGTCGGCAGAAAGACCAGCACGTCACCCGTGTCGATCGCGGCGACCTCGTCGATCGCCTGGGCGATGGCGCGGTCCCAGTCGGGTTCGTCATCCTCTTCGGTGGCGGGGGGGCGCCAGCGGACCTCCACCGGATAGGTGCGTCCCGAGACGGTGAGAATGGGGGCGGGACCGCGGTTGGTGGCGAAATGTTCGGCAAACCGTTCCGCATCGATGGTGGCCGACGTGATGATCAGCTTCAGATCGGGACGGCGGGGGAGCAGTTGCTTGAGGTAGCCCAGCAGGAAGTCGATGTTCAGCGACCGCTCGTGCGCCTCGTCAATGATGAGCGTGTCGTACTGGTTGAGAAAGTGGTCGCGCTGCGTCTCGGCCAGCAGGATCCCATCGGTCATCAGCTTGATGAGGGTCTGTGGACCGGTCTCGTCGTTGAAGCGGACCTTGGAGCCCACCAGTTTGGCGCTGCCGGGAAGTTCCTGGGTGATCCGGGTGGCGATGGAGCGGGCGGCGATCCGGCGGGGCTGGGTATGCCCGATCATCCCGTCGATCCCCCGGCCCGCCTCCAGGCAGATCTTGGGGAGCTGGGTCGATTTGCCCGAACCGGTTTCGCCGCAGACCACCAGCACCTGGTGTTCGAGCAGGGCCCCCCGCAGTTCGTCCCGGCGCTGGCTGACGGGGAGGTCGTCGTCAAACGCGATGGTGGGAATCGATGCCGCCCGCTTCGCCCGCCGGTCGACCGATTCCTGGACTTCCGCGGCCAGTCGGGCGAGATTGCGGTCGTAGGGGCGATTCTGTTTCGCCGTCTCGCGCAGCGTGCGAAGCTGCCGGCGGAACCGGAACTGGTCCCCCCGCATGGCCTGGGCAATCAGGTTGTGAACTTCATCCAGTGACGGCATGCAGAGATTCTGGCCGAAGGAAAGACTCGTCGGCCAAGCCAACGCAGGAAACAGCAAAACCGGGGCCGCGAGTGCCAGTCACGGTGACAACCCGGACCACAGTCTGGTCCAGCAGTCCCGGAAATCCCGGGCTCAAGCCCAAGAAGTCAAGCCGGGAAGTGACCACCAGAAAGCACCCCGGGAAGTCCCGCTGGGGAGACACAACCACCGGCTTCAGACCCGGACCACCCCCGGGAGGTTCGGTGCCTGTCGCAAAATGCGAGGACCCACGGCTTCGGGAGAGACGTCACCCCGACTTCCCCGGCCCTCCCCGTGACACAAATCAGCATATCAGATCCCGGGAATCCCCGGCAAAGAACGAAGCCGTCTGTGTCCGTCCCCAATAGAAATGTCACA
>DNUF01000237.1 GCA_003508595.1 Planctomycetaceae bacterium
CAGTCTCGCCCAAGGCTTCTGATACGAACCTTTTGTTCATCAGTGCCGAGCCGAGGATACAGTAGGGTGGTCTTGGTCAACTGGCGGCAAGCCTCGTCCACCTGATTGATTTTCTTCAAAGCGGCGACCAGTTCGAGTCGGGCATCCAACCACTCCTCCGTTCCATTTCGAAATCGCTGCTCGATCCCTTTCAAAATCTGGATCCCCCGCTGTTGCCATACCGCCTCGGACGAGGTGAGCAGAAATCCGGCATACTCGCTGGCAGCCCGTCGATTGCCGGGAGAATCCTTGAAAACCCGTTCGTAACAATCCCGAGCCTCTTTCGGCTGGTCGTTGGACGCATGGATCCGTGCCAGGACCCAATCGAGTCGCCCCGACTCGTCTCGGGAAAGGCCACTCCGATGGGCCTCAATGTCCCGCGCGACCCTCAACAGCAGTCCCCAGCGCCCCTGAAGGGGACCTTGCTCGCCTTCTTCTCGAACGGCGGGGGAAGTCATTGCCTCCAAAACCGGCAGCAGTGATTTGACATCCCGTTCCATGGCCTCACTCAGTAAGGGTTCCACCTCCTTCCAACGCCCCTGTCCGGCCAACGACTGAATCCGCAGGGTCAGCACTTCCAGCGATCGATCCTGGAGAAAGGTCACTCGATCAGCGTCCTCGACTGGGGGCGAGTGGGCCATGTTACCCAGGTCCGGTTCTTCGACTTCGGAAACTCGATCCAGCAAACGATCGACCAGAGGCCAGTTCGGCTGATCTCCCTTCAATTCCACCTCTGCAATGGCGAGGGCCATGGATCGATCCGGGTTCCCCCAGGAATCGTCCCCAGTTGGGAGTCTTTCCAGCAGACGCTCCCGCAATGGAACCCATTTGGCGGCCTCCCACTTCTGGCCCTGACGGACTCTCTGCACGATCAATCGGGAAAGAGACTCGACAGCCCTTGGCGACCTGGGATGGCCAGGGGGAATCCGATCGTAGTGATCCAATGCCTCGGCCTCCCTGCCTTCCCAGCGACAGAGTTCCGCCAGCATCCAGTCCGCTTCGGGCCTCTGTGAATTCTGGGGAAATCGTTCGAGAAACTGCTCCAGCGCGGTGCGGTACTGATTCTGTGATTCGCTTTCCGGGTTTTCTCGCCAGGCACGTCCCAGGGCATAGGCCCCCAGGAGATGGGCCTCTGCCACTCTCGCGCTGCTGGGGAACTCTCTGGAAAGCGACAGCAGGTCGTCTGCGGCCGACAACCAGTCCTTGCGTGCCAGGGCCAGTGAACCCCGCTGAATGCCCCAGTCCACAGCCCGATCTGTCATGCCGCGCCGCTGAGCCAACTGAACTCCACGCGCCAGAAGCCGTTCCGCAACCTCACCGTCGCCCCGGGAGGTCGCCTGCTGGATCTGCAAAGCCAGTGAGGCCAGTTCGGGGCCGAGAGACTGCTCCTCCCGGATCGTTGCCAGGAGCAATTCAAACAACTCCCGCCATTCCCCTGGTGCAGAGTCCTGTCCCTCGGACAACACCTCCTGAGCGTTTCGAAAATCACGGTCAGCCAACTGCGATCGGGCCTCACGCTCCGCTCTCCAGGCCGTCACCAGAACCCGTCCCAAGAGCAATCGGGTTTCCCAGTCGGTTTCCGGGCCACCGGGAACGTCCGTGTTGGCCGAATTCCGTGAGGACCACAGCATCGCCAGTCGCCGTGCCTCACCCAGGTCAGCATCGGCCAGGCAGCACTCGATCTCTTCACGGGCCAGTAACTCCTCCAGGAGTGGATCGGAAGTCTTTCGTCGGACCACCTCAATCATCTTCCGGGCATCGCGGCAATCTCCTCCGATTCGCGCCGCACGAATCAACAGCAATCGGGACCGTTCCGCCTGAATGGTTTCGGTACGCAACTCGACGAGCGGTTGCAGTGTCTTGCGCGCTGTCAGCAACATGGCGGCGCGATCAGTCGGCTCAACCGCGAACTCTGCCTGCCAAAGCTCCAACTCTCCCTGCAAGACACGCAGGCGAACACGCAGGGATGCCGACGGCTGACCAAGCTTCGGCCTGGGGGCAGGCCTGGCCGGCTGATCAAATCGTCCTGTCATTTCGCGAAGCCGTTGCAGCCCGCGGGACGCTGCCTCCATCCCCTGTTCCTGGTTGCCACGATCCCAGGGAGCGACTGACTGGTGCCGGAGACTGGCCAATGCGATTTCCCGGTCGATCAAGACCAACTGCAATTCCAGCAATTCTTTGCGTGCGGAATGTGCCTCCCCCCCCAGTCGTGTGCCGACGACTTCACGCACGCGATCCCACAATGGCTGCCGCTCGGTCTCCGACAATGCGCGGGCGTGAGCCAGCATCGTCTCGGCCAATTCCAGGACCAGATCGGTCTCGACCTCAGGAGCCAGTCGGGTCCAGGTCAGCCGGTGTTCAATTTCCGCCTCCGCCAGTCGGTAGAGTCCCCGGAAACGGAGTCCTGCAAGATGTGTGGCCGTGGCCGAATCCAATCCGTCACCACCCTGCGCAAAACAGCACCTCGCAATCCCCACCACAGCCCAAGCGCAGCACAGCACCAGCCTCGCAACAATCCATGCATGACGGAGAACATGCTTTCGATTCCTGAGGGGATCTCTCATGGTTCGGCGGACGGGTTGATGGCAAACTGGATTGCCTGGAACCTGGCACTTCGGCAGGTGTCGTAGACTCGCAGCACTTCCCCCGCCTCCACCTCATCCGCGACATCCAAAACCACTGGGCTTTCGGGAGCGAGGTCAGCCAGTTGTCGCAGGACTTCGCGAAGCGCGGAAAAAGACTCGTAGTCGGTTCCATTGAGACGCATGATTGTTTGGCCTTGTCCCCCGAGCGACAGCCCCACGCGGATCTCATCGACAGGCAATGATTCCGCGGGCCCGACCGCCGCCCCAGCCGTTGCCGATTCTGAAGACGACTTCCCCAGGTCCGCCTTCAAAACCATTTCCTGAATATTGAGTGCCGAGGCACAGACAAAAAAGATCAACAGGTTGAACACCACGTCAATCATCGGTGTCATCATGTTTTCACTGATGTCGGTGCGGGTGGTATGTGACGGGACTCTCATCTCACTTCTCCGTCAGCACGGCGAAACGCAACCGCTGGACCCCCAGGAGCGAACACTCCCGAAGAATCTGTGCAATGCGGGCGTAGGGAACCCTCCGATCAGTGCGAATGCGGACTTCGACTTCGCTGGCCCCATGAGTGGCCACGCTCGCTGCGAGTCGATCTTCGAGATCGCCCGGGTTGACTTCCGACGCACCGACGAAGACCCTGCCGTCAATCAACAGCGTGATGGTGAGCCGACGGCCCGACTGTTCCCATTCCGCCTCTCCACCCGACGCTTTTGGCAGTTCCAGGTCGACCACCGCCTCGCTGCGCGAATAATGGCTCGCCACGAGAAAGAAAATGATCAGGTTGAAAACCACATCAATCATCGGAGTCAGGTTGAATTTCAGACCTGCGCCGCGGACCCGGCCTGGAATCTTCATTCGGGTTCACCCGGGGCTTCCACACGCGAATCGCCGGCGTCGACTGCAGGACGTTGTTTTCCGACTCCCATCACCGCTGTTGTACGTCGTGATGGGGACCGTGATCGCTTGAATCCCGAAAAGACATGCTCGGCCAGAAGTGAGGTCTGGGCCACCAGTTCGTCGACCCGGTTCCGCAGCAGGGCATAAATGGCCAGGGCCGGAATGGCGACGCACAAACCCTGAAGTGTCGTGACCAGCGCCTTGTAAATCCCGGGAGCCAATTCGGAAACCTGGGGATTGGTTTTCAATTCAAACTCCATGAATGCCAGAATCATACCCCAGACTGTCCCGAGCAAGCCCAGCATCGGAGCAATCGTCCCGATGACCGTATAATATTCAAGACCCCGGAAAAGTCGGGCCGCCTGCTGGTGGCTGGCATCTTCGAGAGCCTTCTCGACCGCCGCATAGCCGAGTGGAGTCTCAACCAATCCGGCGTCCAGGACGGAAGACAGAAAACTCGGCCGCGAGCGGCAAGCCTGTTGCGCTTCGGGATACCGAGCCTCCGCGATCAGGTTGTGGACCTGTTCTGCCAACCCGGGTGGCATCAGCACCGAGGTCCGCAGGGAAATCAGGTGCTGGATCAGCAAGGCCACCATCCACACGCTGATCGCCATGATGATCCAGCCGATTGTCCCCCCAGCCTCCAGCAGCCCCCAGGCATCCAATCCCTTGGAGGCGGGGACCACTTCGTCGGCCCAGGCTTGTGCTTCCGAGTTCACCCAGCTGATTCCGGTGACCAGCAGAATTCGCACCGCCTGAAGCACAGGCCGCGATCGATGACATCTGGCGCGACAATCCAACCATGAACCTCGTTGATGCAACATTCGGTATGACCGTTGGGGACTGTCAGGGAGACTCAACCATTGGGGCCAGAACTCGCGCCTGCCGCGGGGACGTCTGGGGAATCATCTGGGGGCGAGGCGGGAAATCTCTGTCGCAATTCCACCTCGAGTCTGTCAGCCTCCGCCGACTGTCCCAATCGCCGGAGAGTTGTGATGGCGCGACTCATCGCGTCTGCGGACAGCCGCAAGTCGTGAACTTCCAATGTGATCAACCGCAGCCAATAACTGGCGGCGAGGATCGACTCGGAACGTCGATCCAAGGCCTCCGCGACCAAAAACGCGGGCCCCCCCTGGAGATCGGCGGGCAAGCGATCGAGTGCCACCTGCCAGTACTGCAGATCCGTCAGTCGGGGCTGACCAGAAAATGCCTCGGGACGCCGCAGTTGCCACTGCGCAAGAGGCTGGAGGCGCAGCGAATCACCCCGGCTGATCTGTCGCAAGACCGCCTGCGACTCGGCAGCCAAGGCGGAATCCATCAAGAGCTGGCTGGCCCCCAGCAATTGGGCCGTCGGTGATTTGGAACGAAGCCATGGGATTGCCGCGGCCCGATCCTCCCGGGAGGGATTCGCCCTTGTCCAGCGAAGCGGCATCACCGCGATATGTCCGGTTTCCGGGTCGCTGTTCTCCAGGGCGAGATAGCGTGATCCGGCGACCGCATAGTCTTGCTGCGCAACGGCACTGCGAATCAGATCGGCCAGGATGTCTCGTCGGCACCAGGCCCGTTTTTCCTCGCTGAGCGCCTGTTCCAACCGAAGACTGGCCTGGGCGGGATCGATCGAAAGCAGACGCCGGCCCTCCTGGTGGGACGGGGAACGCTCGGGGTCAAGCAACACGATCTCGGCCCCCCGAAAGACCTGGACAGGAGAATCGGAGTCGGGCTGAACTGTCACCTCATCGCCGCGATGTTCGAGGATCTCTCCCCGGATCTCGATTTTCCCCTGTGAACCGGCTCGGCGAATGATCAATCGATCGTTCGATGCGGCCATGTCGGGCACAACCAACAACAGAGTCACCACGATCGGGACCCGATGCCGGATTGGGTTCGCCCAACCTCGCAGCACAGCCACGATTCGTCGGCGATCCAGCCACGCGCGGGGGAGGGGAGACGCATTCATTTCAGTTCGAGAGCCTGCATTAACGGCGGCGGAAGTCGTTGACGTCGTGATAGGAATACGTGCCATCGTTCTCACGAGCCAGCCGCCGAGTCCAATACGACTCGGTGTTCGAAAGCGGACTCCCCTTGCCGAATTCCACAACACAGATCCGGCATCGGCCACTGTTCCGCTTGCGAATCTCCCCCAGGTCTGCCGCAGTCATCCACGGCTCGCCGGCGTCGGTCAGGAAAAAGATGACGTCGGGACGGAGTCTCAGCGCTTCCAGCAGAGCCTCTTTGTGCCGTGTTCCACCAGAGGGTTGGACGGAACGAATGTGCTGGGCGGCTCGATTCCGATTCGCTTCGGTTCCCCGGAACATCGTGGTCCGCTGACCGGTCGTGGGCATGGGATGCAGGTCTTCGTTGTAGAAGATTACCTGAAACTCCTGCTCATCGGCGACCTGCAGAAGGCTCGCCTGAAGTTCTGATTTCGCCACCTGGATCGCATTGTTCTCATACATGCTGGCAGAGGCATCGAGAACGAAGGCAAATCGGGTTCCAGGCTGCCCGCCCCCACCGAAAAACGAAACGGCACCGGGACCACTCCCCGCACCTCCCTGTTTCGGTCCCGTATTTTTTTTGGAAGCCGCCCCACCCTTGGGGCGGCTGAAATCACGGGCCCCGACTCCCGAAGGAGGCGTTGTTCCGGAGCTGACTGCCCCTCGGGTCACCGCTTTCTCCAGACGGCGCTCCGGTCCCTGGATGGGAATCGGAGGCTCATCATCCACAGGGGGAAGCTCGATGTTCGCAGCATCCAATGACGCTTCCGTCTCGTCGGAGGGGGACTCCCCAGCAGCTCCCTGCGGCATCTGGGAACTCAAGTCTCCACCGCGACGCTCTTCGGGAGATTCAACTCCGGAACGAGTGCTGATTCCAATGGTGCGGAATTCCCCGTCGCCGGCACCACGGGGAGCGACCGGCCGGATGAACACGGCCAAGACCAGGTACAGCAGCAGGTGGGCTCCCAGTGACAGGAGCCAACTGGGAAACTGGCGAACCCGTTCTCCAGGCGACTGACCGCTCAACCTGGCGCCGGAGGTAACGTCCATGACCTGCTCGAAAGGGACCGGAAACACGTTGGTCACTCTACGATTCGTGGGGAAATCAATCAAGGTGGCTCGGCCTGCCCGCCGGTGCCGTCGGGCAGGCTTGCCGTCGAACGCCAAATCGGTCTGTCGCATGGCAGGGGGGCCAGGGCTGGCCTGTGTTTCGTCCGGGACCTACACTCGCGCCATGGACGGAATTGAGGTTCGCGAACTTCGCAAGAGTTACCAGGTCTTTCGCAAGCAGGCCGGGCTGGGGGCTTCTCTGCGCTCGCTCTGGAAACGGGAGTACAACGAGGTCCAGGCGGTTCGAGGGATCAGTTTTCAAATCCAACGCGGCGAGATGGTCGCTTTTCTGGGGCCCAACGGTGCCGGAAAGACCACCACCCTCAAACTGCTGGCGGGACTGATTCACCCGACGTCTGGCACGGCAACCGTTCTCGGGCATGTACCCTGGCTCCGGGAGATTGCCTACCGACGCCGGTTTGCCCTTGTGATGGGGCAAAAGAACCAACTGTGGTGGGACCTCCCGTCCCAGGAGTCGTTTCGCCTCCACCGTGAAATCTACCGTATCGACCAT
This sequence comes from Planctomycetaceae bacterium, assembly GCA_003508595.1. Classification (GTDB taxonomy): domain Bacteria; phylum Planctomycetota; class Planctomycetia; order Planctomycetales; family Planctomycetaceae; genus UBA10511. The sequence continues at coordinate 7,149 of DNUF01000237.1, forward strand.
GCGGTTTTTGAAAAGCGGCTTGCCGAACTGATTGACCTGCTTGAAGTTTCACGCGTCATCAATCAGCCAGTTCGTGAGTTGTCACTGGGCGAGCGGATGCGGATGGAACTCATCGCCGCCCTGCTGCATGATCCCGACGTCCTGCTACTCGACGAACCAACCATCGGCCTCGATGTTGTCTCCCAACGGCGCGTTCAGGAATTCCTGCGGTTTTATCAGGAGCGGCGACAACTGACAGTGCTCCTGACCAGCCACTATATGAAGGACGTGCAGGCTCTCTGTCAGCGAGCCATCGTGATCAACGAGGGAGAAATCAAGCACGACGGATCACTGGAGGAGGTCATCGACCGGTTTGGCTCATTCAAGGTGATTGAACTGCTGTTCGCCGGCGACAAGCGACCGGAAGGCCTGGAGGCGTTCGGCGAGGTCTTCGAGATGCAGTTCCCCCGGGCCAAGCTGAAAGTTCCCCGGCAACAGGTGCCGGAGACCCTGGCAGGGCTCCTGGCGAATTATTCGCTGGAGGATGTGGGGGTCCATGATCGTCCGCTCGAAGAGGTGATTGCCGAACTGTTCACCTCGACGCGGTCTGACAATCCCCGTGGCGAATCCGGGAAGGGGGACTGATGACCGGTGCCTGGCGGGTCCATTGGTGCGTGCTGCAGACATCAATCAGTGAGCGACTCACGTATCGTGGTGATTTCGTTCTCGGAACGCTGGTCAGGTTCCTGCCCATTGTGACGCAGGTCTTCCTGTGGACGGCGGTTTATGGGGCGAGCGAACGGCAGTCGATTCAGGGATACCGGTACCGCGACATGGTGGCCTACTCGCTCCTGGTCATGCTGGCCCGGGCATTCTCGAGCATGCCCGGCCTCGCCGGAGGGATTGCCCGCGACATTCGCGAAGGGACGATCAAAAAATACCTGACCCAGCCCGTGGATATGTTGGGCTTCCTGTTTTGGGGGCGTGTCGCGCACAAACTCGTGTATTACGCCGTCGCCACCGGGCCATTTGCCCTGGTATTCTGGATTCTGCGTGATTATTTCGTGGAACCTGTGACCCTGCTGACAGTGTCGGCGTTTGTCGTCTCATTGCTGCTGGGTTTCCTGATTGGGTTCCTGACCGAATCGCTGATCGGCTTGATCGGGTTTTGGTTTTTGGAGGTCAGTTCGCTGATCTTCATCTTCATGATGCTGAATTACTTTCTGTCCGGCCACATGTTGCCGCTCGACTGGTTGACGAGCGCCATTCCCGAAGCGTCCCCCTGGCGCCGGATCACCGAGGGAGCCCTCGATTTGCTGCCATTTCGTTATATGGCGTATTTTCCGGCCGCTGTGATGCTGGGCAAGGTGAGTGGATCGGCACTGGCCTGGCAGTTGCTTCTCGAATGTGGCTGGGTCATTGTGTTGTATTCGCTCAATCGCCTGGCGTTTGCCCGGGGTGTCGCCCGCTACAGTGCGTTTGGAGGCTGATCAAATGTCCTCCCCCGACGATTTCGCTCTGAAACGGCAATTGGTGGCTGTCCTGGCGGTCGGCTGTTTCGTCGCCGCCGGCATCCTCTGGGCACTTGGCGCCGATCCCCGCGGAAACCCCGTGCTGGCGTCGCTTCCGCGCCTCGGCATCGTGCTGGGGACCCTCTGGTATGCGCTCCCAAAAACCGCGACCAATTTCGTCTGGTCCCGGGTGTTGACCCCGGTCCTCATCGTGGTGGGACTCATGGCCCTGTTGCGGCGTGCTGCCTGGTGGATCCTGCCTGCCGCCATTGTGGTTTCTGTCGCCCTGGTGTTCATCCGCCCCAAGCCCCGAACCCGTTAGCCGGCGGTTGCGGCAAACGCCAAATGCTGCAAAGAAGGGGAGGGGTTGTGCGGGTTGGCATTTGCAGCCGCATTCGGCACAATGCCGGTTCTCGTTCGAACGGCAGGAAGAGAAATCTTCCCACCACTGCTCCCTTGTGACGACCAAACAGATGTCTACCCCCGGATTGCCCGTCAGCGAGTTGATGTCCCGCCTCCAGTCGGGCCAACTGACCTCGGTGGAATTGACCCAGGCTTGCCTGGAACAGATCACCCGCCACGACAGTCGAGTTGGGGCATTTCTGTCGATCGAGCCCGAAAAGTCGCTGGAGCAAGCACGACAAATCGATCAAAAGCGGTCACGAGGAGAGCCACTGGGTCTGCTGGCGGGCATTCCCGTCGCCATCAAGGATGTGATCTGTCAGAAAGGGACTGTGACCACCTGTGCCAGCCGGATGCTGGAAAAGTTTGTCGCCCCCTACGACGCCCATGTCATCGAATGCCTCCGCCGGGCCGACGCCGTTCTGCTGGGTAAAACCAACATGGACGAGTTCGCGATGGGATCGTCCACCGAGAACTCGGCCTACAAGGTGTCTCGCAATCCCTGGGATTTGGAGCGGACGCCAGGGGGGTCGAGCGGAGGTTCCGCCGCCGCAGTCGCAGCCCAGATGGCCCCGCTTTCCCTCGGAAGTGATACCGGCGGCTCGATTCGGCAACCGGCAGGGTTGTGCAGCGTGGTGGGACTCAAGCCAACCTATGGCCGGGTGTCGCGCTATGGCCTGATTGCCTATGCCAGTTCGCTGGACCAGATCGGTCCCTTTTCGCACGACGTCACCGGTGCGGCACTGCTGCTGGAGGCGATTGCCGGCCACGATTCGCGAGATTCCACCTCGGTTCCACAGGCGGTGCCGGCGTACAGCCAGACGATTGACCAACCCCTGCAGGGGTTGCGAATCGGATTCGCACGCGAGCATTTCGCCCCCGGACTCGACACCGAAGTTGAACAATCGGTTCGCGAGGCGCTGCGGGTGTACCAGAAATTGGGGGCCACCATTCACGAGATCTCACTGCCCCATCAGAAATACGCCGTCGCGGTCTACTACATCGTCGCCCCCTCCGAGGCCTCGAGCAACCTCGCCCGATACGATGGGGTGCATTACGGACACCGGGCCTCGCAGTTTTCGAGCATGATCGAGATGTACTCGGCCAGCCGGGGTGAAGGGTTTGGTTCGGAAGTCAAGCGACGCATCATGCTGGGGACCTATGCCCTGTCGGCCGGATATTACGACGCCTACTACCTGAAGGCGCTCAAGGTACGGCGACTGATTCGGAATGACTTCGACAACGCCTTCCGCGAGGTTGACCTGATTGCCACTCCGGTCAATCCCACCCCGGCATTCAAGCTCGGGGAATTGGTCAACGATCCTCTGGCGATGTACCTCTCAGACATTTACACGATCAGCGCCAACCTGGCGGGGATCCCGGGAATCTCGGTCCAGGCCGGTTTCAGCTCCGGAGGACTTCCCCTGGGGCTCCAACTGCTCGGTGCCCCCTTCGCCGAAGAGAGACTGCTGCGGGCAGCCCGCATGTTTGAACGCGAGACCGAATGGCATCGCCGTCGTGCTCCGCTGGCGGGTTGATCCGGCGTCAACCACATCTGCCACGTCCCCATTCTGCAACGTTCCGACTGGAACACCTGGCATGCATACGACAACCATCATCGGGCTGGAAGTTCACGTTCAACTGCAAACCAAGACCAAGGTCTTCTGCAGTTGCTCGACCGCCTTCAATCCCTCCCATCCCAACGTCCAGACCTGTCCTGTCTGTCTCGGACTCCCCGGTGCCCTGCCAGTCTTGAACGGCGAGGCGTTTCGACTGGCGGTCAAGACGGCCATGGCCCTGAACTGTGAGATTTCCCCCTATACCAAGTGGGATCGCAAGCAGTACTACTACCCCGATCTTCCCAAGGGTTACCAGATCAGCCAGTACGATCTTCCCTTCAGCGAAGATGGGTTTGTCGAATTGGATCCCGTGGAAACCCCGGAGGGAACTCTCCCCGGGAGCAAAATCGGCATCATCCGGGCCCATCTCGAAGAAGATGCCGGAAAGAACACCCACGATGAGACCGGCCGGGGGCTCGACAGCCAGGTGGACCTCAACCGGGCCGGGACTCCGCTGGTGGAAATCGTTTCCCAGCCTGACATCCGCTCGGCAGCGGAAGCCCGCCGTTATCTGGAAGAGTTGCGGCTGCTGCTGACCTACCTTGAGGTTTCCGACTGCAACATGCAGGAGGGGAGCCTGCGGTGCGACGCCAATGTGAACCTGCACATCCACACCGATGATGGGCACAAGATCGCGACGCCGATTGTGGAAGTGAAGAACCTCAACAGCTTCCGCAATGTGGAACTGGCACTGGAATACGAAGAAAAGCGACAACTCGAACAGTGGCAGAAGACCGGTCAGAAGATCGGCGATGTCCCGAAGGAGACCCGGGGATTCGATGCCGCCCGGGGAGTGACCTTCGCCCAGCGGGGCAAAGAAGAGGCCTCCGACTACCGGTACTTCCCAGATCCGGATCTGACCCCTGTGATCGTCAGTGAGACGTTTCTCGACCAGGTTCGGCAATCTCTGTGCGAATTCCCGGCCGATCGTCGACGGCGTCTCGCGGCGGCATGGCAACTCTCCCCCTACGATGTCGGGGTGATCGTGGGGCAGGGGAGGGAGTATGCCGACTATTTTGAGGAGGTTGCCACCCTCTGCCAGGATGGCAAACAGGCGTGCAACTGGGTCACTCAGGACGTCCTGCGGGAAATGAATGAGCGGGGCCAGAACATTCGCAACTTCCCGTTGCGTGCTGCGGTGCTCGGCAATCTGCTTTCGCGAATCACCCAGAAGAAAATCACGATCAAGAGCGCCCGCGAGGTTTTTGCCACGCTCTTGTCGGAAACGCATGCGGGCCAGGTGTTGTCGGCACAGCACATTGACCAGATCATTGCCGAAAAGGGCTTGGCCCTGGTGACCGACACGGGGGCAATCGATACCGCAATTGCCGAGGTCCTCGCCAAGAACCCGAAGATCGTCGCCGACTTCAAGGGGGGCAAGCAGGGGGCAATCGGCCCCCTGGTCGGGCAGGTGATGAAGGCGGTCAAGGGAGCGGATCCCGCCGCCGTCCGCAACCAGATCGCCGAGAAGATTATGGAGATGTAGGCTCGCACCTGGGCTGCTGCGGGGAACGGGCCGTGAAGCCAGTGGCTTCAGCTGCGTCGGTCCGCATTCCATGTCTGCTTGCCATGCGGAAAATCTCAGTTACCGCTGAGTGGAGCAAACGGCTTGCCGGAACGTGAACTGATTTCCCAGATTCTGGGCCGACTCCGCTGGCTCCTGCACTGGTCCCTGCTGGGAACCTGCGTGGGCGGAGTGGTCGGGGCGGCTGTCGCCCTGTTCCTGTGGTCACTCGACCGCGTCGTCGACCAGTTCTGGCAATTTCCCTGGTTGCTTTGGGGTCTTCCCCTGTTGGGATGGCTGGGAGCCATTCTCTATACCCGGTTTGGCGGGAATTCCAGCAAGGGAACCAATCTGATCCTGGAACAGATTCACGAACCGGGGGGTGGAGTTCCCCTGCGGATGGCCCTGCTGATTCTGCTGGGGACGCTGCTGACGCACCTGGGAGGCGGTTCGGCTGGACGCGAGGGGACCGCAGTACAGATGGGCGGTGGGCTCGCCGGAGGAATCGCCCACGGCCTGCGGTTGCGCGGACAGGATCTCTCGCGGACGCTCATGACGGGGATTGCCGCCGGATTTGGAGCGGTCTTCGGGACCCCCCTGGCCGGAACCATCTTTGCCATGGAGGTACTGACCCAGGGGCAGATTCGACACGCGGCGACGGTCCCCTGCCTGGTCGCGGCCTGCATGGGCAACCACGTTGTTCACTCACTGGGTATCATCCACACCCGACACACCATCGATCCCTGGGCAAATGAGAACGGTCTCGATGCCTGGCTGGTCGCCAAGGTGTTCCTGGCGTCTGTGGTATTCGGGTTGGCCAGCCTGCTGTTCGTCCGGATGACGCACGGAATTCAACACCTTCTGGAACGGACGGTACGAACTCCCGAACTGCGCCCGGTCGTGGCGGGTGTGACGATCTGGATACTGGTCTGGTTGGTCGGATCCCGCGACTATCTGGGACTGGGAGTGAATCCGAATCCGGCAGATCCGGGAGGGGTCACGTTGCAGTCGTGTTTTCACGCCGACGGAGCGACTCCGCTGAGTTGGCTCTGGAAACTGGTCTTCACGGCAGTGACTGCGGGAGGCGGGCTTCGTGGCGGTGAAGTCACCCCCTTGTTTTTCATGGGGGCCGCCTTGGGGAATGCGACCGCGGGGCTGCTGAACGCCCCGGTCGGTTTAATGGCCGCGTTGGGATTTGTCGCGGTTTTTGCAGGGGCCTCCAAGACCCCTCTGGCCTGTACCGTGATGGCCATGGAATTATTCGTGCTGGGCCAATCCAATCCGCCTCCCGCTGGTTTTGTGCTCCTCGCAGCACTCGCCTGTCATGTTTCCTGGTGCATCAGCGGAGGCGATTCAATTTTTTCGCGACAGCGGACCCTGGCTGAGACTCGAAACTGAGGCGCATGTTCGTCTGTCATTCCCCGGCGTACCTCCGCGAGCAGCGGACCATCTCCGTCAATCGCCTGATCCGGACAGGAGTTCGTGAATCCTGAGTTCTCGGTAGGTGGCTGCGAGCCGGATCCGGGAACTGATTCGCCAGAGCAAGAGGGTTCCGACGGCATTCTCCCCCCAACACTCAGCGTCGGCCGTCCGGTCTTCACACAAACTTCATTGGCAATTCACGGTCTGCTGATTGGTACTGCAGAGGCCACCGGTAAAATTCCGCCATGTTGAGTGGCTGCGAGACGGGTCACGTCGGTCGTGATTCGGTTTCATTCCGGGGCGTGAATGCGTCGGTGATGATTTGGGATCTCGAGCAGGCTCCTCAAAGACAGTCTGCTTTCCAGCCACTTCGCCTGGATCACTGAAAGGCAGGTGTCTGGAGCATCGTCCGGGCCTCGGCTGCAGGGGCATGACGATTGAGGCGCAGCAGGATTGGATTTTCTCGGGCGGCTTGGTGCTGCCTGTGTGTTTGCTTCTCAAGGAGTGTGGAATGAACTCTGTGAAACGGCTGGGAACAGCCAACTCGCGCCGGGGTGGCTTTACCCTGATCGAACTGCTGGTGGTGATCGCGATCATTGGTATCCTGGTCGCCCTTTTGCTGCCTGCGGTCAATGCCGCCCGTGAAGCGGCCCGCAAGGCAACCTGCAAGAACAATCTGCGACAGATTGGAATTGCCCTTCACCTGTTCGCCTCGGGCGATCCGGGCGACCGTCTCTGCTCGGGTGCCTACGATGCCACTCGTGACGGATGTCCAGACACCTACAGTTGGGTGGCGGACGTCATCAAGGTCAAGGGGGGGCTTCCCAACGACATGATGTGCACCTCGAACCCGATGAAGGGTCTCGAGAAGCTGAATGACCTGTACGGCAAGAACACCTCCAACGCGAATACCACGCCTCTGGAACGCCAGAACAAGGGTCGCTGCAATGCCGCGAATTCCTGGCCGCTGTCGAATGGTTCGGCGACCGCACTGTTGACCCCGGGCCGCGCCAATGCCATCGCCAGTTTCGTGCGGGATGGCTACAACACGAATTATGCTTCTAGCTGGTTCATGGTTCGCTCGGGCCCGAAACTGGTGACCGTTGGCACGGGCTCAGCCGCCGCGCTGTCGATCGACCCCCTGACTGGCAACGCCGTCGACGGAAATGGCCCTGATATGAAGGACCTGCGGAACACCAAGGGTCAGCTCACCCGTCGTTACTGCGAGCAGGGCGACGTGCCCATCTCCAACATTCCCCTGCTGGCCGACGCCGCTCCCGGTGACGCCAAGGAAGCCATCCTGGCCTTCAGTTGCATCACCGAAGATGGCATCAGTGTGAATCCCGCCCTGATGGTGGGTGCTCAACTCGCCGAGACCTTCTGCGACGGTCCCGCCTATTGGGATGTTGATCGTGTGAAGTTGCTGAAGACCGTGGTGCCGGTCCAGTCGGTTGTGGCTCGTAACATGCCTGCCGTTGGCAGCACGGTCACTACCGCCACCGAAGCGAACTACGCTTCTGCGACGGCTGCCGGAGCCCTGGGGAACAAGCTCTTCCTCCAGGACACCCGCGACTGGTACGCCCACCACGGCAAGACCGCCAATGTGCTGATGGCTGATGGGAGCGTGAAAGAATTGATCGACGTCAACGGAGACGGCTTCTTCAACCCCGGATTTCCCGTCTCGGGAAATGCGGTGGCCTTGGCCGATTCGGTTGGTTACACCAGTGGGGACGTTGAGATCAACAGCTTCGAAGTCTTCACCGGCGTGATGATCGACTTCAAGAAGGTCAACAACAAGAGTGGTTCGTTCGAAGAATAGTCGGACACCAAGTCAGTTTTTCCGCGGATTCCCTCACGACAGTCGATCTTCGACTGTC
>DNUF01000032.1:0-431 GCA_003508595.1 Planctomycetaceae bacterium
CTGATTCCACGAACCCCGCACCGACCGCCCCTGTGATCTTTGGTTTTATAAAGCGGAGGCCTCTGACCCATCCACCACGATTGATCGATCGCCGCTGTGAAACTTCAGAGAGATCAAGCGGACTCCCATAATCCATCGATAAGTCTCGATATGTTCCATCGCAAGACTCAGCGCGACTCCGGACTCGTGCTCTCAGTCCATCCTCCGACGGCACCACCACGTTGGATTTCACAAAGCGGACCCAGTTGTTGCATCGCCGGACGGTGATTTGATCCCCCCCGGGCCAAGACGTCGGCCCCCGTCCCTGCACCTCAAATCTTGCCGACGACTGGTCTCCTCTCGATTCTATTCGATCTCCCGAAGGCCGGCAGACCAGGACCGCGCGATCTGGAAAGCCCCTCCGATTCCCCGTGGGACAGATTTCCAATCTG
>DNUF01000032.1:637-1247 GCA_003508595.1 Planctomycetaceae bacterium
CGTGGGACAGATTTCCAATCTGTCACCGCTGGACATCCCCCAACAACAACCGTCGTCCGGGTCCACCACAAGCCAGGCGAACGGCCCAGCGTCAGCTGGCTGGTGGAATCTCCCAATCCCAGCTCGACTTCCCCGTTGCGTACAACGCCGATCGCGCACGTTCCCTGAAGGGGAATTCTCCCATAGCCAGGGGTTGCCAGAGCGCAGCGCCGGCTACCCCTGGTGACCTGTGTCGACACGTGCAGACCTGGAGGTCTGCACCACGTGGCGCGGACCTCCGCATTCGTGGGATAGATTTTCAATCTGTCACCGCTGGACTCTCCCCAAAAAACACCGTCGTCAGGGTCCACCACAAGCCCAACGGGAGCGCGGACCTCCGTGTCCGCCCCGCTGGACTCTCTTCCTCCAAACCCCGTCCCCAGGGTCGCACACCACCCCGCCGCGAACGTTCCCCGAAGGGGAACCCGATCCCAGCGCGCCCCGCACCCGAGTCCATCCCACGCACAATCCAGGCGAACGGCCCAGCGTCAGCTGGCTGGTGGAATCGCCCGATCCCAGCTCGACTTTCCCATTGCAGACAACGCCCATCGCGCACGTTCCCTGAAGGGGA
>DNUF01000032.1:1559-9025 GCA_003508595.1 Planctomycetaceae bacterium
CCTCCGCATTCGTGGGACAGATTTTCAATCTGTCACCGCTGGACTTTCTCCAAAAAACATCGTCGTCCGGGGCCACCACAAGCCCGACGGGAGCGCGGACCGATGTGTCCGCTCGCTGGGGCTCCCGGCCATCCCGTCACAACGGGGTTCGACAGCCGTACTTGAATGCAAAACCCCCGTTGATCGCCAGCGTCATTCTCTGCCCAGGTCTACGTCCGCTGCCAGTCCTCGATCAACAACCTCGGGATGCGGCTGAATTCCGACGAATTATGGGTGACCAACACGCAGTGATTTGCGAGCGCAATCGCGGCAATCTGGGCGTCGAGTGGGCCGATCATACGACCATCCTGCTCCAGCGTATGACGAATTCGGGCAAATTGTTCGGCTGCTGAATCGTCGAACGGCAAACTGGTGATCGGCGCCAGCAGGGCATCCACCGCTGCGCGGTTGTCTTCAGGCTTCGCACTGCGCAGGCAACCGTGCCTCAATTCCGCGACAACGATGGAGCACACCTTGATGCGATCTGGTGCGGTCGCTCGAAATCGATTCGCCAAGTGCGGATTCGACTTTCGAAGGACTGTGATCCACACATTCGTGTCCAGCAGGTCAGTCATGGTATGTCGGCCGCACTGGGCAATTCACCCTGCGGCGGCCGCACGAAAGTCTCATCGGAAATGGATCCAAACAGATCAAAGTAGCCCGCCGGCCACTCCCCGGTGCTGGATTCATGCGGCCGGACCACCAGTTCGATGTCAAACTCGGTATTCGGCGCGCTGACAGGCACCTCGAGATGCAGCTTTCCGTCCGGTCCACTGCGGGACCGGATCAGCAGATTGGCCATGGGAAAGACCTCGTCGGGCATGATCGCTGGGAACTGGTTGAGGACCACAATCCTTCGATTCTGGACTTTGCCAAGTCAAATCGCAACCAGATTTGTGGGAACCCATGAGTGTGGACGGACAATCCGGAATCGTGCACACGCACCAGTGGGTGCGAAAATCGTCAAGAGCCCCGCACCCGAGTCCATCCCAACCACAACCCAGGCGAACGGCCCAGCGTGAGCTGGCTGGTGGAATCTCCCCATCCCAGCTCGACTTCCCCATTGAATACAACCCCAATCGCGCCCGTTCCCTGAAGGGGAACTCTCCCTTAGCCAGGGGTTGCCAGAGCGCAGCGCCGGCTACCCCTGGAGACCTGTGTCGACACGTGCAGACCTGGAGGTCCGCACCACGTGGCGCGGACCTCCGCATTCGTGGGACAGATTTCCAATCTGTCACCGCTGGACTCTCCCCAAAAAACATCGTCGTCAGGGTCCACCACAAGCCCAACGGGAGCGCGGACCTCCGTGTCCGCCCCGCTGGACTCTCTTCCTCCAAACCCCGTCCCCAGGGCCGCACACCACCCCACCGGGCACGTCCCCCGAACGAGAACCCGATCCCAGCGCGCCCCGTACCCGAATCCATCCCAATCACAACCCAGGCGAACGGCCCAGCGTGAGCTGGCTGGTGGAATATCCCCATCCCAGCTCGACTTCCCCATTGAATACAACGCCGATCGCGCACGTTCCCTGAAGGGGAACTCTCCCATAGCCAGGGGTTGCCAGAGCGCAGCGCCGGCTACCCCTGGTGACCATCCCCCAACATCGACTCAACTCTGAAGGAGTTGTCTACCCGGCCCGCGGAAAAGATCATCCGTCCCAAACCGACCCACCCCGGTTCGGACGCAATCGGGGACGTCCTTGGCTTGGGACCAAACTGGTCGCATTCACCTCACGGGAGACGCAACTCGCTGTGCTGGGTCGGCATCGCCGACACGAACGGCGTCCTCATGTCTCGTACAAAACTCTGTATCGACACGTGCAGACCTGGAGGTCTACACCACGTGCGGCGCGATGAACATCGACTGCGAACCGGATTCCGTTGGACGTCCTGCCTCCAGATCTCGCTGGCGTTCCGTGCGGAAGAAGGGGCCCCATACGACGCCGCCTTCCCCCGCAGATCAGGCCGGCCGACGCCGCCGGACTCCAGGTGACGCTTCTGTCAAATTTCCCCAGACATGGTCACAACAGCGCGGTGAACGACCGCAGGCGAGAGACCGTTTCAACCAGTCCCTGGCTCTCGAGGGTGGCCAGCAGTTCCTCGATTGTTCGCGAGGGGTTGCGCAGTCCCTCCCGCTGACGTTTGACGGCTTCACACACCAGCCCCCCGGCACCGTGTCCAGGAGGTTCACCACGAACTCGTCCGGATGCACCGCCGCGATGCCATGGGGGACCAGAAACTCGGACGGGAAGTCTTTGAGATTGAAGGTGACGATGACCTCCGCACCAGCGCACAGTGCCGCCGCGAGCACGTGGCGGTCGCCGGCATCAGGCAGCGACAGGGTCGGGATCCAATGGTCGTAGCCTGTCACCAGACAGTCGCGAACTGCGTCATTCATCAGCGTTCGTGTGCGCAGCAACCGTTCCGGCGTCAGGTCCGGACGATCCACGAGAAGATTCCGCACCCATTCGTCGTGAATCTCCTCAGTCCACCGGGCCCGCACCACACCAGCCTGTGCCAGCCTGATGAACAGATCCCGCAGCGGAGCCGGGTACAAGACGTTGGCGTCGTAAACGGCTGTGACCGGGACGTCCATCAATAGCCCAGCCCCAACTCCTGGGCCTCTGCCGAGAGTTGGTCGATGACCCGCGCGCGGGCCTCGTCATCCTTCCGCTGGTACGCCACCAGGTCATCCAACCGAACCTTCCGATAGCGCCCAACATTCCGCGACGGGATCCGCCCCTCTTCCAGGAGTTTCACCAGATACGGCCGCGAGACGTGCAGCAGGTCGGCCGCCTGCTGGGTCGACAACTCGGCATGTGTCGGAACCAGGGTGACGGCATTCCCCAGCGACATTTGGGTCAAAACCTGCAGGAACAGCCGCACCGCCGAGGCCGGCACTGTCACTTCGGCACTGCTCGGATCTCCCAACCGCAGCTTCACGCTCCCCTGGGCGCGGATCGGACGGGCGGCCAGCACCCGGCTCGACTCGCGGGCCAACCGGGTATCGGTTTCACTTGGCGCAACGGTTTCAAAGTTCTCAGGACTCAGCGCAGGCACGGTTCGTCTCCAGACACAGGACCCTTGGAGTGTATCACAGGTTCGAAGTGGACGAAATCGTCGAAACAGACGAAATGGACGAAATCGACGAAATCACCCGCCGAAGCCCAACGGGAGCGCGGACCTCCGTGTCCGCTCGTGGGACAGATTTTCAATCTGTCACCGCTGGACTCTCTTCCTCCAAACCCCGTCCCCAGGGCCGCACACCACCTCACCGCGCACGTTCCCCGAAGGGGAACCCGATCCCAGCGCGCCCCGCACCCGAGTCCATCCCAACCACAACCCAGGCGAACGGCCCAGCGTCAGCTGGCTGGTGGAATCTCCCCATCCCAACTCGACTTTCCCGTTGCGTACAACGCCGATCGCGCACGTTCCCTGAAGGGGAACTCTCCCCTAGCCAGGGGTTGCCAGAGCGGAGCGCCGGCTACCCCTGGTGACCTGTGTCGACACGTGCAGACCTGGAGGTCTACACCACGTGGCGCGGACGTCCGCATTCGTGGGATAGATTTCCAATCTGTCACCGCTGGACTCACTTCCTCCAGACCCCGTCCCCAGGGCCGCACACCACCCCACCTCGCACGTTCCCCGAACGAGAACCCGATCCCAGCGCACCCAGTACCCGAATCCATCCCAACCACAACCCAGGCGAACGGCCCAGCGTAAGCTGGCTGGTGGAAACGCCCGATCCCAACTCGACTTTCCTCATCGCGCGCAACGCCCCACGCGCACGTTCCCTGAAGGGGAACTCTTCCATAGCCCCGGGTTGCCGCGCCAGCGGCTACCCGGGGTTCCCGGCCAACAAAAAGCCCGGAAGCCTGTAGGGCTTCGCTTGACCGCCCCACGCCCAATGTCTGCCCCACCCCGTCATCGCGGCCCGGACAAGTGAAATCAACTTGTCCCACGTGGGCCGAGGCCCCGCCGCGCGTGCCCCCTCTCCCACGAGAGGACGTCTGGTCAACAATTCCCGCATCGCTGTGGGAGAGGGTCGGGGTGAGGGGGAAAGGGCCGCCCCGTGGCGTCAACCTCCCGGTTTGCGTGTCGGTCACATGGCATCCCACTCGACCAGTGCGGCCCGGACAAATTTTCAAATTTGTCCCACGACTCCTCCGCCACGTCGTGCCGTGCGGGAGCCCCACTTCACCACCCCACGTGACCTCCCCGCGCATCCGAAGACGGCGGAAACGCCGTACCCCAGGTTGGGCCCGCTGCGCCGTCACATCTCCTTTGGACTCTCGACTCTCACCTCTCTCGGCCGCAGGCCGCCCTGCAACACCCACCCCACCCCCGCCTCATCCCGCAGCCGGCGCTGCAACAGCCCCGCCGCCAGATCCCCCGGCACACACTCCACAAACTTCAATGTCTCGAGCGCCTTCTCGTCGATGAGGGGTAACAACTCGGCGGGGGACCGCCCCGCCAACTCGCGGATCGCCTGGTCAATCACCTCCGGTCGCACGTGCGGCTCGAAGGTCAGGCTGAAACTCTCGGGAATCACCCGGCTCTCGGTGCTCTGCGACAGGGCCGGGGCCAGGCAGGCGTTGGCGTGCAGGCCGGCGAAGGTCCACCAGGTCGTCTCGTCGCCCGTGCGGACCAGATCAGTCCCCGTCTCGCCCGACAACCAGCCGTATTCGACCCGCAGCCCCGCCAATCGCTCCCGCGCCCGCTTCGACCAGCAGGTGCGCTCGTCGTCCCCCGCCAGGATGGCCCGAATCGCCTGGCACAGCCGAAACGACAATCCCCGCCCCTCTCCCTTCCACCGCGATCGCCCCCGGTTGTCGGTCGGCTCGACGTAGGCGACCTTCCGCGACCAGTCGACGTGCGTCACCAGCCACGAGCGTCCCCCCAACAGCAGCACCCGCGGCCCCGGTGTTTTTGCGTGAAACGTCGTCTCGTCGACGAACCCAATCTCCTCCCGCCCATGCGTCACTGCGAACAACGGGGGAGACAAGAAGACCGACAGCAACTCCATGAAGTGCCGTCGTCCAAACGCCTCCTCCCCCGCCCGGCCAATCCCCAAGAGCCCTTGTTCATCCCACAGCAAATCCTGGGCGAGCATCCACTCCACCATCCGCTCGACCTCGGGTGCGGGTAACGCCGCGAACCCCGGCACACCGGCCACCCACTCCCACCACGTGCGCCGACCCAGGCTCTCTTCCTGCAGAATCAACGCCATCAACTGCTGCGCCAGCACATGATACGGCTCGCGGGGAGGTTCGATCGGCTCGACATACCCACTCTCCCACAGGTCGAGAATCCCCGCCGCCTGCAGCAGCGTTTCATCGCGGGTCGTGAGGAACAGGCAGTTCCGTGTGCTCCCCGCCCGCCGGCCGGTCCGCCCCATCCGCTGCAGAAAACTCGACACGGTCGGCGGACTGTCGATTTGGATGACCCGATCGAGATCGCCGACATCGATCCCCAGTTCCAGCACGCTGGTTGCCACAATCACGCAGTCGTCCCGGTTGGCGAAGGCGTCTTCCGCCTGGTGCCGCTGCTCCTGGCTGAGCGAACTGTGTGTGACGAACGCCGTCACCCCCAGGGTCCGCAGTTCCTGACCCAGCCGTTCCGCCTTGGCCCGACTGTCGATGAACACCAGCCGTTTCTCTCCCCGGTGCAGGCGCGAAATGACCATCGCCGCGTTCTCGACCGAACCGACATGATCGAGCTTGACCTCGGCTGGCGCGACCGCCCCGGCGGGAGGCAAAAACACCCCCCGTGGCCGTTCCCGGCAATTTCCCGCCAGCCAGTCGACGAGGGCTTCGGGATTTCCCACCGTGGCCGACAAGCCGATGCGCTGCAGCTCGCGCCCCGCCAGCCGCGAGGCCCGTTCGAGCACCGACAGCAGGTGCCACCCCCGGTCATCGCCGGCGAAGGCATGGATCTCGTCGATGATCACCACCTGCAGCCCGGCAAACAGCCGTCGGGCATCGACCGTGGCCGAGACCAGCATCACCTCGAGCGATTCGGGAGTCGTCAGCAACAGATCGGGAGGCTCGCGCAGAATCCGCCGGCGGGCCCCCGCGGTGACGTCGCCGTGCCACACGGCCGCCCGCCGCCCCAGCAGTCGGCAGTAGCGGTCGAGACGCGTGGACAGGTTGTTGAGCAGCGCCTTGATCGGGCAGAGATACAAAACGCTCAGCCCGCTCCATTCCTCCTCGAGCATCCGCGAGGCGACGGGAAAGAAGGCCGCCTCGGTTTTCCCCCCCGCCGTCGGCGCCAGCACGATCAGGTGCTGACCGGCCAGGATGGGGGGAATGACCGCCTCCTGAAAGGGACGCAGCGCCCGCCAGCCGAGGCTGTTGACGATGTGGTGCTGCAGGGCCGGATGCAGTTGGTCGAAGGAACTCAAGGGGTCAACTCGATCTCGTCGACGTCGGTGGCCCCCATCGCCTGCCGTTCGACCGGGGTCAGCTCGGTCTCCGACAGCGTCAGGGCGTAATGCGCGCGGGGCTCAAACTCGGCGAACTGATCGACCCGGTCGAGCACATCCGCCACCAGTTTCTTGAGGAAGATCCGTGGGGCGACTCCAATCTTCCCCCCCAGCTTTCCCGCCACCCCCTCGGCCAGATCGCGGATGTAGCGGTCATCACACAGTTCGCGCACCCGGGCGGGCTCGCGGGCATGCTGCACGAAGATGTCTCGCACCCGGCACCCGACGGCACACAGCCGGTCGAGGCTGAACCCCGGCAGCCGCAACTGCACCGCCCGGGGATTGTCGAACCGGGCGTCGGTCTGAAAATCGACGTGCAGCCGCTGGGCGAGTGGTTCCAGCCGCTGGATCCCCTGCGGCCCTTCGTAAAACGGGGTGGTCCCGGTGATCAGCAGGTACAACCCGGGAAACCGCCCGGCATCCACCTCGTCGATCAATTGCCGCAGGGCATTCAGGCTCTTGTCACGCACATCGCTGCGGACCCGCTGTATTGTCTCGACCTCGTCGAGAATGACCAGTAGGCCCCGGTGTCCCGAGTCGCGCAGCACCAGCAGCACCCCCTGCAAGAAGCTGAGGGCCCCGAAGTGATCGATGTCTCCCTTGACCCCGGCCACCCGCTTGGCGGCGGCGGCCACGTTCGGCTGCCCCGCCAGCCAGGCCAGCACCCCATCGGCTCCCGGGCGGTCGCCCGCCAGCTGCGCCTCGCGGTACCCCCGCAGCGCGGCGCTGAACATCGGAGCGGTCGTCGAGACCTTGGCAAGGCGTTGTTCGAGCAGCTCGCTGGTCCGCTGGACCAGCGCCGCCTGATCTTCCGCAGCGATCGTTCCCTCCGCCAACACATCCTCTTCGAGGGCGTAGAACCAGCCGTCGATGATGTTCCGCAGGGCCCCCTGCGGGGTGTCGGCGGTCGAGAGCCGTTCCATCAGCCGGCGGTAGACCGTCTC
>DNUF01000032.1:9300-12845 GCA_003508595.1 Planctomycetaceae bacterium
AGCTTGCGGGCCCGGTCGGCCAGCCAGCGGGCGAAGAACGTCTTCCCACAGCCGTACTCCCCCCGCACCGCCTTGAAGACACTCCCCCCCGCCTGCACCTTCCGCAGTTCTTCTTCGAGGGCGGGTTCGAACCGTTCGAGCCCCACCGCAAACGCGTCGAGGCTGCTGCGGGGAACGGTGCCGCGACGCAGGGCGTCGATCACCTCTTCGCGGCGTTGGGGACTGAGCGACATCCGTTACTCCTCCCCCAGGTCGAACTGTTTCAGCAACAGCTCGCGGTTCAGTTCGACGGTTTCCGAGGCGTCATCACGATTGAGGACCGCGTACCCGTCGACGTTGAGCAGCCGCTGCAGTTTCGAGAGCAACCCCGGCAACCGCAGTTCGGGAAACGCCAGCGCCCGGGCGAGGGCGGCGGTGGTCAGCTTGCCGCCCCGGGCGTCGAGAATCGCCAGAAACTTGGCCACCTGCTCGTCTGGCGGGGGATTGCGTCCCGCCAGCGCTTTCTGTTGAGCATACACCGTCGACTTCAACAGCCGGTCGATCCAGGCCGGAACAGCAGCCCCCTCACGACGGGCTTCCCCCGTGTTCGCCTGGCCCGCACCGGCAGCCGGGCCAGTGGCCCTCCCCTCAGACGCTGGAAGTGCGGCGGGAGTCGTCGGGGGCTTTCCGCGGGCCTGGTCCACCACATCGTCGGAAAACAGAACTCCGCGTCTTTTGCGAGGCGCAACCGGTTTCGGTGCCAGCGTGCCTTCGGGAGCTGCCGTCCACCACTCCGGATTCGGCAACGCGCACTCGAACACCCCTTTGCTGTGGCTCGCCTTGTCGAAGAGGATCATCAGCGGACAGACCATCTCCTGCGGCGTCGCCCCCCCGTGATAGCCGTTCTGTGCCTTGCTGTAGTAGATCGTCTCCGACCAGGGCACAATCACCGACCGCCCCCCGAGTTCGTCAGAGACCCGGGTGCCAGTCAGCACGAGTTCGCCGTCGAGCAGATCTCCTTTGTTTGAGCGCCACCGGCTCTCGGCATCGCCCGAGCAGAGCTGTGCCTCAGGGCGATGCCACACATGGCCATGATCGCTGGCCAACACCACCACCCGCCCCGCATCGCGCGCCAATTTCAGGATGGCGCCCAACGGGCTGATCCGGTTGATGGTCCAGAGTTCCCGCACCTGCTGGGCCGTCGCCAGGCGATCGTCGATGGCGTTGATCACCACCCCCACCACCCGCTGTTCCGCCGACAAGATCGCCTGGCTCAGGTCTTCGCCCACCACGCCCCGCGACCCCTCGGTCACCTCCCGCTTATGAAACAGCACCGGCGGGAATTTCCGCTCGCTGACCCCCAGCAGGTCGGTGTTCGCTTCAAAGTTGCGTTTCTCAACTCCGGAATCCCCCACTGTCAACTCACCCGACAGCAACGACGCACGCGAACGCCGGGTCACGCTGGGAATCGCAGCCAACACCACGGGAGGACCGTCCGACTCCTCCTCCAGGGTCCCCTCAATCCAATGCTCGTTGCGAATGTCCTGCAGCAGCTCGTGGCAGACGGGCCAACTCATGCCATCGAGCACCACCAGCAGCACGGGGTTCTTCCCTTGGGCAATCCGGGCGACCACCTGCGACAGCACCTGTTCCACCCCCAGCACGTCAGTCGCCGAAGTACCCGTCGCCGTCCATTCGGCCAGTCCCTTGGCGAATGTCCGGTTGAACTGCTCCCGCCGGGTCAGAATTGCCTGGTCCAATTGCTGGTAGGCGGCCGTCAGCTCGGCCACGTCCTCTCCCCGGCAGATCGATTCCCGCGCCCAATCGACAAACGCCAGCTCCCGCCGGTAGTCGTCGGCCAGCTCACCCAGTGTCGTCGCCACCGGAAAGGTCGAATCGAGCCACCGCAGCAACCGCAGCGCCATTTCGGCCCGCAGCAACTGGTCGGGACGCTGGCCGAGTTTCGCCCGGCGATGCGTGGCCAGCTCCTGATGCAGCCGTTCGCACTGGCGAATCGTCTCGGCATTCCGGTCTCCCAGGGTCACCGAGATCTGCCGCCCCAAGCGCGCCAGCCGCTGTTCGTATCCCAACCAGGTCAACCGGTTGCGCCACGCGTGGTTCTCGCAGCGGAACTGCGTCAACAATTCGTCGGCCCGCTGCAGGTGCTGCTGCGCCCGCCGGGGATCCTCGGCACGGTCGAGGTCGGCCATCGCCTCGTTGGCGATCTGCCCCAGCAGCTGTCCCACCGGGTGGGGAATGGGCAGATTGTCGTGGTACTGTTCCATGCGGGCGGCGGCGGCGTCCAGCACCCCCTCACTCCCCTCGCCAAACACCACCTGGCAGGTCACCGCCAGGGCCAGCGCATCTCCCTCGGCCGCACAGTCGACAAACCGCAGAATCGACTCGGCGGCCCCCCCCAGGTTGGCGACGAGCCGCTTCCGCAGGCTCTCCCGCAGTTCCTCACTGGCGTTTCGATACCGCGCCGCTCCGGACGAATGGGTCGCCCACAGCAGCAGGCTCACCAGATCCGGTTCCAGGTCCCCCATCTCGAAGACATGCCGACACACCGCCCGCCAGACCGTCCCGGCATCGAGCAGCCCCGCCGGAACCGGGGGATATCCATCCGCCGGAGCGCATTCCAGCAGCGCCTCGGCCAGGGCCGCCTGACAGATCGAGCGATCGAGTTCCTTCGCCTTGAACAGCGAACAGAGACTCGCCCAGTGATCGATGGCGAACAGCCGGGCCCGCGCCAGCCGCGCGACGACGTCATGTCCCAGCTCCGCCTGACGCAGGCGTGTCATGAGGATCACCCGATCCTGATTTCGCTCGGCATCCCGCAGAACCTCACGCACCTCGAAGACCGTGTCGGCCCGCACCACCCGTGCCTGTCGCTGGTCGATTTCCACCACCTCGGGGGCCTGCCACGGCTGAGCCACGTGCAGCCCCAAAACCAGCGCCTCGGCATCTCGCTGCCACTTGTCTTCCACCAGCGACCGCAATTGCTGCGCACTCAGTGTCCCCAGGCTCATGGCGATTCTTCCTCCAACGTCCACTGAATCGTCAGCCGCAGCCGGGGATTCTTCTCGAGTTGCTGCACCAGTCTCCGTGCCTCCTGCAGCGCTTCGCCATGCTCCAACCGCTGCCTGGTCTCGGTCCCGACCTGCTTCCATCCCAGTTTCACCGGAGGGGACGGATCGGCAGTCGAACTCGACGAGGTCGATTTGTCAGTCGGGGGAGGGACCACCACGGGGCCCGGGACCACCGGTTCCGGGACGACGACGGGGGTACGGTCGAGCTGGGGCACCGCGACTGGCGACACCGGTTGGGGCGGAGTCAACAGCTTGATGGCCCGCCGCTCGGCCTCCGTCAGCTTGTCGACCAATCCCCCGGCCAGGGCGTGCTCATCGGTTTCCAACCAGCGCACCACATCGCGTAGCAACTGCTCCGCATTGGGCCGACGCTCGTCCTGGATCTGTCCCACCGCCGCGAACAACTCCCAATGGGTCTTTCGCAGGCAGTCCAGAATCGCCTGGGCCGACTTGAGACTTTTTCCCATGGCCGTCGCG
>DNUF01000032.1:13135-13306 GCA_003508595.1 Planctomycetaceae bacterium
AGCGTCTTCACCGCCTTGGCGGTCCGTACCCGGTCGCAGGCCGAGAACTCGGCTTCGGGTACCCCCAACCCTTGCAAAACTCGCTGCACCTCGTTGCCGAGGGCCTCGCAGTCTTTCTGGTAGGTCCCGACACTCTCCTGCACCCGGTTCGACAGGGTGGCCAGGTTCGCG
>DNUF01000192.1:0-27079 GCA_003508595.1 Planctomycetaceae bacterium
GGCGATCTCTTTGTAGAGCAGGAGTTTAAAATTGTCGGAGGAATTTTTCAAAAGGAGTACATCGCGACACATGATATTCCTGCGAATGTCTACACCGGAACAATTGATCAGAAAACTGCCAAATTTTTGTTTGCTGAAATGCCTCATGCCCAGGTGGCGGGCTCTCAAAAACAGGTCATCGTCTGGTTGATTCCTTTGACCGCTGGAACTCCCACGGACAATGAATTCGATAGCAAGAAATTCACCGTGACTGGTTGATTCACACAGAGAAGCGCGCTCGGGTTGATACCAGGCACCGAGGGGAGGTGGTGGCGGAAGGGGATGCATGCGTGATGACGCCGGTTTCTCCTTCCGCCCCTCATTGTGATATGGATGGTGCTCAGCACGACTCGAATTAGTAATGCTGGGAACCAGCAATTTATTTGTCCGATTTTCTTCTATTGCTCGTTGAAGAGTTGGAGGAGTGACTTGACGGCCGAGCCAAAACCGTTCGCGATCGTGGTTTGACGATCCGCTCAGGTGTTGGCGAATTGCTTCGACTGGCTCCTTCCGCTTGGGATTTCCCCGCCTTGTCGGAATCAGTCCCCGTGCGCCGCGATTCGGAAGTCTCTCGTGGTATTCGGGCGATCGACCGACCACCCTCTCTCCCCCTGGAGTCCGTCATGGCTTTGACCGTCAATTTTCGTGTTGTGGGCGTGTTCTGTTATTTGCCGAACCTCTCGTTTCCCCAACTGTCACCACAGTCCACCGTGAAGGAGGTCATGGACGCGATCGCCGCCCAGAACTCTGACTTCAAGTATGACGCCGGGGGTACCCCGTTGAAGGTCGACCGCATCCAGTACACCTTCGGCCCCACTTCGATCAAGCCGCCGAATTCGATGCTGGCGAGCCCTGGCACCCGGGATATCGAAACGAATCTCGGCAACACCGCCTTGGTCCTGCAGTATTATCGCAGTGTCTCGGGGCTCGTCGATGGGGTCCCCGTCGAACTGGTGCTGCCGACGGTTGGCCAGCCCTCCTTCGAGATCACAGCGCTCAATGCCGGCTTCACCCCGCCCCCCTCATTCCAGCCGGTCGCCTACAACCTGACCTGGCGCCTGGTGCAGATCCAAATCAGCGACGAGACCCGCACCAAGTTCCTCACGGCCAAGCTCGACGCCCGCAACAAACGCCTGCAGAAGAAGTAAGCCCCGGCACTGGGCAATTTCTTCTGCTCCCCGGGCACCGCCATCGACCGCGTGACAGCGGTCGGTGACGGTTCGCCCGCGCAGGAATGTGTTTCGGCAGCATCCGAGATGGCTGTGTATTCAGCCCATTTCCCAACGAATGACGCAGGAGAAACGTCTTGCAAACACGACTCAACACCATGGCCACCTAGCCCAACTGTTTTCGCAATTTCTCAGACAACCGGATCCGTACAGCTCATATTGTTGTCGAGGCCTGTCTCAGACTCATGGCGGTTGCACGCCAGATGGAGAAGGCCGATTCCACAGTAGCGTATGGCAATTATCAAATGGTCAGGTATCCAGTACTCCCAGCAGAAGCAGATTCACCGCAATCGCAGACGGGAGCTCCACGGGGCACGCTCTGCCGGCCGACGGATCGATTGCAGCGTCGGGTGGAGGATACTTATGGCCAAGTGTCCGGCACCCGATGCGATACCGTCATCCCGCAACCCCCAAACAGCCTCGGGTTCACTGCCATCATGAGTAATGGGAGCCCAGCATGCGCCCTGCGGCCCCCGCAATGAGCGATCTGCACGAACCCTCGACGCTCGCACTGTCAGACCTGGGGACGATCGCTGTGATCTGGCGTCGCTCACGGTGCCAGAAGAACTGAGCGTGCCGGGCTCACACGCTGCCAGCAAGTGCATTGCCGAATAAAACGCCTCCGTGCCAGGCAGTACCAACTGTGACAGGAGCACCGCGATCTGTTGCATGACACCGGCAGATCGCGGGCCGTCAGTTTCACTTCCACGAACCACCGGCATCCGCCTCGGCAGAGTGACTGCCCGACCAGGGGGTGGCACCCTCCGAAATTCAAATCCCGGACGAGCACTCCTGCCCCCCGAGTCTTGCCGGCATACTGGACAGACATGACAATTTCCAAGGTCTTCCAGTGTCTCCCCAATTTCTGTTGCCATGTTCGCAATTGCCATCAAGTCGCTCTGCCTGATCGGAATTCTCAAGGTCATGGCCGATGAGGAGATCAGCTTCTGGCAGGGAGCGGGGCTGGCGCTGGCGGCCTCCATCGGCTCGGGTCTGCTGATGACGGGCCTGGCCCCGTCACTTGGTTTGTGGGCCCTCCCGGTGGCCCTGAACCTTGTTGGGTTGGGGTTGGGAGCCGGGATCTCGGCGCTCTGCGGCACCGAGATCAAGCGATCTTTCCTGATTGCGGCCGTGTATATCTTCGTGGACCTGATCATCTCGGTCGTCTTCGGGCTGCTGTTCCGTTGAAAGGTGTCCGCGGAAGATCTTTCGCGGAGCGACTCGCCCGCAGCGGTGCCGGCATTTTCGACCAATCGGCCTCTGTCGCCCGGGGAGATCCTCCCAGTCCTCACCACGAGCGGGATTCAATCACCCCATCGCCCGCCTTGACCCGCACTTGCTTCGGACCAAATCCCGCCTGCTGGACATCAATGTCCCCGTCGGGAGAGCCAGTGATCGTCACCCGGGTATAACCGGGAGAGAGCGCTGCCAGTGCCACCAGGGCTGTCACGATCAACCACAGCACCGCCATCTTCCGGCGGGTGAGGCGGGGGAAGGTCAACGGGGACATGCGAAGCTCTCCGCAAATGGTTCACCGGGTGGCAATCGGAAAACTCAAAGGATCGGGTTCCAACGGATTCCTTTCGGACCGGGCCGGCCTGCATCCCAACAGCTCATTCGCTCGCGACGAATCGGTCCGAAGCCGTTTGACCCGGTTCCTGGTCCGCATGGTTCGAGTTCGAAGCGGCCGATCCAATGGCCGGAACGATCACTTCAGCCCAACTCCCGCGCGGCAACCACCGCCTCATCAACGCGGCTTGTCGAGTGTCACCTTCACAGTGACCTTTTCCGTACCGCGCTCCACCGTCACATCGACCATGTCGCCGGGCTTGAACTGCCGCAGCGAGGCGTCGAAATCGTCGAGACTGGCGATCTTGTTCGGGCCAAGCTGGATGATGTTGTCACCGGCCTTCAGCCCGGCTTTCTCGGCTGGGCTGCCCCCCGCGACACCTCCCAGCGGATAGCCGGGTTTGTTCCCCCCGAAGTCGGGAATGCTGCCGAAGTAGGGCCGGCTCCCCTGCCGTTCCGAAATCTGGGCCGAGCCCTGCACCTCGACATACTCGGGCCGGGCCTCCCGAAGTGCCGTCTCGACAATCATCTTCTCGGTGAGGTCGACAATCTTGCGGGTCCCCTCGTAGTTGATCTTGTCCCAGTCATCGCCCGGACGGTGGTAGTCGCTGTGCGTGCCGGTGAAGAAGTGCAGCACAGGAATCTTCTTCGCATAGAAAGAAGAGTGATCGCTCGGACCAAACCCCTCGGGCTTCAGGGACAACTCCAGCCCCAACTCGGGACCGTACTTCCCCAGCGACTCTTCGAAGTTCTTGGCCGTCTTGGTGCCGAACACGGTCAGCTTGTTCTCGGACAACCGCCCGACCATGTCCAGGTTGTACATCGCCACGGTGTTTTCCAGCGGGAAAATCGGCTCTTTCGTGTACCGGGCCGAGCCGATCAGTCCCTTCTCCTCGGCGGTGAAGGCGATAAAGACCACCCGGCGGGGAAGTTTTTCGGGACGGCTGCCAATCCGGCGAGCCAGTTCCAGCAGGGCGACCGTTCCCGAACCGTTGTCGTCGGCTCCGTTGTGAATCTCGGTCGATCCCCGGGCCAGCGACTCGGCACCACCCCGCCCCACATGGTCGTAGTGTGCCCCGACGACAATCGTCTCATTCGCCAGGGGGCCGGTCCCCTCGACCACGCCAATCACGTTCCGCACGTTCGCCTGGGTCCGCTCGACCGACACCACCCCTCCGGCATTCCAGCCGGTCAGGACCTGGCTGGCCGGCTTCTGGGTCTGGTCAATCTTCTCTTCCAGCCCTGCCAGGGTGGTCTTCAACGAACCCTGCAGCACCTGGTCACACAGCTTCTGGGTGATGTGCAGCACCGGGATCTCCCGGATCGCCTCGGAACCGGCATAACCGAATTTCATGAGGTCGTCGGAGGGATCGGCAGGCAGATGTCCCTTTCCCGCCTTGTACTTCGCCACCGCCTCGGTGAGTTTCATCTTCGCCATTGCCAGTTTCTCGGCATCGGCAGGATCGATCGCCTCGACCTCGACGGCGACATCGGCGACCCCTTCGGCCAGCTTGCCGACCTGTTGGCGGGCCTGCGCCAGTTCGGTCCGGCCGGTGTACGGATCATTCACAAACAGGATGGCGGCCGCCCCCTTGGAGGCGGCGTTGATCACCTTCGTCCGCAGTTCGCCATAGGGCCCCACTCCACCCCGGGGACCGGCAAACGGGCTGCGGGGGTTCGCCTGCTGGGGGACCTTCCGCACGATAATCGCCACCTTCCCCTTCAGGTCGATGCCGTCGAAATCGTTGTAGTTCTTGTCGGAGGCTTCGATCCCATAGCCGCAGAAGACCAGTTCTCCATAGAAGGCCCCCGCCCCGCCGAACGATTGCGGGGTGAAGTCTCCCGGCAGGCTGGGATTGATCTTGGTGCCATCGGGTCCCACGAACTCAAGCGTGTTGACCGGCCCCTGCACGGCCCCTGTGGGCATGGTGAAATTCTGGAAGGGGGTCCCGGTCACCGCGTCGAGCTTCAGGCCCGCAGCCGCGAACTGCTCGCGGATGTACTCACCGGCCACCTCGAGCCCCTTCAGCCCCACCCCCCGCCCTTCCAGTTCGTCGCTGGCAAGGTACTTCAGGTCACGTTCGAGACGTTGCTGGGATTCACCCGTGGCATCGGCCGACCAGGCGGGGATGGGCCCCAGGCTGCTAGCCACCCCCAATGCCAGGAGGGCCAGCGAAAACAACACGCGATGCAGAGGTTGGCGAAGTGGCATGAGACCAGGCAGAAATGAAGTGGCGAAGAGATGTTCGGGTGCGGAACCGAAGGCACATCGCCCCGGTCCGGAAATCAATCAAGTCAGGTCACGGGTGGGGAGGCGGGGGGAGACAGTGGTTCAAACTGAGCCTGGAAACGGGCGAGTGCCTCATCCGGTCCGACGTTGAAGAGGGTTTTGCCCCCCGTTCCCCAGCCCCCTTGTTCAAAATGAAACAACGCGGCACCATCGCGGATGTTGCCCACCGCGGCGACATCTTCCATGTCGCCGCCGGGAATCGCCTCAAAGCGGATGTTCACACCCACAAACGCGGCCAGCAGCCCCGTCTGACGGTCGCGGGCAAACCGGATCTGGTCGCCAAAATCGACCGCCAGCCACCGCAGGCCGCGGGGCTTCCCCGACCGGCCGGCCACGTCGAGAAACCGCCGGGCCAACGTCTCCCGTTCCGATTGGAACGCCCGGCAAGCCTGCACTTCCTCCCGCAACTGGCGGGAACGACGCAGCGGATGCCGGAAGACCCAGGCCAACAGCCCGGCTCCCACCATCCCCGACGCTGCAATGGCCCACTGAACGCCCGTCATGGTCTCCTCGGGAATTGGAGTAGAAACGCCCCCGGAAGGATCTTAGGAGTGGGGTGAGAGCACTGGCAAGCAGCCTCCCGACAATCACGCCCCTCGGAACAGCCGAAAGGACGGTTCTCCCGCATTCCCGGTTTCTGCCCGGAATCGACTGGACGAAACGGGCCTCTCTCCGATACCAAGCACAGTCTGGGGTGTTTACACAGTACGGCTTGCTGAATCGCCGTAAACCCTGTTGCTGTGGAGACTTTGATGCCAGACCTGAAGAAAAGGTTTTGCCTTCGGCTGGGGGGACTGCTCGTCGTGCTCGGCGCCTGGGGGGCAATGCCCGCCGGTTTTGCGCAGGGTGACGAATCGGCTGCTGCCCCCTCAACCTCGCCCGCAGTGGCGGCAGACAATGCCCCCCCTGCCAAAACCAGCAGCGCGAAGCGGGGCAAGAAGAACACCAAGCCTGCGGCTGCAAAGCCGGTCGAGGCCGCCGCCGAGGCCAAGTCCTCCGCAGCAAACATGAAGCAGACGGCCCCCCAGACTGATGCCGCCAAGCCCACTGGCGAAACCAGGAAGTCGGCCGAGCCAGAAAAGAAACCGACCGCTGCCAAAAAATCGACCACCGCCAGGAAGAAAAAGACCGCTGCCAAGAACAACGCCGCCAACGCCGTGGCCATGGCAAAATCGACGGACGCAGCCGCGATGAAGTCGGCGATGCCCGGGACCCCGTCGACTGAGTCCGCGTCCAAGCCCTCACCCTCCAGGCAGCCATCGAAAGAAGAACAGGCCAAGGCGGCCGACGAAAAACGCCTGACCGAGGCCCGTCGGCCGGCGGAGTTCACTCCCTACCCCCGACCCGAAGCCGTTCCCGACCATGTCGCGCTGGGCAAGCAGATTGACGGCCTGCTGGCGAAAGACCTGCAGGCTGCCGGGGTTGAACTCGCACCGATCGCGGCCGACGAGGACTTTCTGCGCCGGGTCTCGTTTGACCTTGCGGGGATCGCCCCGACCCCCGAGGAAGTCACCCTCTTCACTCTCGACCCCGACAGCGACAAACGACAACTGGTAATCGACCGCCTGCTCAACAGTGAGGCGTATGCGGTCAACTGGTCGCGGTACTGGCGTGATGTGATCTACTCGCGGGCTGTCGAACAGCGGGCCCAGATTTCCCGCGAGGCGTTTGAGGAGTGGATGGTCGGTCAGTTGCGTGACAACGCCTCCTGGGCCGACATCACCACCAAGCTGCTCACCGCCAAGGGAGACGTTCGCAAGCAGGGCGAGACCGCCCTCATCTATGCCCAGCGCGGCGAGCCCGATGAAATCGCCTCCGAGACGGCCCGGATCTTCCTCGGCATCCAGCTCCAGTGCGCCAACTGTCACGATCACCCCACCGACAAGTGGAAACGCGAAGAGTTTCACGCCCTGGCCGCGTTCTTCCCCCGCCTGCGTGTGGAACGGGTGAAGGGGGACGACCGTTCGTTCGAACTCGTCTCATTCACCGGCCCGGCCGTCAACC
Organism: Planctomycetaceae bacterium; assembly: GCA_003508595.1. Classification (GTDB taxonomy): domain Bacteria; phylum Planctomycetota; class Planctomycetia; order Planctomycetales; family Planctomycetaceae; genus UBA10511. Next base: position 7,132 of record DNUF01000192.1, read on the forward strand.
CGGTCGAGGTGGTCGAACGGGTGAGAAACAACGCCGACGAAATGCTCGCCCGGCTCGACGCCAACAAGGATGGCAAGCTGGCGAAGAAGGAACTCAAGGGGGCGCTGGCGGCTCCCCTGTCGAAACTGTTTTCCGAAGCCGATACCGACAAGGATGGCAGCCTCACCGTCGAGGAGATCCGCAAGGTCCCACTGCCGATGATGCGCGGCACCAAGGGGATGGCCGAGTACTACATGCCCGACCTGCAGAATCCCCAGTCGGCCGGGACGCGGTTTGACCCCGGGTTCTTTCTCAATGGCACCTCCCCCGGTTCCGGGCTGGGGGATGTCGAACGCCGACAGGCTCTCGCCCGCTCGATCACCTCCCCCGAGAACCCCTGGTTCGCCCGGGCGTTCGTGAATCGGATGTGGGCCCAGTTGATGGGAGAGGGGTTTGTGATGCCAGTCGACGACATGGGGCCCGAGCGAACCCCGCGCTTCCCCGAGGTGCTCGATGCCCTGGCGGCTGGTTTCACGGCCAGTGGTTATGACGTGAAATGGCTGATGCGGACGATCGCCAACACCGAGGCGTATCAGCGGCGGATTCGTCCCCGCCCGGTGGCCGAGAATCCACCCGCATTCGCCAGTGCCTGTCCCACCAGGCTGCGGGCCGACCAGGTTTACGACGCCATCACCCGCATCCTCGGGGTGGAGGAACTTGGTGGCCCGGCAGGCCGCACACAGCGGAAAATGGCGGGCCGCTACAGCGACAGCTCGGCCCGCGGCCAGTTCCGCAAGCTCTTCGGGTTCGATCCCTCGGCCTCTCCCGATGAACAGCAGGGGAACCTCCCCCAGGCGCTGTTTCTCATGAATTCGACCACCATTCACAACCTCATCGCCGGTAAAGGGGCCACCCGTCTGGCGACCATCCTTTCGAAGCACTCGAGCAATGACGACGCCCTGCGGGAACTGTACCTGCTGGTGCATGCCCGCGAACCGTCGGCCAGGGAACTCGAGATCTGCGGCAACTATCTGAAGGATGTGGGGAACCGCCAGGACGCATTCGAAGACATCCTGTGGAGCCTGATCAACTCGACCGAGTTCCAGACCCGGCGGTAGCCTCGACGCATCTTTCCCACACGACTCACCTCCTGCCACTTCGCCCTGCCAGGTGCCTCTCATGAGCCAGCTCGTCCGTTCCGGGGATCGATTCCAGAGTCCCAACCGCCGTGACTTTCTGCAGGCCAGCGCGGCCGGTGTCGCCGCGGCGGGCGCCCTGGGGATGAATGACCTCTGCACGCTGCAGGCCGAAGAATGGAAACGTGGCGGCCGGGCGATGATCCTGCTGTGGATGCAGGGGGGGCCGAGCCAGATGGAGACGTTCGACCCCAAGCCGGGAACGAACAACGGCGGACCGACCACGGCGATTGAGACGTCGGTCCCGGGCATCCAGGTTGCCCAGGACTGGCCCCTCACCGCGCAGGTGATGAAGGAAATCGCCATCCTCCGGTCGATGACCAACAAGGAAGGGGAACACCAGCGCGCGACCTACCAGATGCACACGGGGTATGTCCCCACGGGGACCCTCCGGCATCCCAGCGTGGGGGCGGCCCTCGCCAAGGAACTGGCCGACAAGGGGTGCGATCTGCCTCCGGTCGTCGCGGTCGGACCGACCGTCGGCTCGGGCTTCCTGGGGGTCGACTACGAGCCCTTCGTCGTGCAGGCCCCCGGGGAACTGCCGGGGAACGTGATCGGGCGGGTGAAGGGACCACGGTTCAACCGCCGGCTTGATCTGCTCGGCCGGCTTGAGGACGAGTTCGCCGGCAAGGGAGCCGAGGCCCAGGTCGCCGAGCACAAGCAACTCTACGACAAGACCCGGCGGATGGTTCTCAGCGACAACGTGAAGGCGTTCGAGTTTACCGACGAATCGGACGAGACGAAGAAACTCTATGGCGATTCCGCCTTCGGCAAGGGTTGCCTGCTGGCTCGGCGGCTGGTGGAAGCGGGGGTCAGCTTCATCGAGGTCCGCTCGAATGGATGGGACACCCACCAGGAGAACTTCAAGCAGGTCACCAAGCTGGCCGGCCCGGTGGATCGGGGGATGTCGGGACTGATCACCGACCTCAGGCAGCGGGGACTGCTCGACCGGACGCTGGTCGTCTGGATGGGGGAATTCGGGCGGACCCCGAAGATCAACCCGCGTACCGGACGCGATCACTTCCCCCGGGCCTTCAATGCCCTCATGGCAGGCGGTGGGATCCGGGGTGGTCAGGTCTATGGTGCCAGCTCCAACGATGGACAGCAGGTGAAAGACAACCCGGTCACCGTGCAGGACCTGTTCGCCACGATGTGCCGGTCTCTGCAGGTCGATCCTGCCACCGAGAACTTCAGTCCGATCGGCCGCCCCCTCAAGATCGTCGACGGGGGGAAGGCGATCGACGCTCTCTTTGCCTGACGTCGTGGTGACTCCGGGTCACCTCCCGCACCACAATTGGCCACCATTCGCTCCGAGACGGAACCAGTCCTCGTGGATCCCCCCCAGCGCACAGATCGCAGCGACCCCCAGACCCGGTACGCCTGACATCGCACTGCTGAACCATGGGGTGACCCACGGCACCAGCGATGGAAAATGGATGTCCTTTTTTGCAGTATGCGGTTCCGACCGCTGTGTGATTTGGCCGTCTCGTTCGGCTTGGATTACGACAACTGTCGCTGCGGCGACGTCGGCGAGGGAATCGGCGGCCATTCCAGCTTCCCCCGGCGCGTTGTGAACGTCGCCGGTCGGGGAATCGTAACTGATCGCTGGAGCGGGCCTTCGGCGGCGAAAGCCCACGGCGACCAATTCATCCGCGGAAAGACGACCCACGAGCGGCACAGCCGAGGGAACGGAGCTGGAGCCCCGGATTCAGGGCTGGAGTTTGCCTGCTGGTTCCCGGCGTGCATCGACCAATTCCAGCAGCCACAAGTCAACCGCCGGCTCGGGCTGCACTCCACGGTTTCCCGCGGGGACATGGACCGGAGCACGGACGGCACGGACCTGGGGAAAAAGGGTCTGCAGCGTCTTGGGCAATTCAGTGCTGGAGGTTTGTCCGGGGGTCACGCACAGCCAGAACCGACCCTCGGGAGTGGCAGCCCTGAGCTTCTGCAGGGATTTCGCTGGCAACTCCGGCAGCACCCGCATGACCGGCCGAGGCAGAAATCCAGGGGTGTGCAGCCACTCCAGCATCATCGCTTTTGCATAGTATTTCTGGTGCCCAGACGGGCTCTGACAGACGAGAGGGATCTGGGGTGATTCGGCTTGCAGAATCGGCAACAGGGTCTGACTCATGTGATGAAACGAGGGACTCCCCACATTTCGCGGCCCCCCGAGGCCCATTGCGGCCAACAAGACACAAATCGCACCCACGAGCCACCCCAACCAGTTCCGCACCACGAATGCCGAGAGGATGGGGGTCGCGGCGGCCGCCAGCGAGGCTGCCGCTGCGTATCTCACAAAAGCCGCCTGGTTGGTTCCCCGGGCCACATCGACCGCCAGCATCAGTCCGATCGGCACAGTCAGCAGCAGCACCCAGATGGTCACCCGGGAACTGCGCCACAGACCAACGGCCGACAACAGACCCAACATGGCCAACACCACGAACCATTGCCGCTGGTGGGTGGGTGCCACCTCGAACAACAGCTTCACCGGCAGCGCCAGCCCCGACCGAGCCGCTCCCTTCAGAAATGGTTCGCTGGTCTTGTAAATGTCCATCGCCGCAGTCTTGTCAAGATGCGTGAGAGCGACAGGAAACCAGACGACGAGGTAACTGATCGCGGCCACCACCACAGCGCCGGCAAACGGCCACCAGAACGACCTGGGAAGCCTCAACAGCGCCCACCAGCAGACCGCGAGGCAGGTCGCCGCCGCAAAGTAATGCGTCAGCATCAGGGGCAGCAGCGTCAGCCCCAGCAGCCACACCCGCCGACGTGTCGGTCCCAGCGTTTCGATCCGCACCATCTGCCAGGCGGTACAGCCGACGAGCGCCAACAACAAACCATACCCCCGGACCTCGGTTCCCAACTGCGTCTGTACGGGAGACAGGGCAAGACAGAGGGCGACGCAGGTGGCAGGGCCCACCCCTGCCTGCCATCGCAGTGCCGCGAAGACAAAACCGATCCCCACGACTGAGCAGACTCCCGAATACATCGCCGCCACCCAGTCACTCCCCCCCCACACCTGGCGCCAGCCCCACAGACTGACCATGTGCAGCGGGGGATGAAAGGTCACACCCTGTGTCCAGACCACCCAGGGGGACTTGGCGTTTTCAACCGCCGTGGTGCAAAACGCCTCGTTCTCGAGTTGGTTGTCAAAGAACCCCATGTAGTTGCTGCCGTAACCCGTGGACCCGGCCAGGATCCACAATTCATCAAACGACAGGGGGTGGTCGGCTGCCAGCCAGCGCACGATCAGTGCGGTCAGCAGACAGCCGATGGCAGCGACAATCTCCCAGCGACTCCAGACGGGGGCACCGGGCGCTGCCGGTGAGGGAGACATTTGCGGACTGGGAAGGACTGAGCTCGTGCTGGTTGTGTTCAACGGAAAATGCGGGAATGAATGGGGTCACAGTCTGACTTTTCGCCAAAGCTTCACTGACCGCCATTTCACAGGTTGCCAGTCCTCCCCAGTGTAATCTACGGTGGAGCCGTGCGAATGCGGATCCGGAGATTCTTCGCTCTTGGCGCGGCCGGACCCCATAAAACCAACACAGAACCTACCACCCGACGAACCGCTGCAGTCGCAACAAGGATCACGGGCCATGAAATCTTTATTGGCTGTTCCCTGGTTGTACGACCTCGCGCAGTACGTCATGCGGGGGACCCGTTACCGGAAGATCCTGGCGGAAACCCACCTGAAGGTCGCATCGGGAGATCGGGTGCTCGACATCGGCTGCGGCACCGGGGCGATGCTTGAATGCCTTCCCGAGACGGTCCCTCCCGTGGAGTATGTCGGTTTCGACATGAGCCCGAACTATCTCGCGGCTGCACGCAAGACTTATGGAGGGCGCGGGGAGTTTTATCCCCTCGAACTGACCCCCCGGACTGTGGCGGACTTTGGCAAATTCGACCGGGTCCTGGCGATCGGGCTGGTGCATCATCTGGACGATGCCGCAGCGATCAACCTGTTCACCCTCGCCCAGCGTGCGCTTCGTCACGGGGGGAAGATGATCACGCTCGATGGCGTGTTCACCGACAGTCAATCCCGGCTCGTGAAACGCCTGTTGCAGTCGGACCGGGGGCAGCACGTGCGTTCCGAGTCAGCGTACCGGGCCCTTGCGCACACCGCTTTTCCGCATGTCCAGACGTTTGTCTCCGATGACCTGTTCCGGATTCCCTACACAACCCTGATCATGGAATGCACGCCATGAATGCCGCCTCGCGGGAAGGTCGGTCCACGGACGCGGAACTCCCCCCGTCGCGGCCGACGATCCGGATCTCGATCGTGGTGCCTGTTTATCAGGGTGAGCTGCCACTGGCCGACTTGCTGGCGGAAATCGAACCTCTGACGGTCGAACACACGACTCCGGGCGGGAACCGCGCCGTCATCTGCGAAGTGCTGCTGGTGCATGATTGTGGCCCCGATCGTTCCGATGAGGTGATCGAGCGTCTGGCGGCCCGGTATGACTGGGTGCGGCCAGTCTGGCTGTCGCGCAATTATGGTCAACACGCCGCCACCCTGGCGGGAATGGCCGGGGCGTTGGGCGACTGGGTCGCCACCCTCGACGAAGACCGGCAACACAACCCGCGCGACATCGATCTGATGGCTGACCTGGCGTTGGCCGAGAGGCTGCAACTGGTCTACGCCCGCCCCCGCAATTCGGCGCCGCATGGCTGGCTGCGCAACGCCGCCAGCCACCTCGCGAAGACGATCGCGAACGGCTTGATCGGCAACACGGGGACCGGTCATTTCAGCAGTTTCCGTCTGGTGGCCGGCGATGCGGCCCGCAGCCTCGCCGCCTATTGCGGCAGTGGGGTTTATCTCGACGTGGCGCTGGGGTGGATCGTCGCCCGGGTGGGGTTCTGCGGGGTCGAGCTGCGTGCCGACCTGCGTCGGCCATCGGGATACTCCCTGGGCCGACTGCTGTCGCACTTCTCGGTTCTGGTGATGACAGCCGGGGCCCGCCCCCTGCGGTTCATCTCGCTGATGGGCCTGGTCTCGATCGGGTTGGCGCTGCTGATCTCCCTCTGGGCGATCTACGCCAAGTTGAGCGGGCAGGTCTCGGTCGAGGGCTGGACATCGCTGGTGATTGTGATCGTGTTTTTTTCCGGTTGCATCCTGCTGGCCCTGGGGGTGATCGCCGAGTACCTGGCGCTCACCATGAGCATTGCCATGGGGAAACCCCTCTACGTGGTCACCACGACGCCGACCCGGCACCGGGAGCGCCCATGACGGTCGCCTGGGTGGTCGGTGCCGGAGGGTTGCTCGGGCGGGCGCTGACCAATCAACTGCGCCAGACGGGGACCTCCCTCTTTTCCCCCACTCCACGATTCACCTGGCACGACGAGCGGGTGCTGCCCGACCAGATCGCCCGCGGGGTCGCGGCGTTCGCCCACCGCGCGCAGCAGGCCGGGGCCTGGGAACTTTACTGGGCGGCGGGAATCTCGGGGATGGGGAGTCCCGAAGCAGTAATGTCGGCCGAGCTCCGCATGCTGCAGTGGTTCCTGGACCGGGTCGCTGCCGAGCCGACACTCCGGGAGATACCCGGCCGATTCCTGCTGACCAGCTCGGCAGGAGGCATTTACGCCGGTTCCTCCGCGGCGGTGGTCGACGAGAGCTCTCCCACCGCACCAACCACCCCCTACGCCCGGGGAAAACTGCAGCAGGAGCAACTGGTTCGTCAGTCCCCCCTGTCGGCAACCGGGTGCCGAGTGCTTCTGGCGCGGGTTTCCACCCTGTATGGACCGGCCCAGCCCGGGGATTCCCGGCAGGGGCTGATCACCACCCTCGCCCGCGGAATCGTGCGGAATCAACCTGTGCCAATTTTTGTCCCGCTCGACACGACCCGTGATTACATCGATTCGCAAGACGCTGCCCGTATCAGCCTTGCTACGTTGCGGTCGCTGCCCGAAGGGGCGGACCCAACGCTGAAACTTGTCGCTTCCGAGAACCTGTTCACCGTGGCCGAGATTGTGGCGACGTTTCGCCGGGTGGCACACCGTCGCCTGCTGTTCACGACCGGGATCGGGAGGCTGAGCGGACTCTATGCGATGCGGTTTCGTTTCCGCAGCCGGGTCTTTCCCGAACATTCCCGGCTGGTGCAGACCACCCTGCTGCAGGGAGTGGCCCGAGTTCTCGCCGCCGAGCGGGAGATCTTCCAGAGAACCGGTGAGCCACACACCCGGGAGACAGGACCATGACCGTGCCGCGTGACGAGTCGCCGGACCAGCCTCTGCTGGGGAACGATCCTGGCCGGGAGGCCGAGTTTGACGCGTACGCCGAGCAGTACGACCAACTGCTCAATGACAGCATTCGGCTTTCGGGGGAACGCGGGGAGTACTTTACCGACTACAAGATCCGTGATCTGGCCCGGTTGTGGCAGTCGCTGGGGAGGGGTCGGGATCGGCCCCACATCCTCGATTTTGGCGCTGGCGTCGGCGCGTCGATTCCCTTGTTCCAGCAGCACTTCCCCGGGGCACAACTGACCTGTGCCGACGTCTCGGCCCGCAGCCTGCAACTGGCCGAGCGACGGTTTGGGTCGTCCGCCTCGTTTGTCGTCTGCGCCGGGTCAACCCTGCCGTTTGCCGATGACTGTTTTGACCTGGCGTTTGCGGCCTGTGTGTTCCATCACATCCCACCGGAATCGCACGGCGGGGTCTTGCGGGAACTGCTGCGGGTGTTGCGACCCGGGGGGGCATTGATGCTGTATGAGCACAATGCGTGGAATCCGGTGGTGGTCCGGGTGGTTCGAGGCTGCCCGTTTGATGAACGTGCGATTCTGATTCCGGCCCCGACGTTGCAGCGCGGTCTGCGGACGGCAGGTTTTGCCAATGTCGTCACAACGCACCGGGTGTTTTTTCCCAGCCCGCTCCGTCGGCTGCGATGGCTGGAAGATTGGTTGGGCTGGTTGCCGCTGGGGGCGCAATACCATGTGGTGGGCCGAAAACCGGTCCCCACTGCGGGAACCGCGACTCCCCCGCAGTCGTGAACCGGAAAACGCTCTTTGCCATCTGGTACGGAGGCAGTCCGGTCGCAGCCGCGTTACACTCCGGGAGAGGAGATCGCGCCGCAGTGACCGGGTCGGAACGGCCCGCTGCTGGACACGCTGCGCGGGGAGTCACCAACACAGGGTGCTGACCAATGCCAGGGAGTCGACAAGGGTGCGTTGTGACCGGAGCCGTCAGCTCGCCTCGCGGCACGATGTGCCCTCCGGAAGTCACATCACCCCCGCTTCGCCAACGCCCGGGCATCACCTGGAGGCTCGCCCTGCTCGTGCTGCTCGGCGGCCCCATGGCGGCCCCCGAGTGGCCTGAAGAGCGGTGGTTCTCCAGCCGATGTGTCGCCGCCGATGACCACGCGGCCGAGAACTCCCCCCTCCCGGGCAACCATCGCCTCGACCAGGTCGCCGCAGGCCAGGTGCTGCTGGCCGAGTTGGGCTGTGCCCACTGCCACACCGGGCTCCCCGCGCAGTCGCTGACCCCCAAACGCGCGCCGAACCTGGCCGAGGTCGGCAGCCGGGTTTCGTCCGAGTATCTGCAACGCTACCTGGCGGATCCCACGGCCGTGCATCGCGGGACCAGCATGCCCGATGTGCTGGGGGAACGGTCTCAGGAAGAACGCCAGGCCATCGCCACCTCCCTGACCCACTTCCTCATCGCCCGGGGGACAGCCACGTTCCGCGGCGAGACGGCCGAGGCCCCCAACCGCGAACTGGGCCGTCGGCTGTATCACACGGTCGGCTGCGTCGCCTGTCACGGTCCCCGCGACCCCGCGCCGCTGGCCGGGGCTCAGCCAGCCACCCCCCGTCCGGAACCCGCTGGCAGCGACGAGCCGGACGATGAGGAAGACGAGGATGCTCCCCCGACCCAACGCGCCTTCCGGCCGATCGCGCTCGGACTCGCTCACATCCTCACGAAGTACAGCGAGACCAGCCTGGCGGGGTTCCTGCATGAGCCCCTGGCGGTGCGTCCCTCGGGGCGCATGCCCGATCTCAAGCTGACGACGGACGAGTCCCGGGCGATCGCGCAGTACCTGCTGGGAGCGGACCCTCCGCCAGTCACTCGCCCAGTCACTCCCCTGTCCCCCGATCCCCGCGAGGTCGCCCAGGGAGAGCGGTACTTTCGCGAGCTGCACTGCGGCAATTGCCATGCGTGGGCCGGCCTCGACGCGGCCCCAGCCGTCGGCGGGGCGTTGAAGCCGACGGCCACTCCCCAGGGTTGCCTGCAACCCAAGGCCGGTGGACCAGTCTGGTACGACCTCGATGAAGCGCAGCGCCAGGCGATCGTGGCCGCCCTCCAGCATTTGGACCGTGCCGAAACCGACGCCGAGGCGGTTGCCAAGACACTCGTGGCCCAACGCTGCATCGCCTGCCATGTGCGCGATGATTACGGGGGCGTGCATCCCAGCTACGACCCGCATTTCACCACGTCGGAACCCAACCTGGGTGATGAGGGTCGCCTCCCCCCGCCCCTGACGCTGCTGGGGGCCAAGCTGCAACCCGCGTGGCTGAAAAAAGTGCTCTTCGACGGCGAGAGTGTCCGGCCGTATCTGGGAGTGCGCATGCCGCAGTATGGGGTCGACAACCTCGGTCACCTCCCCGCACTCCTGGCCCGGACCGACACCCTGCCCGCTGTCGATTGGACCATTCCCAGTCCCGAGCGTGACAGTGACCGTGAACGGGAACGGGAGTTCCGCAAGGCGGGGCACGAACTGCTGGGGAACCAGGGGCTGTACTGCATTGCCTGTCACAACTTCAATGGCAAGGAGGCCCCCGTCAATCGCGGGATGGAATTGACCAGCAGTTACCAACGGCTGCAGCCCGCCTGGTTCAACGCCTTTCTGCGCAACCCCCAGCAGTTTCGCCCCCGCATCATCATGCCCCAGTCGTGGGCCAACGGAGTGGCGTCGCACAAGACCATCCTGGAAGGGGACACCGATTGTCAGATCCAGGCGATCTGGTATTACCTCTCGCTGGGGACCTCGGCCGCCGATCCCCCCGGCCTGAAGGGCATCGACACCCGGCTGACCGTCGGCAACCGAACCCGCATCCACCGCGGCCGCAGCCGGGTCGCGGGCTACCGGGGCATTGCCGTCGGCTTCCCCGAGCAACTGCATTACGCCTTCAATGCCGAGACCGGGACGCTGTCGGCCCTGTGGCGCGGCGGGTTTGTCTCGGCGAACTGGAGCGGCCAGGGCTCGGGCGATTTTCACCCGGCGGGCGACCCGGTACTGCTGGCCCAGGATGTCTCGTTGTTGCAGCGGGACACACCGGCTGACCCGTGGCCTCTGCTGCCGGTGATGACCAAGGAAAACCGGGCGAATCCCAATCCGCTGTATCCCAAGAACCTGGGCTACCAGTTTCTGGGGTACCGTGTCGACCAGGAGGGGGTGCCGACCTTCCGCTACCGCCTCGGTGACATCGAAGTTTCCGACCGGTCGGTTCCGGGCGGAACCGAGCGGGGTGCGCAACTCGAGCGGCGCCTGCAGTTCGAATCGGGCGCACCGCAGACCGTCTGGTTCCGCGCCCTCACGGGCGAGATTTCGCAAACGGCAGAGGGGGTCTACGAAAGTGGACGCCTGCGGCTGACCTTCACGCTTCCCGCGGACCGAATCCAACTGCGGTCGGTCGACGCCGATCCGCCACGGTCGGAACTGCTGCTGCGGCTGGAACTTCCCCAGGGGACTTCGCAACTGGAGTTGAACTATGAACCACTGCCGCGCAAGTGACGGGGGCTGGTGCCGCGGGCTGACCCTCGCCTGCCTGGGCCTGCTGCTGTGCAGCACGGGCTGGCTGTCGACCCCTCTGCTGCGGGGCGAAGAGGTGGGAGACCGCTGGGGGACGGAAGAGCGCGAGCGCGAATATTACCCCATTGTGAGCATCCCGCTCCCCACCGACACGGTGATCGAGTCGGGGGCGTTTGCCGTACTGCCCGACAACCGGGTGGCCGTGGGGACGCGGCGGGGGGAGATTTACTTCGTCGACGGCCTCGACGCGCCGAAGCCCCAGCCGGTCTTTCGCCGGTTCGCCGACGGACTGGACGAAATCTTCGGCCTGGCCTGGTACGACAACGCCCTGCGGGTGACCCAGAGCTGCGAGTTGACGCGGGTGAGCGACGACGATGGTGACGGTGTGGCCGACCGGTTCGACACGCTGTCGGACGCCTGGGGCTACGCCAACTACCACGAATACGCGTTCGGCTCACCTCCCGACGCGCAGGGAAACCAGTTCATCGCCCTGGGCCTCTCAGAGTCTTACAACTCGTACGCCCTGTTCCGTGGATTCGTACTGCAGGTCGGGGCGGATGGTCGCACGACCGCCGTCGCAAGCGGGTTGCGCAGTCCCGGGGGCATTGGCCCGGATGAACACGGCTCGCTGTTTTACATCGAGAGCCAGGGACCCTGGAACTGCTCGTGCAGCCTGAAGAGCGTCAGTGCCGGAAGCTTTCAGGGACACCCCGCCAGCTTCAACTGGTATCCCTTCGCGCCGGAGATGGGAGCGGTCCCCACGCTGCCGAAGTCGGGGACGCGGATCGTCACCGAGCGGCGACGGGTGCCGCAGTTGACTCCCTACGCGGTGATCTTCCCCTACATTCGAATGGGGCGCTCGATCACCGGATTCCGGGTGAACCGGACGCAGGGACGGTTCGGTCCGTTTGAGAACCAGTTGTTCCTGGGAGACTACACCCTCTCGATATTGATGCGGGCGACGACCGAGCAGGTGAATGGGGTCTGGCAGGGAGCGTGCTATCCGTTTCGCGAGGGGCTGTCGACGGGGATCCTCAATGTCGAGTTCACCCCGGGAGGCAAACTGCTGTGCGGCGGAACGAACCGGGGCTGGCCGGTCCGGGGGATCAAGTCGTTCGCTCTCGAACGGGTCGAGTGGAATGGCCGGATGCCCTTCGAGATCGAGCGGATCACCATCGAGCCCGACGGTTTCCGCCTGAAGTTCACCAGGCCGGTCGATGCCGAGAGTGCGGCCATGAGTGACACCTACGGCCTCACGGCCTTCACCCATCCGTACCACGGAGGCTATGGCGGACCCGAAATCGACCGCTTCACCGCCGGGGTGACCGGGGTGACGGTGGCCCCCGATCGCCTGTCGGCCCGCATCCAGGTCGACCGGCTCAAGCCGGGGTTTGTCTACGAGTTCGACCTCGCTCCCCTGCGGTCGGACGATGGCGAGACACTGCTGCATCGGCAGGCCTACTACACAGTCAACGAGATTCCCCAGCCGTGATTTGACCGGCGTTCTGCGACGGGGGAATTCACCGGCACTCTGGCCCCCCTCCTTCGCCACGGTCCAACGGCAACTCGATTCCCCGGTGTTTCACCAATCCCAGGACGGTGTTTTCATGACGTGCAACGCCCAGGCAGTTCCGTTCCGCTGGCACCGCCTCAAGTGGGCGATGGCCGGACTGGCGACAGCGGTGGTACTGACCGCGATGTTTCCTGCGAGTGGGCGGGCGGGCGAGCATCCCGTTCCCGAGAGTGACCTCTGGCTGACCTACCCGGCGAAGCCTGGCCCGGGCGAAGGCCGGCATATTGTCTTGATCGCCGCCGACCAGGAATACCGCAGCGAGCACGTGATGCCGATGTTGGCCCGGCTGCTGTCGCAGCACCACGGCTTTCATTGCACGGTGCTCTTCAGCCTCAATGCCGACAGCAATGTCGATCCTACCCAGAAGATCCGGTGGGAAGACAAGCAGGTGACGCACAACATTCCGGGGCTGGAATACCTGGAACAGGCCGATCTGTTGATCTTGTTCAGCCGGCTGCTGTCGTTGCCGGACGAGCAACTGCGGCACTTTGAGACATATCTCGACTCGGGCAAGCCATTGATTGCGATCCGCACGGCCAACCATGGGTTCATCGAGTTCAACTACCGCAAGGAGGGGAAGCGGGTGCGGTTTGGGGAGGATATTCTGGGAGGAAGCTTCCGCAATCACCATGGCCGCTGGCAGCAGGATTCGACACGGGGCATCATCGTCGAGGCGAACCGCGACCATCCGGTCTTGCGGGGAGTGAAAGACATCTGGGGTCCGTCGGACGTCTATCGGACGTATCCCGAGGAGGGGCATCTCCCCGAGGAGTGTCTGCCCCTGGTCGAGGGGCAACCGCTGGTCGGGCGCAAGCCGACGGATGCCGTCAACACCGAACTGATCCCCCTGCCGGTGGCCTGGGTGAAAACCTGGACGGGGAACACCGGAAAGACAGCGCGGGTCTTTCACAGCACGATGGGGAGTGCGCAGGACTTCGCCAACGAAGGCCTGCGGCGGATGACGGTCAACGCGGTCTACTGGGGGCTGCGCCTGGAGGACCAGATCGATCCGCAGTCGCCGATGCCGATCGTGGGGGAGTACAACCCACCCGACAGCGGTTTCGCCTACAAAGAGCTGAAGATTGTTCCGCGAAAACCGAGGGAGTTCCGGTAACGGGTCATGGCTGGTGAAGACCGATCCGGGAGCGGAACACCAGCTCCCTTTCTCAGGCCCGTAAATCACAGGCCAGAAAGCGCGCCGCGTCAGGACGTTTGAACCCGCGTTCGATGGCAGAAATTGCGCGCTGGCGTCGGATGACCGGTGAGACCGTCTGGCAGCCAAGTCACGCGGGGCCGTTCCTGGCCGTGCCCGATACCGTGCAAAATCCGGGGCTGCCAAGACCCCCGCGAGTCGGCGAACTACAATCAGAAAGAGCCTTAGAGCCTGCTTCTTCCTGATTCATCCCCCCCGGACAATCACCCGACCGTGGCTGCCGGGGTTCGAGATTCCATGCACGACTCCGACATCGTCATCCGTGGGGCCCGCGAACACAATTTGCGGAGCGTCGACGTTCGTCTCCCCCGGAACCAACTCATCGCCATGACTGGCGTCAGCGGTTCGGGGAAAAGCTCGCTCGCATTCGACACCCTCTATGCCGAGGGGCAACGCCGGTATGTCGAATCACTTTCCAGTTACGCCCGCCAGTTCCTCGGGCAGATGCCCAAGCCCGAGGTCGACCTCATCACCGGGCTGTCTCCCTCGATCTCGATCCAGCAGAAAACCAGCGGGCGGAACCCCCGCAGCACCGTCGGAACCATCACCGAGATCTACGACTACCTGCGCGTTCTTTTCGCCCGCGTCGGCCAGGGATTCTGCCCCGAGTGCGACCGCCCCATCACCGCCCAAACCTCCGAACAGATCCTCGAAGCGCTGCTGCGTCTGCCCGAGGGGACCCGTTTCCTCGTTCTCGCCCCCCTCATCCAGCGCCAAAAGGGGGAATACCGCGACCTGTTTGAAGACCTGCTGAAACAGGGCTACCTGCGGGCCCGCGTCGATGGCCGGGTTGTGAACCTCTCGGACGCCCCCTCCCTCGACCGCCAGATGCGGCACACCATCGACGTGGTGATCGACCGCCTGCAGGCAGGCCCCGGCATCCGCACCCGCCTCGCCGAGGCGGTCGAACAGGGACTGCGCCAGGGCCAGGGAAGCCTGATCATTGCCACCGAAACCCAGCGCGCCCGGGAAGAAGCCGACCAGGAGGACGACGCCGCCAGCGACACCCCGCCCCCCACGCCACGCGGCCGTGGGGCGCGACGGACCACGACGGCCGACAGCCCCCCCCCCGCGAACACCAGCAGCCCGGCCACCGAGACGGTCCTGGTCGACCGGCTCTACAGCACCCGCTACGCCTGCACCCACTGCCAGCGCAGCTACGAACCCCCCAGCCCCCAACTCTTCAGCTTCAACAGTCCGCAGGGCATGTGCCTCGACTGCAACGGCCTCGGGGTGCGCTACGACTTCGATCTCTCGCTGCTGATCCCCGACGACTCACTCAGCTTCGCCAAGGGGGCCATCCCCCTGGTGGGGTCGTTCCGCGAAATGGGGCGCTGGCGCCGGCACATCTTCGAAGGGGTCGCCACCGCCCTCGAACGGGACCACAAGCTCCCCGACGAGAGCATCGTCACCACCCCCTGGCGCAACCTGCTGCCCGCTGTCCAGCACTCGCTGCTGTATGGCACCGGCGAGCGGAACATCACCTTCGGCTGGCGCAATCGCGGGGGTGTCTGGAAACATGGGGGGACATTTCCCGGTGTCATCCCCGAACTGCTCGAGGCGTATCGCGTTGCCAAGAACCCGATGCGCCGCCGGCAACTCGAGAAATACCTGCACATGGCCGAGTGCAGCACCTGTCACGGCAACCGGCTCAATCGCCAGGCGAGTGCCGTGCGGATCACCGCGCGCACTTTCGCACCCGATCAGGCGGCTGCGACTCCAGCCCCCTCCCGTACCTCGCGCGCCCTGCAGAAGTCGAAGAAGGGACAACCCGCCCCCCGGGCCACCTCGCGAGCCCGGAAAACAGCCGAGCCAGCCCAGACCCCGACAACGACCGGGCCGGTCGCCAAGTCACTCCCCCAGGTCTGTGGTCTGACGATCGCCGAGGCACAGCGGTTTTTCGATGACCTGGTGCTCGATGCCACACAGGCGCAGATCGCGC
Source organism: Planctomycetaceae bacterium (assembly GCA_003508595.1). Lineage (GTDB taxonomy): Bacteria > Planctomycetota > Planctomycetia > Planctomycetales > Planctomycetaceae > UBA10511. Next base: position 22,777 of record DNUF01000192.1, read on the forward strand.
ATGAGGCGATCCGCGAGATCCGGGGCCGGCTTGGCTTCCTGCTGCGCTGCGGACTCGACTACCTCACGCTCGACCGCACCGCACCGACGCTTTCGGGGGGCGAGAGCCAGCGCATTCGTCTTGCCGGGCAGATTGGCTGCGGCCTCGTGGGCGTGGTCTACATCCTCGATGAACCCTCCATCGGCCTGCATCCCCGCGACAACGACAAGCTGCTCGACAGCCTGCTCGACCTGCGCGACCAGGGGAACACCGTCATCGTCGTTGAGCACGACGAAGACACCATGCTCGCGGCGGATCACATCGTCGACTTCGGCCCGGGACCTGGCGTCCGCGGCGGTGAAGTGGTCGCGCAGGGAGACCTCGCGACGATTTGTGCCGAGAAACGCAGTGTCACCGGCGCCTTCCTCTCGGGCCGCGATCGCATCGAACGCCCCAACCGGCGGACGCTCGACCCCAAAAAAGTGCTCGAGGTGCGCGGCGCGGCGCACAACAATCTCAAGGGGGTGAACGTCGGCATTCCGCTGGGGGCGTTTGTCTGCGTGACCGGGGTCAGCGGCTCGGGAAAGAGCTCGCTGGTCAATGACATCCTCTTCGAGGCGCTCAACCGCGATCTCAATGGGGGCGAGGGAAACCCCGGGAAGTACGAGAAACTGATCGGCCTTGAACACCTCGACAAGGCGATCGACATCGATCAGTCGCCGATCGGACGGACGCCCCGCTCGAATCCCGCGACCTACGTCAAGCTCCTCGACCTGATCCGCGACCTGTATGCCGACCTGCCGGAATCGCGGCTGCGGGGCTGGGCCCCGGGACGGTTCAGCTTCAATGTCGAGATGGGACGCTGCGAGGCGTGCGACGGCAATGGTTCCAACCGGCTGGAAATGGACTTCCTGGCCGATGTCTGGATCACCTGCCCCGTCTGCAACGGGGCCCGCTTCAAGCACGAAACGCTCGACGTGCGGTTCAAGGGGAGGAACATCGCCGAAGTGCTCGACATGGATGTGCAGCAGGCACTCAAGCATTTCGAGAACGTGGCCCCCATCGCCAAGCTGCTGCAGACGCTGCACGACGTGGGTCTCGACTATCTCAAGCTCGGCCAGCCCTCGCCGACCCTCTCGGGAGGTGAAGCCCAGCGGGTGAAACTCGCCCGCGAGCTTGGGAAACGCTCGACCGGGCGCACAATCTACCTGCTCGATGAGCCGACCACGGGACTGCACTTCGCGGACGTGAAAAAGTTGCTCGAAGTGCTGCACGGCCTGGTCAACCTGGGAAATACAGTCCTCGTCGTCGAGCACAATCTCGATGTCATCAAGACCGCCGACTGGGTGATCGACATGGGCCCCGAGGGAGGTGCCGGGGGAGGCTGTGTCCTGGCAGCGGGGATTCCCGAGACGATCGCCGAATGCGCCGTGTCTCACACCGGGCGGGCCTTGCAGAAGGTGTTGCAGACCGATGCCGAGCGGGCGAAGCCCGGCATCCGCACCGGCAGGGCCCCCAGTCACTCTCCCACGCAGGGGCGGCGGCCGGCTCCGTTCGATGTCTCGCGGCCGATCGTCGTGCAGGGAGCCAGCCAGCACAACCTGCAGAATGTCGATCTCGAACTCCCCCGGCACCAGATGAGTGTCTTCTGCGGCCCGAGCGGATCGGGGAAGAGTTCGCTGGCGATGGACACGCTGTATGCCGAGGGACAGCGACGGTATGTCGAGTCCCTCTCGGCATACGCCCGGCAGTTCCTCGGGCAGATGCCCAAGCCGCGGGTGGAACATGTCAGCGGTCTCTCCCCCGCCATTGCGATCGAGCAGAAGACGGTGGGGAACACCCCCCGTTCGACGGTGGGAACGGTCACCGAGATCTATGACTACCTGCGGATCCTGTTCGCCCGCCTCGGTCAGCCATTCTGCCCGCAGTGCGATCTGCCGGTCGCGACCCAGACCACCGACCAGGTGATCGACCAGCTGCTGGCGCGCCCCGCGCAGAGCCGACTGTTGATCCTGGCACCGCAGGAGGTGCCCGTGGGAGATTCGTACGACCGGCTGTGGGAACGCCTGCGCGGGCAAGGCTGGCGACGGGTGCGGGTGAATGGTGAAACGACCACCCTCGACGAGGTCCCCGACCTCGACCGTCGCAGCAGGCACCAGGTGGAGATCGTGATCGACCGGATCACGCTCGGACCGGGGATGAGAAAGCGGCTCGCCGAGTCGGTTGAGAAGGGGCTGGACCTGGGTCGCGGAGTGTTGAAAACCGCCCTCATCGATGACCAGCGTCCCGAGACCGACTGGCAGGTAGACACCTACAGCCTGCATCGCGCGTGTCACCGCTGCGGACAGAGCTTCGAAGATCTCTCCCCCAACAACTTCTCGTTCAACAGCATGCTCGGCTGGTGCGGGACGTGCGAGGGCCTCGGGACGCAGCAGGGGACCGATCTGTCGGCACTCGTGGGAGAGCCGCACCGCACGCTGGCCGACGGAGTGGTGACCGCCTGGCCCGATCCGCGGACGAACCGGCTGTTTTCGCGGTTGCTGATGGCGGTGGCCCGCACGATGAATGTGCCCGTGGATGTTCCGTTTGAACGGCTTGACGCCCGGCACAAGCGGATCGTGCTGTTTGGCACCGGCGATCGCTGGATCGACGTCCCTCCCGGGACCACGCCCGGGACCGGCAAGTCGGGCGAGACGAAACCGTCGGAACCGGGATTTGCCGTGCAGTACAAGGGGCTCTATCCGGTACTGGAGGATCTCAGCCGGATTTCGTTCCAGTTTGCGCACCGGCTGCAGCAGCACGTGGGCGAGGTCCCCTGCCCGGGCTGCCAGGGAAGCCGGCTGCGTCCCGACGCGGCCGCGGTCCGGTTCGCCGGTCGGACCCTCCAGGAGGTGTGCGAGCTGCCCCTTGGGGACTGCCTCGACTACCTGAAGGGAATCAGGCTGAAGCCAGCCGAGAAAAAGATTGCCGGGGACCTGTTGCGCGAAGTCACCGGCCGCCTTGGCTTCCTGGTCGACGTCGGGCTGCATTACCTCACGCTCTCGCGGACGATGCCGACGCTCTCGGGGGGAGAAAGTCAGCGCATTCGCCTGGCTGGCCAGGTGGGCCGGTCGCTGACCGGTGTGCTCTACGTGCTCGATGAGCCGACGATCGGGCTGCACCCGCGCGACAACGGCCGCCTCTTGAAGGCGCTGCATCAATTGCGTGACCTGGGGAACACCGTGGTGCTGGTCGAGCATGACCGCGAGGTGCTGGACGCGGCCGACCGGCTGTATGACTTCGGTCCCGGTGCCGGTCGGTTCGGCGGGACGATCGTCGGTCAGGGAACACCGCGCGAGCTGAAGAAATCGACGTCGTCACTGACCGGAAAGTTCCTCGCGGGGCGCGAGCAGATTCCCATCCCGGCCGAACGCCGGCTGGACGTGGGGTTGATTCCGGGTGAATCGTCGACTCCGGGTGCGGGCTGGCTCGAGCTGCTCGGCTGCACGCACCACAACCTGCACGACATCGACCTGCGGATTCCGCTGGGGACACTCACCTGCGTAACGGGCGTCTCGGGGTCTGGCAAGAGTTCGCTGATCGAAGACACCCTGGCCCGCGTCGTGTCGCGGCGGCTGCATGGTTCGCGGGAAACCCCCGGGAAGCACCGCGAGCTCAAGGGACTCAACCGGATCAACAAGGTGATCACCGTTGACCAGCAGCCGCTGGGAACCACCCCCGCTTCGAATCCCGCGACATACACCGGGGTGTTCGACCTGATCCGCGAGCTCTTCGCCCGGCTGCCCGAGGCGAAGGTCCGCGGGTTCCGCCCGGCGCGGTTCAGCTTCAATCGCCCCGGCGGCCGGTGTGAGGCGTGCGAGGGGAACGGGCAGAAGAAGATCGAGATGCACTTCCTGCCCGATGTCTGGGTCACCTGCGACGATTGCCGCGGCAAGCGGTTCAATGCCGAGACCCTGGCGGTGACCTACCACGGCAACTCGATTGCCGACGTGCTGGAGATGTCGATTGGCCAGGCGGCCGAACTCTTCGCCAATATTCCCAAGATTCGCGCGATTCTCTCGACGCTCTGTGCCGTGGGGCTCGATTACCTCACGCTCGGTCAGTCGGCGGCGACACTCTCGGGGGGCGAGGCACAGCGGGTCAAGCTCGCCTCGGAACTCGCCCGGCCACAGACGGGGCGCACGCTGTACATCCTCGATGAGCCGACCACCGGGCTGCACTTCGACGACATCCGCAAGCTGCTGAAGGTGCTGCACAGCCTCGTGGAACTGGGAAACACCGTGGTGGTCATCGAGCACAATCTCGACGTCATCAAGACCGCCGA
>DNUF01000192.1:27278-52482 GCA_003508595.1 Planctomycetaceae bacterium
GACGTCATCAAGACCGCCGACTGGATTGTCGACATCGGACCCGAGGCTGGGGCCGACGGGGGCTGGGTTGTGGCCGAGGGGACCCCGGAAGAGGTCGCGGACACCGGGCTGTGGCCCCGGCACACCTACACCGGCGAACTGCTGGCCCCCCTGCTGCAGCGCGACCAGCGGGCCGAACTGGAACTGTTTGATGCCCGGGCGGTCAGCCGCAAGAAGCAGGGGGACCTCGAGATCGACGAGGTGGGGAAGAGCACCCGCATGCCGTGGCAGACCGATGGCCGACGCTGGCATCTGGAAACCCGGCTCACGCACGTGGGGACTCCCTGCCGATGGGAAGGGCCGGCCCTCGAGGCGGTGATCCGGCAGATCGAGGCGCACGGGGCCTTTGTGATCAACTGGTCGGAACGGAGCATTGTCGACGTGCGCGGGGCCGAGTCGCGCAAGCACTGGTTCCTGCATGCGATGACCGGCGACGAATGGATTCTCAAGCTGAAGTTCCGGGTCCCCGGGGCACCGTTCCGGCAGGACCGACTGGCGAACGAACTCGCGCTGACATCATTCGATGACATCGACGAAGTGCCGGTCTATGGACGGGCCGACCGCGTTCAGGTGAAGCGCCTCGAAGTGGGCTGGCAGGAGATTGAGATCTCGGTCCACTGGCTGCGGGAGATCGACACCCCCGCCTTCCGCCAGTTCCTGCAGAAGGGACTCGAAGTCTACTCGGGTCAGAAGGCGCAGGGCCCGGCTGCCCGGGGAGAGAAGCCCCCCGCCCCACGCTCCGCACGCAAGACCACGGCACGATCGGCCTCGTCCGCAGAAGGATCTTCCACCGATGGATCGTCCGGGCGGCCTGCTCCAGGCACAGCCGCGAAAACCGGAACAGCTCCCGGCAAGCTTGCCGACGAGACTCCCTGGAAGAAGCTGGGACGCAGTTGGCACGAAAAGCGCAGGGGGTTTCCGCCGGACGCGACCATCGCCTGGCCAACCGACGTTGTGGTGCTGCTGCTGGACGCGGTGGAACAGGCGTTTCCCGACGAGAACTGGTTGTTCGACTCTCCCGAGTGCGCCCGCATGGTCCTGCAGGACCGGGGAACGGTCTCGGTTCATACGAAGCGGCCCGAGGGGGTCGACCTGGAGTGGCGACCACTCGCCGGCAACATCCGGCCATTGCCTCCGGAAGTGGCCGGGAAGCCCGGGCCACTCACCCTCGACCACGTCAAGAACGGCATGATCCTGCGGTTCACCTCGGCCAAGCAGGTGACCGACATCATTCCCTACCTGCTGCGGATGATGACCAAACCGCGCGATCGCTCGTAGACAGGTCGGCTGCAGTCCCGTCCGCAACGGGGGCCCGCAGCGCCCGCCTATGGCAAGAGCGGGGCCCATCGGGCCGTTTGATTGAGACCAACGCGCCCGTTGATGGCGTGAGGCCGTCTTGTGCAACCGTGTCCCCCAGTCTCCGCCTGCGAGGACAGAGGCATCAAAAAACCGCTGCCGCGAAAATCTCGCGGCAGCGGTCGAAACCGTGGTGCCACTTGGTCGACGGGCGGGTTACGCCCCGTACTTTTCCAGCCGACCGGCGTGCGCCATCGCCAGGGTCATCAGGTACTTCGCCTGGAACTGGCCGAGGCCCCCCTGGAGGCACGTGGCTTCGCCGAATTTCGTGCAGGCATCGGGCCGGCAGTTGTCGGCGACCAGCAGCGTGGGGACCGGGTGCCAGCTGTGCGACTTCATCTTGCTGGGAGTGCTGTGGTCTCCCGTCACGATCAGCACGTCGGGCTTGAGCGCGGTGATCCGCGGCAGTACGGCATCGAGCTGCTCGATCCGCTCGACCTTGGCGGGGAAGTTTCCGTCTTCGCCAGTCGAATCGGTGTACTTGTAGTGCATGAAGAAGAAGTCGTAGTCGTTCCAGGCCTGTTCGAGGCGGGCGCACTGGTCGGCCAGGGTCTGGCCGGCGTCAAGCACGTCCATGCTCACCAGGCGGGCCAGCCCGCGGTACATCGGATAGACCGCAACCGCTCCCGCCTTCATTCCATACACCTCTTCGAAGGTGGGAATCGCCGGACGCTTGTCGATGCCACGCAGGGTGAAGAAGTTGGCCGGGTGGTCGTCCTTCAGTACTTCCTTCGCCTTGGCCAGGAACTGCTTCGCGATCTCGGCCGTCTTCTGCGAGGCGGCGTCGCGTCCCTGCGGTTCGAGGGGAGCCACGCCGGTTTTCTGGGGATCGGTGTCGTTCACCGCGCCGCCGAGTCCCTTCCCACGAATCACAATCACCAGCCGGTATTCCTTCACCGGCCGCACGAAGATCTCCACGCCAGGAATCTGGATCTTGTCGAGTTTCTCGCAGAGTTTCTTGCCAATCTCGCTGGCAATGCGTCCCGCCCGGCGGTCGGTGATTTTTCCCGAGGCGTCGAGCGTGCAGAAGTTGCCACGGATGGCGACATCGTCGGGACCGAGGTCGAAGTCGATGCCGAGCGCTTCCAGCACACCGCGCCCAATGCGAAATTCGAGAGGATCGTAACCAAACAGCCCGAGGTGACCGGGCCCGCTGCCGGGGGTGATGCCGGGCAACACCGGGGTGCTGAGCCCCAGCACTCCGCGGGTGGCGAGGGCGTCAAGGTTGGGCGTCCTGGCGGTTTCGAGTTCGGTCTGGCCTCCGGGGGTGATCGGCAGCCCTCCCAACCCGTCGGCCACCAGCAGCACGATCTTCGAATTGTTCTTCAGTTGCAGTTCACGCAGCAGGTCGTGGTGATTCATGTCGCGGGAGGCCCGCCAGACCGGGGCCTGGCCAAAAAAGGAAGAAATGCCGCACCGGGATGCGACCCGGGATCGTGGTTCGCGGGAGACTGCCGCACACGCCGGGCGGCGATCCGGGACGACAGTTTCCTGACCGTCGATTCTTGAACTTTCCCCGCTGGTCTGCAAGTGTCGTCTCTGGTCCCGGGATTCCTGTCTGCCATGTTGCTGCTGTTTGTCACTCACCTGCTCCCCCGGGTCGCGGCGCTCGCGTTTGCCGTGGGGCTCGCCGCCCGCTGGGGTCGCCCCTCCGGAGCGTTGGCCTGGCTGGCCCGCGCCCCGTACCTTGGCCCGCTCGCCTGGCGGCTTGGTTGCCTGCTGCTCTGGCTGCACGTCGCCGGGTCGTGGTGGCTGGTCCATGGGGGCAGTTGGCAACAGGTCTGGCAACATACGGCCGAAGTCACCACCCGCGTCACCGGGATCAACACCGGCAGCGGGGTTCTCTGGAACCTGGTTGCCCTGGTCGCCTGGACGGTCGATTGCCTCTGTCCCTGGCCTGCTCGTCCCTCGATCCAAGCAACGGAACCTCCCCCGGCAGCCTGGCGCCGGGCGGGGGAGGTCTACCTCGCCTTCCTCTGGTTCCAGGCGGCGGTCGTGTTCGCCACTCCCCAGGCGCGCTGGTTCATGGGGCTGCTGTGTCTGCTGCTCGGTTGGGGAATCGCATCGTCCCGGCAGCGGAACGCGGTCGGGTGAGACCGGCGTCACCCCACCCCGGGCACAGATCAGCCGGGCATGGTGTCGGTCCCGTCGGGAACCAGTGTCTGCCAGGTGCCATTGCGGTAAGACAAGGTGATCTCGGACGTTCGGGTGTGTCCCTGCAGCCAGGCGACGACTGCCGGATCAGACAGAGCCCCGGGCCAGAGTTCGAACAGGTAGTCGCGCCGTTGGCCCCCCGGCTGCTCAGTCCAGCCGACATGCATCACCCCCCGCCGGTCGGGACGCCAGTCATCTCCCGTCGGCACCTCTCCCCGCCGCCAGCCGCAGTCAAACTCCCGGCACGTGGGGGGGCGTTCGGGATAGATCCGACAGCCCCCCTGCCCCTGGTGATCGCAGGCGAACCGCATGGGCTTGTTGAGTTCGACCACTGCCAGCAACAGGCAGCAGGCGGTGCAGTCACCACAGGCGCGCTCGAACTGGTCCGCCGACGGCACGGGACTGACAATCGGAAGCGGATCGGGGAACACGGGCAGGGTCATGCAGAACTCACGGGGCCTTCGGTTCGGACGGCGTCTCCGGCTCACAACGCCACCCACAGCTTATCGCACGGCCATCGGATTTCGCCCCCCTGGAGCCGCTCCAGGGCGAGGTCTCAGGTGCGCAGCAGAAGTTCCCCCCTCGCGGGGAGGACCGGCACGTCTCTGGACTTCACCCGCCAGCACGACCAATCCACCGCAGTCACCGCGGTTGTCCCTCGCTCCGTCAACCGCCGGCCAATGACCGTGTGCAGTGGACTGCCGAATGACATCGACTCGGAGAGTCGATCGACGCTCCGAGTCGATGTCTTTGGACTCCCCCACCTCAACTGTCCCACGCCGGCGTTGGACTAACCTGCCCTCCACAACAAGCCAATCTACCCCTGTCTCTCCGCCTTGAGCAGCGCCGGTTCAAGCAGGGTGCGCGGCACCAGTTCCCCCCCTGCGAGGGAGGACCGTGACGTCTCTGGAATTCACCCGCCAGCACAACCAATCCTGCGCAGCCACCGCGGTTGTCCCTCGCTCCGTCAACCTCCGGCCAATGACCGTGCGCATTGGAAAGCCGAATGACATCGACTCGGAGAGTCGATCGACGCTCCGAGTCGATTTCTTTGGACTCCCCCACCCCAACCGTCCCACGCCGGCATTGGACTAACCTGCCCTCCACAACCGGCCAATCTACCCCTGTCTCTCCCCCTTGAGCAGCACCCGTTCCGCCAGGCTTTCACTCACGAAATCGGACCTGCGAGTTCCGTGCCGGTCACCCCGGGGGAATGGTATCCTATGATTTGCTGTCGTCGCCGCAGATCTGCGGCCATTCCTCCCTGGCTCGTTCGCGACTGCCTGGCTGTTCCAGCGGGGGTCGTTCACCGCAGGATTCCCCTCTCCCCAACTCCCGACTGCAAACGCCTCCCCCGTGTCGACTGTTCCCGGTTCCTCATCTGCCAGCGCGTCGCCTGCCAGGAAGGCAGTGTTTGAAGCCCGCGGGATCACCAAGATCTACCGCATGGGAGAGGTCGAGGTGCAGGCATTGCGGGGGGTCGATCTCGACCTCTACGAGGGGGAATTCGTCGTACTGCTCGGCCCCTCGGGGAGTGGCAAGTCGACCCTGCTGAACATTCTCGGGGGGCTGGATGTCCCCAGCGCGGGGACCGTCCGTTACCGCGATCATGACCTGACGAAGGACGACGACCGCAACCTGACCGGGTATCGACGGACGCACGTCGGCTTTGTGTTCCAGTTCTACAACCTCATCCCCAGCCTCACCGCCCGCGAGAATGTCGCCCTGGTGACCGAGATCGCCGAGCACCCCATGGCCCCCGACGAGGCACTCAAGCTCGTGGGCATGGGGCACCGGCTCGATCACTTCCCCGCGCAGCTCTCGGGGGGGGAACAGCAGCGCGTCGCCATCGCCCGGGCCATCTCAAAGCGGCCCGATGTGCTGCTGTGTGATGAGCCGACCGGAGCCCTCGACATCGAAACCGGCATCCTCGTGCTGGACGCCATCGAGCGGGTCAACCGCGAACTCGGCACCACGACCGCCGTCATCACCCACAACGCGGCGATCGCGGGAATGGCCGACCGCATCGTCTCGGTCGCCGATGGCCGCATTCACCACATCACCGTCAATGACCACAAGCGCCAACCCTCGGAGTTGACCTGGTGATTCCCTGGCGAATCTCGGCGATCGACCGCAAGCTCCTGCGCGACACCTGGCACACCCGGGGCCAGGTGGCGGCAATCATGTCGGTCATTGCGTGCGGCGTCGCGGCCTTCGTGATGGCCCTCACCGCCATGCAGGCGCTGCGCACCACCCAGGCGGCCTATTACGAGCGCTACGGCTTCACCCACGTCTTCGCCAATCTCAAGCGCGCCCCGTCGACTCTCGTCCCCCGGATTGCCGAGATCCCCGGTGTCGCCGGTGTGCAGACACGTGTCGTGCGCGAGGTGCTGCTCGACATTCCCGCCATCGACGACCCGGCGGTCGGCAAGCTGATCTCGATTCCCGCCCGCAGCCCGGGGGAACTCAACCGTCTCCACCTGCGCACCGGCCGGTTCATCGAGCCCGGGCGCGACAACGAGGTGCTGGTCGCGGCGGGGTTTGCCGAGGCCCGCGGCTATCGCCCGGGCGACACCCTCACCGCAATCATCAATGGCCGGAAGAAGGAACTGCGCATCGTCGGGACCGTCCTGTCTCCCGAGTACATCTACATCATCCGCCTCGGTTCACTGGTCCCCGACGACGGCCGCTACGCCATCATGTGGATGGAGGAAAAGGCCCTGGAGGCGGCGTTCGACATGGAGGGGTCATTCAACGATGTCGCCCTCGACCTGATGCATGGAGCCGACGAGGCAAGTGTCATCGAAGATCTCGACCGCCTGCTCGAGCCGTATGGCGGACTGGGGGCGCACAATCGCCGCGACCAGATCTCCAACCGGTTTGTCTCGGACGAAATCAAGCAACTCGAGCGGATGGGAACCATCGTCCCGTCGCTGTTTCTCTCGGTGGCGGCATTCCTGCTGAACGTCGTACTGTCAAGAATCATCGCCCTGCAGCGCGACCAGATCGCCGTGCTGAAGGCCTTCGGCTACAGCAATTTCGAGGTCGGCCTGCACTTCTTCAAGCTGGTGCTGGGGGTGGTGGTGGTCGGCGTGCTGCTGGGTTGTGCCGGGGGAAGCGTCCTGGGCCGGCGGATGACCGATCTCTACGCCAGCTTCTACAAGTTCCCGCTGCTGCTGTTCTCGCTGCCCGCCTGGGTGATCGCCCTGTCATTCCTGGTGAGCCTGTTTGCGGCAGGGGTGGGGACGCTGAACGTCATCCGCCGGGCGGTGAAGCTCCCGCCCGCCGAGGCGATGCGCCCCGAGCCCCCTGCGTCGTACCGTCCCACGCTGGTCGAGCGAATCGGGTTTGCCAGCTGGTTCTCGCAACCCGCGCGAATGATCATCCGGCACATCGAACGACGCCCGGTCAAGTCGCTGCTGTCGATTGCCGGTCTGGCGGTGGCGGTCGCCGTGCAGTTGCTCGGCCGGTTTCCCGCCGACTCCCTGGGGCACCTGGTGCAGGTGCAGTTCGACGTGGTCGAACGGCAGCACCTGCGGATCAACCTGTACGAGAGCGCGTCGTGGCGTGCCATGCACGAGCTGGAGCATTTGCCGGGGGTCCTGAAGGTTGAGCCCCGGAAAATGGTGCTGGCCCGCATCCATTCGGGCTCGATCGAACGGCGGACGCTGATCCAGGGACTTCCGGCCGATTCGACGATGTCCAACCTGATCGACGAGCAGGGGCGCACTGTCCCCATGCCCGACGAGGGGCTGGTGATCAACGCCAAGCTCGCCCAGGTGCTCAACGTCAGGCCGGGCGACCTGCTGACGATCCAGTTCCTGCAGGGAACCCGGCAGACGGTGCATGTCCCGGTGCGGGAGCTGATCAGCGAGAACCTCGGGACGTTTGCCTACATGAACCTGCAGGCTCTCAACCGGCTGATGCGCGAGGGGAACTCGTTCTCGGATGTGAATGTCGCCTTCGACCCGCGCTACGAAAAGCAGATGTACGACCAGATCAAGCAGATGCCGGGGGCGGCGGCGGTCTCGATCAAGCGGATTGCGATCGAGAACTTTCGGCACACCGTCATGGACAACATGCTGCAGATGCAGTACTTCAACGTGATCTTCGCCTGCATCATCGCGTTCGGAGTCGTCTACAACACCGCCCGCATCGCCCTCTCGGAACGGGGGCGCGAGCTGGCCAGCCTGCGGGTGCTGGGACTGACGCGGGGGGAGATCAGCTTCATCCTGCTGGGGGAACTGGCGGTCCTGACCCTGGCGGCGATCCCCCTCGGGATTGCTGCGGGGCTTGGTCTCGCCCGGCTGGTCTGCTACTTCCTCGATTCCGAGATGTACCGCATTCCGTTCGTGCTGGCCCCGCGCACGATCGGCGTCTCGGTGCTGATGGTGCTCGTATCGGCCGTGATCTCGGGGCTGGTGGTCCGGCGGAAACTCGACCGGCTCGACCTGATTGCCGTTCTCAAGACTCGGGAGTAGTCCCATCGTGCTGAAGCGTTGGATCAAGAGATTCCTGGGACTTTTGCTGCTGGGGGGACTGGCGGGGGGGCTGCTGTATTCCTTCCTCCCCAAGCCGGTGCTGGTGGACCTTTCGCCCGTGACCCGCGGCCCGTTGAAGGTGACGGTCGATGAAGACGGCCGGACCCGCATTCGGGGCCGCTACGTGGTCTCGGCCCCCCTCTCGGGGAAGCTGGGGCGGATCCGTCTGAAGCCCGGAGCGAAGGTCAAATCGGGCGATGTGCTGACGACCATTGAACCCTCCGACCCCGCCCTGCTCGATCCGCGGGCCGTCGCGCAGGCCGAGGCGCGGGTGAAGGGGGCCCGCAGCGCGGTCGAGCGGGCGAGCTCGGCTCTCGAAGCGGCCCGGCTGGCACTGGACCATGCCGAATCGGAATACGCCCGGGCCGTCGAGCTGTTTCGCAAGAAGGCGATCTCCCCCACCGATTACGAGCTGAAAGTGATGCAGCAGCGGACGCAGGTCGAGGAATTCCGCTCGGCCCGCCACAGCAAGGAAATCAGCGAGTACGAGTTGGAACAGGCCGAGGCTGCCCTGCTGCGCACCAATCCCCGCGCCGCGAGCGACATGCCCGACGGCGAGTTTCTGTTTACGCTGCGGGTCCCCCCGGCCACAGTCGCCGGCGGGGAGTTGCATGTGCTGCGGGTGATGCAGGAAAGCGAGGCGGTCGTGGCACCGGGCCAGAACCTGCTCGAGCTGGGGGACCCGAGCGATCTGGAGGTGGAGGTCGATGTGCTCTCGGCCGATGCGGTCAAGATCCAGCCGGGGGCCCGGGTTTCGCTGGAACAGTGGGGTGGTGATGGCCCGCTGGAGGGGCAGGTGCGCCTGGTGGAACCGTCGGGGTTCCTCAAGATCTCGGCTCTCGGGGTCGAAGAGCAACGGGTCAATGTGATCGTCGACTTTCCCGACCGGACGCAGGTTCCCCGGACCCTGGGGGACCAGTTCCGGGTCGAGGCGAAGATCTCGGTCTGGGAAGGGGACGACGTTCTTCAGGTCCCCATGAGCGCACTGTTTCGCCGGGGGGACTCATGGGCGGTCTACCGCGTCACCGATGGCCGGGCTGTCGAAACGGTCGTCCAGATCGGCCACCAGAATGGACGGTTCGCCGAAGTGCTGGACGGCCTCGCCCAGGGAGACACCGTCATCATCCACCCGGGAGACCAGGTCAGCGACGGCAGGCTGGTACAGCCGCGACTGTGAGGAGACCTCCGGTCAGCCAACTCCCGCTTCCCCCATCAACTGTGTAGTCTTTGGGTCTGCCCAGAGCACTTCCAGGCCAGCCGCCGCCCTGACCGTTCCCCATGCCCCGCATCCAGCAACTCGATCACCACGTCGTCAACAAGATCGCCGCCGGCGAGGTGATTGAGCGTCCGGCCAGCGTGCTGAAGGAATTGCTCGAAAACAGCATCGACGCACTCGCCACCCGCGTTGAGATCGACGTGGTGGCCGGCGGCACGGAACTCATCCGCCTGGTCGACAACGGTGAGGGAATTCACCCCGACGATCTGCCCCTGGCCATCGCCACCCACGCCACGAGCAAGCTGCGCAGTGCGGATGACCTGTTCCATGTGCAGACGATGGGCTTCCGTGGTGAGGCCCTCGCCTCGATTGCCGAGGTCAGCCGGTTCCGCCTGCGCAGCCGGCAGGAAGAGTTCGCCACCGGGTGCGAAATCACCGTCGATGCGGGGGACGTCGGTCCAATTGTCTCGGTCGGTTGTCCTGTCGGCACCACCATCGAGGTCCGCGACCTCTTCTGCAATCTGCCGGTCCGCCGGAAGTTTCTCCGCCAGGCGGCGACCGAGTTCGGGCACGTCAGTGAACAGTTCACCCGCATCGCCCTCGCGAATCCCCGGGTGCACCTGGTGCTGCGGCACAACGAGCGGACCGTCTATGAACTCCCCGCGACCAGCAACCTGCTCGAACGAATCGAGCTGTTTTTTGGGGAAGAACTCGCCCGGCAACTCATTCCCGTGGAGGCGGAGTTCCGTGGTTCGCGGCTGTGGGGTTTTATTGGTCATCCGTCCGAAAGCCGGTCGACCCGCAAGGGGCAATACCTGTTCCTCAATGGCCGCTGGATCCAGGACCGCTCACTGCAGCACGCCCTCACCGAGGCCTATCGCGGATTGCTGATGGTCGGACGCAACCCGATCACCTTCCTGTTCCTGGAGACACCTCCGGAAACGGTGGACGTAAACGTCCACCCCACCAAGGCCGAGGTCCGCTTCCGCGACAGCCAGACGCTCTACCGGCTGGTGCTGTCGACCATCCGCAACCGGTTTCTCGGGATGGATCTCAACAGCTCACTCTCGGTGGGACCGGGTGGGGTCAAGCTCGAACCGGTGAAACCCCGCACCGTGGATCCCGGGCAGCAGGAGGAAGCGGCCAAGACCCTCGTCGACTGGGTCAAACAGCAGACCACCCTGTGGCAGGATCCCGGCGGTCCTCCCCCCACCGATCTCCCATTGCCGGAAATCGGAACCGATCACCTTCCGACGGAAAACCCTTCCACTGCCTCGGCGACCGTGCCGGGGAGTTTCCCCAGCGACCATTCCCATCCCGGAAGTGCGGGGTTTGCCGCAGAGAGCGGGCGAAACAACCCCGGGAGCTGGTCTGGACAGGCCTCAACGCCTTCCGGATCGGGCCGCAGTTCGACTCAATGGCCGAGCCCCGCCGAGTTTTCGCGCCCGTTCCGCGAAACCGAATCCTCCGCGCCCGGGGTGTCACCCGGCGAGGTCCTCTCCCAGAACCCCGGTGACGAACGGCAGGACGATACCGACCGGCTGGAACAACCTCTCGAGGGAGGGGAAGCAGCGGCGATCAGTCCGCCAGTCGATGGGGCGGCCCAGGCGGCCGCCGAGACTTTCCGCCGCCAGGTCCCCACCCTGCCCGACCATGTGCGGGCGATGCAGGTGCATGACTCGTACCTGGTGCTGGAAACCGGGGACGGACTCACCGTGATTGACCAGCATGCGTTGCATGAACGGATCTTGTATGAGCACCTGCGCAAGCGGGTGCTGGCGGGATCGGTGGAGTCGCAGCGACTGCTCGTGCCGTTGCCCGTGGAACTCCCCCCCGCCCAGGTGGCGGCCCTGCTGGAGCACCTGGAACTGCTTGCCGGTTTCGGCCTGAAACTGCAGGACTTCGGCGGGAACACGCTGCTGGTGACGTCGTTTCCAGTGATGCTGCGCCGCCTCGATCCGGCCGTGCTGCTGAAAGACCTTGCGGAACAGATCCTCGAGACCGGGCGTGATCCTTCCCGCCGGGACATGCTCGACAGTCTGCTGCACATGATGTCGTGCAAGGGAGCGGTCAAGGCCGGGCAACGGCTGACCTCCGACGAGATCGACAGCCTGCTGGCCCAACGGCATCTCATTGACGATGCCCATCACTGCCCGCATGGTCGGCCCACCGCGCTGACCCTCAGCCGGGCGGAACTCGACCGGCAATTCGGCCGACTGGGTTGATCGGGCCCAGTTGAACGAGCACATTTGAACGAGACCGGCTGATCGGCCCGGGGAAGGAGCGAATCGAAGGTTCGCTGGGGACGGGGTCGGGGAACAGCGGCATTATCAGTTCCAGGCCTGTCGGTCTCTGGATCGGGGGAAGAGGGGTTCCCCAGTTCTGTCGGCAGCAGGTGCCTCAATCAGAACTGACACTCCCAGCCAGCAGCCCTTGTTCACAGAAATCCGCTGGCTGGTTTCGGGGCGGCTGCCCCGGGGTAGCCGGTTTTGAGGTGACCGCTTTCAGATTGAGGACCAGGGTAAGGCGATGAGAACGAGACGCCGCATGGTCCTTCCGTTGTTTGTCCCATCCTTTGGAAGCTGAGTTCCTGACGACAGATACACCAGACCACTTCCATTTCACAAATCGCTCAAAATGCCCATTCTTCTGATCCGATAAATCGCCCCCCGTCATCAAATGCAAATTCTTTGATCTGACAGTTGTTTGGGCCCAGATTCCGGGAGGCGAATGCCGATCGAAGGGGATGGTGTTGGCATCCTTGAGATCGACTGCTGTCGGTCTTGCCAGGGAAGCCCCGGTGGTTTGAGATCATCTTGAACTGGCCGGCCTTCCCAATCGTTGCAAAGCGACTTCTGATTCTGCCAACCAGAAGCCGAGTGTTCAGAAGTTGAACACAGGGGCTTTTGCAGCGGTTGACTCCCGGGTAGAATTGACCTTCCGGTCAGTTGCTTGTTTGAACTACCGTCCCTCCCAACACAACCAACCCGATCCCGAGCGCTCACTCACGACTCATTCCCCCTGCCAGTCCCTGCTCTCCGGCTTCACTCGAAGCCTCGGTGACAGACTTTTCCCTCCCGCTGGCCTGTCGTGTTGCGAACGGAATCTGCCTTCCTGAGAACCTCGAACTCCCATTCCTGCGACAAACCACCGGCTTCCCCAGCCGTCGGTTCTGCCCGAACGTCGGTCCTGTGGGACCGCACTTCGGTGCGGTTGATTGTCGTCGGGACTGACTGAACGACGCCTGACCGGCCCACTGGGGCGGAAGGCGAATGCAATCCGGTCTGAGGGAGGTCGCAGAGACAGGAGTCCTGCCCATGAGCACATTGATTTTTCATCCGCAGTCGACCGATCTGGGTCGTCGCGCCCGTGTTGAGACCCCGGTTTGCCCCCCGGTTCCTCCGACGAAAGTTTCGGAGGGGCCTGCGGTGACGCAAGCGGCAGGTCGCGGTTTGCTGCGCGGTCGCCGCCTGCTGGTCGCCTCGGTCGCCGGGGCCCTGCTGGCCGGGGCCGGTTGGTCCTGGAAGCAGCATGGCTTCGGGGGAGCCTCCGCTCCGACCCACCAGTACGAAACGACAGAGAAACTGGTTCTGCACACTGTGCAGCGTCAGTCGCTCCCGATCACCATCACCGAGCGGGGAACCCTGTCGAGCCAGAAGGAAACCCGCATTCAGTGCGATCTGGAAACGGTTCCGGGGCAGTCGGGAACCCGCATCCTGTGGCTCGTTCCCAATGGAACGGCGGTCAAGGAGGGAGACCTGCTGGTGGAATTCGACTCGGCCCCCCTGAAGGACCGGGTCAACGCGCAGACAGTGCTGTTCGAGCAGTCGCGGGCCGCCCAGATCCAGGCGACCGTCCGGCTGGAGAACCAGAAGACCCAGAACGAGACCAACCTGGCCGCCGCCCGGTTGAAGGTCGAGATGGCCAAGCTGGCCCTCAAGATGTACGAGGACGAATCGGGGGGCACCTACAAGATCGCCCTGAATGACCTCGAATCGAAAATCCAGGAAGCGAAGAACCAGATCAAGGAAGCCCAGGCCGCCCTCAAGATGAAGGCCGCCCGCAAGCATGGCGTGGAGACCCTCTTCAAGCTCGGTTATCGCGGCAAGGGAGACCTCGACCAGGCGATGCACGAGCATCTCTCGGCCGATTTCGCCCTGGTCCGTTCGACCAATGCCCTGGGAACAGCCGAGGCCAACCGCCAGAAGCTGAAGCAGTACGAGTACCCGATGAAGGTGCTGGAACTGACGGGAACGATCTCCACCGCCGAGCGTGCCCTCTCGCAGGTCGAACGCGACAACGAGGCTCTGCTCGCCCAGACGGGTGCGGCCAAGACTGCGGCCGACCGGGCCTTCGCCACCGAAGAAGAAAAACTGCAGCGGTTCAAAGACCAACTCGCCAAGAGCAAGGTCCTGGCCCCCCATGATGGCCTCGTGGCCCACTCGCCCGACCGGACCCCCTGGGGCCGGCTTGTGGCCGAGGGAGAGCTGGTCACCGAACGGGCGAAGATCCTCTCCCTGCCCGACCTCACCCGGATGCAGGTGAAACTGGGCATCCACGAATCGGTCGTCGACCAGGTGCGGGTGGGACTGCCGGCCACCATCCGGATCGACGCCTTCCCCGATGTTTCTTACCGGGGCTCGGTCGCCTCGGTGGCAGTGCTCCCCACCCAGGACAGCAGTCTCAGTTCCGACGTCAAGGTCTACGACGTGGTGGTCACCATCGATGAAGACGTGACCTCGCTGAAGCCCGGCATGACGGCGATCGCCGACATTCACGTCCGTCGGCTGGATGAAGTGCTCACGCTCCCCGTCCAGGCCATCCTTCAGGAAGAAGACAGCACCTGGTGCTATGTCTCGACCCCCGAAGGGGTGGTCCGCCGCCCCCTCAAACTGGGGGCTTCCAACAATGCCCAGGTCGAGGTCCTGGAAGGACTGCAGACCGAAGACCGCGTGGTCCTGAATCCGCAGGCGATTCATGATGCCGACCCGAGCCACGGTTTCCCCGGCGCCTGAGTGCCGCTGGGCCGACAACCGGGAACCGGCCTGCGAGGGATCTGACACGACCCCGGGGCGGGCCCCGGCGGGAGGCGGGCGATGATCTCGTGGTCGTACTGGTCGGTCGCCGTCTGGACCGCGTTCAAGAACCTGCGCCTGCGGAAACTGCGCAGTGGGCTGGCCCTGCTGGGTGTGATCCTCGGGGTCGGTTCGGTCATCGCAATGCTGGCGATTGGAGAAGGATCGAAGGCGAAGGCGATCGCACAGATCCGCGAACTCGGGGCGACCAACATCATTGTTCGCAGCGTCAAGCCGGGCAGCCGCCCTTCGGCCGCCGAGGGTGAAAACACCGCCGGGGCCCAAAAGGTCAGCCGGGTCGTGGAATACGGCTTGAAATTCAATGACCTGAAGCAGTTCCGCGAGGCGGTGCCGACGGTCGACCGCGTGATCCCGGTCTCCCTGGTCCGCAAGGACGCCCACAATGGTGCCAGGCGGGTTCGCAACGCGCGGATCCGGGGGGTGACACCCGATTATCCGAAGGTGAAGCCGCTCAAGATGGGACGCGGGCGTTTCCTTGTCACGACCGACCAGACCGCCGCCGCCAATGTCGCCGTGCTGGGGGCGGATGCCGCGACAGAGCTGTTCGGCTACGAAGATCCGCTGGGTCGCGACCTGCAACTGGGAACCATGGCGTTCAAGGTGGTGGGGGTGCTGCGCAGTCCCCGGGGCAATCCCGAGGCCCTGGAGATCTACGTCCCGCTCGAAACAACCCGGCGGCGATTTGGCGAACTGCAGATCGTACGGACGGCCGGCAGCGTGGACTTCGAGAAGACCCAGCTCAACGAGATCATCCTGGGAGCCCGTTCGATCGAGCTCGTCGGAGCGACGGCCGACATGGCCCGCAAGCTGCTGGAAAACTCCCACTCCGGGAAGGATGACTACGAGATCCAGGTGCCGCTCGAACTTTTGGAGCGGGCTGAAGAACAGCAGTCCCTGTGGAACCTGGTGCTCGGTTCCATTGCCGGGATCTCACTGGTCGTGGGAGGGATCGGGATCATGAACATCATGCTGGCGAATGTGACCGAGCAGACGCGGGAGATCGGCATCCGGCGTGCCATCGGGGCCCGGCGTTCCGACATCATTGCCCAGTTCCTGACCGAGTCGGTCGTGCTGTGCAGTGTCGGCGGCCTGCTGGGCATCGGGGTCGGGATCAGCATCCCGCTGCTGGTGCAGTACTTCGCCGGGATCGAGGCGGTCGTGCGTCTGTGGTCGGTCGCCCTGGCATTTTCGATTTCCACCGCCATGGGGGTGATCTTCGGGATCTACCCCGCCGCGCGGGCCGCCAACATGGACCCGATCCAGGCGCTGCGGAACCTGTGACGTTCGATCCGGGGACTGCTCAACGTCGCCGCAGTCGGACCAGCACGGGACGGTCGGGGCGCATGGTGACGAGGAACTTCGGCCTGGGCTGGCACTCTTCGACCCGTTCGAGTCGCCAGTCGCGGAACACGGTTCCCAGCAACAGGCTCGCCTCATAATCGAATATGGCCTTGCCGAGACAGAATCGCTTGCCCCCTCCAAAGGGAAAGTACGCAAACGGAGGTCGGTGGGCGGGGCCGTCGTCGGCACCCGGAGAATTGGTTCCGGCCGGGGTCCCGGGGGAGGGCCTGGCCTGCATCCAGCGTTCCGGCAGGAACCGGTCTGGCTCGGGGAACCACCGCGAGTCGCGGTGGGTCACCCAGGGACTCACGTAGAACACGGTTCCCTTGTCGAAGAAGTGGTCGTGCAGACGGCATTCGAAGATCGACTGCCGGGCCAGGAACCAGACCGAGGGATACAGGCGCAGGGCTTCCCTCACCACGGCATCGGTCCACGGAGCCTGGTTGACCCATTCGGTATTTTCGGTGGAGACATCCGACAGGTGAGCCGCCTCGGCGGCAATGTGCTCCTGGACCTCCGCCCGCCCGGCGGCTTCCCACATCGCCCAAGACAGCACATTGGCCGATGTCTCGAAACCGGCAACCAGCAGTGTCAGCAGGTTGTCGAGCAGGTATTCCTCCGGCAGTCGCCCCCCCACCTCGGTCCCCTCGGTCAGCAGCGACAGGGCATCCTCCGCGGGAGGGGGCCACTCACGCGAGCGGATCTCGGCAATGACTCCGCGCACCTGGGCGCGCAGGTGGCGACTCGTCCGCAACAGATCGAAAAGATGCGGAATGTGGGGGAGCAGCAGCAGCCGTCGCAACGAGGGGGGAAGCGAGAGCAGATAGGCATTTGACATCTCGGTCAGTTTCAACAATCCATCGTGGTCGATCCGGGATGCCAGCAGGTCCTGGGCCGGTCGGGGGATCAGCAGTGAGGCCGAGATTGACAGGGTCACTTCGCGGGCCACCCGATAGAGATCGATGACCTCGCCGTCGCGCCATGTTGAGACCGCTTCCTGGCACTTCTGCTGGCTGAGATCGGGGATCCTTCGCGAAAGGATTTTCCGCATCGACAGCAGCATGGGGGAACGATTTTCGTCATGGATCTGACCTTCCATGGCGATGACCCCCCAGGGAAGCATCTGGCGGATGAGATCCTGGGCAAACAGTTGGTAATGCTGCGCCCTGGTCGCCAGCACTTCCTGGATGTCGTCCGGGTGCGTCAACAGCACCTTGGGGGGACCCGGCACCGGAATGCGCACGAGGTCACCATGCTGCTGGCTGAGTTCCCTCAGCACTTCACCAAACTGGAATCGCCGGCGGTAGAGGGACAGACGGGCCCCCCAACCGGTTGATCCGGGGACATCCTTCAGACATCGCGACATCGTGGCTGACTCAGCAGGTTTCCTGGTGCCATTCGGGAGAGGACAGGCATCCGACTCTGAACCCTGTGGCGATCTTTGGCCCTCGGATCGATTGGCCGTTTTTCAACGGGGTTCAACCAGAGTCCATTCACCCGATGTGGCCGGTTGACGGTTGAGCGAGCTGCGCACGTCCAGCCAGGATTCCAGCCGGCCCGGATCGAGTGCCTCGACCTCCAGCACGCCCGTCAGCACATGGTCGGGCTCCAGTTCATCAATCAGGTCAAATTCAACCCGCTCATCCCGCACCGAAAAGTTCGTCGACAGTTCAGTGCCACCTCGCTTCACCCGGGCCGACAGCACTCCCAGCTCACGCGGCAGTTTCAGACCCACGGCCAGTCGCCGTGCCGTCTCCAGCCCGACATTCTTCACCGAGAACTCGAGTTGCCCCCGGTTGCCCACCACCAGCGGCTCGGACTGATCCCGCAATTCGACCACCAGCGGTCCGGTCGCCGCGTCAATCCGCAGGACACGCTCTTCCGCCTGCAGGGCCACTCCCTCGGCCTCGATCTCGGCCCGGACCACCGCCCGCTGCGCCTCCCGTTCGCAGGCGAATTCCACCTGGACCTGCCGGGATTCTCCAGGCTCCAGCGATCCCAGATCCCACGTCACCCCGTCATTCCCCTGATGGGCTCCCTCCGTCAGGGCCTGGGGAGTGATCGCCTTGTCGGAACTGACCCGCAGAATGACGTCCTGGAGAGTTTTGGAACCCGGGTTTCGGACCAGCACCAGGAACTCGGCCTGTGTGCCCACCGGCCTCTGCCGGGGTCCCATCATTTCCAGCGAGAACTGGCGTTCGACAAATTTCACGCAGACCCGCTGCTCGGGTCGGCGAGCGCTGCGTGACTGGTCGTCCGACAGCAGTTCGAACCGGCAACAGTGCTCCCCCTTGCGTGTCCCCAGCAGGGACAGATCCCACTCCTTGGTTTCGCCCGGTTCCAGCCGCGCCACGCCTGCTTCCAACTCGCGCTCTTCCGACCCCGGAAACCGCAGTCCCTCACCCAGCTTGCAGAGCACCTTCAGGTTCTCGGCGGGCTGCGGGGTGGCATTCCGCAACAGCACATGAAACGTCGTCAACTGGCCGACCGCCGACTGCTCGACGGAACTCGCCTCGAGTTCCAGTTCCCCCTGCGGCACAAGAGCTTCGAATTCGACCTCAGGCAGGGAGAGTCCCCCCTCGGTCTCGGGCGCAGCAGCGGGCTCCCCGGGCGTCTGCCGGGGGACTTCCCGGGCCCCCCTCTCGGGAGGTTCGAGATCCAGGGGGGATTTGCCCACCCCACCCGAGCCAGGTCCGTCCGACTCGACTGGCGTGCGCCCGGGCAGGGCCGATTGGGGGTTCTGGCCTTCCGTTTTTCGCGGCTCGATCCGCAGCACCGTCGCGGGGTCGGTGGGAGCGGACTGCGCTCCCAGGGGGGCCGACCCTCCCCCCGAGGAACCCCGGTCGACGATTCCGGGAGGATACTCCCGTTGCGAATTCGGCGCGGGAATCCGGAAGGTCTGCTGCTGCTGGCGCGTCAGTCCCGCACAACCTGCCAGGCTGACCAGCAGGCCACAACTGACCAGACGGCAAATCGCAACCAGGCGACAGTGCATTCGGAATCTGAACAAAAAGACACACAGCCTTGGGTGAGTGACGTGACCGTGCAGAACGGTCCCCGGGAACCCTAGCACACCCGTGCGGGGACTCTGTGGGAATTGCCGTTTGGCCGGAACTGCTCTGGAGGCCAAGTGCCGATTTTGACGATAACACCGGTTATGGAGGATGCCATGACCAAGGCAAACAAGCAGTGGTGGATTGCGGTGGCCCTGAGCCTCGGGCTGGGAAGCACGCTCGTCCACGGGGCCGAGAACGCCAAGAAGCCCGGTACAAGCCAGGGATTCAGCCTCTTTCGGAAGAATCCCGTCAAACCGGCGGGGGGCGAACAGCAGGCCGAGGTGCAGTGGCTCCACGATCCCCAGGAGGCGTTCGACGTCGCTGAGGAAACAGGGCGGCCTGTCCTGTTGGTGTTCGGGGGCAAACGGTGCAGCTGGTGTCGCAAACTGGAGAAAGACACCCTGGCCGAACCCAAGGTCGCCAGCCTGATCAGCGAATCATTTGTCCCCCTGCACGTGAACGTGGAAGACCATCCCGAACTGGGGGAAGCGCTGGAGGTTGAGAGCTTCCCGACCAGCTTCGTACTGACAGCCGATGGAGGTGTGGTCAGCACGACACCGGGCTATCTGCCGGCAGCCAAATATCGCAAGGCCCTGCAGCAATCGCTGGCGAAGCAGTTGCAGTCGTCATCGAAGGTTCGGCAGGCGAGTGGCGAAGTTCCGCTTGAGAAGCCCTCAAAAAAGCGGTAAAATGGCTCTCATGAGCCCTTCTCCCAAAAAGCCAACCGATTCTGACGACCCCTGGGAAAACCTGGCCGAGCAATTGTTCGGCACCACGCCCGGGAAGGAACACACCGCCGCGAACGAAACGCGGGGCAGCGACGCGCGGGGCAAAGAGCCGCGCTCGGGCGATGCTCCGAAGCCACCGGCGCGCAAGGAGAGTGCGAGCCGCCCGCTCGATGACCTCCTGGGCGAATCCGAGAAGGCCGAGCAGGCCCGGAAGAAAAAGAGCCTGGCGGATCTGCTGTTCGACGAAGATGCCGAAGGCAGCGCTCCCGATGAAGGGGCCCCTCCCGGGGAAGAACCGGCTCCGGTTTCCCGTCCGTCCGCGAAGAATCCGCTGCTGGATGACGATGAAGAAGCGGCGGAAGGCAATCTGGAATTGCCAACTCCCAAGCCCGCCACCGTCTCGCCCCAGGATTCATACTGGGACGCACTCGCCAACTGGAATTGGGACGATGGCGATGCCAGCAAGTCTGCCGAAGCGGCGGCTTCGCCCGCAGCCGAGACGCAAGACGATGCTCCCGCCGCACGCGAAAGCCGGACCGAGCGCGCTCCCGCAAGCCGGGAGGGCCGGGGTGGAAATCGCGATCGTGGCGGACGTGGCCGCGATCGGCGTGATGACCGCCGCGACGATCGGCGTGAAGGTCGCTCACGCGGCCGTGGCACCCGTGAAGAAGCCCCTGCGGCTGCCGAACGCGACGTGACCCCCCCCGCCGATGAACCAGTGCGGGAAGCGGCCACCGGCGTCCCTCCAATTTGGGATTTCGAAGCCGAAGAAGAGGCTCCCCCCCAGCGTCCCGCCCGACCCGTACAACCCCCTCGCCGTGCCGAGCGGCCTGAACGGGCCGAGCGCCCCGAACGTCCTGAACGACCCGAGCGGCCGGCCCCCACCCCGTCTCCGCTGGCAGACTCGGAAGAGGAATTCGGAGATGACGAAGGGGGCGAAGCTTCTGGGGGAGAACCCCGCCGCCGTCGCCGTCGTCGTCGTCGTGGCCGCGGAGGAGAAGAAGGTGCCACCCCCGCGGCACCCGGGTCCGGCGGTGGCCGTCCCCAACCGAGCCTCGACGCCGTCCCCGGGTCCGACTGGGACGATTCGGAAGAGGCGCTGCCCGATGTTCCCGCTCCCCCGGCACGGCCGGCGCGGGCGGAACGGTCCGAAGAACGTCCCCCCCGCCGCGAAGGGACTCGGGAAGGACAGGGACGCCGGGAATCTCGCCGTGAAGACGGGGGCCGTGATTCGACCCGCCGTGAGTCAGCCTCGCGGGAGAGTGGGTCGGAAGGCAGCAGTCGCGAGCCGCGCTACGCCGACGCTCCCCGCCGCAGCGATCGTCCCGAACGAACCGAGCGGACGGACCGTGGTGAACGGACCGAGCGGGTGGAACGAGTGGAACGGGCCTCCCGGCGTCCTCTCGAGGATGACGGCGAGGAGGTCGCCGAAGAAACCAGCGAGCGCCAGCCGCGCCGTGATCGGGGCCGTCGTCGCAGTCATCGGCCCGAAGACTGGAATGACGCCGACTTCGAGTCGATCGAAGACCGTGTCGGCTTTGATGCCGAAGAGCCCGAAGACGCCGCCGAAGAAGAAGCGGCCGGTCCCCGGGTGAATCTCGAAGAGATTCCGAGCTGGGAAGAGGCGATCTCGTACCTGCTCAAGGCCGAACCGGAAAGTCCCCCCAGCCGTGGCGGCGGTCCCCGTCGCAGTGGTGGCGGAGGGGGTGGCCGCGGTGGCCGCGGGCGTCCTCCGCGCGATCGCTAGACATTTCGGCAAAACGACGAGACTTTGAAAACAGCCCGGCCCTTCTGGCCGGGCTGTTTTTTTTCGCACTCCCGAGGCAGCCGCGGATCCACACCAAAAGCGTGGCTTTCACGCCGGAAATCATCGCACTGAAAGCCCGGAAGGAAACCGACCCTTCTCTCAACCAGCTCGGCCGCACTGAGAGGCGCTGCGGGGCAGTCGGGGGCGATGCAACTCGACGCCGTCCGGAAAAACAACACCCCCGGTCTCCAGGGGAAACCGGGGGTGCGGTCAAACGGGGCGATCTCTGGGTCGATGGGACCCAGGCTGATCGTTACATCTTCTGCATCTTGCGGACGATCGCTTCGGCCATCTGGCGGGTGCCGACGGCGGTCGGGTCGTTGCGGTCGGCCTTCATGTCGTAGGTCACGTCCTTCCCTTCGGCGATGACCTCGGCCACAGCCCGTTCGAGCTTCTCGGCCGCCTTCGCTTCACCCAGGTGTTCGAGCATCAGCTTGCCCGAGAGGATCAGGGCGGTCGGGTTGACCTTGTTTTGTCCCTTGTACTTGGGGGCACTGCCGTGTGTCGCCTCGAAGACCGCCCCGGACGAGCCGATGTTGGCTCCGGGCGCGACCCCCAGCCCACCGACGAGACCCGCACACAGGTCGCTGAGAATGTCGCCGTAGAGGTTGGGGAGGACGATCACGTCGTACAGCTCGGGCTTCTGGACCAGCTGCATGCACATGTTGTCGATGAGCCGCTCGGTGTATTCGAGCTTGCCATCGGTGTTGGGGACCTTCCCGGCCAGGTGGGCGTCGGGCTTGACCCCTTCGAGCAGCGACTTGTCTTCGAAGCGGGCACCGTAGGCCGAGGCGACCGCACGGGTCTCCTTGTACCACAGCCCATCGGTGAACTTCATGATGTTGGCCTTCGACACCGAGCAGACCGACTTGCGGTTCATCTTCAGGGCGTAGTCGAAGGCGTACTGGCAGATGCGGCGGGTTCCCTCGAACGACATCGGCTTGATGCTGACGCCGGTGGTGTCGAGACCGGTCGAGATCTTCTTCCCGGTGGCGATGCTGTTGATGTACTTGATGAGGTCGGCCGTGGTGGGCTGACCAGCTTCGAACTCGACCCCGGCATAGAGGTCTTCGGTGTTTTCACGGACGACCACGAGGTCGACGTTGGTGTAGTGGCCGCGGACCCCCTTGTAGCTCTTGCAGGGGCGGATGCAGGCGTAGAGGTCGAGCGCCTGACGGAGGAAGACGTTGACGCTGCGGAACCCCTTGCCAATGGGGGTGGTGATGGGGGCCTTGAGGGCGACCTGGTTCTTCTTGATGGAGTCGAGCACCCGCTCGGGAACCTTCCCTTCCCGCTCGATGACCTCGATACCGCATTCCTGCACGTCCCAGTCGATCTTCACACCGGTCCCGTCGATGCAGAGGCGGGTCGCCTCGGCAATCTCGGGGCCCACACCATCACCGGGGATCAACGTCACGTGGTACATCGTCGCAAGTCTCGAAGAGGAGGGAAGAATGGAGGGGTCGCGGAGGCGCACCGGGAGCACGAAAACCAAGCCCCGGCCAATGGTCCGAGGGTAGCCGATGCCCGGAGGGGTTGCAACGGGCCGGGATGGAAGTGAATGCCAGGCTCCACACATGATTTCAAGCCAGTTCGTCAGGTCGAAAGTCTTTTCAAACCAGGCGGTCCGTTGATCTCAGGGAACCTGCCACTGCCGGCTACCGTCAGAAACGATGCAGCCAGCCAGACCGGTTCACGATCAGGGTTGTCAAAACCAACTGCTCTCATGGCGAAAGCGCCCGCCGCAACGATCAGTTCAAGACTGCGACAATCATGGACAATCCACTTCGCACGCGAGACATCAGGCCCTTCGTCTTCCACCACCGGTCTTGCCCAAAACCCACTTTTGCACTACGTTCAGAGTCACTTGTGCACCGCGCCGGGCACCGGGTTGATTGTGATTTTGCGCCGTGCCGCCGCAGCGTTCTGCCCCTGGCTGTTCTGCCGGCTCGAAGGACGTTGCGTGCCCCCTCTCTCACCGTTCGTTTTCTCGCTTCAGGTCGACTCTCATGCCTATCGCCACGCCCAAACAATATGCCGCCATGCTGGATGCCGCCCAGAAGGGGGACTACGCCTATGCGGCCATCAACGTCACGTCGATCGTCACCATCAACGGGGCCCTCAAGGCGTTTGCCGACAAGAAGTCCGACGGCATCATCCAGATCTCGACCGGCGGGGGTGAGTTCGCAGCGGGCTTGAACGTGAAAGACGCCGCGTTTGGAGCGATCGTGCTGGCTGAGGCGGCTCACCGTCTCGCCGAGAAGCACAACGTGCTGATCGCCCTGCACACCGACCACTGCCAGCCCAAGAAGGTTGACAGCTTCCTGCGTCCCCTCATCGCCGAGACCGCCCGTCGGCGCAAGGCGGGGCTCCCCAACCTGTTCCAGTCGCACATGCTCGACGCCAGCGAATTGCCCCTGGCCGAGAACATGAAGCTCTCCCAGCAACTGCTGGTCGAGTGTGCCGCGAATGAGATCATCCTCGAAGTCGAAGCCGGGGTCGTCGGCGGTGAGGAAGACGGGGTTGACCACAGCGGCCTCCCCCGCGAGAAGCTGTACACCACCCCCGACGACATGCTGGCGGTCTACGAGGCGCTGCAGGGGAAGGGTCGATACATGTTCGCGGCGACGTTCGGCAACGTGCACGGGCACTACAAGCCCGGTGCCGTCAAGCTGCGTCCCGACATCCTGAAGAACGGGCAGGACGCGGTCGTCAAGAAGTACGGACAGAAGGCAAAGTTCGACCTGGTCTTCCATGGCGGATCGGGAACCCCCGTCGAGGAAATCCGGGAAACCCTGAACTACGGGGTGATCAAGATGAACATCGACACCGACACACAGTACGCCTTCACCCGGCCTGTTGCTGACCACATGTTCAAGAACTACGCCGGCGTTCTGAAGGTCGACGGCGAGATTGGCGACAAGAAAATGTACGATCCCCGGTCGTACCTGAAGGCGGCCGAGAAGGGGGTGGCCGAACGGTTGGGCTCGGCCTGTGACGACCTGCTGTCGACCGGCAAAACCCTGTTCGGCACCGTCTGAACCAGCCCCCCTCCGGCTGTGACAGATTGACCATTCGTTCACTCCCCACCGGTGCTGGAAACTGTGTCTCCAGACCGGTGGGGTTTGTCGTTTCCGGGGAGGCGTCCCCTTTCGGGGGGTGGGGTCCGGCACGACTCTGTGTGAATCGCAAGTGCTTTCCGGAAAACACCTTGCGACACAAGTTCACATCTGGTCCGAGGCTCCCTCATCGCGACCTTTGGCGGTGTCCCCAGTCCTGCGGCAGGATCCCGAACCGGTGACTTGTCACCAGTCGGCCTCCTCGGTTTTCGACGTCCCGCCAGCGCGCCCGGGAGGGGTGCGAGACCCTCCCCTGCCGAGGGGTTCCCGGAGGGCATTTGGGACCCCGGTTCGAGGTGGGGATGACTTGTGGAAAACTCACCTTTCTCCCGATTGGGAAGCAGGTTACGTCCCTTCCAGCTTGTGAGAAAACCCCGCGCCATTGCGGTTCCGATGTTGTTCCCCTCTGCCTCGATTGGCAGAATCCTTGAACGATGTACTCTGGGGAGAGTGTCTCTCCGGATCGAGCTGAGAAGAGGCACACATGGCGAGCGATAGTTCCGGCAAGAAGCTGACCACCGCCGAGATTCTGGCGAGGGCCCGCGCCGAGAAGAGTGCGAAGGGGAGTGAGACCGCTCCCCCGGCGGCTGAGGCTGCGCCTCCGGCCCCGAAACCAGCAGCAGCACCCCAGGTGGCTGCCAAGCCGGCGGCACCGGCGTCGACCGGCAAGCCGAAGACGACCGCCGAGATTCTGGCGGCGGCCCGGGCGGCCAAGGGAGGTGGGGCAACTCCAGCGGCTGAACCCGCCGTC
>DNUF01000121.1:0-7960 GCA_003508595.1 Planctomycetaceae bacterium
GAACACCTCGAGGATGTCCTTGCGGATTGTGCACAATCGCAATTCCCCCTTGTCCGCCTTCACCTTCTTGTCGAGGGTGATCAACTTCCCGAGGGCGGCACTGGAGAGATATTCCACATTCGCGAAGTCCAAAACCACCTTCTTCCGGTGGTCATCGTCAATCAAACTGAACAATTGATTGCCGATAATCTGGATGTTGCTTTCGTCAAGGATCTTCTTGTCGGTGAACCGGGCGACCGTGACACCGTTCACTTCTTCCACTTCAATCTTGCGCGTCGACATCGTGTTCCCAAGCCCAGAAATGGTCTGATCGAAAAGCAGAAACTGCCCCGGTTGTACAGGCATCTTCGGGGTTGACTCTGGCGGTGTCAAGCCCCCCATCCGCCAGACTCCGAGCCTGACATTCTCGCTCAGCGAACCCTATCTTCAGCCGTTACCTCCTGTCCGACCCCACTCTTTTGCCCACTCATTTTTCCATGCCGCTGCTGATTGGTCTCGACGAAGCGGGTTATGGTCCCAACCTGGGCCCCCTGTTGATCGCCACCACCATCTGGGAGGTCCCTGAGTCCCCAGCCGGATACGACCTGTACAGCGATTTCGCCGGCCTGGTCACCCGGCCGGGAGAGCAGCCTGCCGGGCCCCTCGTCATCGGTGATTCCAAGCAGGTTTATGCGTCTGGAAAGGGGCTCGCCAGTCTGGAATTTCCGGTATGGCATGCTCTCGCCCTGACCGGTGATTCCGCCCTCCCCGTCCATCTCCCCGCCAACTGGGAGGAACTCCTCCGCAGCGTGCATCGGGGCCCTCCGATCGATCCCGTCCGGGAGCCCTGGTATGCCTCCGGACTCCCACTCCCGCGAAACGCGGCGACCGCCCCATTGCCAGCTCTCTCCGCATGGCGACAGGTTTGCCGCGATCAAAAGATTCGGCTCCGCATGTTGGCTGCAGATGTCGTTTCACCCCAACGGTTCAACCAGCTCAACCGGGAGACCGGGAGCAAGGGGCGTTCTCTCACCCAGCTTTCCCTCCAACTTCTCGCAGGCTGCCTGAAGTCGCTCGGATGTGAGCACGAGCAAATTCTGATCCTGGCCGACAAGCATGGAGGCAGGAACCGCTACCAGGAATTTCTGCCCATCGTGGTCAACGATGCGTTTATCACCTGCCTGGAGGAATCGGCCGCCAGCAGCCGGTATCGGGCTGGACCGTATGAATTCCGGTTTCAAACGAAGGCAGAACGACACCTTCCGACCGCTCTTGCCTCCCTGCTGGCGAAGTACCTGCGGGAACTTGCCATGCATCAGTTCAACGACTGGTGGCAAGCCGAGCTTCCCGGACTGAAACCCACGGCAGGCTACCCGGTCGACGCCAGCCGCTTTCGACGGGAGATTCAATCCCGCCAGGCCGAACTGGGGATTGCCGACGAAGTGCTGTGGCGCGACAAATAGAACTGCCGGTATCGAACTGCCAGTTCGGTTGGGCCGCCAGCCGAGACAGTGGTCTCTCCGGCCGATTATTTTCCGGCAGCGGTTGCACCGCGGTTCAGATCGGCCGTCAAGCGAGCCACCGCCGACTGACGGCGGGACAGAGTTTCCGCGGCCTGCCGGGCCGCCAGAGCCGCGGCATCAATCGCCTTCTGCATTTCGGGCGTGGGATTCATCTCTGCCACAGCCTTGTCAGCCGCCGCCTTGAGTCCGGGCAAGCCGTCCACCGTTCCCTTGTGCCTGGACTGCAGGTCGGCCAGTTGCTTGTCGATGGCCGCCTTCTCGCCCTGGGAAGCCTCCAGCGCCTTCTTCGCGGTGGCGAGATCCTTCTCGTGGGTCTCAAGAGATTTTCGGGCCGCTTCGGCCCCGGGCTGATCGTTCCCCTTTTCCGCAGCCTCCAGGTCCGCTTTGGTCTTGGTGACCAGAGCCGTCAGGGTGGCCAGCGCTCCCTCGGCCGTTTTGACCAGTTCGGCCTTGGCCGGGATTTCCGCTTCGACCTTCTTGATGTCGGCGGCAATGACAGGCACTGAGGCCTCCGCGTCGGCATGCGCTTTCTGGGCCGCCTTGGCTGCTTCCTGCTTGTCAGCAACCTGTTTCTGCAGGGCGGCCAACTGGTCTGCCGTTGCCTTCGCCGGGGCTTCCGATGCCGCCAATTCGCTCTTGGCCACTTCAAGCCGCGCCGCCACCGCTGCCGGGTTCGTCACCAGAGTTCCCAGGTCTCGGGAGTCCTTGGCATCGAACACCTTGACGATTCCGGTCCAATCGCCGGCCAAAACCAGCCCCAGCGGTTCCGAGAACGCCGTCCGCAACCCCAGGTCAGCGAGAGCCGGGAAGGCGAGTTGCTGTGCCCCGTTCTGATCCCAGATCTTCGAAACGCGGTCCCGTCCAGTGGAAACCAACCGACCATCGCGCAGGAACGTCACCGAAGCGGCACCCGCGCCATGAGCTCCCCACGACTTCACCTGGGTGCCATTGGTCATTTCCCACAGCCGGACCGTCGTGTCTTCACTGCTTGATGCAAGCACATTGGAGTCAACCCGCCAGTTCACCGAGGTCACTGCGGCCCCGTGACCATTCAGCGTGTAAAACTCACGGCCGGTGTTGGCCTCCCAGACCACCAGCCCATTGCTCCGGTCTCCCGTCGCCAGAAGAACGCCATCCGGGCTGAATTCCACAGCCGTGATCCAGTCGGTGTGTTTTTTCATTTCGTACTGCAATTCACCGTCTGCAGTCGAGTAGATCCGCACCATCTTGCGGGGTCCACCTAGAGCAATCTGGCTGTGATCCGGAGAGATGTCCGCCCCCAGAACCACTTCGGTCTCACTGCCGATTTCGAAGGCACGATTTCCGGTCTTCACGTCATACACCACAACGCGCCCCGACTGTCCACCACGTCCACCAGCCGCGAGCAGCAGAGATCCATTGCGGCTGAATCGCAGCACATGCACTGTCCCCTCGGGAAAGGGGAGTGCCCCGGCCAGCGTGAAGTTGGTCAGATCGTAGAGCAGCACCTGCTGATGTCCGGCCACGGCCGCAAGTGGTGCCCAGGGACTCGCCGCCAACGCGGTGACTGCATTGCCCCGCTTCGAGACCAGCAACGGCTCGGTCGCCAGATTCTCCGGCATGGCGGGCGGGCCTTCGGGTTTGTCGGTGGAAACCGCCGTCGTTGAGAGAGCGAAGGAAGCCTTCTTTTTGGCCTTCACCACGCTGTCCTTGTTCTCGAGCGCCCCGCCTTCGATCCACTTGCGGATCGTGGTGAGGAACTCCTCCGACATCTTGGGTTCCTTGGGGGGCATCGCCGGCTGTTCTTTGTGCGATACCAGGTCATACAGGCGACTGGCATCGACATCGCCGGCTTCCACGACCGCTCCCGATGCTCCCCCCTGCATCGTGGCTCCGTAGCTTTCCAGCACCAGCCCCCCCTTGGCCTCGCCGGCGCTGTGACAGTTGCCACACTTGGCGCGGAAGATCGGGACAATGTGGTCGACGAAGGTGACCTTCTCGGCCGGCTTGTCCTCAGCCCGAACCAATGAGGCGCAGAGCGCCAGCAGGACCAGGCAGGTGTTGCGGAAGAGGCGATGGGCAGGCATGGCAGTCTGGCTCCCCGAAATGCGCCCGCAGCCGGGATTCACGCCCCGGCGCGGCGCTCAGGCAGAAAAGGAGGCCGGGACGCGGCGGAGGCTGTCCCGGCAAAAACTCAGTGGTTGAACAGGAACTCGCGGCTGTTGAGCAATGACCAGAAAATGTCATCAAGCACAGGCTTGGGATCCATCCCGGCCGGGAAGAGCGGCTGGAAACCGGCCACCTCTTCAGCCGTCGGCTTTCGCCCCAGGCAGCCCACGTAGAGCCGTTCAACAATCTGGAGCGGCTCGACCTTCTCACCCAGCCACTTGGCAATCAGCCCCCCCTGCTGGATCTTGCCGTTGACCGTGTCGCCGTTGAGCAGGTGGAGTGCCTGAGAGAGCGTCGGCTCCATTTTCACCTCACAACTGCAGACCGTTTCGCGGTTGGCACGGCCAAACGTCGTCAGGAAGTAGGTCGAGGTATTGCCATCGACAATCTGGACCGCCCGGGCACCAACGGGCAGACCGGGAAACTTGTCCTTGGTTCCTGTCACCTGGCTGATGCAGTCGAGCAGCGACTCGGCCTTCAGACGGCGCAGGTTCGCATGGGCGAAGTTCTTTTCGTCGGTCTTGTTGCTCTCGTTTCTCGTGGTCGAACGCTGGTAGGCGTCACTGCGGCAAATGTCGCGGACCAGTTGCTTGAAGTTGTAGTTCGACTCGGTGAACCGCTTCGACAACTCGGCCAGCAATTCCGGATTCACCGAAGGATTGCTGATCCGAACATCGTCCACCTGATCGATGATCCCGCGCCCGAAAAAGTGCGACCAGACACGGTTGGTGAAGTTCTGGGCGAAGTACGGGTTCTCGGGTGAAGCCAGCCACTTGGCCATCACGACGCGACGATCCTGTCCCTTCAGATCGGGCTGTGCCCCACCCAGAAACTTGGGGGGCATCTGACGTCCTCCCACCGGGTGGGCGACCTCACCGCCGCCACTGTTGAAGATGATCGCTTCACGATAATCCTCTCCCCCCTTGCGGCCGATCTGAGAGAAGAAGGCGGCAAAGCTGTAGTAGTCATCCATCGTCCAGCGATCGAAGGGATGGTTGTGACACTGGGCACACTGGATCCGCATCCCCATGAAAACCTGGGCGACATTCTCGGCCACCTTCAGGATGTCGGTCTCATTCTGGTAGTAGTTGGTCTGGGGAACCTTGAATGTTCCACCGCTTGCCGAGAGGAGGTCCTGCACCATCTTGTCGAGCGGAACATTCCGTCCGATCTGGTCAGCCAGCCAGTTGTAGTACAGCAACGCCGCCTTCGGGCTGATGACGTTGTTTGACCGGATCATCAGCCACTCGGCCCAGTACTGTACCCAGATCTCGGTGAATTCCTTCCGTTCCAGCAGTTCATCGATCAGCTTCTGCCGTTTCTGGGGATCGGGACTGGGAACAAACCGCTGGTAGTCCTCCCCGGTCGGCAGGGTTCCCGTCAAATCGAGAAAGACACGCCGCAGGAATGTCTCGTCATCACAGACCGCCGAGGGAGCCATTCGCAATTTCTGCAGCTTGGCGTTGACCAACTCATCGACATAGTTGACCGGAGTCTGGGGGGGGAATGAGAACTTCAATCCCTTGGGAAGCACGATGTACTGCGAGCCCACCGTGTGGGTGGCGAAGCGAGCCATGATGTAGGCTTCACCACGCTGACCGGCCGTGACAGCACCTTCGGGATTGATGCTGGCCACGCTGTCATCGTTCGACAGGAAGAGCGACAGGGATGTCACATCACGGGTACTTCCATCGCTGTACTTGGCGATCACCGTCACCTGCTGCTTCTCTCCCTCCCCATCGAGCACCGCCTGGGTGGGATAGATGGCAATACTGGTGCAGGTCGGGACGGTCGGCGGATCGTTCGGACAGTTGGCATCGATCCAGCGCTCGAGTTCCCTGCTGATCTCACTCTCGGGAGTGAAGCGTTTGCCTCCCGTATGGGGCACTGAGCCGACCGCCTTTTCGATCAGCAGGCTTTTCGAAGGGACTGCCAGATCGAGGCGCCTTCCCGAGAGTTCGCGGGTCAGCCGGTAATGATCCCCCTCGGGATCGAAACCGAACAGGGACAGCCGGAATCCATCCTTGCCGCGGGCCGCACCGTGGCAACTGCCGGTATTGCAACCGGTCTTCATGAAAATCGGCATGACATCGAGCCGGAAACTGATTTCGCGATTCTCTGCCGCCTTGGTGACCTTCACCGGGACCGCCTGGCTCTTGCCGCCAAACGAGACGGTCAATTGCCCCTCGCCATCGGCTGCGGGGTAAAGCATCGATCCATCCCGTCGCACGAGAGCGTCGTTGGAGAACTGCAACTGGGCCTGGGTGGTCACATCGCGGGTGATGCCGTCGGAATACACAGCCTGCACCACCAGCAGCTGGCGCGAGCGGGCCGTCTCGAGAATGATCTCGGGAGGATACACCCTCAGCGATTCGACCGCCGCCTCCTGCGCCAGGCAAAGACTGGCCGAAAACAGGAGAACCAGGGCCTTCAGCACGGTTCTTGTGGCATCCATGGCAGAGTCACGCAGGAGGACAGGCAAGAGGTTCAGCAATTGATGACGACGGGCAACCACGGAGCTCATTTCTTTTCCCCTTCTTTCTTCGCCTTGTCACGCTCCTGCTGCTCCAGGCGGAGTTGCTCGAGGCGGGTGAGGCGTTTCGGAGGAGGCTGATCGGGAGTCGCAGCAGGCATGGGTGCGGGTGCCGCAGGCATTGGTTCGTTTTTCTTGGGGGGCAACGGCACATCAATCCGCAGTTTGCCCGTCCCGATGTTGTGAATCACCGGTTCGCCATTCTCCATCACGGTGATCCGGCAGAACAGTGCCTGGTGATTCCCGGCAGGGGATGCCGCGGCCGTGGTCACCTTGAAGACGAGGTCGGTGGAATCCTTGGTCACCTCCAGCGGAGGGGAGGTCACCTGCGCGGGCAAGCCGAGCAGTTCCACCTTGGCATTCCCGGGAAAATCAACCGCCTTGGTCATCTTGACAACCACCTCGGTTTCCTTCCCCTGCTCGACCGCCGCCTGGTCAAACGCCAGCGTCATGTACATGTCGGCCACCTTCAGATCGCAGAAGGGGGTGCAGACCATCACATTCCCGGTACCGGCGTTCGATTCCCCCCGAATGGCGATTTTCCAGGTCGCGAGCTCGGCATTGCCCGCGGCATTGATCGGGATCAACGCCTCGTTCTGCCCCTCGGCGATCGAAATCGATCCACTCGCTCCCAATCCCGGGGGAACCCACAGCATGTCCACCTTGATGGGGGCCTTGAACCCCTCCTTCCGCGTTGCCACCACCTTGAGTTCCATCTGTCCATTCCGGACCACAGGAACCTTCGGCTCCATGATCTGCAGCGAGAATGGAGCCTCTTCGGCCACTGCCACCGGGAGCTTCGAGGTTTGCTCGGTCCAGACAGGAACGTTGTTCTGACCGCGGACCAGCGTCATCGGCTGGCTGACCACCCCTTCCACCTTCACGTTCGGCTGGTTGGGATCATTCAAAGCCCCAATGATGTCGGCCAGCCTGCCACTCACCTGGGCGTCGGCTGTCGCATGGAAAATCACGGGCACAACGCTTTGACCAGCGGTCATCCCCGGGGTTTCCATGGTGATTCCCGGAGGAAGGTTTTCCGCCCGCAGTGCCAGTGGCCCGCCAAAGTCAGCCCGACTGGCGGTCAGCACCACACCAAAACGGTTTCCCTTCGGCACTGCGACGGTCGGCTGCACATACTGGACGAATTCGGCCACACCCAGCGAGAGGGTGGGCTTGATGGGGGTCAATTCGATCCGGTAGGCGTAATGAGCCCCCCCATTCCCCAGATGATCCCGCACCTGCAGGACATAATCACCATCATTGGGGACACCGAAACGGATGTAGGCGTCTGGGCCACCATTGTCGTCATTGGCCGCGATCGCCCCGCCACCCGCGGCAAACAGCGTCAACACCGGATCCAGCGGAGAACGAATGCTGCGGGCATGCACACGAATGTCGTACGCCTCCCCCTTCTTCGCCGTGAATCGGAAGCTGTCGGCATCCCCGGGCTTTTCAATTACACCATTGCAGGCGGCCGGTGCGGCGAAACGGGTGGCATTGTCGTGCGTCTCGTTTGGTTCGGCTTCGAGGGTGTTCGGCAGATCGGAGAGACGAAACCAGGTCTTCGAAGGAGCAATGCCCCGTTCATCCCTGGCAAACAATCCGAAAGAACTGGAAAGCGTGGAAGGGAGAGTCACCGACTCGGAACGTTCCCCCAGGGCATCGCCGAGGTACTTGACCGTCAGGGCTTCACCAGGGCGTCCTCCCGAGGGAATCACTCCCAGTGGCCGGGGGAAATTCCCCACGTGCACGCGGTAGATGCAGGAGCCATTTCCCT
>DNUF01000121.1:8156-9408 GCA_003508595.1 Planctomycetaceae bacterium
TTAGATGCAGGAGCCATTTCCCTGATAGGAACTCTCCCGAACCTGGATGTAGTACTTCCCATCCTCCGGAACCACGATCGAGGCAGCCCCATCCTGCCACACCAGGGCGTTGTCGTCGCTGGAGGCGAGTTCGAACCGAGCCGCATTCAAGATGGCCACGTACGGATCGAAGAAGGTGATTCCGAGACGAATCCCCTCGACCTCAGCGGTCAGGCGATCTCCCTTCCTGGCTTCAACCACGTAGTAATCGACGTCTTCATAATCCGCGACACCATTCACCGTGACATTCAGGGGAATCGCCTGGGGAGTCGAGAATTCGCTGTTGGGCTCTTTTTCGGTCACTTCCGGGAGCGCGCCGACGAAGAAGGGGCGCAACTCGGTGATCCCTGTGGCAGTCCGGAGGCGAAGGCGATGGCTCCCCAGTTCCGCCTCAGGGGCAATCTTGAACATCACCTTCACAGCACCGGGATTCACCACTTCGAACTTGGTGACTTCGATTCCGGGTTCATAGAAGAGGATTTCCTGAGCGTCCTGCAATTGCCCACCCGACAGGGTGACCTCGACCTCGGTCCCCCGTTGTCCACCGCGGGGCGACAATCCACCGAGTGAGGGAGAGGCCCCCCAGGCGAGGCCCCCCGACTGGAGAGCAAACCAACTGACAAGCAGGCCCGCGATGGCATTCATCCGCGCGGAAACGGGAGGCAGCATTGTGATGAAGCTCCTGAGAGGGACACTCCGGAGGGGAGGTCCGCTGGATTGGCACAGGGAGGGGCGTGTGGGGTCGTACCGAGGCACAACCGGAGGACTGAGCGGTTGGTGTGGCACGCCACACCGACCAGACCTGGCAGGAAGCCAGTTGAAACCAAGCTTGACTCTGAAGCCGGGGGCGGAACCCACGCTCGCTCCGCACTCACCGACCACCATGCAACTCCCGGAAATCCATTTCAGGGGAGCCGCTGATTCCCAGGCCACCATTGGCAAAAGGGTGGCAGGCCCAGCCCATCCCGGCCCATGCCTGCCACCCCAACTTCCACCGTCAGACTCAGGAGAGCAGTTCCTTGCGGACCGTTCCCCCGTCGATGATCTCAATCGGGCGATCACCGGGAGCCATCAGTTCCTTGTCACCGACGATCCCCAGCGTGTGGTAGAGGGTGTAGAACAGATCCTCAGGGCCAATCGCGTTTTCTTCCGGCTCCGAAGCCGTCGCGTTCGAAGACCCGAACACGCTGCCCCCCTTGATCCCGCCACCGGC
>DNUF01000121.1:9622-15926 GCA_003508595.1 Planctomycetaceae bacterium
CACGCTGAACACCTTCGGCCAGTGATCACGGCCGGCAGTGGCATTGATCTTCGGAGTCCGTCCGAACTCCGAGGAGACCATGACGACTGTCTCCTTCAGCAGACCGGTCTGTTCAAGATCGGTGATGAGAGTGGCGAACGCCTGGTCGAAAGCAGGCATCTGACCGCGGAATCCAGGGACAATCGCGTTGTGCATGTCCCAGCCGCCGTAGGTCAGGTTGACCAGCCGCACCCCGGCCTGCACCAACCGCCGGGCCAGCAGCATCCGGGCCCCGGCCGTGTTGCGACCGTAGGCGTCACGGAGAGCAGCAGGCTCGGCTTCAATATTGAACGCCTCGCGGGCCTGTTGCGAGCTGATCAGGCTGTAGGCCCGATCGTAGAAAGTATCCATCGCCGTCAGCAGATCCGAAGCTTCCTTCTTCTGGAAGTGCTGGTTGACGGCCGACAACATGTTGCGACGGGTCGAAAACCGGCTGTCATCAATCCCGCCGGGGAGCCCCAGATCCTGTACCTTGAAGCCACCGCCAGCGGGGTCGCTGCCGAGACAAAACGGCGAGAAGGCCGAACTCAGGTACCCGGTGCCGGCATAGATGTTCGGCAACGTGGGAATGCAGACATACGGGGGAAGATTGTTCCGGGGCCCGTACTCGTGACTCACCACCGACCCGATGCTGGGATACTGCAGCGCCGGACTGGGGCGGTAACCCGTGTACATGTTGTGGGTCCCGCGCTCGTGGGCCGCTTCGCCGTGCGTCATCGAGCGGACAACGCACAATTTGTCGGCCAGAGCGGCTGACTTGGCGAGGGTATCACCAAACAGCACGCCGGGGACTTTCGTCTGGACATTCCCCATTTCGCCGCGATATTCAATCGGAGCGTAAGGCTTGGGGTCGAACGATTCCTGGTGGGCCATGCCGCCAGGCAAAAAGATGTGAATGATCGACTTCGCAGTTCCCTCAAAGTTTGCGTAGTCTTTTTTCTCGGCACGGGCTTCACTTCTCAGCAGATCAGCCAGGGTCAGACTGCCAAAACCAGCCAATGCCCCCACTGTGAGGAAATTGCGACGGCTGACTTTGCGGAAATGGGCCGGATCATCAGCCCAGGTTCCGGTAATCGGACGATTGGGAGTATCCATCTGTGGAACACCAACTCCTGAAAAGGAAAACGCGGTCGAACTTGGGAGAATCGATCCTTGCAGTTCGAGCACCAGACGGTGGCAACTGCAGGAAATCTGGCAGGGCGGCGAGGAAGGAGCGCGCGTCCACAAGAGGCCTTGGCCGACATATGAGCGCTTGATCATACGATAGAAATCCCGGGTCAACAAAGTCAAGTCTGCGGGGTCGCACCGGTTGAACTCGTCCCTCGGTAGCAGTTTTACCGATCTTCGGGGAAAGGGATGTCACAGAACCCGCCACACTCACTTCCGTCCACCGCCCGAGTCCCCCATGAGCCGTGAAGCCGAGTTCGTCCAACTGCAAGAGCAACTTCACGAGTTGCAGCAGCAACTGTTGCGGGCCCAGAAATTGACGACGGTGGGGGAACTGGCCTCTTCGATCACCCACGAGTTCAACAACGTTCTGACCACGGTGATCAACTACGCAAAGTTGGGTTTGCGTCACCCGGACGCCGAGTCGCGCACCAAGGCCTTCGAGAAGATTCTCGCGGCGGGGCAGCGGGCCAGCCGGATCACGACAGGTCTCCTGGCCTACTCGCGCCGGGGCACAGACCGGCGCGAAGCTACAGACCTGGGAGTTTTGATCCGGGATATCCTGCTGCTGGTTGAGAAAGACCTCGAGCATCATCGGGTCCGATTGGAAACCAATCTCCCCTCGCACCCCGTCTGCAGCGCCGTGAATGCGGGGCAGATCCAGCAGGTGATGCTGAACCTGGTGGTGAATGCCCGCCAGGCGATGTCCCAGGGGGGGGTGTTGACAGTCTCTCTCGGAGCGAATGTCGGACAAAAGCTGGCGGAAATCAGCGTGCGGGATACTGGTACGGGGATCGCTCCGGAACACCTCGCCCGGTTGTTCCAGCCTTTTTTCACCACAAAAAAAGCGGATGAAAAAGGCCAGGGGGGGAATGGCCTTGGGCTGTCGCTGTGCCGGGATGTGGTACAGACGCACGGTGGCCAGATTCGTGTCGAGTCGGAAGTCGGACGCGGCACACGGTTTGTCTTCACTCTGCCACTGGAGAGCCTTGAGGCCCCCCTTTCTCCCGCGGCGGCTGTGATGCAACAGCGGGCGCAGTCACGGTCGTCATCAACAGTTGTTTCCCCAACGGCGACGAACCCTCCTGGCATGCCCCCCGCGTCCAAGAGCCCTGCACTGCCGAAAAGCCCTGCCATGACAGTCGAGAAACGCGTTCGGCCCCCCCGGACGCTGAGCAAGCAGGCTGGCGAATAGATCTCAATATCGAACCATTGAGCCAAGCGCGACTGGCAGCGCCTCCGTGACGTGGGGGCGAACCATCGCAAAAACGGCAGTTGGGTGTCCTTCGCCGTTCTCCCCGTGGCCACGCCGTCGCAGAATGTCGACCTCGCTCCATGCCAGTGACAGGGGGCGGTTCAACTTTGTGTGTCATCCAGTCATCGCCCGCGGGTCAATTCAGTCCGCATTGATGACCGCCCCCCCAGCCTGGCCGCTCTCCTTGTGTGAGATTTGACCTGCGCTCCCACGAGAACCGCCCTCTTTCCGGCATCTGCGGCAATCGGCATGACTTCTCCCGAGTGAGCGAATGGCGTGGATGATGAGCGGTTCCGTCATTCAAGCGGCAACTCTCTCAAGTACGATCAGCTCCGTCAGAACGGACCATCCGCGATCCATGCATGCATGGCTGTTCCACCAGACGACTTCCACGCGATTTAACCCGCCTGCGTCACCCTCCGGTTACCCGTGGGGGGCGTCTTCCCCCCCGTCCAGGAACTGGCACCAACCTCCCGTTCCTGGTCTCGTCCCCCCTCGCCGCCGGTCACGACTTCGGGTTTTATAAAGCTCGTTCCTCCAGACAGGATGTCGGAAGTCTTTGCCGGGACGTTGGTTGTCGCCTCCAATCCCGGCTGCGTTTCTCCGGGAGTTGCGTCCGTGACCGCAGGCTCCCCTGGTGGCGGGTCGACCGACACTGGCGTCCGACCGGCTCGGTAAGCTTCCCGATCGAGGGCTTGCTGGGCACGGAGTTGCTCTTTACGGTCGGCGATCTGTTCGGCCCAGCCAATGGATTCCCGGAGATTTCCCTCCTGCGGTTCAAACAATGTTCCCAGGTTCCAGTACAGGATCGCCTCACGCAGCAGAGCGGGCTGGATTCCGTGATTGGCCCCCCGCTCGGCCAGGACGTCCCACTCCGCAATTCCCCCGAGCACGAACAGGGCCTGGTCGAGAAACTCCCGCACTCGCAACAGGTTACGGTGCTTGAGCAGCTCTTTGCCCGGAGCGAGTTCAGTCCCATCCGCGCGATTCCATTCGAGACGCTGATCCCGGTTCTGGACAAGGTGCCAGTTCTGCCTCCCGGAATCGGCCACCCCGGAGGAGATCTTCAGGCATTCCAGCACCCGTCCGGGGACCTCCGGATCAGTCGGCGGGGTGATGCGCCAGACGGAATGAGCGTTTTGCTTGAGCGACCGGCTCTGCAGGTATTTGGAAACTCCTTCAGCGCGGCGGAAGGCATCTGGCTGCATCGTGATCACCAACGCCACTTCGCACATCTGGGCGACGCCGGCGAGCGCGTGGATCACCGACTCGAATTGCCGTTCACTGGCACACCGGAGATGCACGTTTGCCTGGTCAATCACCACCATCCGGATGGTGGGGCGATAGAAGAGGTAATCGTAGAGGGCAGCGACCAGGGCGGGCTCTCCCAGGTGCACGCGGGGGCCCAGCCGATTTCCCCAGCCAAGCCGGACGGGGGGGATTCCCTGCTCCGGCTTCTGCTTCAACAGATCGCGACTGGCCCGGATCACCCGGTCGACATCTCCCCCAGCCGCTTCGATGCGCGGAATGACCTTGCGCGCGAAATCCTCCCCGGCCTGGAACAGCAGCACGTCGGACGGGGGGAGAGCCTCGCCCGGCTCGCAATCAGGAAACGGAGTGCCGGTGGTGACACGGGCGATCCAATCGGCCATCAGGGTCGACTTGCCGGACGCCCCCTCCCCCACCACCACAACCACATCCCCCGCCCGCATCCGTTCGGGCCAAATCCAGCCATCATTTTCAGGGTTGAGCGGCCCGAAGGTCTCGATGCGACGGGGAATGCAGCGATCGGGGAAAGAACGCTCC
The DNA here is from genome assembly GCA_003508595.1 of Planctomycetaceae bacterium. GTDB lineage: Bacteria > Planctomycetota > Planctomycetia > Planctomycetales > Planctomycetaceae > UBA10511. The sequence continues at coordinate 13,890 of DNUF01000121.1, forward strand.
ACCGCCTCAGTCACCCAGGTCCCCGGGGGCAATTCTGGATGCTTCGAGGAGAAATGGTCATCCGGAATCGGATTCGCGGCGGAGTGATCCTGGGAATCCAATAAACTCACGGACGGATCAGCAGACATGACGGCACGCTCCAGGGAGGACTCAGGCGAACAGCACACCTCCATTTAAACGTATCTAACGAACAGTGCAATACAGAACACCATTATTTTGTCCACCACCCGCCTCTGTACCTGACACCACTCTGGCAAGCGACCGTGAAAACTCCCGTCGACGACAATCAGAAATCCCGGTGCAGTGGGAGCGAGAAGCAAGCCGAGAGAGCATCGCAACCTTTTTCCAGCATTGGGATTGCGATGAATCTGGCGAGTCAGGGACACGGGCGGAAGACGTTGCTGTCCCGGGGGATTTCGCTGATCCCGTTGAAGCCGATCCCGGGGGTCATACCAAACCCGCTGGACTGCTGGCGAAGTCTGCGATCACGGCAGAGTAGCCAGCTGGGGGCGATTGGAAACAGTTCGCATCGAGAACTTGGTCCTGAACCGCCCGCATCGCCCACTGGTCCACGGGACTTTGATGGAACCGGTCAGGAATTCCTGAGCTGCAGGCTGATTCCAATTCAGCCGCGTGGCATTTTCCAGGTTACGGGTCAGCCCACCGAGCGATCCGCCGTGGATGGGGCCCATGTCCGATGGAAGGGCTCGAGTTACCTGGACAGGCATGCCGCGGAATGGATCCGCCGACAGTTTTCGCGAACCGGCGAGAGACAGTCAGGAGACCAATCGCGATTCGCAGGCGGTCGGCCTCGACCAGCGCTTTCCGGGTGCTCAGTCGGCCCGATCCCGAGCCAACAGCGACAACGGCGATACCTGATCGCGGGATTGGCGTGGCACCGACAGAGGAGTGGATGCCTCACGATGAAGATGTCTGGCCGGCAGATCTCCGGGGACCAGACGGTGGTCTCGGCGGATGGAGTGTGCCGTTGGCATTCAACAGGACGATCCAAAGCTCCCGGACAGTTCGTACCCGCAAGGATGCGGAACGTGCAGTGCGCCGGGAACACCTGCCTTGCAGGTGCAGACAAAGGTCATCGGAAACCGCTCGCCTCTGGACCACTTCCTTGTGACCCCCGCGAGGCGAACGATTGCGGCAAATTACGCGGGCCGCGCCCCTCCCTGGTGCACCATCCATGGCACACCGACCAAGATCCGCAGCCCGGTTCCAGGCGGCGGCAATCGGTGTCTGTACCAACCCAAACCAAATGGTTTCGGTCCGCACATCTCCCTCACTCAGCGGGGGACATCCGCCTTCCCTGGCCCAGTCCCCGCCTCACTCAAACGCCATCGTTGCCAACTCGTCGAAACTCGTGCTGTTTCTGGCAACGAACTCACCCCACGCAGTGGCATCCCACACTTCTGCGTGATCGTGCACGCCGAGAATCACGACTTCCCTGGTGATTCCCGCAAACCCCACGAGCCGTTCCGGAATCCGGATCCGGCCCTGTGAGTCCAACTCGACCTTCTCTGCATTCGCGTAGAAGAACCGCTTGTACGCCCGCACCTGCGGACGGTTGGACATCCGACTCACACGTCGCGACAGCCTCTCGAATCCTTTCGGAGAGTACAGCAGCAACGACGTCTCGGTTCCCGGGGCAAAGTGAAAGTGAGTCAGCCCCGCCTCCCCGAAATCTTCGAGAAGACGCTTGGGAACCGCCAGCCGAAGCTTGTCGTCCAACGACCGGGGATAGGTCCCCGACAGGGCCATAAATCACCACTCACTCCCACTGTGTCCCACTGAGTCCCACAACGGCCCCCACTTTAACCCCTCAAACTGGTCCGTCAAGAACGAATTGGCGGATTTGACCAGTTTTTCGGAAAGTTGCAAAAAACAGGGATAAACCGCATGTTTTCAACCCATAGACACGGAAAACACCGGGCTTTTCGCACCGTCATCGAGGGCCGCTGGAGCGGCGGGACCCAATCCCCCCCCCCCCCCCCGCCCCCCTCGCCCCCCCCCCCCGCGGCCTCGCCC
>DNUF01000125.1:0-217 GCA_003508595.1 Planctomycetaceae bacterium
CACTCACTATGGATGCTGATGGGAAGGAATTGATCTCTTAAAAAAACCTCGACAGGATTCGGTATGTGCACCTTCTGATGGAAGGTCTTTGTAGTGATGAGTCCCCCATGCCCTTTTCGTTGCTTTGGCAGGTGCCAACCAATGACTGAACTGCAGTTGGTCTCGACGCCAAAAACAATGGTTGGCACCAGACCAAAAACAATGGTTGGCACCGGGC
>DNUF01000125.1:411-18003 GCA_003508595.1 Planctomycetaceae bacterium
ACAATGGTTGGCACCGGGCGGCAGTTTCAAAAACAATGGTTGGCACCGGGCGGCAGGCACTGGGCAGCACAGTTCAATGTCAGGTAAAACCGGATTTCGATGTGTACACATGTATTGTTCTTGCCGCTCGGTTGATTGTAAGTGCCATGCCAGTCACGGGTTCAGATGAAAGGTTGGGTTGCCGAAGACGTTCGGTTCTTCGGGTCATACCGGTTCTACCGTTGAAAATGGTTGAAGCGCGGGTACCGGCTTTTCCGATCTTGAGGCTTATTCGGGTCTTTCCATCCCTGCACGTCTTCGGACGGGAAAGTTCCCAAGTCCCTTTTTCCTGGGAGACCACCGTGAAATCGACCGCACGCCACAGGGCGATCGCAAGCCTGTGCCTGGCCACGTTGTGCCTGGCTGGCACATTGGGCTCAGGATGCCATAAGACGGCCCTCCTGGATGCCGTGGAAGAATCCAGCCTCAGCGACATTCCCCGCGAACTGTCGATGGCCAGCATTCCGGTCTACCGTGTCGCTCCTCCCGACATCCTGTTGATCGAACTCGTCCGCAGCATCCGCCCTTCGAATGATGGGATCCGGGCGGGCGACTATGTGATCATCCGGGCAGCCAACCTCGAGCCGTACGACCCCGAGGATGAAGAGGTGCAGAAAGCCCTCAAAACCGTCAACGGGGAGTATCTCGTTCAGGCGGACGGAACCGTCGACCTCGGTCCCTGGTATGGTTCAGTTCGCATCGAGGGGCAAACCGCCTCGCAGGTTGAACTGACCCTGGCCTCCTATCTCCGCACCGAACATCAGGGGGAAGACGGAAGGACGTACGGTGGATACCAGAAGCCCATCGTCTCGGTCAGCCTGGCCGACGTCGGTGCCCGACAGATTGTGGCGGGTGAACACCTCATTCGTCCGGATGGCACCGTCTCTCTGGGTATCTATGGCAGTGTCTACGTCGCCGGGATGACCCTCGATGAGGTCAAACAGGCGGTCGAACAGCATCTGGGCGACAGCGTGCACGATGCCGAAGTTGCCGTGGATGTGCTCGCCTACAACAGCAAGAAGATCTACCTGATCACCGACGGTGGTGGAGTTGGTGAACAGGTCGTCACTCTTCCCTTCACCGGGGGAGAAACCGTGCTGGATGCCCTCGCCAATATCAATGGGCTCTCTCCGGTCTCTTCGAAGCAGATGTGGATCGCCCGACCGGCTCCGAATGGGACCGATGTGGCTCAGACCATGCCGATTGACTGGCGGGCCATTACCCAGGACGGCGTGACGACCACCAACTACCAGCTGATGCCCGGCGACCGCATCTACATCAAGGCCGATTGTTGGGTTGCCTCCGACAACTTCATCGCGAAGGTCACTCAACCCTTCTCCCGTATCTTCGGGTTCATCATCCTCGGGAATGGCACCGTCCGAACCCTGCAGCAAGGTGGCAATTCTGGCACGGGAGGCGGTGGCGGTGGATTCTTCTAGTCGGAAAGAGTCGCTTTCCTGAAGATTTCCCGAGCCGGATGGGGTTCATTGTCAAGGTCCAACCGTCATCGAAAACCATGGCGGTTGGACCAGATGGAGCCCAACCCGGTTTCCTCCCCGACCTCGCATGTATACTCTTGATGCGAACGTCGCTTCCGAGTGAAAGGAGACAGATCACCATGAAACACCTCGCCTTCCGAAATCTGGGTTACCTTGTCCTGGTGGGTGGTTTCGTCCTGGGAACCGAAACCATGGCCCAGACTCAGGGGAGATTGGGAGTCACTCCCGGTTCCGCCTACCGCCTGCCCGCCACGAGCAAAAGCACCAACATGAGCTTCGGTTCCGCCGGACTTTCTCCGGGCAGCAGCCTGAACTCGAATTTTGGCAATCGCATAGCGAGCCCCACGCTCAGCGGTGCGCGGCGCGGTTCAATCGGTTCCGGTGGAGTCATTTCCAACCGCTCACGGCAGTTCGGGAACGGCATGTCCCGGAACAAGTCGCCAGTGCTGAGTCCGTACTTGAACATGCTCCCCGGGGCCACGAGCAATTTCAGTGGTCAGTACCTCTTGCGGACTCAACCCTTCGAAGCGATCGACAACGCTGAGCAGAACATGGGGCGCCAACTGGGGGCGCTGCAGCAGGATTTCCAGACTGTCGCCGGGCCACAGCGAGGGGCGTTCAGTGGGGATCCCTTCATGCCGATTCGTTCCGGCCTGACTCCGACCGGGCATGCCGCGAGCTTCCTCAATACGGGAAGTTACTACCCCTGATACGCTGTGGGGTTGGGCCTCCGGGCCATCCCCGTCCAAGAACCTGGATTGTTCTTCGATCAACCACCGACTCTGGCCGATGGAACTGCCATCGACTGCCTGAATCGAGCTTCATCCCAAGGAGGGGATCTCGTGACTCGTCTGATGACTCTGGGCCGCTCGGCCCTGTTGGGGTGGCTGCTTGTCGTCGGCTGCGCGACGATTTCCCAGGCCGGTCTGCTGGACCAGTTCCTGGGAAATGCCACCAAGTCCGAAAAAGTTCGGGCTCAATCACCGTACCGCAGCGACGAAGATTGCGAAGCTGAGATCGAGTTCTGCGGCGACTGCGATCATAATCCCACCCCGTGGAAGACGCGGCAGTGTCGCAAAAAGTGCGGGGCGACCTACTACCCGGCACAGCCCCCGTACTGCGCCCCCTGCTTCGGGGTCTACCCGACCTGCTGGCGGCGTCTGGACGAGTGCTGGGTCTGCCCGCAGGAGAAATACGCGACCAAGCCGTCGAAATTCGGGCGAGCCAACGTCGGCGCATCGGCAACTGTTCCGCCGTCTCCCGTCGCCACCCCCTACGTGCCGGCGGCACCGGCTGCCGATCCTGTTCCCGTCGCACCCCCTGCGCTGGACCCGGCTGAAGAAATCACCCCGCCGGCGGCCGAAGAGGCTTCTCGCCGGGTCAAACGCCTCCCCGCGGTGCGTCAAGCTTCCCAGACCCGACCGGCTGACAATCGTCCCGCCGTTTTGAAGCTTCCTTCCGCTCCCACTGCTGCTTCTGCCACCAGCGCCGCCCCGGCAGCTCCTCGTGCCAAGAGCGTCGAAGAATTGCTGCGTGACCTCCAGTAGTCCGCATCGAATCTGAGTCAAACGGGAGGGACCGCATCTCCTCCCACGGCGGCGTCCAACCAGCAGCCGGCCGAAGTCCCCCGGGATTTCAGCCGGCTGCAGCCGTTTTGCGAGTCACCCCGCGATGCCACCTCACAACAGGCTTGCCGCGGAGGCAGAACCGGGAAGTTCACCAGCCGACCACGCTGCGAGCCGGTCGGCAAAGTGCCAGAGGCGACCAATGGCTGCTGGCGACACCTCCTGTGGAAGAGTGTCCCGTTCTGTCAGTGTTTCCAGCCAGTGCAGGCCGGCGAGCAGACACCCCGTTTGATCGAGCAGGCCGACGAGCCATTCCTCGGCTGTGGAGAGCGGACGGAACCAGCCATACGCCGCCATTCCCGTCTTCCACCCGGCGCGGTCATTGCCACACAGGCTCCCCAGCAGTCGGGCCAGATCCACTGCGACCGTGTCACAACGGCACGCCTGCGGATCGATCACACCGGTCACCTGGTTCCCCGTGAAGAGCAGGTGTTCGCGCCAGATATCACGCAGGCAAGGTTGGATGGCAACAGGGTGGTCATGCCAGGCTTGCAGCAGTCCCAGTAGACTCGGTCCCCGTCGCAGGCCTTCGCCGACGATCAGTTCCAGCGCGGGAGAGAGTTCGCAGGGAACTCGCGATCGCGCCCGCTGCTGAAGATTTTTGAGCCGACTTGGATTCCAGTCGTGCAACAGGCGGGCCCGTTCTCGGACGGCGGGCGAAGGCTCGGCCGGATGGGAGCGAAACCAGGGTTGTTCGGCGGGGAGTGGGGAAAAAGAGACGGCCCGCTGGTGCCACCGGGCCAGCGTCTGCAATCCAGCTGCAATGCGGTCGGTTGTGATGTGTGGCGTGCGATCGGCCTCCCCGGGCAACCAGGTCTCGCATTGCCACAAGTTGCCGCCAGTCAAGAGCCAGCGTTCGCCCGACTGGGTATGGCGCGGCCGGGGGACGAAGTCCAGCCCACCATCGGCCAGGTGCTGCAGCAGGCGATGAAGGCCGGCTTGACGGGTCGGGTCGACCTGCGGTGACGGTATGGCCTTGAGGCACCAGGTCGATTCGTTTGCCGTGACACGCCAGACCCGCGCCCCACTGAACCCACCCCTGTCCGGAGTCTGGACCGGTGCGTCCGGAGGGATCCCGAAGGATTCGAGGATGGCGCGCAAGGGCTGGGCATTCGTCGATGGCTGGGTCACGACTCCCCCTCATCAGGAATCTGATCATCGGGTGCTGGGAAATCTGGGTGCCTCAACAACAGGGCCCAGTCGTCGTCAGAATCAGGGATTGTGGACCCTCGGAGAGGCTGGGCCCTCAGGAATTGCCCTAGTTGCCTGATTGACACAACTGGTATTCTCCGCAATTTGTGCGTGATTCCCAAGGCTTCTGGAGAAGCACTGGTTGACAGGGGCCAGAATGGAGTTTTACAACGGAATGGATGTGTGACCAGTCTTCTCTACCTCGCGAAAAGAGCCCCCGATGAATCGGATGTGCCTTCGAGTAATTTGGTCGGTGTGTGGTTCGCTGCTGGCCCTGGGATTGAGCCAGGTACCCGGCGAAGCATTGGCCTGCAGGCTGTGCGGAGGGGGCGGGGGCGGTTCCTATTTCGCCGGCCGGATGATGACTCCGATGCGGGCAGGCTTTGGTCCTGCCCCCAGTTTTGGTCCGCCAGTCATGTATGACTCGGGCATGTCCGACTCGGGGTGCAGCAGTTGTGGGGTACCGGTGGCCGACTCCTGCGGCTCCTGCTCGACATCTGCGGGATACGCGACTCCGGATGCTGGTGAATGTCAGGCCTCTCCCGCGGAAATCGGGAATGGAAAGTCTCCCACACCGGTCGAGCCCAAGGACCGCTGGAAGAAGAAGACCTACGCCCCGGATGAAGCTCCGCTCGGAGCCGGTCAGCCCGAGGCCTCTGGCGAGGCCGACACGATCCGTCGCGGAGCTGGTTCGTCCGGCTCGCCGGCGACCGAGGCCCCAGCAATTGCTCCCCGTGGTGGAAATCCCGCGGATTCGGAAGATTCACCCCGGTCGACCTTCCGTCCCGAATCAGCCGCCCCGGTTCCTCAACCCGACGCGGAAGATCGCATTCGCATTGAGCCTCGCGGTGGACGTCCCTCAACGGTGCCGACCCCTGAAGAAAGCACCGCCCCGGTCCCGAGCCGCGCTCCGGTCAAGACGGAATCGACCGGCGGGAAGCCGGAACAGGGTGGTTTGTCTCTGCCCCAGGCATCACGGCTGGATCATGTTGTGGCTGCCGGTGAAGGACCGGCCCGGACACGCACCGTTACCCGAAAGCCGGTGCGCAGTGGACAACTGGTTCGCAATGCCGAGTACAGCCGTCATCCCTGGAACGCGGAACAGGTTCCGGCAACGGTCGCCAAGAACCCGTAGTTTCTCGAGTTCCGGTTTCTCTGCGGTCTCCCCGGATCCCCCGACGGGTTCCCCGATACTCTGCGGTTCGTCATGCAACGGCTCTCTCCCCCTGGAGAGGGCCGTTGGTCTTTTCGGGAGGGACCGGGTACGCTCGATTCGCGGTCTGGATCCACGTTTCGCCCGGGGAAAGAATCATCGGTTTTTGGTGTGTGCCAGTCATGCAGAACAGCGAGATCACCCGTCTCTTCGAGGAACTGGCCGACCTGCTGGAAATCCAGGGAGAGAATCCATTCCGGATCCGGGCCTACCGGAATGCCGCCCGAACCCTCGGGGACTTGCCGGAATCCGTCTCGCAGATCGTGGCTGACACAACCCGCCAGCTCGAAGACCTGCCGGGCATTGGCAAGGATCTGGCGGCGAAGATCCAAACCATTGTCACCACAGGGACCCTGCCGCAACTCGAGGAGTTGCGGTCGGTGGTGCCGGCCGGTGTGGTGGAAATGCTGCGTGTCCCGGGTCTCGGGCCCAAGAAGGCGGCGGCGTTGTTTCAGCAATTGCAGGTCACGTCTCTCGCCGAGCTCAAGACGCAGTGCGAGTCGGGGGCTGTCGCCAAACTGAAGGGGTTTGGGGCGAAGACGGCACAGTCCATTCTGGAGGGGCTGGCACATCTCGAGCAGGCGGGCCAGCGACTGTACCTGGCCGAAGTGGAGCCCCTGGCCGAGGAACTCCTGGCGCACCTGCGTCGCGTGCCCGGTGTGACGCGGGTTGAGGCGGCGGGAAGTTTTCGTCGGCGTCGCGAGACCGTGGGGGACCTCGATCTGCTGGCACTGGCCAGTGATTCGGCTGGTGTGATGCAGGCGCTGGCTGGTCATCCCGCTGTGGAGAAGGTCCTGCAGCAGGGGGAGACGAAGCAGCGGGTCCGGCTCAAGCTCGGTCTGGAAATGGATTTGCGGGTGGTCCCCGCGGAGTCCTACGGTGCGGCTCTGCAGTACTTCACCGGATCCAAGGATCACAACATCGTCGTCCGACAACGGGCGATTGAGCGGGGACTGAAACTGAATGAATACGGTCTCTTCCGCGGCGAGACCCGGGAGTGCGGAGCCACCGAAGAAGAAGTCTATGCAGCGGTTGGCCTCCCCTGGATCGCTCCCGAGCTGCGCGAGGCCCGGCGCGAGTTTGACTGGGCCATCTCGGGGAGCCTGCCAACGCTGATCGAACCGGGCGATCTCAAGGGAGATCTGCACATGCACACGACCGCCACGGATGGGGCCGGCACCATCCGTGAGATGATCGAGGCGGCCCTGGCCCGGGGATTGAAATACATCGCAATCACCGATCACTCGCAGCGGGTCTCCATGGCGAACGGTCTGGATGCCGGTCGTTTGCGGAAGCACTGGGCCGAGATCGAAACGATCCGTGCGGACTATCCGCACATCCACGTACTCAAGGGGATCGAGTGCGACATTCTCGAGGATGCGACACTGGATTTGCCAGATGATGTTCTGGCCGAGGCCGAGTGGGTGCTGGCGGTGCTGCATTATGGTCTGAAGCAACCGGCAGCCCAGATCACCCGCCGGTTGATGACAGCGATCGAGAACCCGCATGTGGATGCGATCGGGCACCTGACCGGGCGATTGATCGGCAAACGGCCAGCGGCCGAGATGGACCTGCCGGCCGTCCTGCAGGGGATGGCTCAGCAGGGAAAGTGGCTGGAGATCAACGCCCATCCCGCCCGGTTGGATGCCGACGACCTGACGGTCGCCCAGGCAAGAGAATTGGGGATTCCGGTGGTGATCAACTCCGACGCGCACAGCGTGCAGGGGTTTGAGGTGTTGAAATACGGGGTGTACCAGGCCCGGCGGGGGGGCTTGTCGGCGGCGGATGTGATGAACACCCTGGCATGGGGGGAGTTTCACCGCCGACTGCAGCGCCGACGTCGGGCGGACCACTGATGAACGGTGGAAGGCTCTCCGAACGGCCCCACAGAGGGGCGGATCTGGTATTTTGTTCATTTTTTCGATCGGATCGGGGGGGAATCTTGCAGATGAACCGAGTGGCCGATACGATTCCCGTTTCTAATTTCCCGGGGGGCCTCCCATCCGGGAAACGGTCTGGAAGGAATACCAGCCGATCGGGCCACTGCAGGTTGCGTGGCCGGTCTGTGTCGCGGTTCCCGGCCGGTGAGAGCGCTTTCGAGCGTCCTGGCGGGGAGGGAAGCAGAGGGAAGTTCAGATGTCAGTGATGGGAAAGATCGCCGCGAAGCGGCGCAAGGAACACGGAACCCGCGCCTGTATGCGTCTGCGTGAGCAGGCCTTGGTGCCCGGGAACATGTACGGCCACAAGCAGGATCCGATTCCGGTGACGGTCGCGGCTCCCGAACTGCTGCAGCAGTTGAAGGAGGGGCATCGTGTGCTCGATGTCGATCTCGATGGGCAGCACGAGACCGCCATCATCCGTGAGATCCAGTGGGACACTTTCGGCAAGCACCTGATGCATGTCGATCTGTTGCGGGTGGATCCCAACGAGAAGTTGACCGTCGAAGTGAAGGTCGAACTCAAGGGAACCGCTCCGGGCGCCCTCAGCGGCGGCATCCTCGATCATGAGATGCGAACGGTGCTGATCGAGTGTCTGGCGATCCAGATTCCCGACAGCATTCCCGTGAAAATTGGCCACCTCGAAGTGGGGCAGTCGATCCACGTGCGGGAACTCGACTTGCCCCCCAACTGCGTCTGCCTCAGCCATGCGGAAGATGTGGTGGTGCAGATTCTGGCCAAGGGAACGCAACCGGTGCTCCCCGCCACCGAAGGCCCGGCTCAGCCCGAGCTGATCAAGAAGCCGGCCAAGGAAGGTGCCGAAGAGGGCGCTGCCGAAGGGAAGAAGAAGTAACGCAGGTTCTCCCCTCCCGAACACGGTGTGGGGAAAATCTCAGCGGCGAACTCCGTATCGCCAGTTGCATCTGCCAGCAGCCGGGTTGCTTCGTGCCCCCGGCTGCTGTCGTTTTTGGAGGTTGGCACGGGTGTGAAGTGGGGTGAACCTTCGGAAAAAGGCTCGCCCCAAATCCTCCCCCCAATCGCGTGGGGGCCGAGGCCCTGCATGCGCAGGGGGTTCTCGGGAGTTCGTCGCTGCCGGGTCTTTTGCCGCGAGGTTCTGCAAATCATGAAGGTCGTGGTGGGCTTGGGGAATCCGGGGAAGAAATACGAAGGAACTCGTCACAACGTCGGATTCGACCTGCTGGCCGAGTTGAACCGACGGTGGAAGGTGCCGCGTCCCCGGGAAAAGTTCGAAGGGCTGCTGGCGGAAGTGGCGGTGGGGGCCGAGAGGGTCTTGCTGCTCGCCCCGCAGACCTTCATGAATCTCAGTGGCCAATCGGTCCGGCAGGTCCGTGATTTCTATCACCTGCAACCGGCCGATTTTCTGGTGGTCTGCGACGACATGAACCTGCCGGTTGGGAAACTCCGAATCCGCGCTGGTGGTTCCTCCGGGGGCCAGAAGGGGTTGCAGAACATCATCCAGCACCTGGGGACGGAGGAGTTTCCCCGATTGCGCATTGGTGTTGGCCGGCCGACCGGGGACCGGAACGCCGCCGACTATGTTCTTGACCGGTTTCACAAATCCGAGTTGTCGGCGGTTGATCAATCCATCGTCCAGGGAGCCGCCTGTTGCGAAAGCTGGCTTGCCGAAGGGGTGGCTGCCGCGATGAATCGATTCAATGCCGAACCGAAGGGCTCGCCCCCTCCCGCCGATCGCCCCGGTTCGTGACTTCGCTGCTGTTCGCGAGCTCGCCCATGGTGGAGCTCTTCGCAAGCCAGTCACGGCAAGGGAGCCATTGGACCACGCGAGCCAATTCCCGGTTCCCGCACTGACCACAGACCGGAAGGGGTGGTTTCCGCACTGCCGGGGAGGTGCTATTCTTTCTGTGGTGGGCATTTCGAAGTCGGTGGGTTCTTTCTCCAACGAGGGCGGCCGTGCAAAAGTCGGTTGGTGGTCGAGCTCCCAAGGGTGGCTGTCGTGCTGCCTGCCTCGTCGCGATGGGTTTGGCGCTCGCCTGCGGTGGGGCCGAAGCGGCTCCTCCCGCCAGCCTGCCAAAAACGGTGGAAACCAGCCCCCACGAGCTGATCACTCCCCGGGCTGAGTTGTCGATCCAGCGCGGGCTGCAGTTTCTCGTCCAGGCGCAGAGCCCGGATGGCTCTTTTGGTTCGGGTTCGAACTACGACGGTCACGTGGCGGTGACCGCCCTGGCCGGCATGGCGATGCTGGCGTCCGGCAGTACGCCGGGGCGGGGCCCGTATGGTGAACCGCTGGAACGGGCAGTGACCTATGTGCTCAACAATGTCACCTCCACCGGACTGATCACAGCACCCGAGCATCGGAACATGAACCCGATGTACGGTCATGGCTTCGCCACGCTCTTCCTGGCCGAGGTCTACGGCATGACCAATGACGACCGCATCCGCGACAAGCTGAAGCTCGCGGTCAAGACGATTATCAATTCACAGAACAAAGAGGGGGGCTGGCGGTATTTTCCCGTCCGACGCGAGGCGGATGTGTCCGCGACAGTCTGCCAGATGATGGCGTTGAGGGCCGCCCGCAATGCGGGGATCGCGGTCCCCAAGTCGACGGTTGATGCCTGTGTGGAGTACATCCGCAGGTGCCAGAATCCCGACGGCGGGTTTGCGTACATGCTCTCGGGAGGGGGGATGGGCATGGGAAGCCTGCTGCCAAGGTCGGCTGCAGGAGTGGTGGTCCTCTACAGCGCAGGGGTCTATGAAGATCCCCAGATTGAGCGGGGCCTGCGTTACCTGCAGGAGCAGGCCTTCCAGCCGATGCAGTTTCGACAGGAAGGGTTCTACTTCTATGGCCAGTACTATGCGGCCCAGGCGATGTGGTACGCCGGGGGGGATCACTGGCGGCGCTGGTTTCCGCGAATTCGTGATGAACTGGTTTCCCAGCAGCAGCCGACGGGCAACTGGCAAGACATGACCGTCTGCCCGGAGTATGCGACGGCAATGGCCTGCATCGTGCTGCAACTCTCGAACAACTGCCTGCCGATTTTCCAGCGATGATGCCTGCAATCCTGAGAAGGTCAAGACGACTGCGACCGCGCCGACCCGGTAAGCGGGGGCGATTGTGGCGCTGGCCAGCACCGGTTTCCCGATGGATTTCAGCGTTGCTGGCGTTGTGTTGGATTGCGGTGCCGTGGGCGTCTCCCGCACTGGCGCAGGTGGGAGGTGTTCTGCGGTCGGGACGGTTGATCGCGCGGGACGGCACTCCGACTGCTGGACGGTTGGAAGGGCTGACGGGGGATCGGCTCCAGATTTCGGGAGACTCAGATCAGCAGTTTGAACTCTCGCGTGTGGTGCGATTTGAGCTGGAGGGGCGACAGGCCCGCCTGCGCCGCGACTCTCCCCTGGTGATCCTGGCCAATGGAGACCTCCTGGTCGCGCAGGTCGTCCGGGCTGACGAGGAGCAGTTGTCGCTCCGCTGGGAACAGCTCAATGGCCTTCGCGAATTTGTCGTTCCCCTCGAGGCGGTGCGGGGCCTGGTCCTCCGGCAGCCTGCGGAGGGGGAACTCCAGCGCGACCTGTGGCGTCGTCTCGAAAAGGGAGAGCCCGGGGCCGATGAACTGGTTCTGGACAATGGGGACACCCTTCGTGGAGAGCTCAAGGGGATGACGGAGCGGGAAGTGCGGCTGGAGGGGGAGAATGCTCCCGGGCAGGTCAGCCGCAAGGGGGTGGTGGCGGTTCTGTTCAATCCCGAACTGCAGGACCTGCCGGCACTGGAGGGGCCGGGGGCCCTCGTGTCATTGATCGACGGCAGCCGGTTTCATGCCCGGGGGCTTGAGTTGATCAACAGCGAGGTCCTGCAATGCCAGGCGGTCTGTGGAACTCTCCTGGAGATTCCCTGTGCCGCGGTCACCTCTCTGCAGTTCCTGGGACACGGGATCCGCCCGCTGTCGGAGATCGAGCCTGCCGAGGCCGACTTCACCCCGTACCTCGAAGATCGCTGGCCGTGGCGGCGCGACCGCAACTGCCTGGGGCAGCCGCTTCAGTTGCGGGGGAACAGTCATGCCACAGGACTGGGGGTCCACAGTCGCCAGCACCTGGACTATGACCTGGCCGGCATGGCGGAGGGATTCCTGGCCACTGTCGGGGTGGATGACAGTGCCCGGGGCCGTGGCGCGGTTGAGTTCGTCGTGCTGGTGGATGATCAGCCGGCATGGAAGAGTGGCGTGGTGCGGGGACGTGATGAACCCCGTGCCGTCCCGTTCGTCTCACTCGCCGGAGCGCGAAGGCTGACACTGCTGGTCGAATTTGGCCCCGAAGCCAATGTTCTCGACCATGCCGACTGGTGCGATGCCGTGTTGATCGAGAAGTTGCGCTGACACCAGCGCCTTCCCGGTTCCCGTCAGTCCCAGTCCCGGTCCCAGTCCCAGTCCCGGTCAACTTTCGACACCGGGAAGGGTCTGGTATTCTCGCACCGGGCCGATCCGCGGCCTGACTGGATTCCCTCGTGCGATGGAGTTGCCCCGATGAATGCGTCCCGCCTCTTCCGACCGAGCTGGCTGCTGGTGATCGCCGGCCTCGCCATGGCCCTGTTGTGCGGAACCACCGAGACAGCCCGCGCCCAGGATGAGGGGGATTCTCCCCGCCGGGCCACGTCGGCTGCGGCCGATGACGAGGAAAACGCCGGGGAGAAGGGGGCCGGGAAGAACTCTCCCGACGGGGAGACGGAGACTCCTGAGGGGGCCAAGGTTCCCGAAAACCCATTCCCGAACCGGTTCAAGGCCCCGGAACTCGAAGGGGGGGCGGGCTGGCTCAATTGCGCGGGGGACATCAGCCTCAAGGACCTGCGTGGCAAGGTGGTCCTGATCGACTTCTGGACGTTCTGCTGCATCAACTGCATCCACGTCTTGCCCGACCTCAAGTTCCTGGAGCAGAAGTACGGCAAGGAACTCGTCGTGATTGGTGTGCACTCGGCCAAGTTTGACAACGAGAAAGAGACAGAAAACATCCGCCGTGCCATCGTCCGCTACGAGATTGAGCATCCGGTCATCAACGACAATGAGATGACCGTCTGGCGCCGGTTTGGTGTTCGCAGCTGGCCGACGTTGGTGCTGGTTGATCCCGAGGGGATGTATTGCGGCTATGTTTCGGGCGAAGGCCAGCGCGAACTGCTCGACAATGTCATTGAGAAGCTCATCGCCCACCATCGTGCCAAGGGGACCCTCGATGAGACACCGGTCAACTTTTCCCTCGAGCGTTCGAAGCTGGTGAGTGGCCCGCTGAAGTTTCCCGGCAAATTGCTGGCCGATCCACAGGGAGGCCGGTTGTTCATCTCCGACAGCAATCACAACCGGATCGTGGTGACCGGTCTGGATGGAAAGCTGCAGGCGACCATCGGCAGTGGAGCGATGGGGCGTGAGGATGGAGAGTTCCAGTCGGCCTCCTTCGACCATCCCCAGGGAATGGCCCTGGAGGGAGACCGGCTCTATGTCGCCGATACCGAGAACCATCTCTTGCGGCTCGTGGACCTCACGTCGCGGAAAGTGAGCACCCTGGCAGGCACCGGGATCCAGGGCCATGAGCGGTTTCGCGGCGGCCCCGGATTGAAACTGGCCCTCAACAGCCCGTGGGACCTGTCGCTGCATGACGGAAAGCTGTTCATCGCGATGGCGGGCCCACACCAGATCTGGACTTACGATCTCAAGTCGGGTGACGTGCAGCCCTACGCCGGTTCGGGACGGGAAGACATCATCAACGGCATCCTGCGGCTCTCGGGAGAGCCGGGAGTCGACTTCGATGCCAACGATGTGCAGCGGGTCTCGGCGTTCGCCCAGCCCTCGGGCCTCGCTCGGGATGGCGAGTCCCTGTATGTGGTCGACAGCGAAGGGTCGGCGATCCGCAAGGTTCCCCTGACGGGCGAAGGGAAGGTGACGACCATTGCCGGGACGTCGGATCTTCCGGGCGGCCAGAGCCTGTTCGCTTTCGGCGACAAAGACGGTACGGGAGACGAGGCCCGGTTCCAGCATCCCCTCGGAATCGCGTGGCACGATGGTCTGCTGTACGTCGCCGACAGCTACAACCACAAGGTCAAGACCATCCAACCCGACACGGGGGAAGTGCGCACGCTGTACGGCAATGGACAGCCGGGCAAGGGGGTGAAGCCCCTGCAGTTCTCGGAACCGGCCGGCCTGGCGATTGCGAATGGTCAGCTCTACGTGGCCGACACCAACAACCATCAGATCAAGCAGATCAACCTCGCAACCGGTGAGGCCCGCGTGCTGGAAATCGCCGGATTGACTCCTCCCAAGCCTCCCCGCCAGACAATTCCGGTCGCAGACGTGACTCCCCTTGAACTTCCTGCGCAACGCGTGGCCGCCACAGAGATGCTGCCCGTCGAACTCTTGGTCGAACTTCCCGAAGACTACAAGCTGAATCCAGATCTCACCCCGAGTTTCCGGGTGCAGACTGCCGAAGGGGTGAAACTGGTGACTCCCGAGGCCTTGCAGGGAAAACAGGAAGCCGAAGCGGTCACCGGGAAGAATGTCATCCGGCTGCAGATTCCCCTGGTGGCCGGGGCGGCATCGGGAGAACTGAAATTGCAGGTGACGTTCGGGTATTGTCGGGCGGGAACAGGGGGCCTCTGCAAGCTCAAGACACTCGCCTGGCAGATCCCCGTGGAACTCGACGCGAAGGCTTCCCAGAAGCAACTCAAGCTCTCGGCCAAGGTCGAATAGTGCCAGTGGATGGTGACCGCAATGTCGGCCATGCAGGAGTGCGAACGCCGGCGGTCGCACGGCTTGAGAGGAATGGGGAATGAGTGATTTTCCCACCGGGCGACTGGGGGACGCACGGAAGGAACTGCGGGCCTGGTACCGCAGGATTGCACGCCCGCTTCCCTGGCGTGAGTCGCGGGATCCGTACACGGTCTGGATCAGCGAGATCATGCTGCAGCAGACCACGGTTGCCGCGGTCATTCCCTATTTCCATCGGTTCCTCGAACGCTTTCCCACCGTGGCGCACCTGGCGCAGGCCGACGAGGGTGAGGTCCTCAAGCTGTGGGAGGGACTCGGTTACTACAGCCGTGCCCGCAACCTGCGCCGTGCCGCCCAGGTGATCGAGGCGAATCACAGTGGCGTCTTTCCCGATTCGGTTGAGGGACTGCAGTCGCTTCCCGGCATCGGCCGTTACACGGCTGGCGCGATTGTCTCGTTTGCATACGACCGGCCCGCCCCGATCGTCGAGGCGAATACGCTGCGGCTTTACAGTCGGTTGCTGGGACTGGCAGAGGATCCCCGGAGCACGGCCGGGCAACGGGTGCTGTGGGAGTTTGCCGGTCTTTGGCCCGCCGGTCGCAACCCGGGCGAGGTGAACCAAGCCCTGATGGAACTGGGGGCGACCCTCTGCACGCCCCAGTCTCCGCGCTGCGACGACTGTCCGCTGGCGATGGTGTGTGAAGCCCGGCGGACGGGCCGTCAGGCCGAGATTCCGCCTCCCCCCCGGCGCCCGGAGGTGACCGATCTGGCCGAGGTGGCGGTGGTGGTCCATCAGCAGGGTCAGTTCCTGCTGATGCAGCGCATGCCGGGCGAGCGCTGGGCCGGGCTGTGGGACTTTCTGCGGTTTGACGAGCGGGAGACGGCAGAAATGGGACTGCCGGCCTACCTGCAGCAGCGTTTCGGATTGGAAACCGGCGCGCACCAGCAGTTCCTGCAGTTGTCCCATGGCGTGACCCGTTACAGGATCGCTCTGCGCAGCGTCCATTGTGAATGGCGGAGTGGGACGCCCCGTGATGGGGACCGCCCCTTGAAGTGGGTTTCTCAGGCAGAGTTGGGAGAGACCCCGCTTCCGGTGACGGGTCGGAAGATTGCCGATGTGCTGGCGAAGATGTTTGCCGGACCGCTCGTCTTGAAGGGGGACCAGCCCCGGGGCAAACGGCCCCGCCGCCCGCCAACCCGTGGCTGATCGCGGAGCGACATCACAGGCCATCCCCCGACAGAATGTCGAGCGTACGGAGGCGGGGCAGGTGTCGTGCTGGCGGTCATTCGAGTCGGTCGCTGGTTGGAATCGACGATGTGGTGAGGCCGGGGGGGAAGCGGTACGATCGCTTCAGTTTGGATTCTCCCTGCAAACCACGCTTGAGGAGCCGCTCATGGATCGTCGTCAGTGGATCGCGTCGGCCGCCGGTGGCGGTGCTGCCGTCATGTCGGGTCTGGCCTCGTCTCTCCTGGCCGCCGACAATCGTCACGAAACGATTGCCGAGCAGGCCGCCCGGGGAACCCCGCCCCTGCGAATCACCGACGTGCAGTGTTTCCTGACCGCCCCGGCCAACATTCGGCTGGTGGTGGTGAAAGTGCTGACCAACGAACCGGGGCTGTACGGTCTTGGATGTGCCACCTTCACCCAACGGGCCCGCGCCGTCGAGACGGCGGTCAGCACATTTCTCAAGCCGTTTCTCATCGGCAAGGATGTGACCCGCATCGAGGACACGTGGCAGTCGGTGTTCGTCAGTTCGTACTGGCGGAATGGCCCCGTCCTGGGGAATGCTCTCTCGGGGGTTGATATGGCCCTGTGGGACATCCTGGGGAAACGGGCCAGGCTGCCGGTTTACCAACTGCTGGGGGGGAAATGCCGCGAGGCGGTCGACACCTACCGCCATGCCGCCGGCAAGACCTTTCAGGAGGTCGAAGAGCAGGTGCGGAAATACCAGGCCGAAGGCTACCGCCATATCCGGATCCAGAGCGAGGTGCCGGGACTGTCGACCTACGGAGCGGGCGGGACCCAGGCCCAGGGGGATGTTCCCTTGAACCGTCGGGTCGATACCTGGGAGCCGGCACCGTACGTGCGGCTGGTTCCCAGGCTGTTTGAGCACATCCGCAAGACGGTCGGCGACGATGTCGAACTCCTGCACGACATCCACGAGCGGGTTCCGCCGATCCTGGCCATCCAGCTCTGCAAGGATGTCGAAAGCTACCGTCCCTATTTCATGGAAGATCCGTTTTCCCCTGAAGATGTGGGCTACTTCAAGACCCTGCGCCCCCAGACCAGCACGCCACTGGCGATGGGCGAGCTGTTCAACAATCCGAACGAGTGGGTGGATCTGGTGTCGGGCCGGCTGATTGACTTCATCCGGATCCACGTCTCGCAGGTGGGGGGGCTGACGATGGCACGCAAGGTGGCCGCACTCTGCGAGTTTTTTGCCGTACGGACGGCCTGGCATGGCCCCGGAGATGTGTCTCCCGTCGGGCATGCCTGCAACGTTCACCTGGACCTGGCAACACCGAATTTTGGCATCCAGGAAGCCCGGGTATTCAACCAGGCGGAGCAGGATGTCTTCCCCGGCTGTCCCCAGTTGAAAGGGGGCTACTATTACGCGACCGACACCCCTGGGTTTGGGATCGATTTCAATCCCGAGCTCGCGGCGAAGTTTCCCGTGCAGGATGATCCGCCGTTCGACATGCGCTGGGGCACTTTGCGGCGCAGGGATGGCACGATCGTCAAGCCGTAGTGGGCGCGCCCCCCGGCGAGCGAAGATCGCATCCCGGCGTCGGGGGGGGCGACTGGGATGGGAAGGTTCTGCGCTGTGACGGCGCAGGTCTGTGACGGCGTTCGACGGAAGGATGGTCCACGATGGCGAGGCGGCGCTGGAACCGCCAGTTTCCAGCGCCGCCGACCTCGCGAGAGATCTGCCGGTTGAGAATATGGGCCGAAAGATGTCAGGCCAGGCAATCGACCGTCGCGGGACGGGTCGATCGGTCCGCCAGAGGGAGGTTGGCCGGGGGGACGACGTTGGGAGGGGGGGCTCCCCGACTGGAATCGTCCAGCAACTCTCCCCGAACGATCTGGCAATCGCGCGGGGCGGCAATCCCCAGCCGCACGCGTCCCCCTTCGACGGCGAGCACCACAACTTCAATCCCGCCGTCAATCACAATCCGATCGCCAATTTTCCGACTGAGCACCAACATGGCTATGTCTCCTCCGTGAGGTGATGTGCCGTTGAATTTCCGCCCGTGACTCCAGGCCACCGCGGTCTGGTTTGGTGGTGCGTAAGAGGAGGATTTCCCTCCCCAGATCGACAAACTGCAGGTTCTGTGCCGAGCTCTGCGAAATCGGGCCGAGCCCGC
>DNUF01000106.1:0-45873 GCA_003508595.1 Planctomycetaceae bacterium
GAACGGCACCACGATCCAGCTGCCGGAGTTCTTGTTCACGACGGTCACGACGACCGTCAGTGTGCCCGACGGCGGCACGGTGCTCCTGGGCGGCGTGAAGCGGCTCAAGGAAGGCCGGACGATGGCCGGTGTGCCGATCCTCAACAAGATCCCCTACCTCAGCCGGCTGTTCAAGAACACCGGTGTGGGTCGCGATGCGGAAAGCGTGATGCTGATGGTCACCCCCCGCATCATCATCCAGGAAGAAGAGGAGGAACTGCTGGGTGTTGAGCAGTAATCTCCCCGCCGAGGTCGACCGTTGATCTCTGTCGGAAATCGTGTTCCGGGACCGCCGGTGACCTGCTAGGTTACCGGCGGTCCCGCCTTTGCATCGACCGGTGATTCCACCCGAGGAAGGAGCCTCCCGCATGACTTCGCCCCATTGCCAGCCGCTGGTCTCTGTCTGCATTCCACACTGGCAGGTGGGAGACATGATGCGGGTCTGCCTCCGGTCACTCAGACAGCATTCGGCCGGTGTTGAGCTTGAGATCCTCGTCGTGGACAACGGCTCGCGGGACGACAGCCTCGACTGGTTGCGGTCACTCCCCTGGATTCGACTCATCGAACGTCCCGGGGAAACACCCGCAAACTGGCCGATGAACGTCTTCACGGCGTGGGATGCGGGAGCCCGCGAGGCCCGCGGCCGGTACTTCGTGACAATGCATTCGGACGTCTTCATCAAGCGCGATGGCTGGCTCGCCCCGTTCCTGCGGGAACTCGCCCGCGACCACCGGGCCGCCGCCACCGGGGCCTGGAAACTGGAACTCGAGAACCCGCTCTACCTCTGGCAGAAGCAGGTCTTTGGCGAAGCGGTCTCGGGATTCAAGCGGCTGATCGGTCGGCCCGGCCGGTCGGACGAACACAAGGGGCGCTATCCCCGCGACTATTGTGCGATGTACACCCGCGATGTGCTGTTGCAGCACAATCTGACCTTCTGCCCCGAGCCGGGGGAAATCACCGGCGGGCACGCCATCGCCCGCCAGTTGTGGGCCGCCGGTTATGCCACGCCCGTGTTCCCGGTGTGGGAGATGGCCGAGCACCTGGTCCATGTGACTCATGCCACGGCAGCGGTGGCGACCGGTTCGGCACTCAAGCATTCGCGGGCCCAGCAGAAAGCCGAGGCACGGGCCCGCCAGATGCTCAATTCCGACTGGGTGCAGGCGCTGCGTCAGGCGACCGAGCTGGATGCCGCCTGATCGGCACCCCGCCCTTCTGTCTCCCCGGAGTGCTGCCGACCGCACGCCTGGTTCGCACGGAACGGACGGCTCCCTTCTTTCCAGATTGGCTCAGGGGCTGTCCGTCGAGACCCCGACGTGACTGACCCGTTCGTGGTAGAATCGGGGAAGAAACCAGCGAAGTGTGGGGCGGCATGCCGCACAGACCAGGAACCGAGTCGGGACCGCAGCGATGACGAGAGCGGCGATTGCCCTCGGAGGAAACACCGGGCCGGTGGCCGCCCAACTGGCCGAGGCCCTGCAGGCCCTGGTCACGCGGCGAGTGGCCCTCGTGGCTCGGGCCGGGCTCTATGACACCACTCCGGTCGGGAGCTCCAGCACGCAGCGATATCTCAACTCGGCTGTGCTGGTTGAGACCGATCTGGCACCCGCCGAGTTGTTGACGGAACTGCAGCGGGTCGAGCAGCAGCTGGGTCGGCGACGCGACGTCCACTGGGGTCCCCGACCGGTCGACCTCGACCTGATCTGGTTTGGCGAGGTGGTCTGCGAGACCCCCCGACTGACCCTCCCGCATCCCGCGTGCTGGTATCGCCGATTCGTGTTGGAACCCCTGGCGGAGATCTCGCCACAGTGGCGTCATCCCGAAAAGGGGCAGACCGTCGAGGCGTTGCGCGATCGCTGGCGTCAGCGTCCGGTGGGAATCGCTCTGGCGGGCGGAACGACCGCATGGCGGACGAGGCTGTTGCAGAGCCCACCGCCGCTGTCACCGGCGGTCCGCCTCACCGCCTGGAACGATGACCGACCCGCACCCGATTCCCAGGCCAGCCTGATTGCCTGGCGGGGTGCACCACCGGGAGATTCGGTGGTGTCACGTCCCCGGGGAGAATCGGCGGACCCACGCTTCGAGGCATTGCCGGCCGATCGCCGGCTCGATGTGAGCCGGGAGGCCGCCCTGTCGGATGACTGGCTGACCTGGGTATCCCAGTCGGTGGGAGACGAGCCTCAACGCGTGGGGGAACTCGATCTGGAAATCGGTTCGGGCTGAATGAACCGGCTGGACCACGGGGCCGTTGGGAAAGGGTCGGCCCTCGGTTGGGGGATCTGGTCGACTCGGCCGCAGCCATCCGGGATGGTCGCGGAGGTCAAGCGATTCGCGGGAACGGCTCATCACTCGAACCACCGCGGCATCGGACCCGGGAGGCGGGAGTCGGGACCAAAGCAACCGGGGCCAGAACAACCGGCACCACAGCAGCCGGGCATCAAAGCGGACCGGGCATCAAAGCGGCCGGGCGTTGAGAACCAGCAAGCGACCGATCCCAGGCCCGACGGGAATGACGTGAAGCGGCGGTGGGAGACGCCGGTGATGGCTGCCGTGGCGACGGCATCAGGGAAGGTCGCCAGCGGACACGTGACAAAGAACGAAGCCGGCCGCAGCGATGATTCTGCGGCCGGCCAGGCATGGTTGGGGGGGAGTTGTTCGGGGGAAGGGAGCCCCCGACCCATCTCCGGCTGGTTGGCGGGTGTTACGGGTTGTCGTCCGACTTGACCGGGGGCTTCTTGCGGGTGGCCCGGGGGTCGGCCTGGGTCTTGGGCTTGTACTCGTGATCCCGTTTGCGAAGCACCTTGGCCGATTCGATTTCATCACCGATGCGGAGGGCGAGGGCGACATCCAGCCCCTTCACCACGCGGCCGAAGACCGTGTGCCCCTTCTGCAGTTCGGCGTCGGGGTTCAGATGGGGGGTGGGGAGGTGCGTGATGAAGAACTGCGAGCCGCCGGTGTCCTTGCCGGCATGGGCCATGCTGAGCGTCCCCTGGAAGTGGCGACGGGCGTTCTTGCCATAGCATTCACAGGCGATGCTGTAGCCCGGGCCTCCCTGGCCATCATTCTGGGGATCATCGTCGAGGGTGTTCGGATCGCCCCCCTGGGCCATGAAGTTGGGGATCACGCGGTGAAACCGGGTGTGATCGTATTTCTTCTTTTCGACGAGGCTGATGAAATTGGCGACGGTGTTGGGGGCTTCATTTTCGAAGAGCTCGATGATGATGTCTCCCTTGGACGTCTTGAACTGGACCTGGGGCAGGTCGTTGGCCTGCTTCTCTTTGGCCCGCAGCGCCTGCTCTTCCTTCCAATAGGCGGGGTAGTCGGTGCAGGCTTCGAGGAAGGGGCCGCCGATGACCGGGAAGACATTCAGGTCGGCATCCCGGGCTTCGACGAGGGACTGCCTGGCCCCCTCGAAGTCATGTGTGGCGAACTGCGAGACCCCCAGGAATGTCAGCAGCGGAGCACTCTTCTTCCCCGCGGCGAAGACCTTGTTGACCTTGTCGATCACCTGGCGGTAGCGGTTTTCCTGGAAGTCCTCGGTGATGACGATCTCGGCCGCATCGACGTCGGTCGGATTCCTGGCGTAGATGGCGGGTGCCAGGGAGAGCAGGCCCGGCTGGACCTGTTCGATGAATTCACGCTGCATCGTCTGGAACTGGCGGGCGAGCTTTTGACGGGCCTCATCGTCCTGTGCCTTGTTGGCCGCCTCGAACTGTTCCTTGAGAGAGTCGAGTTTCTTCAGAAACTCCTGCTTGCGCGAGACGAGAGACGGCCAGTCTTTTTCCGAAAACTGGGGGGCCTTCGCTTTGGCGGCCGGCTTGGCTTTTCCTTCCTGGGCGAACAGGGGGGCGTTGACAGGGGCCAGGCCAAGCACCAGGGCGGCCGTCAGACCGGCCAGCGACTTCCGAATCGCAGACATCAAAAGCACTCCGTTGGAGACGACGTGATCAGATGGAGGCGAAGTCTATGGGTTTGACCGCACGGGGGGTAGATCAGTTGGCGGGTCCGACAGAGTGTGGCTGCCGGGAAGCGCTGCTCGAACTGCTCCCCAAAAACCAGCCCCATTCGCCCCTGGACTTCGGGACTTCGACCACGTCTGCGGCGCGCGACGGTGACTCACCCGGTCGGTGCTGCACTGGCGGTCTTCGCGGAGGGCTGTTCGGGGAGTCGCCCGCCGGTGCGCAGCACATGCTCGGCCATCCGTAGGGTGTCGGCGGGAAGTCCGGCGCCGCGCAGCTGCGAAACCGCCTGGTCGATGTCGTACTCGACCCGCCGCAGTTGCACCTGTCCATTCTCGATGATGGCATACGAAGCGCGCGGGTCGCCGTCCCGGGGCTGGCCGACACTTCCCGGGTTCACGACCTGGACCCCGGGAAGCTGCAGGTGGAAGGGAAAGTGAGAATGCCCGACACAGAGAAAATCGGTCGACAGGTGGGCACAGCGCAGCTGCCAGGTCTGCGGATCCTCGCGGAGGTATTCGTCGAACGGATCGCGGGGGGTCGCATGCACGACGGTGAACCGGAACCCATCGAGTTCGATGGTCGTCTGGATGGGAAGTCGGGCGAGATAACCGAGTTGTCGGGTATTGAGCTGGCTCCACTGGATCGGCCGGGTCGCCGCCATCAATTGCCGGAATCCGGCCCCCTTCCGGGGAGCGACCCGATGGGCGACGTTGTGGTCGTGGTTGCCACGCACCGCCGCACGCGCATGCTGCTGAATCCAGTCCAGACAGGGAGCGGGATCGACTCCGTAGTCGACCAGGTCACCGGCGAACAGGCAGGCGTCAAATGGTTCGCGAATGGCCTGCAGGGCCGGCCAGTTGGCGTGGATATCGGCCAGGACCAGAATGCGCAAGGAGAGTGGCCCGGGGATGGGTCAGGAAGAGCGGCGGGAGTGTACAAAAACGAAGCATGGTCCTTGACCCTGCCGGGAGGGATCATATCTAATAATGAATGTGTGGCGACTGCAAATCCCTGCGGAAAGGCCCCCGGAATGTCTGAACAGGCGCTGGAAGACCAATCACTGCGGGAACGGCTGGGCCACGCCGAGCAGTTGCTGAGGGAGTTGAGCGAGCACTTGGCCCAGTCGTTCCTTCCCCAGCTCAGGCGGGCGATGGAACTGGTCGATTCGAAAGCGGCGGAAGAGCAGGAGGAGGTCGCCGACTCGACAGTTCGCAGTGCGATGGCAGCCGTGCTGAAGAGCGATGACTTCTCGCAGCAATTGATCAACAGTCTCGACCCGTACCTGCGTTCGATCCAGAAAGAGGTCGAGCAGATTCGTGATGGAGGCTAGGGAAAGCCGATGCCTCAGCCATGGGCAGTAGCGAGCCCGCCACGGGACAGGGACACCGGGCTGGACCGGTGCGAAGGAGCGACGGGATGACGGACGACCTGCGGAGCGGCGACAGCACTCAGGTTCCGTCGATCCCCGCGGAACTTCCCCTGGCGGAGCTTCCGCTGGACGAACCCGGCACGGTCGTGAATCCGGAAGGACGACCCGGCGGGGGCGGGGCCATGACGGCGGGAACTTCGCTGCGCCTGGGGCCAGCACCTGGCTCCAACCCGCCCGCCTCCAGCCTGATCGACCGGCTGTTTGCCGTCCCGGGGAGCGGAAGCCCGGAATTCCCGGCGGAAGGATTTCCGCTGAGACTGGGGCATTATGCGCTCGAGGACCGGATCCGGGCCGGGGGCATGGGGGCAGTCTTCCGGGCCCAGGATGTGCGTTTGCTGCGGACCGTGGCGCTCAAGGTGCTGTCCCCCGGTTTGTCGCGTGATCCGTCGATGACCGAACGCTTCCGGCGGGAGGCGCAGCTGGCGGCACAACTCGATCACCCGCACCTGGCCCGGGTTTTCGACGTGGGGGACGACCTGGGACTGCAATACATCGCCATGGAGTTCATTCCCGGACTCAACCTGCGTGAGTTGATCCAGCGGGATGGACCACTGCCGGTGGTGACCGTCGTCAACTGCGCCTCGCAGATCGCCCGGGCACTGCTGCACATGGGGGCCCGGGGAATCGTGCATCGCGATCTCAAGCCTTCCAACATCATCCTCACCCCCGATGGCGTGGCGAAACTCGTCGATATGGGCCTGGCCCGCTGGCAGACCCGGGAGGAGGCCCAGGCGGAACTGACCTCGGCTGGTACCACCCTGGGAACCTTCGACTACATCGCGCCCGAGCAGGCGCGGGATCCCCGGCAGGCCGACGCCCGCAGCGACATCTACTCGCTCGGCTGCACGCTGTATCACATGCTGACCGGTGAACCCCCCTATCCGGAGGGGACGGTGTTGCAGAAGCTGCTGTCTCACCAGGGGGATGAGGCACCCGATCCCTGTCTGAAAAACCCGGAGGTTCCCCCCCTGCTCTCCGCCGTTGTCCGACGGATGATGGCGAAGGATCCGCGGGCCCGCCAGCAGACACCCGCGGTCCTCGTGCGGGAACTGACACAGGTGGCCCAGTCGCTCGGGCTGATGCCGGCGGGGCCCGATGGCACGGTCTGGCTCCCTCCCCCCCCGGGCCCCTCGTTCTGGCGCCGAAACGCGGCCGCCCTGTCAACCGCAGCCCTGCTGCTGGGGATGCTCACCTGGCTGGAATTCGGGCGGAGCGTTCCGGGGACCGCGTCCGGCTTTCGGCCCCTCGAGCCCGCCCAGCTCCCCGTGGAGGGTGAGGATGCGCCCGGAACCGAATTGCAGGCCAATCGCGCTGCGCCCGACCGGGAGACCTCTCCCCTGGAACCCTCGACCTTGCCGACGACACTGGCCGAGGGATTGCGATCGGGGGCGCGGGAACTGGCGGGGATTCTGCAACTGGCGACAGATCGACCAGGGCCTCCCGTTGGCGAACCTCCACGCATCGATCTGGCCGACGACGAACGGATTGATCCCCAGGATCTGGGGGCCAGCCGGGGGGCCGACCTGCGGGATGACGGCTCCGATGTGGCCAGCCGGTCACTGCCCGAGCGGACCGCGCGCAATCCGACGACCAGTGACTCGACAGGGGACGAGGGGGCCACGCCCCTGGAGGATGAAGGATTTGTGCTGATCGGCCGGGATGGAGCCAGTGACCGTCGATTTCCCACCCTGGAGGCGGCGTGCGCGGCCGTGCGCAGTGAAGGTGCCGTCATTGAATTGCGGTTCCACGGCCGTCGCCGGGAGACCGGATTGAAACTCTCGCGGCGGGTCACCATTCGGGCTGATCGGCGGTATTCCCCGATTCTGGAGTTTGCCCCGCTGCCGGTCCCCGACTCGGAGTCGGTCCGGGGCATCACGATCGGTTCCGGGGGATTGGACCTGGTGGGGTGCTCGTTCGTGCTGATCGTGGGAGATTCACCCCGGGCGGAAAGCTGGTCGCTGTTTGCCCTCGACCGTCCGGATGTCCTGCGGCTGCAGGAGAGCGTGATCACGATTGTCAACCCGCTGGGGCGGACGGCGGCAGCCATCGAGTGGACCGATCCGGACGGCTCGATGATGCCCGACATGCCGATCCCCGGCACGGCACCCCGGGTGCCGCTCAATGTGGAGCTTTCGGAGAGCCTGGTGCGCGGGGAGGGAGACCTGTTCCTGCTGCGCCGTCCCGAACCGGTTCGACTGGAGGTCCGGCAGAGCGTGGTGGCCCTGAGCGGGTCCCTGCTGCACGAACGCCTCACCACGAACGCGGCCTCCGAACAGGCTCCGCAGGAACTGCGTCTGGATCATGTGACGGTGGTGATGGGGGACTCGCTGGCCCGCCTCGACTGTGCTTCCGAGGTGCGACGGCCGCCACAGGTGCAGGTCTCGGCTTCCAACTGCATTTTTTCGGCAGCCGGGGAGGCACCGCTGGTCAGCCTGTCGGCGAATCTGCCCCTGCAGGATTTTCGCGGTCTCTTCCGTTGGGCCGGGCGCTATAACTTCTACGATCGGGTGGCGACCTTCTGGAACGTGATCTCCCGCGAGGGAGTGGGTCGGACCGAATCATGGGACTTTTTTGCCTGGCGTCGTCACTGGACCGAGTCCGCCGAGTCGAATCCCCGGATTGATGCCGTCGAATTCGTGGAACGTGACTGGCGTGATCATCCCTTTCACAACCTCGAGCGGGACCAGTTCGCACTTCAAAAACGAAGTGCGACCAACCAGGCCCCCGGCGGGGCGGGTGATTCCAGTGATGCCGGAGCCAACCTGCTGTTGATTCCACGTCTCGGAATGTCGGACGCCAGCGAGTCCGCCTTGCGGGAGCGGCCTCGCAACTGAACGTCCCTGGAAATTCCGAGCGGTGGAGCAGAGTCGTGAGTCGCAACCGTACGTCCCTCCTCGGATCTCCACTGCTGCTGACCGGACTGCTGGGAGCCATCCTGGGTGGTGCCTGGTGGATCCGGGAGTTGATTCGCCAGGGGGATCCAGCCGAGACGCTGCGTCCCGAATCGGCGATGTGGCACGCAGAGTACGAGGATTGGGTGCAGGCCGGCCCCTCGGCCTGGCCGCAGATCCAGGAGACCCTGCGGGCCGAATCGGGTCCGGGACGGCGAATGGCCCTTTTGGCGGTGGGTGCCCTGCGTGATGCGCCGACCGACGTTCGGGACGCCGTCCGGGATTTGCTGCAGGCTGAAGACCCGGCCGACCGTCGGGAAGCCCTGGTCGCCTGGACTGCGGTGGACCGCGATCCGTGTCACTCTCTTGATGAACTCGCCAGGGGTTGTGCCGACGAGAACCCGATTGTGCGGGGAACGGCCATCGAGTTGCTCTTCTGCATCGGCCCGGAATCGATCCCGGTGTTGGAAGCTGTCGCGGCCGAACCTGGTCATCCCGCACAACTGCCCGGAATGCAGGCGCTCTTGCTGATGGGGACAGGGTCACCCTCGGTCCTGGAGGTTTCCCGGAAGGTGTGGAATGACCGGACACTCACGCCTGACGTGCGGCGACTCGCATTTTCACTTCTGGTGGCGCAGGGGGCGGCGACACTTGACGAGTTGGCTTCGGGGATCCGGGTCGACAACCCCGCGATCCAATCGATCGCCCTCTGGGGACTTCGTGAAGCGGGCCCCGAGGCCCGGGGACTGATTCCCGAACTGCTTTCCCTCTCACTCCCCCCGAAGATGCGGATTCCCCAGGAGCAGAGCCTGGATGGTCAGATTGTCCGGTTCCCGGTCCAGGCCTATGTCCCGATGCCGATGGCTGTCGAAGATGTCGATGCCAGCCAGTCGGTACCCCAGATGACATTCGAGGACGACACGCGTCCCGAACAGTTGTTTGGATTCACGCTGCTCTCTGTGCTGGGTGAGATTGGATCCCCGGAATCGGTCGCGCTGGACCGTTTCCAACGGGAACTTCCCGACCTGGACCCACCCGACCAGGTGACTGCCGCCCAGGCACTGCTGAAGCTGGGCTGGTCTCCCGTCGAGTGCGCCACCATGCTCGAACGGCTCTTCCTGAAAGGGGGAACCGGATTGAAGCCAGCCGCCAGCCTGCTGCGCTCGATCGATCCGGAGCGGGCGCGACAAGTGGCCGGGACCCTGAGGCAACAACTCGCCAACCCGGATTGCCCGGATCGCCGCGGAATCATTGAGCGCCTGGGTTACCTGGGACCCGAGGCCGCGGAGTCCTGCACTGAGGTTGCCACCTGGCTGGAACAGGGAGACCTCGACGAGAAACTGGCGGCCCTGCAGGCGTTGGCCGCCTGGCCCAACGAATCGGCGCGGTTCCTGCCG
Source organism: Planctomycetaceae bacterium (assembly GCA_003508595.1). GTDB lineage: Bacteria > Planctomycetota > Planctomycetia > Planctomycetales > Planctomycetaceae > UBA10511. The sequence continues at coordinate 9,716 of DNUF01000106.1, forward strand.
GAACTCTTGACCCTGGCCGAGGGCCCCGTCGAGACCCTGGCCAACCGGGCCCTGAAGACCATCGGGCAACTGGGCGAGCACGCCCGAACCGCTCTCGACCGTCTCGAGTCGCTGGCACTGATCTCCCGCAATCCCGCGACAGACCCCAATCGACTCACGGTGACCGTGATGCCGCCACAGATGGTGGCTCGCCCGGGTGAAGCGTCTGTTCCAGTCCCGCGGGAAGATCCTTTCCTGGGCCCTGCTGTGCCGCGACAGCAGACCGCCCTGGAGGCGATCGCCCTGATCAACCAGTCGGCACCGCGACCGTTTCCCCAGATTGGCCAACTGCTGCGGCGATCGGGCGAGGACAGTGCGCTGCGGGTCGCCGCCTTTGACATTGAAGCGGCTGCCACGCGCACTTCCGACGAGCGACTGGCGTTGGCCCGGGAGGTTTTTGGCTGGGGTGATGAACTGCTGCAACGGCGGGTGCTCGATTGGCTGGGAGACCATCTCGGCGACAATCCGGCCGGGGTTGCCCAACTGCTCGCCTGGTTGACCCAGTCGCTTTCGCAACCCCTGGTCCGACTCCCGGCCAACGCGGGATTGAGTTCGCTGGCGACGGAGCAGACCGATCCGGAAGTGCGGCAGCGACTGCTGTTGCTGGAACAGTTGCGGGGCGTTGCCGATGAAGCCGAGGTGGTTGACGTTGTCCAGAAATGCCGCGAGAAGTTCCGGATGCTGCCGACAGGCGTCGAGCGGCGCGGATTGCGCTCGGCCACCCTGCGCGAGCTTCTGCGGCAGCGCCGCGATCAGCTGCAGGCGCTCGATCAGCTGGTGTCGGTCCCGCGTCAGCCTTCGTGAAGACTGACCGGAGGAACCGGCCCCCTTCTGAAGGGGTCTCACACGGAATTGAGCGCGCTGTCCCTTTCCTGTCTGTTTCCATTCCCCTGGTTCACTCTGAAATTGATGGAGATCCCGAATGTCCCGGCAGGAATGGCGTGCGTGGCGGTGGGTGCCGTGGGTGTTCCTGGGCGTTTTGACCACGTTGTCCCCCGGTGCGGAACAGCTGCCGACGGGGGTCTCTGTGGCCCGCTTTCACGGGTATGACGATTGCCTGCGATTGGAAAACGCCAGCACACGGGTCACGCTGTGCCCCCGGGCCGGGGGACGAGTGCTGGAATACAGCTGGAAGGGGACCAATGCCCTCTACCTGCCGCCGGGAGACGAAGGTTGGGAATACCAGTCGGACAAGGACTGGGGGAGCATGAATGCCGGCCGGTTTGACATTGGTCCCGAGCAGACCATCGCGCCGCATCCGGTGTTGTGGGCGGGCCGCTGGACGGGGGAACCACTGGGCCCGCGGGGAGCGCGACTCACCAGCCAGCCCGACCAGGCCACGGGAGTGCAGCTGGTGCGCGAGTTTCGACTGGATGAAAAGACATCGCGACTGGAGTGCCGGCAGATCATCAAGAACGTGGGAACGCTCCCTCGTGAGTATTGTCACTGGAGCCGGACCTTTGCCCTGGGGGGCGGGATCTGCGTGATCCCCCTCACCGAGCCCTCCCGGTTTCCCGAGGGGTATGTGATGTACGAACCCAACTCGCTGATCAACTTTCGGCCGCAGGATCCCCAAATCCGAAAAGTCGACGGTTACCTTGTGATCACCGGGACTCCCCGACAGCCGAAGCTGGGAATGGACACCGCCGGGGGTTGGCTGGCGTACCAGATGCCCAACAACCTGTTGTTCGTCAAGCAGTATGCGGTCGATCCCAACCGGCCCTACAACGAGGTGGCCGGTTTGACGATGTCGATCTGGTATCCGGATGGCCCGATGTGCGAACTGGAGCCGATTGGACCACGCGAACGGATCGAACCTGGCGCGGCGGCCAGCTTCACCGAGACCTGGTACCTGGCCGAACGGCAGACACCGGCGAAGCCCGCCGAGATCGATCCGCGCGATGTGGCGCGGCAGGTCAAGGGACTGCTGGTCCCTGCCTCCCGGTGATGCGGGTGAAGAGCCGCACCAGAGCGGCTTGCCCCCCTTCTGCGGCAGGTCCATAATCCACGGTGGGGGCTTCCGACGTTCCAGACTTCTGACGAGTGTGCTCCATGATTCGCTCGCGTGGTGCGGTATTGCTGTGTGGACTGTTGCTGGTGACCGCGGTCGGCCTGACGGCTGGACTGTCGGGAGCCGAACCGGGTGTGGAACCGGGATTTCGCCCGTTGTTCAACGGCCGCGACCTGACCGGGTGGCACAAGAATCCCGAGAAGATCGGCCATGGGACGGGGGGCCAATGGCAGGTGGTCAATGGGGCGATCGAAGGTGAGCAGGATCCCCCGGGGAGCGGCAATGGGGGGATCATTCTGAGTGATGAGGTCTTCGGGAACTTCGAGGTGGTGTTCGAAACCAGGCCCGACTGGGGCCCCGACTCGGGCTTTTTCATGCGCAGCACCCCCAAGGGGAACTGCTACCAGATGATGATCGACTACCACGAAGACGGGAACGTGGGGGAGATCTACCGTGAAGGACTTGATGGAGCCTCAAACCGGACGTTTGACCTGTGGGGGAACTACAGCGATCCCGAGAAGAAGAAACTGACCGCCATCGAAGCCCGGCCCCGCCCGGCGAAGGGTCCGTCTGAAAAGCCTGGCGAATCGCGTTTTCCGCTGGTCGACTGGAGCCGGATCTGGAAACTGGACGATTGGAACACGGTGCGGTGCCGGGTCAGGGGAAATCCCCCGACAATCACCACCTGGATCAATGGGGCCCTGATCACCGAGTACACCAGCGACAAGACTTTTGAGGGTGTGCTGGGAGACAAGGGACACATCGCCTTCCAGGTGCATGGTGGCGTGGGGGCCTGGCCCAAGGGGGCCAAGGTGCGTTTCCGGAATGTCCGGATCAAGGAACTGCCGTAGTCCGGCCGCGGGGATGGTACCCCTCCTGCCTGCGACTTGCCTCTGTTGAATCGAGCCTGTTCGATGCCCTGCCAACGCTGGTGGCTGCTGTTTGTGGTGATGGTTCTGCTGGTACCGTCCCGATTGCCCGGTGACGAGGCTCCGGCTGCCACTGCGGAGACCGAGCGTACCATCGAAGAGCTGACCGAGCAGGCCCGCAAGTCGATCGTGGTGGTCTCGTTCTCCGGCCGCGATGGGCGGAATTCGGGACTGGGAACCGGATTCGTCGTCGATCCCCAGGGGCTGATTGCGACCAATCTCCACGTGATCGGAGAAGGACGGCCCATCAGCGTCCAGACGAGCGATGGCCGCCGCCTCGACGTCACCAGCGTCGAGGCGTTCGACCGACATGTCGACCTGGCGCTGATCCGGGTCGATGCCCGTGATCTGCCGGCACTCCCCCTGGGCGATTCCAGCAGCATCCGTCAGGGACAGTCGGTGATTGCCCTCGGGAACCCCCAGGGACTGAAATACAGCGTGGTCGCGGGGGTGCTCTCGGGAACCCAGGAAATCGACCGCAGGACCATGCTGCAACTGGCCATCCCGATCGAACCGGGCAACAGTGGCGGCCCTGTGCTGGATCGGCAGGGGCGCGTGCTGGGTGTGGTCACCATGAAATCGGCCGTCACCGACAATCTTGGCTTCGCGATGCCGGTGAATGAACTGAAGTCGCTGCGCGACCGACCCAATCCCACGGTGATGGCCCGCTGGCTGACCATTGGGGCCCTCGACTCGCAGGAATGGACCCCATTGATGGGGGGACGCTGGAAGCAGCGCGCCGGTCGGATTCTGGCCGAGGGTCAGGGCAACGGTTTTGGGGGACGCACGATCTGCCTTTCCACCGCACCAGCCCCCGAAACGCCGTTCGATCTCTCGGTATCGGTGAAACTCGACAATGAGGAGGGGGCGGCTGGACTGGCATTTTGTGCCGACGGCGGAGACCGGCATTACGGTTTTTATCCCACTTCGGGCCGATTGCGGCTGACCTGCTTCCTCGGACCGGACGTCAACTCGTGGCCCGTGCTGGCCGAGGTCCGGTCGGAGCATTACCGCCCGGGCGAATGGAATGACCTCCGCGTTCACTTCGACAAAGAACGACTCGAGTGCTTCGTCAACGGGCACCGGGTGATCGAATCGACCGACCTCCGGCTCGCCTCGGGACGGGTCGGCCTCGCGAAGTTTCGGACGACAGTGGCCGAGTTCCGGGGATTTCGCCTGGGGACGACGACGGGAGCGGCCGCCACCCCGTCGACCGAACTGGTCCAGGAACTCGAACGACAACTGTCGACGGTGGGCCGTCGTTCGCAGGCGGGCCGACTGGCCACCCGCGACCTGGGAGACCGGGCGTCCCTCCCTCTCGAGTCGGTCCGTGACCGGGCCCGCGAACTGGAACGGCAGGCCCGCGAACTGCGCCAGGCTGCCACGGTGCTGCACGAACGCCGCACGCTGCAGGAACTCGGGCAGGTCTTTGCCGGGGGAGATGACCAGGCCGATCTGTTTCGGGCCTGCCTGCTGGTGGCCCGTCTCGACAATGAAGAAGTCGAAGTCGAGGCTTACCTGCGTGAACTCGACCGCATGGTGCGCGACATCAGCCGGGACCTCCCCGCCGACGCCACCGAGGTCCAGAAACTGGCGGCCCTCAACAAGTACCTGTTTGCCGAATGTGGGTTTCATGGCACCCGGGGAGACCACTATTACCATCGCTCGAACAGCTATGTGAACGAGGTGCTGGATGACCGGGAAGGGCTGCCGATCACCCTGTCGATCATCTACATCGAACTCGCCCGCCGCCTGGGAGTACCGGTCGTGGGAGTGGGACTGCCGGCCCACTTCGTGGTCCGGCACGAACCGCAGGCCGGTCCCGGGCAATTGATCGATGTCTACGAGCGCGCGGCGGCACTGTCGCATGATGAAGCCGACGCCCTCGTGCGGGCCAACGTCGGTCGGCCGATGCAGGCCTCGGACCTCGAATCGATGACGCGGCGGGGGATGGTGCTGCGGGTGCTGCGGAACCTGCGCGGCCTGGCCGAACAGCAGCGCGATGCCGACTCGCACGCGCGGTATCTCGACGCGATTGTGCTGCTGGATCCCGACAACCCCGAGGAACGGGTCCGACGGGCCATTGTCATGTTCTCGCAGGAACGGCGCGACGAAGCCCTCAGCGACGTGAACTGGCTGCTCGAGAAAAAGCCGGATGGAATCAATCTGAACCAGGTCGAAGACCTGCGGCAGGCGATCCTGCGCAGCGATCGCTGAGGCATGCCCATGGGAACCGAGTTGAAAACATCACGCCCGGAATTCAAGAACGTCAGGCAACCCGGAATCGGCGGCCTGGCTCTGCTCTTGAGCCTGCTGTTCCAGGTCCCCGGTTTGGCCGACGACGCCGACGACTGGTTCGAAAGCCGGATTCGGCCGGTGCTGGCCGGGACCTGCTTCCGCTGCCATGGTGATCAGAAAACCGGGGGTGAACTGCGGGTCGACTCGCGTGACGCCCTGCTGAAGGGGGGAAACTCAGGCCCAGCCATCGATCTCGAACAGCCCTCCGCAAGCCTGCTTTTGCAGGCGATCCGGCGTGAGGCCGACGTCGCCGCCATGCCCCCCGATGCCAGTCAGAAACTGCGTCCAGAGCAGGTGAGCGACTTCCAGCACTGGCTCGAATCGGGCGCTCCATGGCCGAGTCGGTCTTCCCGGTTCGCCACCTCGCAACACTGGGCCTACGAACCACTTCGCCAGGCACCACTCCCCTCCGTTACCGATCGGGACTGGCCGCAGACGACGGTCGACCATTTCATCCGACACGCCCAGGAAAAGCGTGGACTGCAGCCCGCACCGCGGGCCGACCGCCTGACTCTCATCCGCCGCGCCACCTTTGACCTGACGGGACTTCCCCCAACACCGGCCGAGGTCGCCGATTTTCTCGGCGATGAATCTTCCGACGCATTCGAACGGCTGGTGGAGCGACTGTTGGCTTCGCCCCGGTATGGAGAACGCTGGGGCCGGCTCTGGCTGGATGTGGTGCGGTATGCCGATACCGCGGGAGAAACCGCCGATTATCCGGTCCCCACCGCCTGGCGATACCGGAATTACGTGATCCAGTCTCTCAACAGCGATCTCCCCTACGACCAGTTTGTGCGGGAACAGATCGCGGGGGACATCCTTGCAAACCGGCAGCCCGGCCCACGCTATGCCGACCAGGTCACCGCCACCGGTTACCTGGCCCTCTCGCGGCGGTTTGGGTTCGACTCGGAGAATTATCACCATCTCACGATTCATGACACCATCGACAACCTCGGACAGGCGTTCCTGGGGCTGAGCCTGGGGTGCGCCCGCTGCCATGACCACAAGTTTGACGCGGTCTCGATGCGGGACTACTACGGGCTGTATGGAATCTTCGACAGCAGCCGGTATCCCTTCCCCGGTTCCGAGCAGAAGCAGCGGGTCCGCGCACTCGCTGGGCTCGTGCCTCCCTCCGAGGCAGCCAACCTGTGGGAGGCTCATGAAGCCCGCATCGCCCGACTGGCCACCGGATTGGCACAGCGGGGACAGCCCGTTTCCAATGCGTTGTTGCGCTGGCTGGGTGAGATGGATGGTGACCTGGAACTGCAGGCCCCGGCGGCCGGAGGGAGCTATGGCGTCCTGGTCCCCCCCTGGAGATACCGCGGGCCCGTGGCGGTCACCACGACAGCCCAGAGTCCCTATCGGCAGCTGTATGGCACGGGGAGAGTGGGAGCCAGCCTGCCTGCCGCCCCCGGTCCCTACCAGGTCTCCCAGGCCCTCCCCGACTGGTTGAAGCGGGCTTGCTCCCCCTCCGCGTTTTTCAATCTCGACATCCGGCTGGGTGTCCCTGAGGCAAGTCACACTGGCCGACACCGATTCGCCGTGCTGGATGAGGCCGGCCATTCCGCTGTGGAACTGCATTTCGGTGCCGATGGCGTCTGGTTGCGCGGTGCCGGAATCGACCTCCGGGTGGCTGACGTGATTCCGCAACAGTGGATCAACATCCAGGTCCACTGGGACCAGGAACGGGGCGAACTCCGTGGACAGGTCGGCCACCCGGGAGCAATCCAGAGCTGGGGACCGCAGAGAATTTCGACCAGCGGGAATGGACGCCTGGATCGGGTGGTGTTCGAACCGCTGGATGATCGGCCGACACCAGCCCTCGAATTCGACAACCTGGGAATCCGCAGCCGGCCGATCCCACCCGTCTCAACCGAACTCCCCGAGCTGCCCGGGGAGGATCCCGAGGCGAATCCCGCCCGGATCACTGCCGAATTGCAATCACTTGCGGGGATTGGGGGGGACCTGGAACTGCAGCCTCGCAATGGTGCCCTCACCACTCCCTGGAATGCCGGCCCCAACAGCGTTGTTCGGCTCTCTCCCGAAGGCCAGAGTCCGTTCCAGAACCTCTACCCGGCGGGAGAACAGGGATTGGTGATGCCGAATCGGGCCGAGTACGACGGCTTTGGTGTCACGCTTCCCCCGATCACTCTCGATGCCGAGGGACGACTGCACCTGGGCTTCGACTTCCGACTCGGGAACCAGGCGGCGGGTGGCGATGGATCGTGGCGGTTTTATGTGGGCCAGGGAGCCGGACCGTCGGCGGCGATCGAACTGTTTTTCACTGGGCGCGAATTCTTTCGCCGCAGTGCCGACGAAAAGAGCGTTGTCGCCCCCCTCCAGGGAGAGACGTGGTACCAGGTACGGCTGGTTCTGGACACCCGGACGAGGACCTACCGGGGAGAGCTTTGTCACGCGAAGGAAACGGTCCGTTTCGAAGGCGAGGTCGCCACCGGATGGGATGGGAAGATCACCTATTCGTTCATCGACAGCTATGGCCACCGCCCGGGCATTCGCCCCGCCCTGGCTGTCGACAACTTCGTGTTCCAGGGGGAGCCCCTGCGCCCCTTCGACGCTCTCCCGGTGACCATTGATTCGACCGACACTGTGGCCCGCAGAGACAGGATCGCTCGGCTCCAGGCACGGCTCGCCGAACTGCAGAGCCGCTCGGAACAGGAACGGCAGGAACTCGAACGGCTGCTGCTCGAAGGCCCCTTTCCGCTCGCCTACGCCATGGCCGAGGGAACACCGCACGCGGTGCAGCTGCAACTGCGTGGTGAACCTTCGACTCCGGGAGAGGAGGTTCCCCGGGCATTCCTCCCGGCACTGGGCGATTCCAGCCTGCCGACCGGCACCGCAGGGAGCGGCCGACTCGAACTGGCCGACTGGCTGACCCGTCCCGATCACCCCCTGCTCTCCCGCGTCCTCGTCAATCGGGTCTGGCAGGCTCATTTCGGACAGGGGTTGGTGAAGACTTCCAACGACTTCGGCGTTCGGGGTCAGCCTCCAACCGATCTCGCCCTGCTCGATCACCTGGTGGGGCATTTCCACCGGCAGGGCTGGTCATTGAAAGAGTTGCACCGGCTGATCCTGAACAGCGCGACCTGGCAGCAGCAGGGTTGGTTGGCCGAACGCGGCGAGCGGTCGCCCGAGGCAGCCGAGCGACAGGTTGGATTTGCCCGCAGGCGACTCTCGGCCGAGGAGATGCGCGATGCGATTCTGGTGGCGACGGGTGAGCTGGATCCCACACCGGGAGAGGCTCATCCCTTCCCGGCAGCCACCGCTTTTGGCTTCAGCCAGCATGCACCGTTCAATGCGGTCTACGAGCACAACCGCCGCAGCGTCTACCTGATGACACAGCGGCTGAAACGCCATCCGTTCCTGGCCTTGTTTGATGGTCCGGATCCGAACACATCCACCCCCCAGCGGCTCCCCACCACCGTTCCCACGCAGGCATTGTTCTTCCTGAACGACCGCTTCCTGCACGACTGCAGCGACCGCTGGGCCAGCCGCCTGAGGCAACAGTCGGCTGACCCCGCGGAGCAACTCACGAGTGCCTGGAAAACCACCTTCGGCCGCGCACCGCAACCTGCCGAGTTGGCCGAAGGACTGGAGTTTCTCGACCAATACCGTCGTGACCTCGAAACATTGCAGAACCCCGATCCGCAGCGGCAGGCGCTGGCCGCCTGCCTGCGACTTCTGCTGGGGAGCAATGAATTTCTCCACCTCGACTGAACCCACGTAGAACACTCCGGGCCTGCGACGGTTCCGGAATTGCCCCCTTTCGGGACCGGATGATCGACATGGATCCCTGTGACAATTCACTCTGCCGTCGCTCGGCCCTGCGCTCGATGACCCTCGGCTCGCTGCTGCTGCCGGGAATCGTGTCGCAACTGGCGGCGGACGAAGAGGGACCGGCTGCACTCGATCCGCTAGCGCCCCGCCGGTCGCACTTCGAGCCGAAAGCCAAGCGGGTGATCTTCCTCTTCATGAGCGGCGGGGTCTCGCATGTCGAGAGCTTCGATCCCAAGCCGAAGTTGAAGGCTGACGCGGGAAAGACGGTCACCGTCCCCGAGTTCCAGGGACGCAAGGGGGAGTTCTCGATGTTCCTGACGGCTCCCCAGTGGGAATTCCAGCGCCATGGAGAGTCGGGAATCGAGGTGAGTGACCTGTTTCCGCACGTCGCGAATTGCGTTGATGACCTGTGTGTCATCCGGTCACTCAAGTCGGACCACACGAATCACTACGAGGCGACCCTGGGGATTCACACCGGGTCCTTCACATTCGCCCGGCCCAGCCTGGGCTCCTGGTTGAGCTATGGTTTAGGGACACTCAACAGCAATCTGCCGTCGTTCGTGGTGATTGCGCCGTTCACTCCGTATGCGGGAGGCCAGGTCTGGGGGAGTGACTTCCTGCCGGGGTCGCACCAGGGGACGCTGGTGGTGCCCGGTCCGGAACCAGTGGCGAACATCCGCCGTCGTGTTGCAACCAGCGGTCTGCAGGAACGGGAACTGGCGCTGCAGGCCCGTCTCAATCGACGGCACCTCGCCGCCCGGGGGAATGATGGGGCACTGGCCGCCCGCATTCGGTGCTTTGAGACGGCGTTTGGAATGCAGTCGGAACTGCCCGACGTCTTCGACCTGTCCGGCGAGACCGAGGCGACCCATCGCCTGTATGGCCTGGAACCGGGCAGTACCAGGGGGTTTGCCTGGCAATGCCTGGTCGCACGCCGCCTTGCCGAACGGGGGGTCCGATTCGTCGAACTGATTGACGTGGGGTCGTCCAACAACTGGGATGCCCATGGCGACATGCAGACCCACGCGCCGCTCGCGAAGAATGTCGATCAGGCGATTGCAGGCCTGCTGACCGACCTTCGGCAACGGGGATTGCTGGATGACACGCTGGTGGTCTGGACGACGGAGTTCGGTCGGACCCCATTCAACGCGGCCGCCAATGCCCGGGGACGGGAACATCACCACTGGGTCTTTTCATCCTGGCTGGCGGGAGCCGGGGTGCGCTCGGGACATGTTCACGGAGCCTCCGATGACTATGGCATCGACGTCGCCACCGACCAGGTCCATGTGCACGACTTTCATGCCACAATCCTGCACCTGATGGGGTTGGATCATGAGCGTCTGACATTCCGGCATAGCGGGCGCGATTACCGCCTGACCGACGTCCACGGAAACGTCGTCCACGAGATCCTGTCCTGACACCCGGGATCTCAGCGGGGTGGAATCGCGTCCAGGTACACCGGGTTCGAGAGGATCCAGGGGAGCCATTCCCCGGCAATCTCCAGCCACGCCTCGATCCGGTGCGGACCCGGCTCGGTTGGCTGCCACGTGCAAGTCAGACCTTCAGCCTCGTGCACCTGTCGGCCACGCGCCGAGATCCGCCACATGACCGGCAACGGAGCCCGGGCTTCCAGAGAGATTCCGCGGTGGAAGGGGAGCTGTGATCCCATGGGATGCCGGATTCCCTGTGAGACCGCGACGAAGTCGAAACCGACCGAATTGGCCAGCCAATCGAACGCCACGAAACAGCGTCCCGACTCGAGAGCATCCCAGACCGCGTCCTGCGTCAGTTCACTTCCCCGAGCCAGCAGCAGGTGAGTTCCCACATGCCGCAGACTGTGTTCATACCCGTCGAGTCGCAGGGCAAAAACCAACTCCTCCGGTTGCCTCCCATCGACCAGCGCTTCGAGCACCGGGTTGCCGGCAATGTCGAGTCGGACCAACTCCTTGTCGAGAGCATCCGACACCCGGACCTGCTGGTCTCCCACGCGGCGAAGCATGATTCCCACGTTCTGGTGGGCGTCGTTTGCGGCCACCCCGGTGTGGGGCCGTTGCTGGCACAGCTCGTCGTACTTCCGCAGGTAATCGGTCGGGTAGTCGAGCAGGGCCGACATCGCCTCTTGCGGATATTGACGGAAGAGATCAGCCGATTGCAGCAGCCACAGGGGATTGCGAAGCTTCTTCAGCAGGGCAGCCTCGTCCTTGAAGTCGGCATGCGTGTTGTAGATCTCAATGCCGGTGATTCCGGAGAGTTTCCAGTTCATCCGCTCTTCGGGATGCGAAACGAACATGAGGCCACCGCGGCCACATACCAGGTCGGCAAACTCCTGGGGGGAACCGAGCTTCAGCCCCTGGAGACTCTGCCTGGGATAACACAGGAAACCTTCGGTCTCGGCTCCGGGAATCAGCAACACTCCATCATGCAAGCCACGGTGTCCCTCCGTGAAGAAATCCTTCGACGTCGAGGGATGCTCCGTGAACAGGATCACCTCGGTTCCCACCTTCCGGGCAGCCGCAACGATCTCATCCACCGTCCCACGGCTGTCATGCGACAACAGCGAATGCACATGCAGATTCGCCCGGACCTGTCGCCAACCGTCAGGGCTGGGGGCCGGCATCCTCCGTCTGGCCAGATCGGCAATTGCCTGGTGGGTCGCTTTCAGTCGGGACCGCGACAGGCGATCGAGATGACCCTCGCCAGCCGGACTGCACGTCGACACGGAGAGCAGCAGTCCTACCCACAGCCAGAGCCTGCAGTTCCACCGACCGCAATCCATTCGGAGTTTTCCAGGTTCACAGTGAACCTGGAAGACCGACCGGCTGTCTGGCCCAATCGTTGCCCCAGTGAGGTTCGGAGGGGCATTCGGCTGCTGGCCGGTTCTCCCGGAATGGGGGAGTCGCCGCGGGAGACCGGCAAACTTCGGTGCACAGAAAGGACTGGCCATGTCGAATGTCAAAGGTCACAGGCTCATTGTGAACCTGGGTGCCTCCCAGGTCCGGCGACGATTGAAGGGACACGGGTATGGAGTGCGGCAAATCCAATCGGCAGGACGAAATCGGGCTGTGGTGATCCACACCGCCACAGGGTCCCATCTGACCGCGCTGGTCGAACTGCTGGCCCCTTTTGCCGAACGACCCACTGCAGACGACGATGAGCCTGCCTCTCCGCCGCAATGAGCGCCGTCCGGACCAATTCGCCAGTGGTCCAGTCGATCTCTGATGGATCAGAGGGAGGCCTGGGAGACTGCTGCGGCCTGGGGGGCCAGCTTGGCCGGGGGGACACCCCTCATTCTCAGAAAACCCGAAATGGCCAGAATCACAACCGCCAGCAGGAAATTGACCGCCAGCCACTTGCGGGCGTTCTGGCGAATACCGGCTGTTCCGGTCGACCGTCCCACCAGGGCCGAGGCGATGAAGAAGATCCCCAGTGCCAACAGGATCTTGGTCCCGATCAGCCCATGGTACAACCCATCCCCCTTGTGCGATCCTTCCAGAATCACTTTGAAGTAGTTGAACAATCCTGTCAGCAGCATGACGGCAATGCCACCATGCACGAATTTCTTCCAATTCCCGACGACCGCCCCCCGCAGTTTGTCATGATCGAGGGTTGACAGCGACCCTTCAGCAGCAGGCATGAGCACATACCGCAGGAAGAACCCGCCCCCCACCAGGATGACTGCCGTCAGCACGTGAAGAATCCGGGAGGCCACGAACAAAGCAAACAACTGGGAAAGATCCATCTGGGTCGCCCGGTCAGCAGGAGGGAAGATGAGGGAAGGGAGATTCTAGGCTCTCTGCGCACGGGTTTCGACAGGCCGTGGTGGCGACGATCGGACTGGTTGGATACAGTCTGTCTGGATTGGTCGGTTCGACACGTTTGATGAAGGCGTTCGCGATGAGTGTTTACCTGGGAGTGGATATTGGGACCAGCGGAACCAAGACCCTGGCGATGCATCGCGATGGGAAAATCCTGGCCTCCGCGACCTCCGAATATCCCCTGTTGTCCCCCCGACCGGGCTGGTCGGAACAGGATCCCGAGCACTGGTGGCAAGCCACCGTGAAGACCATCAAGGCGGTCGTCAAGCAGGCCAAGCTGAAGCCTTCGGACATTTCGGGTATCGGACTCTCGGGCCAGATGCACGGCAGCGTCTTCCTGGACGCCCAGGATCAGGTCATTCGTCCTGCCCTGCTGTGGAATGACCAGCGAACCGCCGCCGAATGTGCCGAAATCGAAAAACGCGCCGGGGGTCGCCGGAAGCTGATCGACATGGTGGCGAACCCTGCCCTGACCGGTTTCACTGCCCCCAAGATCCTGTGGCTCCGCAACCACGAACCGGCGAATTACGAGCGTGTCAGACATGTGCTGCTCCCCAAGGACTACGTGCGACTGCGGCTGACCGGAGAGTTCGCCACCGAGGTCAGCGACGCCTCCGGCACACTGCTGCTGGACGTCTGCAACCGCGTCTGGTCGAAGAAATTGCTTTCAAAACTCGACATCGACCCGGCCTGGCTGCCGCGGGTGTATGAATCCGAAGAGGTGAGTGGACGCCTCACCATGGGCGCGGCCCGACTGCTGGGGCTCTCGACCGGCGTTCCCGTCGTCGGCGGGGGGGGCGACCAGGCGGCCAGTGCCGTAGGGAATGGAATCGTCAAGCAGGGAGTCGTCTCGGCCACCATGGGAACCAGCGGGGTGGTCTTCGCCCACAGTGACCAGGTGCAGTATGACCCACAGGGCCGACTCCATACGTTCTGTCATGCGGTTCGCGGGAAATGGCACATGATGGGGGTCGTCCTGTCGGCCGGCGGAAGCCTGCAGTGGTACCGCAACCAGCTCTGCCAGGCCGAAATCGCCAAGGCCCGCAAGAACAAGGTGGATCCGTACGAGTTGATCACCGAAGAGGCCCGCCAGGCTCCGGTCGGGAGCGAAGGTCTGGTCTTCCTTCCCTATCTCACCGGCGAACGCACGCCGCATGCCGATGCGAACGCCCGCGGTGCCTGGATCGGGTTGTCGCTACGGCATGGCCGGCCGCACCTGGCCCGGTCGGTCATCGAGGGGGCCACGTTTGCCATGCGCGACTCCCTCCAGATCATTCAGGGATTGAAGGTCCCCGTCAAAGAGGTCCGCCTTTCTGGGGGGGGTGCCCGCAGCCCATTTTGGCGGCAGGTTCAGGCCGACGTGTATGGCCTCCCCACAGCCGTCACCAACTCGCACGAAGGGCCTGCCTACGGCGTCGCCCTGCTGGCTGCAGTGGGGACCGGGGCCTATCGGACAGTGGCCGAGGCGTGCCAGGCCACCATCAAGGTAGTCGATCAAAACACTCCCAACGCCCGGGCCAAGCGCACCTACGACGACCTGCATCCCCTTTACCAGGGCCTGTACCAGTCGCTCAAGCCGGAGTTCGGCAAGTTGGCCGAGTTTGTGACCAGCCATTCATAGGTTGCCCGCTGACTGACCCGCGGGGATTGCATTGGTGGCTGGCACAACTCCGCGGGAGTCGTGCCCCCAGAGCTGACATTCACCATCACTCCGTGCCCGATGAGAAACCATGCCGGCCCTGTACCTCACTGAGGCGGATGTCCGCGATCTCCTCGATATGGAGATCGCCCTGTCCGCTGTCGAGGAAGCCTTTCGTCAATTGGCCCAGGGGCGTGCACAGAACGAGCCCCGTGCCCGGGTCCGTGGGGACCGAATCATGCTGCACAGCATGTCGGCCTCTGCCGATTACCTCGGAGTTGTCGGCTGGAAGTGCTATACCACCACTCCGCGGGGTGCCCGGTTTCTTGTGGGAATCTATTCTTCGCAGACCGGTGAGCTGATCGCGCTCATCGAAGCCGACTATCTCGGTCAGCTGCGCACAGGGGCTGCATCGGGAGTCGCAACAGCAATTCTTGCCCGCCCCGACAGCCGGGTCGTGGGCCTGTTTGGTTCCGGAGCCCAGGCCCGTACGCAACTGCAGGCGGTCTGCCATGTGCGGCGGATTGAACAGGTCGAGGTCTATTCCCGTCAGGTCGAGCGCTGCCAGATCTTTGCAGACGAAATGGGGGAACTCTGTCGCACCCGGATTGTTCCCGTCCGGTCTCCCAATGGCGTGGCGGCCGACAAGGACATCGTGATCTGTGCGACCACCGCTCATACTCCTCTGTTTGAGGGTCATGCACTCAGCCCAGGTACACATTTGAACGTCATCGGTTCGAACCACCTCAACAAAACGGAAATCGACGTGACCACTGTGCACCGGGCCGACACCATTGTCTGCGACAGTCTGGCCCAATGCCGGATCGAGGCGGGCGATTTTGTGCAGGCTCTGGAGGAGGGTGCCGCCGACTGGGCAAACATGTACGAACTCTCCGAGGTCCTGACGGGCCGTGCCCCAGGCCGGTCCACAGCCGAACAAATCACCCTGTTCAAGTCAGTGGGCCTGGCCATCGAAGATCTGGCCCTCGCGGCCCGCTTGCTGGAACTGGCTCGCAGTCGTAACGTCGGACAGGCGCTTCCTTTCTGAAGTACGGAACGACAGACTCACCTTGCGGGAGTCCCTCTACCGTCACGATCCCCAGCGTCGAATCTCTCCGCGGGACCACACCCGGTCACCCAAGCCATTCGGAGGTCCTTGGTGTTGCCGAATCCATTTTCGTGAAGCAGCCTCGACACCTTCCTCAGTGACCGAGGCCAGCCGCCGCTTCCCCCTCGCCGTGACCCAGGGGAAGTCCCCGTGAGAACCAGGGATAGATGGCGGGCAGCACCAGCAAAGTCAGCAGGGTTGAGGTGACCAGGCCGCCAATCACGACGGTCGCCAGCGGGCGCTGCATCTCGGCACCATCGCTGCTGGAGAGGGCCATTGGGAGGAATCCCAGCGCCGCCACCATCGCAGTCATCAACACAGGCCGCAGCCGGCCTTCCGCTGCCTCGTGAGTGGCCTGTTCTGCGGGAGTTCCCGTCCGACGGAGATGTTCCGCGGCACTCACCCAGACCAGGCCGTTCAACACGGCAACTCCAAACAGAGCAATGAAGCCAACGCCCGCCGAGATGCTGAACGGCATCCCCCGGAGCGCCAGCGCATACACTCCACCCGAGGCTGCCATCGGGACGGCGAGGAAGATCAACAGTGCCAGTTGGGCCGAATGAAAAGTGGAATGCAGCAGCAGGAAGATGATCATCAACACGACCGGGGTGATGATGGCCAGGCGCAGTGCCGCCGACCGCAGGTTTTCGAAGTCCCCCCCGAAGCGGAGTTCGTATCCTGTGGGAATCGGTACATTCTCGGCGATCTTCTGCTGGGCCTCGCTGACGAAACTGGCAACATCACGGCCGCGCACATTCGCCGAGATGAATGTTCTCCGACGGATCTGCTCATGATCAACGGCCGGCGGCGTCTCTTCGAGGATCAGATCGGCCAACTCACCCAGGGGAATGGGATCTCCCCGGGAGGCGGCGACGGGCAATTGCTGCAGTCGGGCGATATCCCGCCGCCATTCCTCCGGCACCCGGACGATGATCGGAAATCGGGCACGGCCTTCGAAAATCACGCCGGTTTCCCGTCCACCAAGGGCCGAGACGACATCCATGACCCTGGCGGCGTCGATTCCGTAGCGGGCGAGAGCATCCCGTCGGGGTTCTATGCGGAGCGTCGAGAGATTCGCCTGGAAATCGGCCTTCACATCGACCGCTCCGGGAATGGTCTTCAATACACGCTCGATCGCCTTCGCCTTAGAGCCCAGCACATTCAGGTCATCGCCGTACAACTGCACCGCGACGTCCGCCTTGACCCCCGCCACCAACTCATCAACCCGCATCTCGATCGGCTGGGTAAATCCAAATGCCACCCCGGGGACACTCTCGTTCAGCCGCTCCGACATCTGCGCAATCAGGTCATCACGCGAAATATGTTCCGGCCATTCGGCATGTGGCTTCAAGAGCACCCAAACATCGGTCTGATGGACCCCCATCACATCGTTGGCAATCTCGGGACGCCCTGTCTTGCAGAAGACTGTTGCCACCTGGGGAAACTCGGCCAGGGTCTTCTCGATGCGGGTTGACATCTCGATCGATCCTTCGAGTGATGCCGTCGGCAACCGCACCGCCTCGATGAGCAAATCCCCCTCCTCCAGGCGGGGCATGAACTCGGCCCCCAGTTGCCACCCGACCGGCAGGCTGAGAAGAAAGACACCCATGGCGGCCGCGATCGTGAGGGCTGGGTGGGCAATCGCCCGTTTGACCAGTGGCTCGTAAAACCGCCGGATGAACCGAACCAGCCAGACATCTTTTTCATCGACCTCGCGGGGAAGAGCGAGGGAGGCCATCGCCGGCATAAAGGTCATCGACAGGAAGAGAGAACCGAGCAGGGCGAACAGAACCGTCAGCGCCATCGGCCGAAACATTTTCCCCTCCATCCCCTGCAGGGCAAGGATGGGGACATAAACGACCGCGATGATCAGTTCGCCAAACATTGTGGGCTTCCGGACCTCGATGGCCGCGTCCCGAATGATCTGAAGGCGGGACTTCCGGCTGCGGTCGTGCGACAAGTGGCGGATGCAGTTCTCCACCATGATCACAGAACTGTCGACGATCAGTCCGAAGTCAATCGCTCCCAGGCTCATCAGGCTGGCCGTGATACCGGTCAGGTGCATGAGATTGGCGGCAAACAGCATCGAAAGGGGAATCGCCAGCGCCGTGATCAGGCCGGCCCGCAGGCTCCCCAGCATGACCAGCAACACGATGATCACGAGGGCTCCTCCCTCGACAAGATTTTTCACGACTGTCTTCAGCGTACGGCCAATCAGGGCCGAGCGGTCATACGTCACGTCGATCCAGACCCCCTCTGGCAGCACCTTTTGCAAACGTTCGATCCGTTCCTTGACCGCAGTCACCACCACCCGGGAGTTCTCTCCAATCAGCATCATGACCAATCCGGTCACCGCTTCTCCGCGACCATCGCGGGTCACAGCCCCCTGGCGGGTCATGGGGGCCATCTCCACCGTCGCCACATCCCGCATCAGGATCGGGGTTCCATCAGCCTCGCGCTTCAGCACGATTTCGAGAATGCCATCGATGTCCGTCAGCAGGGCCTGACCGCGGATGAACCGCTGTTCGTCGTAATGCACGACGTAGCCCCCCCCGGCAATCAGGTTGTTTTCCTCCAGACGCTGAAACAGCTCGGCCAGGGTGATGCCGTAGCTGGTCAGGCGGTCGGGGTCGGGACGCACTTCGAAAGTTTTGTAGTAGCCACCATGCGTGTTGATCTCCGTGACTCCCCGCACCTCGCGCAACTTGGGGGCGACTTCCCAGTCCAGGATCGTGCGCAGTTGCATCGGGGTGTAACGTTCATCTCCCCGAACTTCAAATTGCAGAATTTCTCCCAGGGCCGTCGTGAGCGGGCCAAGACGCGGCGTGCCGTACCCGGCCGGGATCTCGGCACTCGCCACCGGCAACCGCTCGGTCACCAATTGGCGGGCGCGATAGAGATCTGTCCCCTCCTGAAACACGATCGTCACGACCGAGATTCCAAACTTCGAGACACTGCGCAGTTCATCGATCTTCGGGAGGCCACTCATCGTGGCCTCGACCGGGTAGGTGATGTACCGCTCAACCTCCACGGGAGACAGCGGGCCAGCCTCGGTCACGACCTGAACCTGGGTATTGGTCATGTCCGGAACTGCATCGATCGGCAGGTTCACCGCCGACGCCAACCCCAGCAGCGACACCACTGCCGTGATCGCGAGGATCAGGAAGCGATTCTGCAGTGAGAACTCAATCAGTCGGGTCAGCATCGTTCTATTCCTCCCGTTCCAGGAGAAGTTCCGATTTGAGGATGAAGGCTTTCCCGGTGACCACACGGTCTCCCTCCTTCAGCCCCGATCGAATCTCGATCCAGCCCTCGGAATTCCTTCCCGTCTTCACTTCGACGCGGTGAAAATGCCCGGGATCCTCCTCGCGGAACACGAACTGTCGGCGTTCGTGTTCCATCACCGCCTGTTCTGGAACGGCCAGTACCTCGATCTCCTCCTCAAGGGGGATCGCAACCCGCACAAACATGCCAGGACGAAGCCGGCCGTCAGCGTTATCCAGGCTGCCCACCAGGGGAACAGCGTTACTGATTGGCGAGACCTCGCGGCCCACGTAATACACCTTGGCTGCAAACTGCTCCCCCGGCAGAGCCGGTGATTCCACCACCAGCGGCGTTTCGGGGTGAATTCCCAACGCCTTCCAATCGGCCTCGCGGAGATCGGCCGAGACCCACAGTCGGGTCGTATCGGCGAGGACGAATTGCCGGTCCCCCTGCTTGAGCCGCTCCGAAACACCGTAAACGCTCTCTTCGATCGTCCCCGCGAACGGGGCCCGCATTTCCACGAACGACAGATCCCGTGCGTCGGCCTGGTTCGATTCATCCGAATCAGAGTACCCCAGAAGCGTGTTCAGATGATGTCGTGCGAGGTCGTATCGCCGCTGGCTATCTTCGAAATTGGCCTTCGCCTGCTCCTGCTCACGTTGGGTGTCAAACGCTGACTGCTCGCACACCGCCTTCAGGTTTTCTTCGGCCCCCTCCCGCTCGCTGGTCCGCTCGGTCACCGTGCGGGAGGAAACAGCACCCGTTTCTGCGGCCGAAGTTACCTTCGATTCCAGCGTCTGGCTGAGCAGGTACTTGCTGTACGCCCCCAGCAGTGTGCCCCGAAATTCTCCGAGGACTCGCTCCCGAAACCTTTCTTCGAGTTTCTTCATTGACTGACGCCCCTCGATCCCACGGATCAGGGTGTCAACACTGTCGGCCACCTGCGAGCGAAACTCGAGGGTTCTGCGGGCCAGGTCCAATTCGGCACGCCGGTGCAGCACATCGGACCGGGCAGTCCCTACCTCGGGACTGCTCAATAAAGCCAACACCTGTCCCTGTTCAACACGATCACCTGGCTTGACCAGGAGCTTGCTCAGAATTCCATCGGTGGCCGACTTCAATTCGACATGCCGTTGGTCGTCATATTGCAGGCGGCCGGGGACCACGCTCGACCGGCGCATGAGACGGGGTTTCAGAGTCGTCGACTCGATTCCCGCCGCAGCCAGCTTGGCCGGAGATAATTGCACATGATCGGGTGTCGTCTCCTGCAACGGCGCAGTCTCCGTGGCCGCCGATACTGCCACCGGAGCCAGGGCCGATCGACTCGTTTGGCGACCCACCCACACACCCAACCCCAAGCCGGCCAGTCCCACAGCCCACCACAACCGCGAAATCATGTTTGATGCGTGCATGTCCCGGTATTCCTCGGCAATTCCCGGACGAGGAATGCCGCTGGTCCGAAATCTCCCCTCGGCGGATCAATGCCTGTCCCGGCTTGAAACGCCACAATGTGCCTCAATCCCCTTCGGGACTGTCGACGAATCTGGTGTTCGTTCTTCGCTTAACAGCGCCAGAAATGATGGGCACACAACATGGAGCGCGGGTTGTCATACCAACACCAGAGCCCCCGCAAGAGACGGGTGTCGCAACTTTGACCGGCACAAACGGCCACGACCAACTTACCGAAAGTCGCCATGCCAACCTCAGTGCTGAGGTCGATGCTCAGGCCCCACCCCAATTCCTCGCATTGGCAGAAGGCGAAAGCGTTGTCAGGCAGATTTTCCGGCCTCTGGTCGTCATCCGTTTCACCCAGGTTGCGGGCAAGTTCGGCAGGGGAAAACCAGTGCAGGTGCCAGTCGAAAAAATCACAGGCAGATTCTGCAGCATGACATCGCTCAACATGCTGCTCCAGCCGAAGCTCGCCGGCCACTGTCGGATGCCCCGCATGAGCGTGCAGGACCGGTACCGGAAGCCGCGCCGTCACCCAAATCATGGCGACAATCAACCCAAGACGGATTGCAGGCCATACAGGTGAGGGGAATCGGGAAAACACAGCTCGGGACTTTCCGCGTGACGTTCGAGAGAACACAAAACTCTCTCTCGATTCTATCCCTCCGTTCAGGCAGGTGACAGCCCAACTCCCCGGAAACCTGGCCCACGTTCAACCTGTCATCCCGGTGGGTATCGGTTTCGTCACTCCCGCGATTCTCACCGGGCGTTCGGCCTGACCTGAACTCCAGGGTCCAAGTGCGACCCAGACCGGGTTTCCTGCCAGGCATCAGCGTTCCGACTATGATGACGGCCGTGTAACGTCGGTTCTCTCGGTCTTCCTCCCGTTCCCCAGCCATGAATCCACCATTCACCGAGGGCAGTCGCCGGGTGCTGCAATTGGCCGGAGCTATCGCCCAAGCTGCCGGCATCCGAGAACTACAGCCCGAACACCTGCTATGGGCCATCTGGCTGGATGAATCGAGGGGAGCTGAGATCCTGGCCAGCCGCGGCCTGTCTCATGCGGCACTCAGCCAGCGGCTTCCCCTCCCCTGCTCCCCTGAGGAACTGAATACGCTTCGAGGGAAGTCTGCCGAATCTCCCTCCCTCCCCCACGGTGTGACTGTGGGAGAAATTCTCGCTTCGGCCCGGGAGCATGTCGGCAACCTCGGTCGGCATGCTGAGATTGGCACCGAGCACCTGCTGTTGGCCCTGACCCGGGTCTCCTCCAGTGCCAGTCCCGTGCTGGGGGAGTTGCAACTCGGAACTGAAGCCGCTCTCCAGGAGGTGGTCTCCCGAACCGGCGAGTCGCAGGAACCACTCGACGCAGGAATCCGGCTCAACTCTTCCCCGGCACCACAAACCGACCAGAGCGACCTGTTGCGCATCCTCGATGCCGCCGCCAACCGAGCCCGGGAAGGACTGCGGGTGATTGAGGACTATGTCCGTTTCTCCCTCAACGATCGGCATCTCACCGAGCAGCTGAAGGAATGTCGCCATCGCCTGGCACAGACCGAACAGAGGCTTCCCGCAGCTCAGCGGCTCGCGGCCCGCGACACACGCGGGGATCTCGGGACCACTCTGCACACCCGACGCGAAATGCAGCGACAGTCACTGGTTGACGTCGTCCTGGCGGATTTCAAGCGAGTGCAGGAAGCCTGCCGCACGCTGGAGGAATACGGCAAGACACTCTCTGCCGAGTTCTCCCAAGCGGCCGGCCAGACCCGGTACGCCGTCTATACACTCGAACGGGCCGTCCTCCAGACGGCCCATGCGCTGGACCGATTGGCGAACCGCCGGCTGTACCTGCTGCTCACCGAATCGCTTTGTCCTCATGGATCCGGTCCCGTGGTCCGGGCCGCGTTGTCGTCCGGGGTCGACGTGATCCAGATCCGGGAAAAGCAGATGAAGGATCGAGATCTGCTCGCGCACGCCCGACGGGTTCGGGAATGGACGGCGGCCGCTGATTGCCTGCTGATCATCAACGACCGTCCCGACATCGCCGCCCTCGTCCACGCCGACGGTGTCCATGTCGGTCAGGAAGAACTCCCCGCGGCGGAGGCCCGTCGCATTGTCGGTCCCGAGAAACTGATCGGGGTGTCGACCCATTCCCTGGAACAGGCTCGTGAGGCGGTTCTGGATGGAGCCGACTACATCGGAATTGGTCCCGTGTTTCCCACCAGCACCAAGTCGTTCTCGCGGGAAGAACTGGCCGGACTGCAATATGTCTCGCAGGCGACCGGTGAGATTGCCCTCCCGGGCTTTTGTATCGGTGGAATTGGACTGCAGAATCTCGACCAAGTCCTCGCCGCCGGAGCCAGACGCATCGCCGTCTCCTCCGCCATTTGCAGTGCCGCCGATCCCGGCGCGGTCACTGCCGAGTTGGCCGCCCGCCTGGCGGCGGTCTCCGGGTCAGGTTCCTGAACACTCCCGCTTTCAGGAACACCCGCGCACGATTTTGCTGTTGTCATGTCATGCCGCGGGAAGTCACCCGTGCGGCCAACATCCACTCGCGGATCGAATGCTGATCTTCCTGCGATGGCAACCCCACGCCAGGGGCGTACCCAAACAATTCGCGGATCGAGGCAGATCCAAACCGGTCATCGATGATCTCAAGATCATCGACCGAGATCAGTGCCGGGTGCTCGACACCACACGCCCGGCTCAGCGACAGCAGTTCTTTCCGTAGGGTGACGATGTAATTGGCCGCCCGTTCCGACTTCAGGGTTGGATCCAACCCCGATACCAACCAGCGATTCTGGGTGGCAATCCCGGTGGGGCAGTGATTCGTGTGACATTTCTGTGCCTGGATGCAGCCAATCGACAGCAAGGCCTCCCGGGCAATGTTGACCATGTCGCAACCGAGGGCGAACGCAAACAGCGCCGTTTCCGGCATCCCCAGCTTGCCCGAACCGACAAACACCACCCGATTGTCGATGCCGTACTCGGCAATGATCTTCTGGACCCGGGCGAAGCCGACCTTGAAGGGGAGCGACACATGATCGCTGAAGACCAGGGGGCCGGCCCCGGTCCCCCCCTCACCACCATCAATTGTGATGAAGTCGACTCCCCGACCTGTCGTGGACATCTGCCTCGCGAGATCATGCCAGAAGCCCGATTCTCCCACCGCCGACTTGATGCCTACAGGCAATCCAGTCAGGTCGGCGATTCGCTCGACAAAGTCCAGCAGGCTGTCGGTGTCCCGGAACGCCGTGTGGCTGGCCGGACTGATGCAGTCGGCATCGCTGGAGATCCCACGGATCTCAGCAATCTCCGGTGTGATCTTCGCCCGGGGCAGAATTCCACCCGCTCCCGGCTTGGCCCCCTGGCTCAGCTTGATCTCCAGCGCCTTCACCTGTGGATTGGCCGCAAGAGTATCCAGCAGTTTCTGTTCACTGAACCGTCCATCCAGCTCCCGGCAGCCGAAATACCCCGTACCAATCTGCCAGACCAGGTCTCCCCCCTTGCGGTGGTAGGGAGAGATGCCCCCTTCACCCGTGCTCTGCAGGCAACCCGCGATCTGGCAGCCCCGATTGAGGGCTTCGATGGCCGGTCCACTCAACGATCCATAACTCATCCCGGAGACATTGATGATCGACTCGGGGCGAAACGCCTTCCTTCGCTGTCGGTAACCCCCGAGGATCTTGGCACATGGCGAACGGAAGTGGGGATCATAACCAGGCTCTCCCGGGTGAGGCGATGAGAGCGGAAAAGTGCTGTGCTTGATGATCAGGTAGTTCGGAGCCAACTCCATGTCATTGTCGGAACCAAACCCAAAGTAGTTGTTCTCTTTCTTGGAAGAGGCGTAGATCCAGGAGCGCTGATCCCGGCTGAAGGGACGCTCTTCGTTGTTCGAAGTGACGATGTATTGCCGCAACTCCGGACCGATCATCTCGAGCCAATACCGAAAGTGGCCGATGATCGGGAAGTTGTGCAGGATCGCATGTTTCCTCTGGGTGACGTCGTAGATCGCCAGCAGGATCATCCCAGCCAGTAACCCCAGCCCCAGCAGCCACAGAGTTGTCATCGTTTCCATCCGCTGCAAAAAAGTCGAACCACACAACATCCGTTCCGACCGCAGGACATTGCCGGGGACAGCCGTTGCCCCACGGGACATCGAGACTATCACCGATTTCCGAAGTCCCCTGCAAGCGCGCTCGCTGAACCGGTCTTCCCCAGCGCTCCACCGTGGGTGACCGACCCAGGCCCTGTTCGTCGATTCGCGATTCGCGACAAAAGGGACCGTTGACAGGTCCTGCCAAGCTCACTCACCGTCACAGCTGAGCTCATTTCTCGCCAGGGAAAATGCCGGGTGGACCGGATGGAGATTCGGACGGTCGCTTCTCGAGCATCTCCAGGGAGCGCATCAGGCTTTCCCTCGCCATCTCGGGAAGAGCTCCCGACTCGGTGATACGTTTCAAAGCGGGCAACAAACTGCGTTCCTGCCAGGCCAGGCAGTCGGCGGCCACCATGTCGGCCAGTTCGGGTCGTTGCTCAAGCAGCAGCTCATAGAGATCAAGCACACGTGTCCTGGAGATTCGCTCACCGACAGTCCCCTGCACACTCAGGGCCAGCAGGGCCGCCCGGCGTTCCACGTCGCGCCGGTTCATTGCAAGGATCTCTCCCGCAAGAAACGCGGGAAGCCCCGACTCGCCCTGCTGCTCCAGTCGAGCCACCAGCAGCGCGGCGCGGGCGCCCGATTCGCGCTGGCGATCCGATTCGGCAGTTCGCTCTGCGAGCCATCGGTCGGCCGTGGGACCACCAACAATCCCCAGCAGCAGCGCTGTCAGGGACTCGCGCTCACGATGACGATCGGGTGCGAGAGTCCGCAACAGGTCGGCGGCTTTCAGCTCGGTGCGACACTCGCGCATCGCCGCGTACGGCGTTCTCGAAAGTTCCCGAACCGAGGTCTCGACAACCAGTGGATCAGAATCCTCCAATGAGTCGAGGAAGAATCGGGTGCGGTTGATCCAGTCGGCCAGTGCCAGGTCGGCAGTCCGTTCCATCCGGCCCACCACCTGCAACCAGCAGCCGTGCCCTTCCGTCAACGTCCCCAGAAACCTCCAGCGCCGCGACAGGGAATCCCGTCCCAAGATGACCTCGGCCCGTTCGTCAATACGGCCCTGGGGAAGTTCTCCGACGGGAAGCAAAATCTCGGTTCCCTCGGCAAGCTCTCCCTTGAAGCACGCCCTGACTACAAACCGACGCCGTTCGGCCGTGGCCATCGCCTGCACTGCCAAATCACTGTTGACCACCTGTTGGACCAAGGTCAGCGGTGCACCGGCGGGTCCCACGCAGGCCGGACAGGCATCAACCGGGGACACCCCGAAGAGGCCACCCGCCAGCAATCCCAGGATGTGACCCAGCAGCCGTGTGAATCGACGGGGCTGTCGCCTCATGGGGCTGTTTTCCGGAAGACTGTTTTCCCTTCCTTGATCGTTTCCAGGACGGGAATGGTGGCAATCGTGGAAGGATCGACCTTGAGGGGATTCCTTTCGAGGATCACCAGGTCAGCCAGTTTGCCGGGCTCCAGGGTTCCCTTCGACCCCTCTTCCTTGATCAGGTAGGCCGCCATCGACGTCACCGCCTGCAGGGCGTGGTAAGGGGAGACCCGCTCATCCGGACCAACGATGCGACCACTGGCAGCCTGCCGGGTCACCGCCAACTCGACCAGCGGCAGGATCGCCGGTGACGGAGAGACGGGGGCGTCATGCGAATAGGTGAACTTCATCCCATTCTCCAACAGTGTCTTCGACGCCAGGGCATGCGCGGCCCGGTCCGGACCCCACAGGTGGACCACCGCATCGCCTCCCGACTTGATCGACGAGGTCAGGAAGCTGGGAATCGCCCCGTAGGTCTTCATCTTCTGAATCTGGTCTGGACGCAGGTAGGTCCCGTGAATGAAAACCGGTCGATGGTCACGCATCCCATATTTCTTGACCGCTTTTTCGATCGCAGCCAACGCCTGATCGGCGGCGGCGTCGCCATTCATGTGCATGTTCAATTGCAGGTTCGAGGTCCAGAAGCGGTCGAACGCCTCATCGAGCACCTCGTTCGGGATCTGCTGGAAACCCCGGTAGTCTCCAGACTTCCCCGCAGGAAGGTTGGTATAGGGCTCGGTGAACCACGCCGTGTCGAGACTGCCATCCAGCCAGAACTTGATCCCACCCAGCCGCACCCGATTGATGTACCGCTTGTCGAGATCGGGACGGGTGGCCAACAGCTTCCTGGAGGTCCCGCCCGGGTTCTTGTTGAAATCGGCCGACACCGAGTAGGCGGCGTTGATGGCATCGTCGGTGACCGAATCCTTGGCCGCCAGGTACAGATCGATGGTCAGCAGATTCTTGTCGACCGCGTTCTTGACGATGTCGATGTCGTCATTTCCGAGCCCCAAGCCTGCTTCCATGGCAGTGGTCTGACCATAGCTGGCCCAGACCTCGGCCGCTCCGGTGACCACCCGGTCGGCCAACTCGCCGGAGAACGGCGGCCGCTGGCTGCGGACGGCATTCAGCGCAGTTTCTTCCATCGGACCGGCCAGTTCCTGACTCCCCGGCTTGCGGGTGAACGAACCCCCCTCGGGATTGGGCGTCTCAGCAGTGATACCCGCCGCCTTGAACACCGCCGAATTTCCAGCCCCGAGGTGCCCCGAACTGTCGACCACCATCACCGGACGATCGGTCGAAACCTGGTTCAGTTCCTCGATGCTGGGGTGACGCTTCTCGGCCAGGTCGCGGGCCAGGTAGCCAAACCCAACCACCCATGCCCCGGGAGGCATCTTCTTCACCTGCTCACGCATTCGGGTGATGAGCTCGGCAATCGACTTGGCACCCCGCAGGTCGCCATCGATCAGATTTTTGCCGAAGTAAATCATGTGACCGTGAGTATCGATGAAGCCGGGCAGCAGCGTCTTGCCCGCCAGGTCAACGACGCGTGGTTTTGCTCCGGCATGCTTCTTCCCCTCAGCGGTCGTTCCGGCGTGCAGGATCTTCCCGCGTTGGATCACGAGCTCTTCGACAAACTCGGGCTGATCCCCCCGCATTGTGAGAATGTCTCCCCCCCGAAATACGGTGGGGATCTCCTGCGCCGACAGGGTCGATCCCGCCAGGCAAAGCAGCACTGCGGCCACGACGGCAGTCACATCGAATCGTTTCATGGGCTTGAAATGAACTGGGAACGAAGAAGAAGGTGCATGACGAATGAGCCGACCGGCGTCCTCACCCTCTGCTGTCTGCTCCGCCTTCAGCACCGGGCTGTGCGAAATGCATGGCAGGGAGACTGGCAGTGCCGCGCCCCGACTGTTGTTCCATTCCGGGAACCAGTTCACCCGGGCCGGACTCAAGTTCTCCGGCCACCCCATTCCCCGGTTGGAACGGAACCAGGCTCTGGGAGGGCGCCACCCTCCCGATCCTGTCCCGTTCCCGGTTTTCCCCGGCTATGGACTGCCGGGGAATGTCTGCAATTATCGATTCCGCGGGGGCGTTCGCAACCCCACCTCGGCCATCAGCCGGTCCGTCTCGCGGTAGGCCTCCGCCACCCAGGCCTCGATCTGGTCGGGCTCGGGGGAGTATTCCAGCTCGATCGAAACGGCCCCGTCGATTCCAAGGTCCTTGATTTCCCGCAGATAGGGAAGGAAATCGACAACTCCCCGACCGGGGGGCAGGTCGCCGTGCCGTTTCCCGTCGCAGTCCGAAATATGCACGTGGATCGCCCGCCCCTGGAGGCGGCGGAGTTCCTGCGGAGCCACATTCGAGAGGCAGAGGTGTGAGATATCGATGTTCGCCTGCACTGCCGGGTGATTCACATCGTCCAGGAACCGCACCATGGTTTCGACATCGTTCACCAGCGACAGGGGAAACGGTTCCAGCTCAAGGGCGATCTGCACCTGGAGACTCGCGGCGTAATCGGCCAGGATCCGGCAGTTGCGGACCGCCGTCTGCCACTGCTCGGCGGGGGGAATCACCTCCCGATTCCAGATGTACTCCCCCAGCACCAGCAGCACATTCCGGGCCTCGTATTCGAACGCCAGATCGAGGTACGCCTTGACCCGGTCGATGCTGAACCGCTGGACGCTGGGATTGAAATCAACCAATCCGACAGCCACGCACGCCAGCGATACGATCGGCAATCCCTGCCGGTCACACTCGCGTTTGATCAGTCGCCGTTCCCGGACATCGATATCGAGCGGGTCCGCGAAGATGTCGATCGAGTCAAATCCAAGTTCGCGTGTCCTGGCAATCCCCCAGGCGGTTTCACGCCCCGCCTGCGCCCACGCCGAGTTGATCAATCCCAGTTGCATGCCATTTCAGGTTCTGAAAAGTGGAAATCGCGTTGTCACCCGCGGGCCCGGCCCCCTGGGGCCGGTCACACCCGCACGTTCTCGTTCCGGGCCCGGGGAGTAAACCGGATCGCCACATCATCGATCACGAGCCACGCCCGTGATCCCGGGGGAATCTCCAATGTGCCTGGCGAGGTCTTTTCGAGGAAGATCGCCAGCCCCACCCCCATCTCGATCTCGTTGGCACTTTCATCCTGGCTGCGCAAGCGGGCCGCCAGTCGCACCTCACGAAAGACATCCAGTTCGTCATCAAACTCGAGCTCAATCGGCAGCCTGGCAAACTCCCGCATTCCCTGCCGCAGGTCCTTGGTCATTTCCTTGTAGCCAAACAGCACCGCCTGGGCACTGAAATGCATTGCCAGCAGCTCACGGAAGTGCGGCTCAACTCCCCCCGCTGCCGCCTGCAGGCTGATCTCGTACAGCCCCTGCCGGGGATTCCGCACCTCCTGCGTCAGTAGCAGGCGAGTTCCCTGTGGAATCCGTCCCGTGGTCCCCGCCGGATCAAACCCAAACCCCAAGGCGGCGCATCCCCGTCCCGACCTGATGCCTTGGGTTCCGGTCAGTCGCATCACGGCCAGATCCATACCACCCAGTTCGTCACCCCGGCGCGGGCCCGCTCTCCAACCGCGCTCGCGGCCCGCCGGACCCAGGGGCAAAAAGACGACGTCATCCTCAAAGCCGGGGTTGAACAGCGGTTCCTGGGTGAAGGGGGGTACCAGTGCCAGGTTGCCCGTGGCAGGGACCCGCTCGGGGGTGACGGGGGCTGATCCCAGCAGGGCGGCAATTGGAGTTCCCAACGTGGCGGCATGGGGGCGATGGACCGCGTCATGGAAGGTTGCCTCATGCCCAACCCCCAGGAGGTGCAAGATCGTGGCGGTCAGATCCTGAGGTTCGATCCGCCCGTCCCGCGGGTAACCGCCCTGCCGGTCGCTGGATCCAAAGACCTGCCCCCCGGAAATCCCCGCTCCCGCCAGGGCGAAACTGAAAACATGCCCCCAGTGATCGCGTCCCCCCTGGCCGTTGATCTTGGGGGTCCTTCCGAATTCTCCAATGGCCAAAACGAGCGTTTCGGAAAGCAGTCCCCGTTCTTCCAGGTCATCCAACAGCGTTGAGAAGGTGACATCGAACAGGGGGCAGAGCACATCCTGCAGCCGGTCCGCATTTTGCGCGTGGGTGTCCCACATGGGATTGTTGACTGCCTCGTCACCCGGTTCCCGACACCAGTTGACATGCACCAGCCGGGCCCCCGCCTCAATCAGGCGTCGCCCCAACAGCAGTGATTGCCCCCATTGTGTGGGGCCGTAGGCATGGCGTACCGCTTCGGGCTCACGCTCCAGGTCAAACGCCTGCCGGGCCCGCCCCGAGGCCAGGACATCAAACGCCTGCTGGGTCTGGCGGTCGAAATCCCGAGCCCTGGCCCCCCGGTCGAGGAGCTCAAAGTGGGTCTCCACCTGTGACAGCAGGCTTTGCCGGGCCGAGAGACGCAGGGGGGGAACTTCCCGTGGAGCGGTCAGCCCCTGCACCTGGAATCCCTTCGTCGAGGGATCACACACCAATCGCTCGGGCTCCCACTGGTGCCCCAGGAATCCCGCCGTCTGGCCCGCGGGGGTGACGTTGTCATTGAGTCGCATCCAGTCGGGAAGCCAGACGGCACTGTAGGCGGGCAGTTCCACACTCGGCTTGAGCTGCTTGATCACCGAGCCCAGCCAGGGCCAGTCGGTCGGGCTGATCTCCCGCGATTGTCGACCCCGATAGGGGTAGCCGGTCAAGACCCAATACGCACTCGCATCGTGCAGGTCGTTGTGCGTGCACAGGGAACGGACAATCGCCAGCTTGTCCGCCCGCGTGGCAATTCGGGGCAACAGTTCCCCAATCTGGATCCCGGGAATATTCGTCTGGATCGGGCCGAACGCCCCGCGGATCTCCGCCGGAGCGTCGGGCTTGGGATCCCAGGTCTCATGCTGCGGCGGCCCCCCCTGGAGCCACACGACCAGCACATTCTTCGCCCGACCGAACATCGCGGGGCGTTCCACAGTGGGTTGTGCCGAAGCCTGCCCCCCCAGGAGTTGCGGCAGGCTGATCCCCCCCAGACCCAGTCCGCCGACGCGCAGCCATTCCCGACGGCTCACTCCCTGGCAGTTCCGTACCGGATCCGAGAAGAGGGAAAACATCGTGAACACTCACGGCTCGGGACTGCACTGAGATCTGCCGCGACGCACTGGCCGATCACTTCGGGATGCTATGCCATCCCTTGAGACCGGGCAACCGGACAACGCCGGGAGGCGGCGCTGCCGAATTGCCCGGGACACCACAACTGGGCACAATCTGCGGTCTGTTCCTGACACACTGGCACGCCCCCCCCCATGACCCCCACTTCGCCCCTCATCATCCCCCCCCAACCCTGGTTGCTGCATGGCTGGGTCGAACACTCACGGATCCTGCTCGATTCGTATCGGCACTGGGTTGGCCATGAATTGCTCCCCCGGAGCCGAAGTGCCGAAGAACAGGCTGAGGCACTTTTCGAAGCCCCGTTTGTTGTGGTCTCGCACGGTATTCAGCCCGATCCGATCCTGAACTACGGCAATCGCACCGCGCTCCAACTCTGGCACATCACGATTGATCAGTTGCGGCAGACCCCCTCGCGACTCACCGCGGAGCCATTGCACCGAGATGAACGGGCCCGGTTGCTGGACCGGACGACACGTCAGGGGTTCGTCGACGATTACCAGGGAATCCGTATTGCCACGACAGGTCAGCGTTTTCGGATCCGCCAGGCAACGGTTTGGAACCTGCAGGATGCCGGGGGAGTGCCCGTGGGCCAGGCGGCGACATTCTCCCACTGGGAACTGCTGGAGTCGGCCCGGACAAACGCCAACCCCGACCTCACGCCTGACTCAGATCGTGACTGCCGCTGATCGTGACTGACTCAGACCGTGACTCCCAGGGTTCGTCGCACCCCGGAAAACGGGTCATCTCCGACCCGAACTCGACTGAATGCCCTCGAACGGGAATGGCCCGGTTGGATTCAGGCGTCGGGGGTCGCGCTCAGAGCAGTTCGGGGAGAGCCTTGTACTTGTTCTGATCGATCAGGAACTGAGGCCGACCCTGGAGATCACGCAGTGTCATGTGATCGACGTTGATCCCAAGGTTGTGGTAGAGCGTGGCGAACACTTCCTGGAAGTGGACCGGCCGATCGGTGGCGAATTCGCCCAGACGATTGGTCGCTCCAATCACCTGACCTGCCTTGATTCCGCCTCCGGCCAGCAGCGCACATGACACCTGCGGCCAGTGGTCGCGACCAGCATCCTTGTTGACCTTCGGGGTTCTCCCGAACTCACCCCAGCAGACCACGCTGATGTCGTCGAGCATCCCGCGCTCTTCGAGATCCTGCACAAGGGCGACCAAACCCTGATCGAGCAGGGGCATGTCTTCGCGCCCCTGCTGGAAATTGGCTCCGTGCCAGTCCCACCGACTGAAGGCGAGCGTCACACAGCGGGCTCCAGCCGAGATCAGCCGTCGGGCCACCAGGAAATTATCGATCAGCCGCGGCCCACCATCATCCCGCAATTGGTTGACTCCCCGACCGTACCGATCGCGCAGTTTCTGGTCTTCCAGGTCGAGGTTCAACGCTTCAGCCAGCTTGCTCGAGGTCAAGACCCCGAAGGCCTGCTGGGTGAAAGCATCGGTCCCGGCGAGTTGTCCCGACGAATCGCAGTCCTTGCGGAACCGGTCGAGGGCCGTCAGCACCGCCCGACGGTCTCCCAGCCGATCGAGAGTGATCCCGTTCAGGATCAGATCGTCCTTCCCCTCGGCATTGGGGGTGAACGGAGCATGGGCGATCCCCAGGAAACCCGGAACCCCATTGTCGGCCCAGGGCATGTGTCCCATGCGGGGTGACAACCCCACAAACGGAGGCATGGCAGGATCAACCGGTCCATAGACCTTCGACAACACCGAACCGAGTGAGGGAAAGCCCCCCCCGGGTTGGCGATCGCGCTTGTTCCAACCCGTCAGGCACTGGTAGGCGTAGTGGTCGCCCCCCGCCCCCACCATGGATCGAATTGGAACGAATTTCTGCATGTTCGCGGCAATCTGCGGAAACATCTCGCAGATCTCGATCCCGGGAACACTGGTCGGAATGGCGGAGAATTCTCCCCGGATTTCCGACGGGGCATCCATCTTCACGTCCCACATGTCCTGGTGGGGAGGACCACCAGGGAGGAAGATCATGATGACCCCTTTGTGACCCCCCTGCTTGCCGGTTGCCTGCTCGGCCTTCAGGACTTCTGGAAGGGCCATGCCTCCCATCGCCAAGCCACCGATCTTCAGGAATGAACGCCGGGAGACCCCATCGCAGAACCGGGATGAGGAGCCAGACGACCGGGGACCAAGTATGGTGAGCATGGCGGGACCCGTCGGTGGAGGGGTGAGTTGGGGGGGGACAGAGCGATCGACACTCCTTGATCTATCGTACCCGGACCCGGGGGTCTGTCAATTCCGATCCCTGTCGAATCGTACAATCCGTACAGGTCTTGCCATCGGGCCGAGACGCAAATCTCCCCTTCGAACGAATCCCCTGAATGGCCACGCGTCCACCCTTTGCCAGAGATCTTTGCCAGAGACAGCACGTGTTCTGCCGGACCCAGGGATGCGAGACTCACCGGGGATGAATACCGGCACACAATTGCGGAGTCGATCGGGAACCGAGACACTACAGTCCGCGTCGCGGCAGCAACCCTTTTGCCTATTTCTTTCAGGATCGACTTTTGGCCACCTCACCGGAACCCATCCCGGCTTCTGTGGATCAGGACCGCGAGTTGCTGCATCGGCTGGGATACGCCCAGGAACTCAAACGGCGGATGAGCGGGTTTTCGAACTACGCCATCTCTTTGTCGATCATCTGTATCCTGGCGGGCGGGATCACTTCCTTTCCTGTTGGCCTGGGGAGTGTTGGCGGGGCCAGCGTGGGACTCGGTTGGCCCCTCATGAGTCTGGTCGCACTCGCATTTGCCGCCACGATGGCTCAACTGGCCTCGGCCTTTCCGACGGCGGGAGGGCTGTATCACTGGAGCTCGATGCTGGGGGGACGGGGCTGGGGCTGGGCCACCGCCTGGTTCAACCTCATCGGGCTGATCACCGTGATTGCCGCGATCAATGTTGCCACCGTGCAATTCACACTCGCCGCGTTTGCCCCCCTGCTGGGGCTTGATGACGCCCGGGTGGGGGAGTTGCTGGGTGTGCTGATGGGGGATGCCCCGGTCCGGGCGTGGCTGCTCGGATCGACCGGAGGTGGTGCTTTACTGGCAACCCAACTGCTGGCTGTGACCCTGATCTCCGCCTCGCACGCCCTGTTCAATCACCGCGGAATCGAACTGACCACGCGGCTCACTGACTTCAGCGGCTACCTCATTCTGGTCGTTTCGGTCCTGCTGACTGCAGCCTTGCTCTGGTGGGCACCCGGGTTTGATTTGCAGCGGCTTGTGACCTTGACGAATGTGACGGGTCAGCCCGAAGCAGCACCTGTCTGGCCCCGCACCGAGAGCCTGGGCTGGGCATTTGCCCTGGGACTGTTGCTGCCGGCCTACACCATTACCGGATTTGATGCCTCGGCCCATTCGTCGGAAGAGACGGTGGGGGCGGCTCGGGCTGTCCCGCAGGGAATCATCCGATCGGTGCTGGTCTCCGGGCTGATGGGCTGGATCATGCTGGTGGCGGTGGTGCTGGCGATTCCCGACATGGATGCCGCAGTGCAACAAGGGTCGAACGTCTTTTTCTGGACCCTCGAACAGACGTTGCCGGTGTGGCTGCGGTTCAGCTTGTTGGCGGCGATCTGCCTGGCGCAGTACCTGTGCGGGCTGGCAGCACTGACCAGCACCTCGCGGATGGTCTACGCGTTTGCCCGCGACGGGGGACTGCCACGGTCCGACTGGCTCCGTCAGGTGTCGCACCGGTTCCGAACGCCGGCCGTAGCGGTGTGGGTCGCCGCGGCTATTTCTGTGGCCATCACGGCATTGGTGCCATATTTGGCCATCACGGCCGTAGCGGTGATTTTCGTGTATGTGTCGTACCTGATGCCAACACTGGTCGCCTTGGGGGCCCATGGCCGCACCTGGACCGAGATGGGGCCCTGGTCGGTTGGCGCCCTGTATCGACCACTGGGGGTGCTGTGTGTTCTTTCGGGGGTGGCCTTGATTGTGATTGGGGTACAGCCACCGAACGATATTGCCCAATTGGTAATCCCGTCGACAGTTCTGCTGCTGACGGGGTATTGGTGGGTTTGGAAGCGGAAGCACTTTCGGGGTCCGCCGACTGGTGGCATTTCCGCTCAGCGGCAGACAGAGATTGCAGCCGAAGAACGGGCACTCGATCTGTAGGGGAGGGGACCTCTCGGAATTCCTCCGCGGCTGACGATCGGCTGCGTCCCCTGACAAAGCCGGACCAGAGTGCCGGGCAGGCGAGGACGAGCAGACGTCAGCCGCCCGAAAGAAGAGACTGTTTCCGCACACCAATTCCCCGGGGGAGTTGTGACGCCGGAGGGTGTAATCCCAATGGGCGACGAACCCAGCCTGCGGAAATGGGACTCCCGGAACAGGAGGCTGCCGCAGATCAGAAGGGCGTGCGGGGAAGGGGCGTAAAAAAACCCGACCCGAGCAGACGCTCGGGCCGGGTGATGTATGCATTGGTTGGAGAGCGAGAAACAGGCGACGACGGGATGCGCTGGTTTGGTTGTTCAATCAAATCCTTAGAAAGGAGGTGATCCAACCGCAGGTTCCCCTACGGTTACCTTGTTACGACTTAGTCCCAATCACGGAGCTCATCTTAGGCGCTTGTCTCCTTGCGGTTGACACGGCGACTTTGGATGCTCCCCGCTTTCGTGGCTTGACGGGCGGTGTGTACAAGGCTCAGGAACACATTCACCGCAGCATAGCTGATCTGCGATTACTAGCGATTCCGGCTTCATGCAGGCGAATTGCAGCCTGCAATCTGAACTGGGGGGCGCTTTTTGAGATTTGCTCCCGCTCGCGCGTTTGCTTCCCTTTGTACGCCCCATTGTAGCACGTGTGCAGCCCTGGACATAAAGGCCGTGATGACTTGACGTCGTCCCCGCCTTCCTCCGGCTTGACGCCGGCGGTCTCTCTAGAGTCCCCAACTGAATGCTGGCAACTAGAGACAGGGGTTTCGCTCGTTGAAGGACTTAACCCGACATCTCACGACACGAGCTGACGACAGCCATGCAGCACCTGTGATCGTTCCACCCGAAGGCGTCACTCCGCTTTCACGGAGCTAATCCGACCATGTCAAGTCCAGGATAAGGTTCTTCGCGTTGCCTCGAATTAAGCCACATGCTCCACCGCTTGTGTGAGCCCCCGTCAATTCCTTTGAGTTTCAGCCTTGCGACCATACTCCCCAGGCGGAGCACTTAACACTTTCGCTACG
>DNUF01000106.1:46134-46671 GCA_003508595.1 Planctomycetaceae bacterium
ACTACCGGGGTATCTAATCCCGTTTGCTCCCCTGGCTTTCGTGCCTCAGCGTCAGTTGAGATCCAGTGCGCCGCTTTCGCCTCTGGTGTTCCTTCCAATATCAACACATTTCACCGCTCCACTGGAAGTTCCACGCACCTCTATCCCACTCAAGCTCGCCAGTTCAGGGCGCAATTCCTCGGTTGAGCCGAGGGATTTCACACCCTGCTTAACAAGCCGCCTACGCACCCTGTAAGCCCAGTGATTCCGAATAACGTTTGCACAGTTCGTATTACCGCGGCTGCTGGCACGAACTTAGCCCGTGCTTCCTCTGAGGCTATGTCAAACGGAAGAGATTGCTCTCCCGCACTTCATCCCCTCTGACAGTGGTTTACAACCCAAGGGCCTTCATCCCACACGCGGCGTCGCTCGGTCAGGGTTTCCCCCATTGCCGAAGATTCTCGACTGCAGCCACCCGTAGGTGTCTGGGCAGTATCTCAGTCCCAGTGGTGGGGGTCATGCTCTCACACCCCCTACGCATCGTCGCCTTGGTGAGCC
>DNUF01000181.1:0-140 GCA_003508595.1 Planctomycetaceae bacterium
GCGACAACGACGGGGTCTTCGACAACGGTGAGGACGTGCTGGCCGGTGTGACGGTGGATTTGGCCGGCACCGACGACCTGGGGAACACGGTTTCGGCGACAACGACGACCGACGCGAACGGGAAGTACAAGTTCTCGAAC
>DNUF01000181.1:311-5325 GCA_003508595.1 Planctomycetaceae bacterium
GGGAAGTACAAGTTCTCGAACCTGCGGCCTGGAACCTACACGGTGACCGAAACGCAGCCCAGCGGTTTCCTGGATGGTCAGGACACGGCGGGAAGTGCCGGTGGCACCGTTGACCCGGATGAGATCTCCGCCATCAGCCTGGGAAGTGGTGTGGATGCCACCGGGTACAACTTTGGTGAGATCGATCCGTCGAGCCTGGCGGGTGTCGTGTACCTCGACAGCAACAAGAATGGAGTCTTGGATTCGGGTGAGTCGGGTATTGCCGGTGTGGTGATCACCCTGACCGGTACGGACGACCTGGGGAATACCGTCTCGCGGACGACAACCACCGACGCGAACGGAGCCTATTCCTTCGGCAACCTGCGTCCGGGGAGCTACACGCTCACTCAGTCCCAGCCGGCCGGGTATGTGGACGGCCAGGAGACGGTTGGAACCGCTGGCGGTACGGTTGGGAATGATCAGTTCACCATTACCTTGGCGGGCTGTACGGAAGGGACTGGCTACAACTTCGGCGAACAGCCGCTGCCCCCCTCGAACCTCCTTGCGGCGGGTGACACCGCCACGATTGGGTTCTGGGCCAACAAGAATGGGCAGGCGATTCTGAACAGCCTCAACGGCGGTTCGACTTCGACCGCCCTGGCCCAATGGTTGGTGACCAATTTCCCGAAACTGTACGGTGCCGGGACGGGTTCCCGTTCGATGCTGAACAGCTCGGGCGGCTACAAGACCAATGCCCAGGTGGCGTCGACTTACATCAACGCCTTCTTCAGTCCGAAGACCACGATCAAGCTTGAGGCCCAGGTCTTGGCCTCGGCCTTCGCCGTCTACGTCACGAATTCGAACCTGGCGGGAAGTTCCAACATCGCGGCCCGCTATGGCTTTACCGTCTCCGCCACTGGAACGGGGGCGAAGCGGTTCAACGTCGGGACCAACGGTGCCTCCCTGGGGGTGGCTGATGGAACCGAGTTGTCGATCATGGAAATGCTGGTCGCCATCAACGCACAGGCTGTGAATGGTTCGCTCTACGCGACCAACAGCACGTTGCGGAGCAAGGCCAACATCTTGTTCACCGCGATCAACGAGACCGGCGACATCATCTGAGTAACTCCGGGTTGAGTGTTGTGAATCACTGTGGCTGCCATTTCCTGTGGGGAGTGGCGGCCACAGTTCATTTCCCGTCGCCTTCCCATCGGTCGGGTGCCCCCCGCTCTCCCACGGGCCCCGACCGTCGTGGAATTGAGCTTCGGTGGATATGGAAATTCGTCAGAATTGACAGGGTCTCCGGCAGCCAAACCGATTTCATTCCCGAATTGGTCGACGGAATTCGACATTTCGGACGCGGTGTGTCAAACTTTTTTTCGGCGGGAAATTCTCTTGCGGAGGTGTGGGGACTGACGCCGAAGCCGGCAGGGATCGGTCCGGTCTTCGTGATCCGATCGTGGATCGGACCACGGGGGGTGGGAGATCAGGTGGATGGGGGCTCTGGAAGTGGGCCACCGGACAGATGGCCGCAAGGTCAGAGGTGAGCCGTCAACCACTCAATCTGCGGAGCAATCCGAGGCGATATGCCGCGCGTCGAGACAACCCGGGTGGTCCGGGTCAGGGGCGGTCCCGGTCGACCAGCGTTGTCCGTGACCTGACTCATTGGAAGTTCGAATGGGTGAATCGCAGCGTCCGCAATACAGCAAACCACCCTCCGTCGCCACACCTCGTAGGGGGCCCTTCGACCGCCCGGTCGTTCTCCTCCGCGACCGGTGGGAGATGCAGGTTGCACAGGCACCAGCGGCTACGGCACTGGTCTGCGGGGAACGCACGGTCACAGTGGCCGAACTGGATCACCTGGCGACCCGGGTGACACGTTCATTGCTGGCACGCAGTATCGGTCCTGGGACGTTGGTGGGAATCTGCCTGGAACGTTCGGTCGAGATGGTCGCCGCGATCCTCGGAGTGATCAAGACCGGGGCGGCCTATATCCCGCTCGACGCGGAGTATCCCGAGTCCCGCCGGGTCCAGATTCTCGATGAGGCGCAACCGCCAGTCGTGATCTCGGTCTCCTCCCTCTGGCCAAAGCTCCCCTCCCCAGTTTCATGGCTCTTCTGGGAGGACCTGGAAGACGGTCTCGATCCGAGCCCCCAGGGGGTGCCTGCTTGTGTTGGACCCAGGGATCCCGCCTACGTCATCTTCACCTCGGGCTCGACCGGTCGCCCCAAGGGGGTGGTGGTTCGACAGGCCGAGTTGGCGGTGTACCTGGACTGGGCGGGGCACCGCTATCTGGCGACGGGAGGGCAGGGCGCGCCGTTGAACACCTCCATCGCGTTCGACGCCACGATCACCAGCCTGTTTCTGCCACTGCTCGCTGGCCGTCCGCTGTGGCTGGTTCCGCAGGAGGAGGAGATCGCGTGTCTGGCCGACTTGTT
Source organism: Planctomycetaceae bacterium (assembly GCA_003508595.1). GTDB lineage: Bacteria > Planctomycetota > Planctomycetia > Planctomycetales > Planctomycetaceae > UBA10511. Next base: position 2,729 of record DNUF01000181.1, read on the forward strand.
GTCCAGCGGCGTCCCCTTTGATCTCGTGAAGCTGACTCCGTCGCACCTCGACGCGCTGCGCCATCAACTGGGGCCGCGACTGGGAAATGTGCGGGTCCGGCGATTTGTGGTGGGTGGTGAGGCGCTGCGTCGCGATGTGGTCGCACCGTGGCGGGAAGCAGTGCCGGGGTTGGAGATTCTGAATGAATATGGCCCGACCGAGACGGTCGTCGGGTGTTGTCTCCAGTCCTGTCACGATGACACGGGACGTGGGCGCGAGATCCCGATTGGTCATCCCACCCCGGGGACCAGGCTGTATCTGCTGGATGCCCGATTGAGACCGGTTGCGGAGGGGGAAACCGGGGAACTGTACATCGGGGGCGACCAGGTGGCGTGGGGCTATCTGAATCGTCCCGCACAGACGGCCGAGCGGTTCTTGGCCGATCCGTTTTCTTCCATTCCCGGCACCCGGATGTACCGCACGGGAGATCTGGCGCGGCAGGACGACCGGGGTCGGCTGGAGTTCCTCGGCCGGACGGACGACCAGGTGAAGATCCGGGGCCACCGGATCGAACTGGGGGAGATCGAGTCGTGTCTGCTGAGGCAGCCGGGCGTGGCCCAGGCGGCGGTCGCGGTTCACGAGGAGGCGCACCTCGGGCAACTCCTGGTGGGGTATGTCGTGTGTGTCGCCGGGATGGACGTGGACCCCGCCGTGTTGACGACGGCGCTGTCGCGGAGCCTGCCCCCGGCCTGGATTCCGGGATTCCTGCTGAAACTGCCGGCATTGCCCCTGACGCCGCATGGAAAGCTGGATCGCAAGGCCTTGCCGCTGCCCAACCGGAAAACCGGGGACGGCCCGGCGGCCCGGACGCCGGTCGAGCAGATTCTGTCCGGGCTGTATGCCGAACTGCTGGGACTGCCGGTCGTGGGAGTGCACGACAACTTTTTCGCCCTGGGCGGCCACTCGCTGCTCGCGATGCGACTGGTGTCGAGTCTACGGCGCGACCTGTCGCTTGAGGTTCCCCTCCGGGCGATCTTCGAGCATCCGACTGTGGCCGGGCTGGCGGCCTGGATCGGGTCACAGACCGGAGTTGCGGCTGTCGCCCGGCCCCGCATCCAGCGGGAGCATCGGCCGGCCCGGCCGCCGTTGTCATCGGCACAGCAGCGACTCTGGTTCCTGCAGCAGTTGCAGCAGGTTCAAGACACCTATCACATCCCGCTGGCGCACCGGCTGCGCGGTACGCTGGACATTGACGCCCTGCGCAGTGCGGTCCGCGATCTGCTGGAACGCCACGAGTCGTTGCGGACTCTCTTCCCCTCCGCCGCCGATGGACCCTGGCAACAAATCTGCGATGTCGCTGCCCAGCCGCTCCCCCTGCAGCTCGAGCGGGTGACGGACGAAGAACTTCCCGAGCGCCTGGCGTCGGCCTCGCGGGAGGTGTTTGATCTCTCCTCAGATCTGCCGGTCCGGTTTCGCGTGTACCAACTGGCACCCGACGAGCATGTGCTGCTCGTGGTCTTTCATCACATTGCGATTGACGGTGCATCGCAGGGGCCGTTCTGGCGTGACCTAGGGGTGGCCTATGCCGCGCGTCTGTCGGGCCGGTCGCCGGGGTGGGATCGCTTGCCGGTCCAATACGTTGATTACACCCTCTGGCAGCAGCGGTGGCTCGGCCAGGCCGGGGACCCCGGCAGCGTGATGTCCCGGGAACTGGACTTCTGGAAACAGACCCTCGAGGGACTGCCGGACGAGTTGGTGCTCCCCACCGATCGACCCCGTCCCACGGATGGCACCTTTCGGGGTGGGCGGGTGCCGCTCGTGGTGCCACCAGGACTGCACCGGCAACTGCTGGATTTGGCCCATCGCGAACAGGCGAGCCTCTTCATGGTGCTGCAGGGGGCCCTGGCGGTGCTCTTGTCGCGACTGGGGGCAGGGACCGACATTCCGTTGGGGAGCCCGATCGCCGGCCGGTTGGATGAGTTGCTGCAGGACCAGGTCGGGTTTTTTGTGAACACCCTGGTGTTGCGGACCGATCTGTCGGGGACCCCGACGTTTCGCGAGGTGGTGCGACGGGTGCGGGAGTTTGACCTGGCCGCCTTCGCCCACCAGGAGTTGCCGTTTGAGCAACTCGTGCAGGCGTTGCAGCCGCAGCGGTCGCTGGCCCGGCATCCGCTCTTCCAGGTGGTCCTGGTCCTTCAGTCAGGGCTGGAATGTGTCCAGGACTGGCCCGGGCTGACGGCGACAGTCGAACCGGTTCCCCACACGACAGCGAAGTTCGACCTGCTTTGGGAACTCGAAGCGACGGCGAAAGAGGGATTGCAGGGAGTTCTGGAATACAGTTCCGCACTTTTCGATCGTGAGTCGGCCGAGAGGCTGGTGAGGCGTTATTTTCGCGTCCTCGAACAGTGTGTCGCGTCTCCGGACGATTGTGTCTGCGACATCGACGTCCTGGAACCTGGAGAAAAGTTCTCAGGGGGAGCCGCTCCCGACATCAGCGAGCCAGCGGTCGCACGGAAATCGTTGGGCGATTGCTTCGAGGCAGTCGCGTCGAGTTGCCATGACCGAGGAGCCATCACGTGTGGATTCGACCAGGTGACGTACGACGAGCTGAACCGTC
>DNUF01000147.1:0-21428 GCA_003508595.1 Planctomycetaceae bacterium
GGCGGGGATCAGCTTGTAGACCCGCTGGCTGGCGGCGAAGCAGCAGTCGGTGTACTGGGTCGTCTGCCACTGGACGTACGAGGACTGCGCGAACGTGTCGGTGGCCGCCAGCTTGCCGGCCGACGTGGTGCCGGAGCCCCGGGTGGCGGCGATCTGTTCGAGTCCCTTTGCGTAGAGAACGGACGGGATCGTGAACTCAGAGAGGATTGCCAACGCGAGAGTTGGAGAGTTTCGGAGCGAGATTTCGGGGGCCCGAGAGAGATCGACTGGTTCCGTTCTGGTCACCGGAGATAGGCGCCCAAAACCGAGAGGTGACTCCGCTCGACGAATGCATCGCAAATACTGGCAGGACAGGCACAAACGAAAAAACGCCGGGAGCACTTGCTCTCGGCGTTTTTACGTGAACCCTGGGGTACGAACTTCCGTATCCCGGAGAAAAGCTCCCCGACTAGGGGTCGAACCTAGAACCTAGCGGTTAACAGCCGCTCGCTCTACCATTGAGCTATCGGGGAATGTGCTCTGACGGGTCGGCACAAACCAATGGAGGATCACGGCTTGCGCCGGGTTCACCATCAGTGAGGAAGCATTCTAAATGGCGCTCGCATTTCTTGCAAGCGAATTGTGGGGAATGACACTGGACATGCGGAACGGTTCGCGATTTCTGGAGCAGGAAGTGCAATTCCGTCCGGCAGCACGGTGGACACCCGCCCTCCGGACCGGAAATTCGCTGCCGGTCTTCGGCACGCAGCCCCGCCATCGAGGCTGGTGGTTCCTCCGTTCTCGAACGGAACACTGAAAAAAAGTTCTGAACGGCGGCGGGAGCAGGCTGCGTTCCCGGGGCGATGACCGGTTTGAATCTCCGGATGTCTTGGAGAATCAGCATGGGAAATCGCGATTCGGGTCGAGCCTGTCGTCCTGCGGGATTCGTTCGGCCAGTTGTCGTGGTGCTGACCTCAAGGTTAACTTCTGGGAAAGCGGTCCAACCGCGTGACAGCGAGTGTTCGTGACTTTTGCCCGGTCAAGCACGTTTTCTCTTCGCAGGCCGACAAACGACCGGCCTGTTCCTGGATTTTCAGAGGTCTTTTATGCGTTCCCTGCGCTTTGAGCGTCTGCCTGGCCTCGCCCAGGATATTTCTGTCTCCCCCGAAGGCACCCCCTGGGTCATCGGGACCAATCCGGTGGGGCAGCAGGGCGATTACGGGATTCTCTTCTGGGATGGCCGCAACTGGGCCGACACCCGCGGAGGGGGCTGGCGCATCGCCTCGGGTCCGCAGGGGAGTGCCTGCACCTGCAACGCCCGGGGAGAGATCTATCTCTACGAACGTCAGGTCTGGACCCAGATGCCGGGGGGGGCGATTGACGTCGCGGTCGGCACGGGGGGCCAACTCTGCATTTTGGGGAACGAACAGGTCACCCCCCAGGGGGACTATGGGGTCTGGCACTGGTCGGGACAGCGCTGGACTCCTCTGGGTGGAGGCGGAATCCGCCTGACGGTCGCCGCCGATGGAGCGATCTGGGTGGTCAACTCGGCTGGAGAAGTTTGGGTTTATCAGCGGCAGGCGTGGACCGGGCCGCTGCCGGGCTTGGGGATTGACATCGGTGCCGGGGGAGACGGATCGGTCTGGCTCATCGGGACCAACCAGGTGAGTCCGACGGGAGACCGGGGCCTGTACCGCTGGAATGGACAGGACTGGGCGGCGATGGGAGGTGGGGGGTTGAACGTAGCCGCTGGTGCCGATGGCCGTCCCTGGGTTACCAACGCCGCCTACGAAATCTACCGTGGCTCGTAGCCGGGCTGCGGATTTCACCCGCTGACCAGTTCACCCGCCCGTCGGCTGGGCTGGCGTTCCCCTTGCAGTCTCGAACTGTTGGGAACCGGGGAACCGGGCCGTTGTGACTGTGGCCGTTGTCATCAGGGCCAGGGTTTTCCGTGTGTCCGCCCGCGGACGGCCGTGGGTGAGTGAATGGCTTGGTCGTGACCTGGCGTCTTCGGACGGCTTGGACAGGGCCTGATGCTCCCCAGAGGCAACCCGATGAAAACGCTCGACCGCGACCAGATTCACTACGAGTTCAACCGGGCGCATCCTGCGCGGCTGACGATCGAGTCGGGGGAAACGATTCGCGTTGTGTCGGAAGATGCGTTTTCCGGTCAGATTCGGCGGGCCGGTGATCGGCGGGACAAGACCACGATGCCCTACAGCAATCCCGTGACCGGGCCCATCTCGGTGATGGGGGCCGAGCCGGGTGACGCCCTGGCAGTGACGATTCTCGACATCGAGCCGGCAATTGGTCAGTGTGCGACCTACACGGGTGGGGCGCGGCAACTGTCGGAGTGGCTGGGGGAGGGCTGTCCGCACGGGGCGCATGTCTGCCAGATCGCTGATGGGGTCATCCATTGGTCGGACACGATTCAGATTCCGTACCGGCCGATGCTGGGGTGCGTGGGGACCGCCCCCGCCTGGGGCGCTCCGACGACCTTCCCGGCGGGGCCGCATGGGGGGAATCTCGACCTGATCGAAGTGGGGCCCGGGGGGACGCTGGTGTTGCCGGTATTCGTGCCGGGGGGGCACCTCTATCTGGGGGATGCCCATGCCGCCCAGGGGCATGGTGAGCTCTCGGCCAATGGCTTGGAGATGCCGGCCATTTCGACCATTCGGGTGGAGTTGCGGAAGGGGCCGCGTCTGGCGTGGCCACGGATTGAGTCGGCAACACACATTGGCTGTGTGGCGAGTGGCAGCCCGTTCGAGAGGTCAATACCGCTGGCCTATTCGCAATTGATCCTGTGGCTGGAGGCGCAGTTTGGGTGGGATCGCTGGCTGGCGTATGACCTGCTGACGCATGTGGGGGAGATCTCGGTGGGCTATCACGGAATGGGGACGGTGCTGGCGAAGGTGGACCGGAGGTATCTGTCTTAGACCGGGGCTCCGTCTGGGGCTCCGTCTGGAGCCGGCCGTCCGTAAGTCCTGGAGATGTTTGCGGAGGAGCCGATGTGTGGCTGATGGGGGGAGGCGGGGCGTTAAATTTTGCCCATCTTTCCTGGTCGCATGAAAAGTGGGAAAAACAGGGGTGATTTGTCGATCGAAGCGGTCCCGGGGATCTTTACAACTTCGAAGAAAAGTCGGATAGTACCGCGCACAGTCGTGGATTGATCCGAGGACTCGAGGAGTATGGAGATGTTGCAGGACGCACGTGCCAGGATGGTTCGACGGTTTCGGTCGGGCTTGGGAGTCGCGGTAGTGGGGGCGGGCTTGTGGGGGGCCGGAGCGGCGGTGGTGCCGGCCCAGGAGGCCGGGCAGGCTGTCGCGCCGGTCAATGAGAAGGCCAACCTGTTGCGCAGCCAGGCCGACGAGGCCTACCAGCGGGGCGACTACAAGCGGGTCATCGACATTGCGAATCAACTGCTGCAACAGTATCCGAAGGACAACCCGCACGTGGCCTACCACCTGCGGGCCAGTGCCAAGATCGAATTGGGGAAAGCGGCCCGGGACGGGAAGCAGATCCGCGACGGGATTGCCGATTCTCGCAGTGCCCTGAAGGAGGGGGAGGGGAAGTTCCCGTGGTTGAACGTTCCGTATATCTACGGAATGACGGCTCTCGGCGAACTGGAAAACAAGGCGGAACATCTCGAAACCGCAATCAAGTGGGTCACTCCGCTGCTGGACAAGCCAACGGGCGAGATGTTCTCGGAAGAGGACAAGGGGAACCTGTATTACCAGCGGGGGATGGCGAATTCGGCGAAGGGAGATCAGCGGGCCGCCGCGGCCGATTTCACCCGGGCGACCAAGCTGGCCCCCCGGTTGCTGGCACCTCACCTGCGGCGGGCCACCAGCCTCGCCTACCTGGGGAACACCGATGAGGCCGAAGAGGCCTTCAACGAGACGATCGAGCGGTTTCCCACCGCGGTGATCGCCTACAACGATCGCGGAAACTTCCGCCGCGGTCGGGGTGACCTGGATGGCGCGCTGAACGATTTTTCGAAGGCGCTGGAACTCGATCCCAAGTTTGCGATTGGCTACATCAACCGCGGGATCACCCAGTTCGACATGCAGCAGGCGAAGGCGGCTGAGGGAGACTTCCAGCAGGCGACCCGTGTTGCCGGGGATTTGAACACCCGCAACATGGCGGTGCGGTTGCGGGGTGGGGCCCGGCTGGCCCAGGGAGAGGTGCAGGGCGCAGTCGATGACCTGACACTGGCCGTGCGCTCGAACCCGAATGATCCCACCATCGTGGAAGAACGAGGGGTGGCTGAGTTCTGTGCGAGGCACTTCCCGGCCGCTGCCGACGATTTCGCCCGGGCCATGCGGATCGACAACAAGCTGGTCCGGATCGTTCCCTGGTACTGGTTGGCTCTGCAAAGGTCAGGCCGCGACACCGAGGCCAAGGCGTTGATCCAGCGGACGATGGACCAGGAGATGCCACCCATCGGGTGGATTGGGGCTCTCTGCAAGATGTGTGACGGCCTGATGACCGACGAGGAATTGCTGCGGGCGTCGCAGGATGAGGGGACCGAAGTCGAAAAGCGCCAGAAGCTGTGCGAGGCCAATTTCTTCCTGGGCCAGGCGGCGGTTCTGACCAAGGAACCCGAAAAGGCCCGCGACTACTTCGAAAAGGCGGTCTCGTCGAACCTGTTCTCGCTCTCGGCCTATCGCGGAGCCCAGTTCGAACTGCAGAAGTTCAACAAGTAGACCCACTCCAACCGGGCGACTGACCAAAACTCCAGGGATGACCACTGTCTCCCTGGAGTTTTTTTGCGCGAGAATCGGTTGGGCGGGGCTGCGTTCTGTGTTTCATACAAGTGTTTGTTTATGATTGGGTCAGAACGTCTCCGGGAGGCATGACTGTTCGGAGACCTGAACCCCGCGCCTCCGTTGAGTTGGGGCTGGCTGTTTCCTGTTTGTGGTCAAACCAAGCATGTTGAACCGTCGTGAGTTTCTGCAGTGGACCGGGGCCGCCTCGGTGGCGGGATTGTGGACTGGATCTGCCGGGGCGCAGCCGGAGAAGAGGCTGCGGTTGGCGGTGGTGACCACCGAGTGGCGGTATCACTCGCATGCCTGGCACATGGCCGAGCGGTTCCTGGTCGGGTATCCGAAGCAGGGGAAGTGGCACCGTCCGCCGCTGGATGTGGTGTCGGCCTACGTGGACCAGTTTCCCGAGAATGACCTGTCCCGCAGCCGGTCCGCGGAATTCAAGTTTCCGATTTATCCGAGCGTGGCGGAGGCCCTGCGCTGCGGAGGGGATCGGCTGGCGGTGGATGCGGTGCTGATCATCGGCGAGCACGGCCGTTATCCCCGCAGCGAATTCAACCAGACCAAATACCCCCGCTACGAGCTGTTCAGAGGGGTGACCGATGTGTTCCGCAAGGACGGGCGATCGGTGCCGGTCTTCAACGACAAGCACCTGTCCTGGAAGTGGTCGTGGGCGCAGGAGATGGTCGACATCTCGAAGGAGTTGAACTTCGCGTTCACAGCCGGGTCGTCGTTGCCGGTGACCTACCGGATGCCGGATGTCGAACTTCCTTATGGAGCCGAGGTCGAGGAGGTGCTGGGAGTGTCGATTGGTTCGGTCGACAGCTATGACTTTCACTGCCTCGAGATGATGCAGTGCCTGGTGGAGCGGCGAAAGGGGGGAGAGACCGGTGTCGTCGCGCTGCAGGCGCTGCGGGGTGATGCGGTCTGGAAAGCCATGGAGGCAACCTCGTGGGGAGCGGGGGGTTGGGATCCCAGCCTGTTCGAGGCGTGTCTCTCGCGGACGCAGACGCTTGCTCAGCCCGAGACGTTCAGCCATCGCTATCCGACCCCGGCTCAGATCCGTGAATGGGTGAAGGATCCGGTGGCCTACCGGTTTGAGTATGCCGACGGCCTGAAGGCGACGATGCTGATGATGAACGGACTCGTGGGTGACTTCAATGTGGCGGTGCGGCTCAGGGGAGTGGCGGAACCGCTCTCAACGCTCTTCTATTTGCCGCCGACACCCAACGTGATGTATTCGGCCGCCCTGATGTCGAAGGCTGAAGAGACCTTTGTGACGGGGAAGTCCCCCTATCCCATCGAACGCACCCTGCTGACGGGAGGCCTGGTGGAGGCGGGCTGCCAGAGTCTGACCAAGGGGCAGGTGCGGCTGGAGACGCCGCACCTGGCGGTGAAATACACCGCGCCGCGCGAGTCGACGCATTGGCGTTCGGTCTCGTAGTCGACTCGGCAGAGGACGAAGGGCGAGGGGAGACAAGTCCTTCTGCAGGCTGGGGGGCAGGGGCTTGTTTGTCCTGGTTGGCAGCCTGGAACGGGGCCGGGTAAACTGCATGACGTTCTTCAGGTGATGGCTGCCTGGAGTTGTGCCCTCCCGGCCCTGGGGCTGCCTCTGGTGTGAGTGTGCGCGAACGGGGTGGCACCACGGCTGATTTTCTGTGGAGAATGCCGTGCCTGTGTCCCCCGGACATCATGCCACCCTCGACGAGCTGCGGACCCTCGAATTGACCGCCGCCTGGCCCCATGCGGTGCTGGAACGCCTCGTCTCGCTGGCGACGATCCAGCAGGCCCGCGCGGGGACGGCACTGTTTCGCGAAGGGCAAACTGCCGACTGGATTGCGGTGCTGGCCTCGGGAACGGTCGTGTTGGAAATGAGTGTTCCCGCACGGGGGGGCGTCCGCCTGCTGACGCTGGCCCGAGGGGATCTGCTGGGGTGGTCGGCCGTGCTGGGAGGCGGTGCCGTGACTGCCACGGCCATTGCCCAGTCGGACGTTCGCCTGGTTCGCTTCGAAGGGGAGGAACTGGCCGCCCTGTGCGATCGGGATCACGAGGTCGGGTTCCATGTCATGCGGCGACTCGCGTGGGCCCTCTCCCGCCGGTTGACCGCGACGCGGTTGCAGTTGCTCGACCTGTACTCACCCGTCGCCCCGGTCATTCTGGATGCCGCCCCCCGGGAGGTGACGGCATGACTGCGGCAGCCCAGGAATCACCCGGAACCGGCACTGCCGATGGCTGGATCTGGTCACGGCACGAACTCGACGCCCTGATCGGGCACCTGGCGGCGGAGGGGTACGAAGTGATTGGCCCGACCCTCGACCAGGGGGCGATTGTGTATGGACCGATCCGGGGGGTGAACGATCTGCCCGCCGGTTGGACCGATCGACAGGAACCGGGCCTGTACCGTTTGGCACAGCGGGACGATGACCAGTTGTTTGGGTATGCGGTTGGTCCCCATTCCTGGAAGCGGTATCTCTTTCCCCCCCTGACCCGGCTGTCGATTGCCGAGCGCAACGAAACCGGATGGCAGATGCGGCGGGCCGAGGAACCGATCCCGCGTTATGCCTTCCTCGGGGTTCGGGCGTGTGAATTGGCGGCGATGGCAATCCAGGACCGGGTCTTCCTGCAGGGGGCCCATGTCGACCCGGTGTATGCCGAACGCCGAGCCCACGCCCTGATCATCGCCGTCCATTGCACCGAGGCGGCAGCCACCTGTTTCTGCACGTCGATGCAGACCGGGCCCGAGTGCCAGTCGGGGTTCGACCTGGCGCTGACCGAGACGGCGGCCGGCCTGACCGTCACCGTGGGGTCGGACCGGGGGGCGGCGCTGGTGCGGCAGGTGGGGGGGCGAAGCGCGAACCCGGGCGAACGGGCGACGGCCCGGGAAGTCCGGCAGGCGGTGGTCGGGCAGATCCAGCGACAGCTCGACACCGATGGCCTGCGCGACCTGCTGCTGGGGAATCTCGAGCATCCACACTGGGCCGAGGTGGCCCAGCGCTGCCTCTCGTGCACGAACTGCACGCAGGTCTGTCCCACCTGTTTCTGCAGTTCCGTCGCGGAAGTCGCCGAACTTTCGGGCGACAAGGTCACACGCGAACGGAATTGGGACTCCTGCTTCAACCTCGACTTCAGCTACATGAATGGAGGATTGATCCGCAACGACATCCGCTCACGCTATCGTCAGTGGCTGACGCACAAGCTCGGCTCGTGGCACGACCAGTTTGGCAGTTCGGGTTGCGTGGGGTGCGGTCGCTGCATCACGTGGTGTCCGGTGGGAATCGACATCACCCAGGAGGTGGCCGCGTTGCGGCAGGAGGTGTCGGCATGACCGTGTCGAACAATCCCTGGGTCCATGACACTGTGCGCATCGCCGCGATCCGCCAGGAATTGCCCGACGTCTGGACTTATGACCTCGAACTGACCGATCCCCGACGGCAGGCCGAGTACCGGTTTGAACCCGGGCAGTTCAACATGCTGTATTTGCCCGGAGTGGGGGAATCGGCGATTTCGATCAGTGCGAATCCGGCCTCCCGAGGTCCCGTGGCGCACACGGTCAGGCTGGCGGGGAATGTGACCCGTACGCTTGGAGAGCTGGAGGTGGGGGAGACCCTGGGGCTGCGTGGTCCCTTTGGCTCCACGTGGCCACTGGACGCCGCGGCTGGCCGGGATGTGGTGCTGGTGGCCGGAGGGATTGGCCTGGCCCCACTCCGACCGGCGATCTATGAGTTGCTGGCCCGCCGGGGGGAGGTCCGCTCGTTGACGTTGCTGGTGGGGGCCCGCAGTCCCGACCTGCTGCTGTTTGCGGGCGAACTGGAGGACTGGCGTCACCGGGGGATCCACGTGGAGGTGACGGTCGATCGCGTCGCGGAGGGGTGGACGGGGCAGGTCGGCGTGGTGACGCTGTTGCTCGCACGGTTGCCGCTGCCCCATCCGGCAGAGACGTTGCTGCTGACCTGTGGACCCGAGGTGATGATGCGGTACACGGTGCAGACCGCACTGCAGCGGGGTATTCCGGCAGAGAATCTCTGGGTTTCGACCGAGCGGAACATGCAGTGTGCGATCGGCCTGTGTGGCCACTGCCAACTGGGACCGGTGTTCATCTGCCGGGAGGGGCCGGTCTTCGCCTGGCCGCGGATTGCTCCCTGGCTGTTCGTGGAGGGACTGTGATGGCCAAGCCCCCGCGCCCGAAGCCGAGGCTGGCGGTGTTCAAGTTCGCCTCGTGTGACGGCTGCCAACTTTCGCTGCTGGATGCCGAGGATGAATTGCTGGCAATTGCCGGGCAGGTTGACATCTGCTTCTTTCCGGAGGCATCGAGCCGGATGCTGCCCGGCCCCTACGACGTGGCCCTGGTGGAGGGTTCAATCACGACAGCGCACGATGCCGAGCGGATTCAGCAGGTCCGCCGGGATGCCAGGTTCCTGATGACAATCGGGGCGTGTGCGACAGCCGGGGGGATCCAGGCGCTGCGCAACTGGGGGAACGCCGCCGAATTTGTCCAGGGAGTGTATGCCCATCCGGAGTACATCCAGACGCTCGATCGTTCGACGGCGATTGCCGACCATGTGCGGGTTGATTTCGAACTGCGGGGCTGCCCGGTGAATCACCACCAGTTGGTGGAGGTCCTGGCGGCCCTGTTGGCGGGACGACGGCCCCGCACACCGGGACATGCGGTCTGCCTCGACTGCAAGCGGGCCGGGGTGGTCTGCGTGACCGTTGCCCAGGGAAAGCCGTGCCTGGGGCCGGTGACCCAGGCGGGTTGTGGGGCGATCTGTCCGGCCTTCGACCGTGGCTGTTTCGGTTGCTATGGACCGGCCGCCCAGGCGAACTGCGGCCCACTCGCCGGACACCTGGTGCAGGCGGGGCATCCGCCGGGCCAACTGGTGCCGTTGTTGCGGAACTTCAATGCGGCGGCTCCCGCCTTCCAGCAGGTTTCGGACCGGTTGGAGGCGGGTTGGCCGGCCGAACCGACATCGGCAGAGGGGAATGGGACGCGATGACCGACACACGCACCGTTCGGGTGGAGATCCTGTCGCGCGTCGAAGGGGAGGGGGCGCTGCATATCGAGACTCGCCAGGGGAGACTGGAGCGGGTCGAACTGCAGATCTACGAGCCGCCGCGGCTGTTTGAGTCGCTGCTGCGGGGCCGTCCCCTGGAAGAGACTCCCGATATCACAGCCCGGATCTGCGGCATCTGCCCGGTGGCCTACCAGATGACGGCGGTCCATGCGCTGGAACGCGCTCTGGGGGTGCAGATCACCCCCGAGATTCGTCGCTTGCGGCGACTGCTCTATTGCGGCGAATGGATTGAAAGCCACGCCCTGCACATGCACCTGCTGCATGCGCCCGACTTCCTCGGATATGACAGCGGCCTCGCGATGGCGGCCGATCATCCGCTGGAGGTCAACCGGGGATTGCGCCTGAAGAAACACGGGAACCAGCTGCTCGAGGTGCTGGGAGGACGGGCGATTCACCCCATCAACGTGGCGGTCGGTGGCTTCCATCGGGCTCCGAGACGCGAGTCCTTGCAGCGGCTGATTCCCGAATTTGAATGGGGCCTGGAGGCGGCGATCGAGGCGACCCGCTGGGTCGCCAGCCTCCCAATTCCCGACTACACCCGCGACTACAACTTCGTCGCCCTGCAGCCCTCCGACGAATATCCGTTCAACGAAGGTCCGATCGGCTCCAGCCGTGGGGGAACCGTCGCGGTGACCGAGTACGAACAGCACTACGAAGAGGTGCATGTGGCCCATTCGACGGCCCTGCATTCGGAGACGCTGCCCGGCCGGGAGTGTTACCACGTCGGCCCCCTGGCGCGGATCGCGCTCAACCGCGAACGTCTGGCCGAGCCCGCCCGGCGACTCGCGGACGACCTGCGGTTCGAAACTCCCTGCCGGAATCCCTTTCGCAGCATTGTCGCTCGGGGCTTGGAACTGGTTCATGCGTATGCCGAGGCGCTGGAGATCCTGCGCGAGTACCGCAGTTGTGTCCCCCACCGGATTTCCTACACCCCACGGCAGGCGACCGGATGTGCGGCCACCGAAGCGCCGCGCGGTCTGATTTTTCACCGCTACACGATCAACGACACGGGGCAGATCGAGTTCGCCAAGATCGTTCCCCCGACCTCGCAAAACCAGAAGCAGATCGAAGACGACCTGCGCGACTGGCTGCCGCACCTGCTCGATCGCCCCGACCATGAGTTGGCCCGACGGGCCGAAGAACTGGTCCGCAACTACGATCCGTGCATCAGTTGTTCGACACATTTCCTGCGGGTCCATCGGCATGACCACTGAGGGACGGCCTGTCTGTTTCGTAGGGATTGGCAGCCCTCACGGAGACGATGTGGCGGGTTGGCTGGTGGCCGAGGGGCTGCGGCAACGGCAACTGCCCGGTTGGGAAGTGCACTCGGCTGCCACGCCGATTGACCTGCTCGACTGGGTGCGCCCCGATTGCCCGTTGTGGGTGGCCGACGCCTGCCGGGGGGACCACGGGGCGACAGGGTGGCAGGTCTGGGCGTGGCCTGGTGCCGACCATGAGGTGATCTGGGGAGGCGGGACGCATGATTTTTCGCTCCCGGCGGTGCTGACGCTGGCCCAGCGTCTGGGGCGACTGCCGGCGGACGTTCGCCTGTGGGGAATCTGGGGCCGGGACTTTGCTGCCGGGAATCGGGCGGGAGATCAGCTCGCGATCGTTGTGGAACGGGTCGTGGAGGGGATCGTGGAAGCCTGGGGCCGGGGGGACACGCGACCGGGAGTCTCAGTGGACGATACGCCGGGAGTGGCGCATGCATGAAACCTCAATCGTTCAGCGGTTGATTGCGATGGTCTCCGGGGAGGCCGATCGGGCGGGGGGCGGGCGTGTGTCGGTCGTGCGTGTTGAAGTGGGGGCACTGTCGGGAGTGGAGCCGATGCTGGTGCAGTTGGCCTACGAGCAGCTGGTCCCGGGGAGTCGGCTGGCAGGTTCGCGGCTCGAGATCGAGCTGATCCCCCTGCGGGCCCGGTGTGACCTGTGTGGGGTGTTTGAAGTCCCGCAGTTTCGTTTTGCCTGTCCGAAGTGCGGCAATCTGCGGACTGTGGTGGTGTCGGGGGAAGAGTTTCGCGTGGTTTCGTTCGACCAGGTCACCGATCGGGTTGCAACGTCGGGGGAGACGCAGACATGACAGAAGAAATCGTGGGCCCGCAGCGCGTTGCCACGGTCCGTGTGGATCGGGACGTGAACGCCGCACCTCGCGGACGGGCGGCCGAATTGCGACAGGAATGGACCCGCCAGGGAACGCTGGTGGTGAATGTGTTGTCCTCCCCGGGGGCGGGAAAGACGAGCCTGCTGGAGTCGACCGCCAGGCACTGGCGGGGGCGACATACGATGCAGGTGCTCGTCGGGGACCTGGCCACCGATCGGGACGCCCAGCGTCTGGCTCCCTGGGCACCAGCCGTGCAATTGACGACGGGGGGGGCCTGTCACCTCGAACTGCCACTGGTGGAACGGGGCCTGCGGGAGCTTCCCGACGAGCAGTGTGACTTCCTGTTTATCGAAAATGTGGGGAACCTGGTCTGCCCGGCATCGCACGACCTGGGCGAGCATGTGCGGGTGTTGTTGCTGAGCACGACGGAGGGAGATGACAAGCCGGGGAAGTATCCGAAGGCATTCCGGACCAGCCAGATGCTGGTGATCAGCAAGACCGACCTGTTGCCGTACGTTCCCTTTTCTGTCGAGGCGGCCTGTGAGGATGCACGGCTGATCCAGCCCGAACTGGAGTGCGTGTCGGTGTGTGCCCGGACGGGGAAGGGGGTGTCGGACTGGTGTGAAGCCCTCGAGCGACGTCGCGAACGATTGCTGGCGGAACGAGAGACGGGGCCTGCCAGGCTGTGAGCGCGAGCAGTGTCGTCTTGCGGGGACGCGGGGGCGGGCGTGGTTGTGACGGGCCGGTCTGCCTATGATCGTTAGGGCGAGAAGTCGTCCCGTTGTCCCGTCACCCCGTTGAAAACCGGCCCGTTCCAGCATGAGTCGTCGCGAGAAGATTGAGACGCAGTTGCAGGCGTCTCCCCAGGACAGTTTTTTGAATTACGCGTGGGCGCTGGTGGTGGCCGGCCAGGGGGAGCCCCAGTTGGCGATCGGTCGATTGCAGCAACTGCTGGAATGGGATGCCCAGTATGTACCGGCGTGGTTTCAATTGGGCCAATTGCAGGCCCAGGTGGGGAGCACGGACGACGCCCGGAAGACCATTGTGCGGGGCATCGAAGTGGCGCGGCGTGCGGGGGATTCGCATGCCGAAGGGGAGATGCGCGGTTTCCTCGAGTCGCTGGGCTGACCTCGACAATCGCAGTCGACAGCCGCTGACAGGAATCTCGCGACGATTGTGTCGACTGCCGATTTTTGTCGACTCGCGGTCAGTCTCGAACAATCTTGAAATACGACCCGACACCGGGGGATTGTTTCTGTCGGGCCGTGCGGTAATTGTGGATTTCTTCCAGCCCGGTTTTTCTGAGTCTTGGAACTCTGACGCTGCAGGGACAAAACCGTTCAGGTGACTTTGAGCTGAATGACGACCGGCCCGCTTGAGCAGAGGAGACCGTTGACACGGGCCCAGGCGACGACCTTGAACGATTCATAACTTCCCCCCGTTCCCGGAGCACCAATCACCCGCACGTTGTTGAGCGTGCACTCGGTGGGATTGGCATTCGGATCCCCGGGCGTCAGCGGGGAAGTGGTGGAAGCGGCGGGATTTTCGAAAGCCCGGACCACCAGGGCGTCTCCCCGCATGTCAGTCGCCGGATCGGCCACGAGGACGACGACCTTCGGCAGAATCACCTGGAAGCTCATGGGGTCCCGTTGCAGGGTGAATTGCTGGCCGGCAACCGGGTAAGTGATCTGGATGGAGGGCATGCGGCAGCCTCAAAGGGAGGATTCCAGGAAATGGTCAACCTCCCGAGGGGGGAGGGTACCGGGCCTCATTCGCTGGGCAGTTTGCGGAAGCGGGGTTGATAGAACGTGGTGCTTCCCTGAGAAAAGACCCCGATTGCACCCGCGACGGGGAAGTGATTGTTTTCGAACCACTCGTCGATTTCGGGGGTGGCCAGATCGGGGTACTGCTCGTCGTTCCACCAGACTTCGGTGACCCGTCCTTTTCTCACGACCACCTTCAGTCGTTGTGGAGAGCCACTGCTCGACAACTGGGGAATCCAGATTTCGTCGACGGGGACGTATCCCTTCTCGACCAGGACGTCGTCTGTCAGCGATTCAAAGGCGGCCGGCAGTCGTTGAAGCAGGGGGGTGAGCAGGCTCCCCCGCCCTTCAATCCGCAGGCGATACAGTTGGGCTCGCGGAACCTGTTGTCCCTGCAGGTTGATCGCCATGTGATAGCCGAGATACAGCCCGCACGCCCCTTTCCAGTTGTCCTGGTGAATCGCGACGCTGAATTCAAAATCTGGACCGGGATCGGGGTTGAGTTCCGCCAGGCAATAACCAAGGGAGTTGAGCTGGATGACTCCCGTCGAGGTCCCCTCCGGCAGGTCGGGGATGAGTACTCCATCCAGCAACTGGACACGCCCGAGATGGGACGGATCGTAATTGGGAAATGTGCGATGAATGACCGAATGTCCAAACTGCTCGAGAATCTCCTTCTCGATGTCGAGCAGGTCGGACGGGATTGGATCGGCCGGCTTCGTTTCCGGGGGCGCGGCCCCGGTGTCTCCTGGGCCCGCCGACAGGAAGGACTGGGGCAAAGTCGAGGAGGAGGGCGTGCGCAGCGATGACCAGAGCAGCCCCGCACCGATCAGGGAGAGGCCGGCAATCAGGACTCGGGGTTGCCGCAGCTGGTAACCAACCCGTTCGATGACCGACGCCAGAGAGGTCGGACGGTGATCCAGAAAACACTGCAGGTCGGACTGCAGTTCTCCAACGGTCGCATACCTCCGGGATGGCTCGGGGGAGAGACACCGCTCGACGATCACGCTGAGCGGTCCCGGGACAGGCCTGGCCCGACGTTGGCGATTCATGGCCTGGGGAGAGACCACTCCCGCCTGGCGAATGTGTGCCAGGACATCTGTGACCGTGTCGCCGGGATGGGGCCGCGTTCCGGTCAGCAGTTCGAACAGGATGACCCCCAGGGACCAGATGTCGCTTCGGGCATCGGCCCGACCGAGGTCGGGATCCAGTTGCTCGGGAGCCATGTAGGGCAGGGTCCCCACAATGTCACGGGTGGTGATGTCGTGCGCATGCTGGGCGAGTCCGAAATCGGCCACCTTCAGCCGCCAGCGCTGCAGCAGGGCCTCGGGAGGTGTGTCACGCGCATCGGCATCCCGTGTTCCCGACATGGACGCGAGCAGGATGTTCCCGGGCTTGAGGTCGCGATGGATCACATCCCGGCTGTGGGCGTGTTCGACAGCGTCGCAGAGATTGTTCAGCAGCTGCGCCGAGAGTTCGGGGGAGTGTGGTCCGGGGTGCGATCTCAGCCATTGAGACAGGCTTCCGCCATCGCAATACCCCATCACGATTCGGGGCGGATCGGCGTCGTGATCAAACAGGTGGATCGGGACAATACCGGGGTGATCAAGCCGGGCAATTGCCTCGGCTTCGCGGGTTCCCGGGCGATGCATCCAGCCCGACGGTCCCGCTCCCGACAGTTGCCGATCACTGCGTGGAGTCTTGATGGCGACCCGCCGGGGGAGCGACAGATCGCGGGCCAGAAAGACCCAGCCTCCGGATCCGGCCCCCAGGGTTCGCAGGTATTCAAAGCCGCGAAAGACGTTGGGGGCGGCGACGGGAGGCTCGGGCTTCGGGCCGATCGTGTCCCGGCGTTCCCCGCTTTGGTGCGTCGATGACGGTACATTCCCCAGCACCTCCCGCAGGAGGATCAGGCCATCGATCGCGTCCGCGACCGCGGCCTCGTCCTGGGGGGAGAGAGGATGTGTGGAGGGTTCCCCCTGTTCTCCCACGAGCCCGGGACCATTGGGGGGGAGTGCCAGATCGTCCAGGCCTTCGTCGGAAAACGATTCCAAACCGGCCAGGAGGCGATCATCACAGTCGGCCAAGAATTCGTCGAACTGTGAGATCGCCTCAGTTCCCGTGGACCGGGGCTGACCGATTGGGCTCATACTGCGGCTTTCCGACTCTTGGAACTGAGCCAAAAGTACTTTCTCGCGAGGTCCGGACTTTCAGGCTCAGGGATGGGGACAAAGTCTTAACCCCCACCCAAGCCAATAAACGCCAACCGATTCCAAAACCGGACGAAAAAAATCAGATTCCGCCCTGTTTGTCCGGACGGTTGGACGAAAGAGTCCGCACCACCGACTTGAGCTCTGCCGAAAATGCCCGCAAGGCCCGTCCGAACAGGGTCTTGGCCCACTTGTCCGTCACGCCCAGACGCTCGCCCAGAACGCTCCAGGAAAGCCCCTCGAGGATCCGCCATTGCAGCACTTCCCGGTCTTGCTGCGGGAGCGAATCCAATGTCTGCTGCATCACAAAACGCAATTCCTCCCGTCCCATGCGCGACAGGGGGCCTGAATCTTCAGATGCCAGTGCGATTTCTGCTGAACTTTCGGGTCCCATTTTGGGAATGGGAACTTCGAGTGCCGGATTCCGGCACAGAGCCCAGTGGAAACGTTGACGCTGGACGATCCGGTTTCGCAGGATCTTCGCCGCCCAGGATCTCCATTGCTGGGGTTCGCCCCGGAAACGAGGGGCCCCCTTGGCCACCCGGAACAGGGCCTGTTGCACCAGTTCGGAGGGGGACTCCCGACGCCGTAATGCCTGCGGCCATTCCTGCTCGGCCAGTTTGAGCAGGTACTTCTGCAGGTCCGACAACAGGATCCCCATCGCCTCGGAATCGCCTTCCTGGGCCCGTTCCAGAAGACGTGAAAACTCGTCTTCGGCCCGATTGCCCTGGGATTGGTGAAAGGAGGTGTCCACGGTCTGGGAGGGGGGGCAGTTGCGTTCGGGAGGGAGGATTGCGATCGCGAGGCGGGAGCGGTGTAACGCTCTGGCGAGGGCCGACACCGACTTCGACAGAAGTCGTGCGGCCAGACTTAGAATGTCCCGGCGAGTGTGCCACCATCGACGACCAGGCACGTCCCCGTGATGTAGCTGCCGGCTTCGCTGGCCAGCAGCAGGGCCGGTCCTGCCAGTTCGCGGGGGTTGCCCCAGCGGCCAAGGGCGGTCCGGTCGGCGAACGCCTGCTGCTCTGTCTGGGTCAGGACCGATGCGGGCAGATCGGTGAGAAATGGACCGGGGGCAATGCAATTGACGGTGATGCCGAATCGTCCGAGGTCGAGTGCGCTGGCTCGGGCGAGCCCCAACAGGGCTGACTTGGTCGCCGAGTAAGAATTGCGACCGCTCTTCGACGCCAGCCCCATGATCGACGAGATATGAATGACTCGCCCCCAATTCCGGGCCTTCATCTGCGGGACCACGGCCCGGGTCAGTGCCATGCAGCTCGAGAGATTCAGCTCGACGATCCGGTCCCAGTCACTGTCGGTGATCTGGTCGATCACCTGGGGGACATTGCTGCCGGCATTGTTCACCAGGATGTCGACCCGTCCCATCTGCTCCAGCACCTGCTGGGCCAGGCGAGAACACTCGTCACGCCGGGACATGTCGGCGGTCGTCCAGGCAACCTCGGCATTCGTCTGGCTGCGAATCTCGGCGGCCGCGGCGGCGAGTTCGTCGGCGTGACGGCTGCACAGGAAGACGCGAGCCCCGGCCTCGGCAAAGCCGAGAGCCATCGCCTTGCCCAGTCCCTTGCTGCCCCCTGTGACCAGCGCGACCCGTCCCTGAAGGTCAAACAATGAATGCATGTCGCCGTGCCCTCAGCCAGTCGGGTGAAGGGGCCAATCAAGCCGGTGGTCGCAACGGACTCCTGCCTGCTTGTTCTGCCCCGGGAACAGGGGCTAGCCTAATGGTGTCCAACCCCTCCGTCAACCGATGGAACGGCGGTCAGACGGTGGCGGAAATCGACCCTCAGCGGGGGGTGACCAGTGGTGGCTGGATCGCGATTTCTTCATCGCCGGCATGCGCAGGGTCACCTCCCAGCGGATTTGGGTCGAATGCCCAGGGAGGGACTTCGGGCGGTGGGGGCGGACGAACGGCACCCGTCGTGCGATACGGGGTGGCCCCCGCGGTCCAGGCCGGCTCGGCTGGTCCGGCGACAAGGGGCTCTGCCGCTTCGTCAATTCCCGAGCCCCGCCGTTGCAGTTGGGCGAGCCGGGCTTCGACTTCCGGTTGATACCACCGCGTGTAGAGACTGCGCTTGTACAGCGCATAGGCGCGATCGGGTTGATTCGTCTCTTCGTAGATCTGCCCCAGTTGGGCCGCGGCAACATGATCGTTGGGACGCAGCCGCAGAGCCCGACCGAGGTTGCGTTCTGCTCCCGCGAGGTTGCCCTGTTCCTTGTCGAGCCAGGCGAGCTCGATAAAAGGTTCGGGCGAGTAGGCCTGCTCTCCCGCCCAGCCCGTCAGCAAGGCCTGGGCATCAGCCGTCCGCCCCTCTTCGCGATACAGTGACGCCAGTCCGTGGTAAGACGGCTGGTGGGCCCGATCGACGGCCAGGGCGCGGCGATAGTACTGTTCAGACCCCGCCAGATCTCCCTCGCGTTTGAGGGCGGCGGCCAGGTTGTGCAGGTAGTCGGCGTTTTGGGGTTGGTCGGCGACCGCGCGCTGGAATTCGTCCTTGGCTGCGGTGAAGTCGCCCGCCTGATAATGGCGCATTCCAGCCTGGTTGTTGAGATTCCCCTGAAACGCATTGCAGCCGGCTGCCAATGGAAGCAGCAGCAGCCACCAGGGAATTCGGCGGGCGGGAATCGGCATGTGCCAGCAGCCGCAGAAGGGACGACGGAACGCGCGTTCGCTCCCGGAGAGGGGGCGATTTGCGTGGGCTATATCCCAAACGCGGCCATTTTGCTCAAGATGAAAGGTGTGTACGGGCGTTTAGTTTCGGGGCACTCGCAGAGCGATTTCCCCGGGGGTCGGCTGCGTCGCCACTACGACTTGGCGAGGGTTTCGAGGTGGCAGGCGACCGAATCGCAGAGTCGTTCGATGTGATATCCCCCTTCGAGCAGGCTGACGAGGCGTCCCTGGCTGTACTGGCCCGCGACGTCGAGAACCGCCTGGGTGAGGGGGGCGAAGTCTTCGGTCTCGAGTCCCAAGTTGCCGACCGGGTCGGCAGCATGGGCGTCAAATCCGGCGCTCAGCAGTACCAGGTCGGGTTTGCAGCGACTGGCCGCCTGCTCGAGGATCGTGTGGAATTGGGCGAGGAAGTCCTTTCGGGAAACACCAAGACGGAGCGGGAGATTGAATGTGGTTCCCAGCCCGGCCCCGCGGCCTGTTTCCTCCGCCGAACCGGTGCCCGGGTAAAACGGGCTGCGATGGACCGACAGAAACCAGACTTCGGGGGATTCGTAGAAGATATCCTGGGTCCCGTTGCCGTGATGGACGTCAAAATCGACGATCAGAATCCGTTCGAGATGGTGGTGATCGCGGGCGTGGGCCGCGGCGACGGCCACGCTGTTGAACAGGCAGAATCCCATCGGGCCATCGGGCAGGGCATGGTGTCCCGGGGGGCGGACAAGGCAGCACGCCCGCCGGGAGGGGCCCTTGAGCACGGCATCGACGGCGGCGACGGCGGTTCCGGCAGCCTGCAGGGCGACGGAGTACGAGTCGAGGGAGACCACGGTGTCGGCTTCAATGCGCCCGGGGCGCAATTGGCAGCTTTCGCGGATCATCCGGATGTGGGCCGGGGTGTGAACCCGCAACAATTCCTCCTGGCTGGCGGCCCGGATGGGACCGGCGGCGAACTTCTGCCAGATCGGCTGGCGGGAGAGTTGGGCGGTGAGATAGCGGAGACGTTCGGGAGACTCGGGGTGATCACCTGTGAGGTGCTTCTGGAAACACGGATCGGTGGAGATGAGCGGCTGCGCGGTCAGGGGCATGCGGGAAACTCAACTCGAAGTGGCGAAAAAACTTGACATTCGTCAACGCAGATTGTTAGCGTACCAGACAACTTGGGTTCCGAGAACGGCGGGGACGGCGAAACGTCTGTGCCGGGATTGGGATTTGGGGGAAGATCTCGAAGATTTCCTCGGGTTTTTGCCGTCGAATTGGATTTCGGCGGGACTGACCCCCCTTGGGAATTCGAAGATTGGCGGAAGATGGACTCTGGACGCTTGGCTGGAGTCTGGTGGTGGATTTGACCCATCTTGACCCGCAGGTGATGTACCTGGCGGGGTAAACGCAGAGAGTTGGCCGTGTCTGCGCTCGAACGACCAGGGGCTTCGAACGTGAAATCGAGGTTTCACGCAGGGGAGGAATTGCCTGCGTCGATTCTCCCCGCGCGAAGCGTGTCCGCTTGTGGCGGCACCGACTTTGTCACGAGGGGTGAGAGGAAGCGGTCGGACGAGGGGACAGTCCCGGCATCACTCTCTCGGAATGCTCAGGTCACGAAAACGGGGTCCGGGAGTTCCGTGGCTGGGAGTCCTGTGTCTGGGAGTCCTATGGCTGGGAGTATTGGGGCCGCGAGAATTGGGGCGGGGCGCGTTGTATCACCGGTGGATGTGGTCCCTGGCGATGAGGGCATTGGCTCTGCGGCGCACCATTTTTGTCGTGCTGAAGATTGTTGCTGTGCGAATACTAGGACTGGTGCGAGTCGCCCGGTTGCGATGAGGCACTGCGGAACGACCGACATCTCCACCCTCCCGAATGTGAAGCAGGAAGCACCTATGCGGAAAGTCACCGGGGTTTTGCAAATCCGCCTCTGGGGGTCCCTGGTACTGGTGGGGGCTGTGCTGACCGGAATTGGAGCGGAGGCTCAAGCCCAGTCCAGCCAGCCCGGTGGCAAGGGGAAAAAAGGCTCCGGGGCTCAAGGGGCGAGTGGCATGCCCGGCATGGGGGGCATGGGCGGAATGATGCCCGGTATGGGGGGCGCTGGAGGCGGATTTCCCAGGTCGGGTGCCGGTGGCAAGGGGGGCTTGCCGATGTCCGGGCAGGGAGGCATGGGGGGGATGGGAGGCATGATGCCCGGCATGGGGGGCATGGGAGGGGGTGGGATTGGAGCCCAGGGACTCTCCAACATCAAGCAGAAGAATCTCAAGGGGGAGGAACTTCCTCCGCTTCCCGAAGTCAAGCTGGATGAGAACGGACTGCCCGCAGGTTTTGTTCCCTCCGAAGAACCGCCGGTCTGGATGACGACCGATGAACAGGCTCCCGTTCATCGGTTTGAGGAACTGGAAAAGGATGAGCCCAAGGAGGCGAAGGCGATTCGCAATCGTCTGCAGGGGATCCGGCAGGCGGGAGTTTTTGCCAATGACGAAGAACGCAAGCTGATCGAGGAGTATGTCGAGTACCGGCTGGCCCAGATGACCCGGCCCGAGAATCGGCTGGGGGGAAAGACCCCGGCGCATGTCCTGCAGGATCAGCTGTACCGCGAAATCAATCCGCCGAACCTCTCGAAGTCCGACAAGTCGGAAGTCCGGATGTTCATGGCGAACCGTGTCATCGCACTCGCTCCGCAATTCCTCAACAATTACCACTTTGTCCCGCGACTGCAGACGGCCATGCTGCTGGCCCGGTTGTCGGAACTGGTGGAGCAGCCGGGCAGCGGGGGGCAGGCTCAGGACATCCACTTCACCAAGGCTCTCCCCGAGCTGATGAAGTTGGTGAAGCAGGAGAAGAAGGAGACCCCGGCAGGGGTTCGCACCTGGGC
>DNUF01000147.1:21694-49055 GCA_003508595.1 Planctomycetaceae bacterium
TCCCGGATCATCGAAACCCTGGCCGAACAACTCAACCAGAGTGCCGACGAGCCGTGGTGGAATCAGTACCGGTTGATTGAGGGGCTGAGTGAACTCAAGACGGTGGCCCTGGCCGACAAACGCCCAATCGTCGCCCAGGCGATGGCCCGAATTCTGGTCGATTCGACCCGGGAATGGCTGGTCCGATGTGAAGCCGCCTACGGACTGGGGCAGTTGAATTACGAATCGGGAGTCGACCTCGGACTGATCGCCCATGAAGTCGGGCAGTTGGCTGTCCAGATGGATGAGAAGGTGTTGGAGCAGCCCAAGGACCGTCGCTGGCGGTTGTGCTACGTCAAGCTTTATGGAGCCTTCAAGCCGCTCGAAACCGGCGGTGCCGGTCTGCTGAAGCAATGCCAGGAGAAGGGGAGCCTCGCCTCCTCCCGCGCGGCGGTCAATGGCGTGTTTGAAAAGCTGCTGCCGGTGATCAGTGCGGTCATCAAGCGTCCCGAGAACCTGGCTGGTCCGCACGATGCCCTCAAGGAATACCTGGCGGCATCTCCTCCCCGGGGAGACCGCATCCATTCGTCGGAAGAGCCTTTGCACTCCAAGCCATCCTCGGGGGCAGGGCAACCCGCCGAGACCCCGGCAGCCGGCGGATGACTGGTTCCGGTTGAGGGGTGGTCAGGCCACGGCGTGAAACGGCAAATCTGCCGATCGGTCGATGCACAGTGTCGGTGGTCAGGTTCGGGATCGATTCGGAAGCCGAATCGATGTGGAAAGCAAGTGGAGTCGGGGCGGTCGTCGGTTTTCACAATTGCGGGAGCGGGTGTGTCATGCAGGTTCGTTGGCTGCGGTTGCTGATTCTGACCTGTGGTGTGGTTCTGGGAAGCCTTGCCCCGGCCTCGGCCCAGGTGTTGATCTGGAACATTCCCGAAGAGGATGGATCGTGGATCCGCTTTGAAGGGACCTACCGCCAGACCCAGGCGCGCCCCAACGTCGCCACGGGTGACACGATTCTCGAGTGGCGCCAGGAGTTGACGATCAGCTCGGTTGGAGTCCAGGAGGGGGAGTACCAGGGAAAGACCGTTCCTTGTCGCTGGGTGGAGTTCAAGTCGGTGACCAAGCCGGCGGGGGTCGATCAACCACCGGGACCGGGCGGGGTGATTCTCTACAAGGTGCTCATCCCGGTGCAGGCGGTGCTTGGCCGTCCCCTCGATGGTGAGTCCGTTCCTGTGACGTTTCTGCCGGTGCTCGAAGGCTTGCGGAAAGTGGGGGATCGACCTGTCGAGAAGGTGAAGGAACAGGCGCTGGCGGTGTATCCGCACATTTCACAACTGACCTATTACCCCGATCTCGCCCCGGTCGGAAACCAGGCGGAAGAATTGACGATCGCCGGGGAATCGGTTTCCGTTCGCATGAACAAGGGAAAACGGGAGTTGCAGGACAATCGTTCGCGCTCGGTCAATTCGGCCACAATGTGGCTGGCCGAGAAGCTTCCCTTCGGCCTCGCAAAGTTCACGGTCAATGTTGAGCGCGACCAGAAACTGCCGACAGCGCCGGTCGATGATTTCCGCCGCGTCACCGTGATCGATGTTGAGATGACGGCTGTCGAGACCGGCAAGAATGCCCGCAGCGAAATCGCCGCAGGCGAGTGATTGTGGCGCTCTGATCCGGTCTGGCCCCCGCGGTGCAACCGCTGCTGGCAGGTCGCGTATCAACGGCTGTTCACGGGTCGTGGTACAACCATGGTCGTGCCTCTGAACGCGACGCTCTGAATCCGACGCACTGACCCGGTCGGGTTCCGGCCCCGGCGGACTTGCTAGAACGCCTCTCTCAGGATCTGTTCCAGCTGTGCCTGCGTGGGGAAGATCGGGTTCACGCGCAGGATCCGTTTGACAGCGAAGGCCTTCGACGCAAACACCGGCAACTGGCTTTCGTGCACCCCGATGTCGCGCAGCCGGGCGGGAATGCCAATGGCCGTCTTGAGCCTCTCCACCGCATGAATTGACCGCTCGGCCGCTGCTTCCAGCGACAGACCGACGGTTGACTCGCCCAGCCACTCGGCAATCTGTGCGAACTGCGGCAGGCGGGCTGGCAGGTTGAATCGCATCACGTACGGCAGCAGCAGGCCGTTACCGGCACCATGCGAACAGTGGACGGCCGCCCCCACCGGATATTCCAGGGCATGGACGGCCGCGACGCCAACATTCGAAAAGGCCAGGCCACCCAGGCTGGCGGCCAGAGCCATTCCTTCCCGGGCGGCCAGGTTTGTCCCGTCGCGGACCGCGTTCTCCAGGTGAGCCCCCACCAGCCGGATCGCTTTCTCGGCCAGCATATCGCCAAATGGGTGGCGTCCCTGGTAGGTCGTCCGCTCTCCCGGAGGCAGCGGGAAGTGCTCGTTGTCGACCGCAGTGAATGCCTCGATGGCATGCGACAGGGCGTCGATGCCGCTGTCGGCTGTGACCTTGGGAGGACACGACAGAGTCAGCAGCGGGTCAACGAGGGCGACACGCGGACGCAATCGCTGGCTGAGGATGCCGAGTTTCATCTGCTGAACCGTGTCTGTCAGGACGGCTGAGCCAGAAACCTCGGAACCGGTCCCCGCCGTGGTGGGAAGGCAGATCAATGGCAGGATCGGTCCCGGGACCCGGTCTTCCCCCACGTAGTCGGTGGGAGAGCCTCCGTGCGACAGCAGCAACGCGGTCAGCTTGGCCAGGTCGAGATTGCTGCCTCCCCCCAGCCCCAGCACGCCATCGACCCCCACTTGGCGTGCCCGCTCGGCACATTCCACACCGAGGTGCAGTGGGGGTTCGGGAAGTCCGCCGTCAAAGATCTCGACGGCCCGCCAGGCGGCTCGACAGTGTGCGGCGACACGCTCGACCATTCCGGTCTGGACGAGCACCGCATCGGTCACGATCAGCAGCCGCTGGATTCCGAGTCGATCGAGAATCTCGGGGAGGCGTTCGATCGCACCCGGGCCAAAGACGAATTCGCCCGCTGTGTGAAATGTCCAGGTGGTGCGCATGGCGGCCAGATCGGTGAGTGGGCCGCCCCGTCGCGGGAGAGTCACCGCCGAGCGGACCTGTTTGGGAAGGGAGGCTCAGGCCAGGATTTCGGTGAGCACTCGCGAATCGTCGGCCGGCCCGATGAGTCGATTCTCCAGACCCTGGTAGGGGAATGAGAACCGCTTGGCGTCGATTCCCAGCAGGTGCAGGATCGTATGCTGGATGTCGTGCACTCCGACCTTGTTCTCGGCGACCTGATAGCCGAATTCGTCGGTCTGTCCGAAATTGAAGCCTCCCTTGACCCCACCGCCGGCCATCCAGAGGGTGAAGCAGTGCGGGTGGTGATCGCGCCCCAGGAAGGTGGATCCCCCCCGGGCTTCGTTCATGCTCGTTCGGCCGAATTCGCCGCCGCAGATGATGAGTGTCTCGTCGAGCATCCCACGCTGCTTCAGATCGCGGACGAGGGCCGCGATTGCCTGGTCGACATCTTTCGTCTTGCGGGGGAGGGCATTCATGATGTCGTCTCCGGGCCCGGTGCCGTGGATATCCCAGCCCCAGTCAAACAACTGCACATAGCGAACCCCCTGTTCGACCAGGCGGCGGGCCAGCAGGCAGTTGTTGGCAAAGGCTCCCTGTCCGGGGGTGGCACCATAAGCCTCCAGCACGTGCTTCGGCTCGCGCGCGATGTCCATCACCTCGGGGACGGCGACCTGCATCCGGAAGGCGAGTTCGTACTGGCTGATGCGGGTGGCGGTCTCGGGATCGCCAAACTGCTGCTGTTCCAGCTGATTCAGCTTCTGCAGGGCGTCGAGGCTGCGGCGGCGGGAATCGCGGCTCATCCCCTTCGGGTCGTTGACATACAGGATTGGCTCTCCGGCGCTGCGGCACTGCACCCCCTGGTAGACCGACGGAAGAAAACCGCTCCCCCAGCAGGACTTCCCACCGGTGGGATCCGAGCCACCACTGATCAACACGACGAATCCGGGAAGGTCGGCACTCTCGGAACCAAGTCCATAGGTGATCCACGACCCCATCGACGCATTGCCGAACCGGGGATTGCCCGTGAACATGAACAGGTCGGCCGGGGCGTGATTGAATTGGTCGGTGTTCATCGACCGGATCACCGTCATTTCGTCGGCAATCGTGGCGATATTGGGCAGCAGTTCGCTGACCCAGGTTCCCCCAGACCCGTGCTGGGCGAACTTGTAGGGGGTTCCCAGCAGCTTGGGGTGCCCCTTGATGAAGGCGAAACGCTGGTTTTTCAGCATTTCGTCGGGGCAGGGCTGCATGTTCAGGCGGACGAGCGTCGGCTTGTAGTCAAACAGTTCCTGCTGCGGGGGGGCCCCGGCCAACTCGATGTAGATGACCCGCTTGGCCTTGGCGGGCAACGGCGCCTGACGGGGTGCCAGGGGATTGCCCGGATCCCGCGCTGTCGACTCGGCCGCCTGGGACTGCCGGGCAGGATCCAGCAGTTGGGTCAGGCTGAGTGCCCCCAGGCCAGCCTGCGAGGTCTGCAGAAAATGGCGGCGGGTCCGAAGGAGGGAACGCTGTTCGCGAGGCTGCATGGTGGTCACCGGGGAAACGCGGGACAAACCGGAGGGAGACTCTGAGGATATCAGGCAGGCCGGGGTGTGGGGAGAGTCGAGCCGGTCACCGGGCTGAGACTTTCCCCACAGAAAACTCCGACCCCGGGGCCGTCAATCGCCCGCCTCGGCAACGCCGAAGCCAAATTCCTCCTCCACCGCTTCTTCGGCTGCGGCCGGGTCGAGCGGCCCGGCGGGAGGGGCACCGGTCAGTTCGCGGGGGACGAAGTCACTGTCGGCAAAGTGGGTGAGAGTCTGTTCGGTGCTGGTCGGATCGACCGAGTTGCAGCAGGCGGTCAGCCTGTCGGAGACCGACTTCAACCACGACTGCCATTCCGCAGGGTCCAGACCGGTCGGGGTTGCCTGCGAGAATTCTCCCAGCAGCAGGATCAGTCGCAACAGGTGCCGGAAGATCAGCCCCTCGTGCTTGGTGAGATCTCGTCCGGTGACGTAGCCGAAGAAATTGCCCTCAAATTGCAGCACATCGGGGGCCACCCAGACGGGCGTGACCTGGAATCCGTGGATATTCGGGTATTCCGACTCGAACAGCATCCGCAGTTTCTCGGCCAGGGTGGGGGGCCATTTGCGGTCTTCGAAACGGGCATCGGGATCCCACTCCGGATAGAGATCGCCGGCGGCGATCAGGCCCCGGGCGACCACTTCCTGGTCGACCCGCTCGGTCGCCAGGGGGCCCGGGGGGAGCCGGTCGGGACCGGGAACCCGGACGAACCGCTGGATGGAGCGGGGAAGTTCCAGAACACTTTCAAGTGCCTGAAGTCGCTCGGCTTCGCTCGCCAGGCCCAGGTGGTCGAGCAGGAACATCGCATACACCGGATTGATGCTGCGAAACAGGAAGAATTCCCGCAGGCGGGAGGTCGGCTGGGCGCGGTGGGGTACATAAACCTCGGCGGCAGGTTTTTCGGCTCCCAGCACACGCGGAAGCGGGGCTTCGCCGCGGGCTTCCCGCTCGGCCTGCAGCGCCTCGACGATCAGCCGGGCCATCGGGCTCAATGGCGAAGCGGCCGGGGTCTCGGGCACCTCTTCGGGGGGGGACTCGGCCGGGGTCTTCGGCTCGGGGCGCGGTGGAGGGGGATCCAGCTGGATGACCCCCGAGGCGTGCAGGGTCAGCAGCATGGCATTGAGTTCCCGCTCTTCGGTGGCGATTCGCTGCGGGTCCATCAGCCGCTTGCGTACCAGTGTTCGCAGCCGGTCGACATCGGGAGACAACTGCAGCATGTAGGCGAGCATGCGCCACGGCAGGTGACCCTGGCTGACCAGGTCTCGGGGTGAGGCGGTGCGCAGCTTTTCAAACTGGGAATCGTTCCAGTACTGCCGGTTCGGACTGCGGGTCGGCTGCTTTTTCTTCAGGGCTTTCTTGGCCTTGATCAGATTGGGGTCCTTCGTATCTTCCGGGATCTGGTCGTACTTTTCCTTCCAGCGGAGGATCTTCACATCATCTTCGTGGGGCAGGGCCAGGACAAAGCCCTGATCGTCATACTGGGGTCGGCCCGCCCGGCCAAAGATCTGGTGGGCCGAGCTGGGGTCGATCAGCTTCTGTTTCCCCGGGGGCCCCTTGAGCAGGCAGGGAAGCACCACGCTGCGAGCGGGCAGGTTGATGCCGGCCGACAGCGTCTCGGTACAGATACAGACCGTCAGCAGTCGCTGCTGGAAAAACTCCTCCACGATGCGACGGTAGCGGGGAAGAATTCCGGCATGGTGCACGCCAATTCCCCGCAACAGGATCTGCTTCAACTTCGGGCCCGCCCCCTTGGACCAGTCCGATTTCGCCAGCTTCTCGGACAGCAGTTTCTGCTGCCCATCGGCCAACAGCGCTTTCCCCTTGAGTTCTTCGCCGACGTTCCAGCACTCATCGCGGCTGAAGCAGAACACCAGTGCGGGGGTCTGGCGGATGGCGTCCTCCCCGGCGGCCATCTCTTCGACCAGTTCGTTGAGAGTCAGGTCGCCCACCCAGCGATACGTCAGTGGAACCTTGCGGTCACTGCTCTGCACCAGTTGCAGGTTGCGCCCGTGGCAACTCTGCAGCCAGCGCAGGAAGGCCACGGCGTTCCCCACGGTGGCCGACAGCAGCAGGACCCGCACATGAGTGGGCAGGAGCGATAGCGAGAACTCCCAGACAATGCCCCGCTCGGGATCGGAGAAACTGTGGAATTCATCCATGACCACGCCGAGCACGTTGCCAAAATCAAACTGCTCGGGCTGCAGCAACCGGTTGAGCAGGATCTCGGCGACCACCACCAGCACCGGTGCGTCGGGATTCACGCGGCGGTTGCCGGTGACGAGCCCCACGTCCTCGGGGCGGTAGCCCCAGCGGACGGCGGTTTCTGTCAGTTCGCGAAACTTCTGTTCGGTGAGGGCAATCAGCGGCGTGGTGTAGTACATCCGCCGTCCGGTCCGCAGGGCCTCAAAGACGACCGCTTCGGCAATCAGGGTCTTGCCGGTCCCCGTGGGGGCCGAGACCAGCACCCCCTCGGCATGTTCGTACCAGGCAAAGATCGCCTGTTCCTGAACCGGGTAGGGGGGATAGGGGAGGCGTTCGAGGTATTCGAATGCCAGTTCCTCGCGGGAGGGGAGCCCTGCAGATTCGGTCACGGCGGAGGTTCGGGTGAGAATGAAAGGCCAGTGGGCCAAGGAGAGGCCCTGATTCTATCCACGAACGTGGTTCCCTGACGATGCCTGGTGTCGACTCGCCTCAAAGCACGCGTGGGTATCGGAGGTCTTTCAAGCCGTTGAAGAGCCAGGCACGATTGGGCGCTTTGGGATCCGATCGTCGACTGGCTCAGGTGGTTGCCGGGGGTTCCAGGACGACTTGTGTCTGGGGAACATTGCGGATGGCGAGGGCGACCTTGCGAAATCCTCCTGCGGGGGGGATGACCAGCCACTGCCCGGGCAGGTGGACCTGTGTGGACAACTGTCGGGCCAGGGCGGCGTTTCGCTCGTGCCATTGACGATCGAGCCATCCCCGGCGTTTCGCCTCGACCACCAGCACGAAGAGTCGGCGATGGGGTTGATGCTGCATTTCTTTCTCGGCCAGCCAGGCGGTCTCCAGTTCGGGAAGAGCCGCGAGGGATTTCTGCAGGGCCAACCGCTCGGGGTGATCCAGTGTCACGCAGCGGAAGCGATCGGTTGGTCGGACCGAGCGACGTTCTTCATCGGCCGCCAGCTGAGCTTCCTGGAAGTGGTCGATTTCTGTCTGGAGCTGGGTCAGTGCCGCGGGATCATCACGGCGTTCGAGCCAGTTTTTCCACACCATGAAGGCATCAGCCGCCAGGGCCGGTTGATCCCCGTCGATCACCCGCCGCAGACAGGCGAGCCCCGATTCGTCCCCCACCGAGAGCAGGTTGCCCCCCAGAGTCAGCCAGCCCATCAGGTGCTGGGGATGCTGGTCGAGGAACTCCCGCAGCAGCGGTTCAGACTTCAGGAATCCCTCGAGTTCCATCCGCTTGGCCAGGCGATTCCACTCGGCGCCAAGTTGCGGGGACGACTTCGGGGGCGGGGAAGCTTCGCCGGTTGAATCGGAAACGGGAGGCGTGCTGGTTGCGGAGGGGTTGGAGCTGGACCGTTCGGATGTCGCGAGTTCCCGCTGGAGCCGCTGGGCGTTGTGATACAGGATGTTCCAGGCCCGCGCATTGTCGGTCTTCCACAACTGTGACATCTCGTCACGCAGCGATTCAAAGCGGGGGGCGAGAAAATCCTCGGCGGCCGAATGCCGGGGGGCCAGGGGAAACCCGCCCTGCGCCAGCACGTCGGGGTTCGCGCCGAGGTTGCGCAGTCGGTCGGCCAGGCTGGGGTGGGAATCGGAATGCAGGGTCCGGAACCGCAGCGCCTCTGTGATCCAGCGTTTGGCGAGGGCTGGATCGGGAGGGAGACTCAACTCACGCTGTTCACGGTCGTAGATGGCGTCCGGGGGCTCGGGCACGCGATTCATCTCGCGATGAACCTCGGGCCAGAATTCCTGGCTCAGGCGCGTCCCCAGGCACTGGATGGCAAACAGGGCGGTCGCGGCGTCGTTCACCGTGGTCCATTCCGCAGAGCGGCGATCCGCCTCGTATTCATCGCTGCGGGAGAGGACGAAGGCATGCGCATGAAACCGGGGCCAGTACCAGCTCACAAACCACTGCAGAGGCTTCCGGAAGAGCTGCATCCACCCTGCCGACGCGGTCCCCCAGTTGGAAAACACGACCGACCACGCTTCCTGCACCCGTCCGATCCAGAGGCTGAACCAGTCGTGTGATGCGGACTGGTGGGCCAGTTCGTGGGCGAGGATGGCTGTCGCCTGGTCCGGGCTCACCAGCAGCAACAGGGGAAAGCCCAGGAGCAGGTGCCGACGGCTGAATCCCAGCAGCCCCAATCTCGGCTCGGACCAGACCTTGGCATTGAAGTCGGTATTGAGCCAGACATGATCGAATGGGCGCGATCTCGCCTGCGCCTGCAGTTTGTCCAGCACCTGGAACAAGCGGGGACATTCATCCCGTTTCAATTCGCGATCGCAGGGAGCCGTGGTGGGAGTCCACAGCAGGCAGATCGCCTGTCCGATGACCAGTGTCAGGACCACGGACGCCAGGGCCAGGCAGGCGAGATTGGCGGGGAAGGGGGTGTGGAGTGCCACCACAAACAGGAATGCCGCCAGCGAGGAAGTCACGACCAGGACCGCAACGAGGATGCCCAAGCCCAGCAGCACCAGCCAGGCGATCTTGCGGCGCAGGGCCGCCGGCCGGCCGGCATACCGCCGTTCGATCGCGGCCACCCGCTGGGCAAATTGAGTGTCAGAATCCTGTGTCATGGCGTCGATGGGGCGGCAAGCACGCGGTCGAGCAACAGGGCGGGGGGAAATCGTTCGACGTGCAGCTTGCGGGCGAGGGAGACCAATCGCTCGCGCTCGGAGGGGAATCGGCGGGACAGCAACAGGCACCAGAGCGCCTTTTCGCGGGGGGTCAGCCCATTCACTTGATGCAGTTCGGCCTCGGTGGGGGGCCGATCTCGCTCCAGGCATTGCATGGCGGTTTTGTTGTCAAGGGGGGCCTCCAGATGCATCGCTGCCAGGGTCGTTGCCAACCAGAGTTTCCAGGCTTCATCCTGCCCCGCCAGGTGACAGGCCAGTGCAATCGAGCCGGGAAGGATCCAGGAGTCGCCAAGTTCCAGGATGTCGGGCGGGTTGGGGAGACGGCTCAAATCCCCCTGGGCGAGGCGAAAATGGTAATCAATTGCCTTGAATTCGGCCTCGGCTGGTGGGGCGGCCGGGAAGCGGCGGCAGAAATAGTCGATCAGCAGGGAAGCCTCCGAGCGGGATTGAACCGGATCACCCGGGGATCGGAACTGCCCTTCAAACTGATGGAACGCCCGAGTGGCTTCGTCGTACTCGCCACGCTTGGCGAGCGACTCGGCAAGCCAGATCGCGGCCAGATAGCCCTGCCTCCGCTGGGAGTGCGTCATCATGCTCCGCAGGACCTGTTCCTCCCTGGCGAAATCGCCAGTCGCCAGGGCCAGCCAGTGCTGTCCCATCAGCACCAGGGTATTGTCCAGCAATCGATCGCCGGCCAGGGTCAGCCAACGTCCGGCTTCGTCCCAGTGGGCGTTGGAGATCTCGTGGAAACCGAGTCCCAGCGACGGCCATCCCAGGGCCGGGTCGATCTCGTGTGCCTCCCGCAACAGCCGGACATCGTCCGGCGGCGGAGTGAGGCGGGCGAGCAGGTACAGGATGCGGGCGTCACGCGGGTTGTCGCGCAGTCGTCGCTCGTATTCCCCGATCAAAGGTTGCGGATTTGTCTGCACCTGGGACAATTTCTGATAAGTGCGGTGCCACTCGATGGAAAGAGGGTTGGTCCAGAGACCCGCCCGGAGGAATGACTCGGCCCGTTGATCGTGTTCACCGCTGCAAACAGCGAAGTAGATGTCGAGCAAATCCTGATAGTTGGGGGTCCGGAGGAGGTGCCCCTCGGCATAGGTCAGGGCAACCTCCGGTGGTGCCTGGCGTGCCAGCATGGGGAGATACACGGCAGCGGGAACCGACTCCAGTTCCACGCTGACCTTTTTGACCACCGAATTGCGATTGTCGATTCGCAGTGTGCGGGGCGGGGTCACGAACGGATAGTCGACATGCGGCACAAACTGGAATTGACCCTCCAGTGGCGTGGACCGGGCTGGGCGGGGCACTGAAGCGTACTCGAGGTCACCGCGGATGACGAACGCGGCCCCGGCGACGTTGTAGGTCCATACAGGATCGTGAGTCCAGCGTTCGAAAAAAGGGGTCGTCATCACGATCTCGGCCTGCTCGTCGACGGGACCCGTCACCCGGATCCTGTGCCGGCCCTCCGGCAGCGGGAACGCCCGTCGCTGAAACACCTCCTGGGGAGGTGCGTCATCGATGCTCACCTGGACCGGTTGGGCAAAGGCGCTGACAACATGCAGTGTCCGGTTTCGGCGGTAGTATTCATTCAGCCCCGTGAGGCCCAGCAGGAGCAGCGAGGTTGCGATGGCGGCATACACGGTCCTCCGAATCCATGGCGGGTACTTGCCACTCTTCGAATCCAGCACCGCCTTGAGCGAGAACTGCCGCTGCGGCAGGATGCTGGTGGAACGGCCCAGCGCTTTCTCCGAGACCGCGACCATCTTGCGGACTTCATGCTGCTCGGCGGCAGACGGGAACTCGGTCAGCAGGTGCTGCAGCAATTCCAGGGCCCGTTCGTGGTTCCCCTCGGCCTGGTACTTTTGGGCCAGGAGGTCGAGGATGGTCAGATCGTAGATCTGGCCGGCCCCCGGCTGCCGGAGAAACTCAACCAGGTTCCAGACCTCATCCAGTTTGCCAGGCTCATTCAGCAGGTGCATGGCCCGCTGGGTGCGACCGTAGGGATTTTCGGGGTCGATCTCAAACGCCTGGTCAAAGAGCCCCTGGGCCGTCTCGTACCGCGAGAACTGCTGCAGCTGGCTGGCCAGTCCCCGCAGCAGTTCCGGCTCGTTCGGATGTGCCACGAGGGCTGCCGCGCGAAACGCGTCGGCTTCTTTTTCCATGTGGAAGGCGAGCATCCGCGCATGGGTGTCCAGCGCCCCGTCGACGGTCGGGGCTGTTCGATACTTGGTCAACCCTTCCGAGACCTGGAGTTGCCGGTTCGACTCCCACTCTTCCGGGTTGACGGCATAGTGATGGTGGCAGCTCGGGCACATGTCGATGATCCGCAGCCGCTTCAGGGGGATCACCGGGATGAAAAGAATCACGAACCAGAGACGGGTGTCGTATGAGAGCAACTGGCCCGCATGTCCGCACGTTTGACAGACTCCCTCCCGTTGGGTGACATCCCGGCTGCCATAGTAATGTGTGCCGATTCCGTTGAGGGTGTAAGGCATGTGAGGCTCGGCAGGAATGACTGCAGGAAGATCTGTTCAAGGATAGCAAATCGGAGACGTGGAGAACAAAGTTGTCTCGTCTCTGTGGACTGATGCTGGGGCATGCGGACAGTCTGCGTTTTGGGGAATTCGCGTGCGAGGGGAGTCAGGCATTTCAGGTGATCGGGTCATGTCAACTGGGCCGTCGCTCATCGACATGATTCCGGGACATGCGGGAGGGGGCGGAAAACGCAACCGGGATCCGGCCTGGTGACACGCACTCCGCCAGGTTCCCGGAAGGAACGTTCGCTGTGACTGCCAAAGACTGCCAAAGGAGGGGGGGCGGTGACTTCAGGCCGTCATCGTGGGGGGGATGAAAAGACCACCGAATACGGGGACCGGTTCGGGATCACCGACAAGAATCGAAGACTGGGATGAATGGATTGGACGAATTCCGGAGGGGGTATCGGGAAACCGGCGGCTGCATGCTCCCGCCTGGTTCGCACTTCCGGGAAAGGCGGGGCGGGCGGTTGACGATGCGCCAATTGTCCACGTATAAAACTGGGGTCGGAAGACTCATGGCGGGTGTTCCGGCGCACGAATTGTCACGCAGGCCCGAGGCACAACGGTGTGTCTCCGGGCTTTTTTTGTGTCCATTGTTTCGAGAATCCGAACCATCCATGTCGGTCTCTCAGCGTCTGCACTGGTGTTTCCCGCTGATCCTGTTGGGACAGTTGGGATGTGAGCGCCTCGCGCCTGTTCCCGCGCAGTTTCGGTCGAGTGCCGAGATCCAGAAACTGCCCGAGGAGATGCAGAAACAGGTGCGAGAGGCCCTGGAAAACTATTGTGGAACCCCCGCGGAACCGAAGTTGCTCGGGGCCCTGGAGTCGCGGCCTGAGACGCTGAAGCTTGGGCGCGACGTCTACATGCAGCGCTGTTGGCAATGCCATGGCGAAACGGGAGATGGTGCCGGCCCGGCAGCCGCGCAGCTCTATCCCCGTCCACGCGACTATCGTCGCGGGATTTTCAAGTTCACATCGTCCCCCTATGGCTCGAAGCCCCGCCGCAGTGACCTGGTCCGAACGGTCAAATTGGGTGTGCCGGGGACCTCAATGCCTTCGTTCGCCATTCTCTCGGAGGCGGAACTTGCGGCGGTCGTCGACTACGTGCTGGTGCTGACCCATCGGGGAGAACTGGAATTCCAGATCGCTCTGGAGGCGGAGGGGGCCGACGAACTGGACGCCGACGCCGTGACCGGGCTGGCCCAGGAAATTGTCACCGACTGGAACACGGCCGAGTCGACCGCGGTGAATCCCGAAACTCCCAAGCCCGAGTTCACATCCGAGCATGTGACGCGGGGCCAGCAGGCGTTTTTGACCAAGGGGTGTTCGAAGTGCCACGGTGAAGATGGTCGGGGTCAGACGCTCGACAACCTCGAGTCAAAACTGGTGGATGTCTGGGGGCATCCGACCCGCGCCGCCGACCTCACTTCGGGGATGCTGCATGGGGGACGGGAGCCGATCGATATCTACCGGCGGATTTACGCCGGGATCAATGGCACACCGATGCCCGAATTCAAGACCGCCCTCTCGGCGGAACCCGAGACGATTTGGGACCTGGTCTCGTATGTGCTGTACGTGTCGGGACGACGGCGATCCCGGCCCGAGCAGATCCCGGATGCCGGCAGCCTGGTCGCTTATCCCCGCAGTCCTGCGGGAGGGGCGACGGCTGCGGGTGGTGGCGACTGACCCTGTCATTGGCGGCTGGAATCCCCGGGGCGAAAGTCGAGTCGGACCCTGCGTGGGGTGCGAGGTGGAGCGAGCGCTGGAGCAATTCAGATGGAACAGACGGCGAAACAGCTCGAGTTTGAGCGATTGAAGGAGCGGGTGGCGCAGCTCGAATCGGAGTTGCAGTCTCACCCGGGCCCCTGGGCCCCCACGGGGGAGTACCCGGCGTATGAGGCGCTGTCGGGCTTCGTTCTGGGAATTGCCGGGGCGATTGTCGCCCTGTTGCTGAACGTCATCGGCGCACCGGCCGACAGCAAGGATCCCCTGCAGTTGATCCGGGTGTATCTCACGTTTCCCCTGGGAGAAAAGGCGCTGACGCTGGGAACGCGCGAGGTCGCTGGCAGTTCCATTGGCAGTTCCTTGGGCAGTCCCCTGGGAGATTGGATGATTCTCGCGTTTGGCTGCTGTCTGTACCTGGGGACGGGCATGTTGCTGGGGGCGATTTTCCAGCCGGTCTTCCGCCGGTACGCCGACCGCTCGTTTCTCAAGCGCCTGGTGCTGGGGGTGGCCCTGGGTGTGCTGGTCTGGGTGGTGAATTTCTACGGAATCCTGTCGTGGCTGCAACCGCTGACCTGCGGCGGTCGCTGGATTACCGACAACAGTGTGCTTCCCTGGTGGGTGGCGGCTGTCACCCATGTGGTGTTTGGACTGACGATGGCGATCTTGTACCCGCTGGGGCGATTCCGTGCTCCGGCGGCGGGAGTGGAACAGGCATGAGCAGTGCAACCGTGACCGACAATCGGACTGTCGACACCGATCGGCTCGTCGATCGCAAACTGGTGCTGTACTTCTATCTGGCGGCACTGGCTTACCTGTTTGTCTCGATGCTCGGGGGGCTGCTGATGGCCTTTCAGTTGATCCGTCACAACCCGCTGTCGGGGATTGAGATCTTCTCTCCGGGACGGTGGCGCATGGTGCACACCAACACGATTGCCTACGGCTTCATCGCCAACGCCCTGTTGGGCTCGATGTTCTGGGCGGTCCCGCGGTTGACCCTGCGGCCGGTCCTCAGCGTATGGCTGAGCTGGTTCATCTTCATCGCCTGGCAGGGGGTGGTTCTGGCAACGGCCGGGGGGATTCTCCTGGGGCAGGCCCAGGGACTTGAATGGGGTGAGACTCCCACCTGGATCGACCCTGTGGCGCTGCTGGGATTGGGTCTCGTGGTGGTGAACTTCCTCCCGTCGATCGTGATGACCAAGGGGCCCCTGTACGTGACCCTGTGGTACTTCATGGCGGCCCTGGTGTGGACGTTCCTCACTTACGCCATGGGAAATTTCATGCCCCAGTACTTTGTCTCGGGTTCGGCCGCCGGTGCGGTCGGGGGCCTGTTTATCCATGACCTCGTCGGTCTGTTCGTGACCCCCATCGGCTGGGGATTGATGTATTATTTCGTCCCGATCCTGTTGAAGAAGCCGATCTGGAGCCACGGCCTGTCGCTGGTCGGGTTCTGGGGGCTGGCGTTTTTCTATCCGCTCCAGGGGATTCATCACTTCCTCTACACGCCCATCCCGATGTTCCTGCAGTACGGGGCGGTGGTTTCGACGATTGCCGTTGAACTGGTGGTCGCCACTGTGATCATCAATTTCTTCGGAACCCTGAGGGGGTCGGGCTCGGCCTTCATCACGAACCTGCCGATCCGCTGGTTCTACACCGGCATGGTTTTCTACTTCCTCACCTGCCTGCAGTGTGCCTTCCAGACGACACTGACGTTCCAGGCGATCATCCACTTCACCGACTGGGTGGTGGGGCATGCCCACCTGGTGATGTTTGGGGTGTTTGGCCTGTGGATCCAGGGGATCATGACTTACCTCCTGCCCCGGCTGATCGGTCACGAGTGGTACAGCCGAAAGCTGTGCGAGTGGCACTATTGGCTGTCGGCTGTGTCGTTGTTTGCGATGGCCATCGACCTGATTGCCGGGGGCCTGGTCCAGGGCTACGTCTGGCGGGCACTGCTCCCCTGGGACGTCTCGATCGAGGCGTCGATGCCATTCTGGGTGGTCCGTGTCTTCACCGGCCTGGGAATGTTTGCCGGGCAGATCGTGTTCTACGTCAACATTTACCGCACGTTCCAACTGGCGCAGGCAGGGAGTGTGGAAACCGCTCCGGCCCGCAGCCCGGCCCTGGCGGGGGCCTGAGTGGGGCCGGGAGTGACGTGAGTCCCGGGGCAAAGACGGCGGTTCGAGGTTTCTGCGAGGTGTGAAGCATGCTGGAAAGCAAGGGGAGTGTGTTGGTCATTGCGGGGCTGTTTTTCTTCGCCCTGGCGTTCGTGTCGAACGCCCTGGTGCCGGCCCTGATGTACAAGGATTTGCCGGAAAAAACGGCCGAGGAGCTGGTGACCGCCAACCTGCGGTACCAGTTCGAAGACCTGGCCCGCCGGTTTCCCGAGTCGTTTGCGAAGCACGTGGGGCAGGTGCCCGCCGATGGCCCCGAAAAGGAACAGTGGCTCAACGCCCGCTGTGCCGACCTGCTGCGGATTGGCCGCAAGGTCTATACCGGTGAGGCGTGCTGGCACTGTCACAGCCAGTTCGTGCGCCCGGTCTCGGGAGAATCCCGCCGTTGGGGACCTGTCTCAGAGTCGTGGGAATACCAGAACGAATTGCAGCGTCCCGTGTTGTTCGGCACCCGCCGGGTGGGCCCCGACCTGAGTCGCGAGGGGGGGCGTCGATCGAACGATTGGCAGGCGGTCCACCTGTTCCAGCCGACAATCCTGTCGGACGGCTCGGTCATGCCCGAGTACCCCTGGTTTTTCGAAGGGGCTCCCGACAAGCCCAACCTGCGGGGTCTGGCCCTGTTGACCTACCTGCAGTGGCTGGGATCGTGGCTGCCGACGTACCCGTACTACGAAGAGTGGACCTCGGCCCATCTGCCCGAAGGAACGGAACCGGGGGGGGTTGACCAGGCGGCCATCGATGCCGCCAACCAGGGGCACCCCTCGGCCGGTACAGGCGAAACAGCCGAGCCCGCGGAGCCGGCCACCGAGCCAGATGCCGGAGCTGTCCCCGAAGAAGAAGCCAAGGAAGAAGAAGCCAAGACCGGGGAAACGGATGCGACTTCGCCGACGACGACCGATCCTCCAGCCACTCCACCGGGCGAGGAACCGGCCGCTGAGATTCAGCCGGAACCGCCCACAGAGCCGGCTCCGACCGATCCTCAGCCTGAACCTGCCACGACGCCACCCGAGGGAGTCACCCCCGGCGAGCCCAAAGCGGGCGAGACCGAATCGGGAGACGAGCGTCCTCCATCTCCTGAGGAACCGCAGTCCCATCGGCTTTTGTACCCCCTGTTTCCGGAACTCCTGGTGGCCTGATGTCCTCCGCAAACTCTTCCCCTTCCTCACGCAGCCGACGGGCCCGGGTGACCACGCTGATTTTTGCGATGGTGATCCTCATTCCCAGCATGTTGGGGTTCGTGGCCAAGTTCATCGAGTTCATGGCCGTCTTTCGGGGCCAGGGAGAGGGGTCATTTGCCGTCACCCCGATGGTGAATTACCTGCTGGCAACGACCGGGTTCTTCTGCCTGTTTGGCTGGGCGTTGATTCACGGGATGTTCCGGGAAATCGAGGGGCCCAAGCAGCGGATGCTGGAGACCGAGGAATGGCTCGACGCCCAGGAAACGCGGACGCCATCGGTTTGAGTGGGCAGCCCCGGCTTTCTGCCGCACCTCGTGGTTTCTTCGGCACGCCTTGGAGGGGGCTGTGGGACTGATTGTGGCCGACAAATTGGCGGACCGATCCCGTCGTGCGGCA
Organism: Planctomycetaceae bacterium; assembly: GCA_003508595.1. Lineage (GTDB taxonomy): Bacteria > Planctomycetota > Planctomycetia > Planctomycetales > Planctomycetaceae > UBA10511. The sequence continues at coordinate 39,135 of DNUF01000147.1, forward strand.
GGGAAGGCTCCGTTCCACGACGGAGTTGCTCCCGCGGTCTCGGAGTGTGCCTTCTGTGGTCTGACCATTCCCCCGCCGATGTTCGCGTCGCGACGAGTCGCGGGTGGGGGGCCGCAAGCGGCCGGTCCGGAGTACTGCTGCACGGGCTGCCAGTTTGCCGCCGATGTGACCGATTCCGGTGGTGATGTGGGCGAAGCCCGCTGGACCCTCGCCCGACTCGGGATCGCGGTCTTCTGCAGCATGAACGTGATGGCCTTCACAATGGCCCTCTGGACCCGTGATGTCTATGGTGATCTGCCGGTCGATTCGCTGGTCGGACCCTGGGAGGGACTGCTGCGGGCGGCGGGGCTGCTTTTCACGGTTCCCGTGCTGGGGTTGCTGGGATTGCCCCTCGCCGAATCGGCCTGGGACAACCTGCGACGGGGGCGGATGACGACCGATCTGCTGCTGTGTGCCGGGGTCCTGGCGGCGTTTGTCGTCTCGGCCCACTCGGTCTGGCGCGACCGGGGCCCGGTTTATTTCGAGGTCGCCTGCGTCATCCTGGTGATGGTGACCCTGGGACGCTGGCTGGAAGCGCAGGGACGATTGCAGGCCGGAGCCGCCCTCGACCAGTTGGCGCGACTGTTGCCCGAGTCGGTGACGGTGATCACCCCTGACGGCGGGGAGTCGGTCCGTCCGCTCGACGAGGTGTTTCCCGGGATGGTCGTCCGTGTCCTTCCCGGCGAGAGGATCCCGCTGGATGGACGTCTCCAGACAGCGGTTGTCCAGATCGACGAACAATTGATGACCGGAGAGAGTCTGCCGGTCACCCGACACTCGGGAGACACTGTCTGGGCGGGGACCCTGCTGCTGGAGACAGCCGCCCGGCTTGAGGTGCTGGCCCCGGCAAGCGAAGGGGCCCTGCAGCGGATCATCGATTTCGTGCGGGCGGCACGCCTGGCGAAAGGTCCGTACCAGGAACTGACCGACCGGATTTCCGCGGGAATGTTTCCCGTAATCGTGACGGTGGCGCTCGCCACGGTCGCCTGGCACGGAGTGCGCTCGGGATGGCCTGCGGGGTTGCTGGCGGGATTGTCGGTCGTGCTGGTGGCCTGTCCCTGTGCCCTGGGATTGGCGACCCCCCTGGCGGTCTGGTCGGGGCTGTCGGCCGCCGCCCGCCGACAGGTGCTGTTTCGCTCGGGGGAGGCGATCGAGCGTCTCGCGGCCGTGCAGGCCCTGCGGTTCGACAAGACGGGTACGCTGACCACCGGCAGCCCGCGGGTGTTGCGGTTCGAAGTCGAGACGGCTGAGGATTGGCCGCTCGTCTGTTCCCAGGCGCGCACCTTGACGGCCCATTCGACGCACCCGTTTTCGAAGGCAATTGCCCTGGCGCTGGAGGTCAGTGCCTCGCCGGCTGGAGCCAAGCCAGTAGGGGAATCCCCGGCAAATGGCGGAGCGGGGGAGTGGTCAATCCGCCAGGTCGCCGGGCAGGGTTTGCGCGGGGAATCTGCGGATGGGCGGGTTGTCTGGTTGGGAAACCGGGGCTTGATGGATTCACAAACGCAGATCCTGGAGCCACGGCTGTTGGCGCTGGAGCGGCAGGCGCTGGAGGGGGGGTTGTCGCTGACCTTTGTGGGGTGGGGGGGGCGGGTGCGGGGAGGGTGGGTGTTTGATGAGGAATTGCGTCCCGGAGTTCGCGAAGTGCTGGCGTGGTGTCGCCAGCAGCATCTCGACATCGCGGTGTTGACCGGCGATCATCCCGCCCGGGGGGCGCGCCTGTCGCGCGATCTGGGCGTCCCCGTCGACGCCGGTCTGCTTCCGGAGGACAAGGCCCGGGTCATTTCGGGGATCCATGATCGCGGGTATTCGGTGGCGATGGTGGGAGACGGGGTGAATGATGCCCCGGCCCTGGCAGCAGCCGACCTGGGGGTGGCTCTCGGCTGCGGGACCGACATCTCCCGCGATTCGTCGCAGGTCTGCCTGCTGTCGAGCGAGTTGGACCGGTTGCCATGGGCGATCGTGTTTGCCCGACGCCTCGTGCGGACAATTCGTGGTAACCTGTGGTGGGCGTTCAGCTACAACCTGGTGGGGGTGGCCTTGGCGTGCACCGGACGGCTGAATCCCGCCCTGGCTGCCTTGTTGATGGTGGTCAGCAGCCTGCTGGTGATCTCGGCCGCCCTGAAAGCCGGGCGGTTGGAGGACTTGTCCGTCAGGAAGGTCAGCAGCACAGAAAACACAACTCCTCCAGCGGCCGTTGGCGAGGCGTCGAACCATGCCTGAGTTGTCACTGGCCCTGTTGGGGGGCCTGTTGGGTTCATCCCACTGTCTCGGGATGTGCGGTGGCTTTGCGCTGACGGTCGGACTGGGGGCCGGGAACTGGCGGGGGAACCTGCTGCGACAGTCGGTCTACACGCTGGGGCGGGTCACGACCTACGTCTTCCTCGGAATGGTGGCCGGGTTCGCCGGCTGGCGCCTGGCACGATGGCCCGCGTGGGGTGTCGGTTTGCAGGCGGGCCTGGCGGTGGTGGCCGGGCTGTGGCTGATCTGGCAGGGACTGCAGTCGGCGGGAATCCGCCGGTTGTGGAATCGCACGGGGTCGGGGCTGGCCGCGGCGGACCTGGCCTGTCCTGCGAAATCGGTGTTTGCGACCTTCCTGCGGTCGGGACGTCTGCCGGACATTCTCGTGGCGGGAGTGTTGACCGGCTTTCTGCCGTGTGGGCTGGTGTATGCCTACCTGGCCCTGGCCGCGAGCACATCACATCCCGTCTGGGGGGGGCTGTTGATGGGGCTGTTTGGCCTGGGGACGGCACCGATGATGGTGATGACCGGTCTGGGGGCTGCGGTGTTGTCGGTCGCGGGGCGACGCAACCTGCTGCGAATCGCCGCCTTGGCTGTCATTGTGACCGGGGTGTTGACCGTCGATCGTGGTGTCCGGTTTGCATGGGCGCAGATGGGGGACGCGACCTCGACCACAACCGCCTGTCCCTACTGCGAACCTCGTGCAGAAAGCGAAAGCGCGGAATAGCGGAGACCGGCTGGACGGAGACGGGAAGGCGGACGAGTTCGGCAGACCATGGCCTGCTACGAATCCAGCCCGTGCGTCCGCAGTTTTTGCCGCAGTGTTCCCCGGTGCAGCCCCAGCAACTCTGCCGCGGCGGCCCGGTTTTGGCCGGTCCGTTCGAGAGCCGCCAGGAGCAGTGGGGGTTCGATGAGGGCGAGCAGATCGTCGTAGATCCCCCGGGGGGGCTCTTCTCCCAGTTTGAGGTCGGGGCGCATCGCCTCCCGGGCCCACTCGGCGACAAGGCCTTGCAGTTTCTGGGGAAGTCCTTCGCTGGCAATGATGCTGGCCGTCGTGGAGCTGTCCCCCAGGCAGGTGGCGGGAAGATGTTCGCAACCGATGGTTCCCTGCCGGGCATGGACCGCGGCGTGCTCGATGGCGTTGCGCAGTTCGCGGACGTTGCCTGGCCAGCGATGGTCCTGCAGCGATGCCAGGGCCGTCTTCGAAAACCGCGATGCTGCTCCCGGTGAGCTGGTGACCTGTTCCAGAAAATGCGTGGCCAGCAGGGAGATGTCTTCGGGGCGTTCCCGAAGTGGAGGGATCTCGATCGGGACCGCACTCAACCGAAAAAAGAGATCCTGTCGGAATGTTCCCCGCGAGAGAGAGTCCCGCAGAGGGCGATTGGTGGCGGCGATGACCCGCACATCGACGCGCCGCAGTTCGGAGGAGCCAACGGGAAAAAACTCCCGCTGTTCCAGCCCCCGCAGCAGTTTCAGTTGCAGCGTCTCGTCGATTTCGCCGATTTCATCCAGAAAAAGTGTGCCTCCATCCGCCAGTTCGAAGAGTCCGGGGCGATTGGCCTGGGCCCCCGTGAACGCTCCCCGGGCGTGTCCGAACAGTTCCGCTTCAACGAGTCCGGGGTTGAGTGCCGGCAGACAGACAGCGACGAACGGATGAGAACTGCGGGGGCTGTGCCGGTGGATGGCCCGCGCGACCAGTTCCTTCCCGGTTCCGCTTTCACCCGTAATCAAGACCGTGCTGGATGAGGGGGCCACCAGCGCGATTTGCCGAAAGACCTGTTGCATGACCGGCGACCGTCCGATGATCGTCTCTGCCTGGGCCGGGCCCGACGAACGCTCTCCCGGGTGTCCTGACTCAGGCCTGTGATCGACCGATTCCAGTGCCCGTCGGAACAGCACCAGCGCCTGGTCGAGATCAAAGGGTTTGACGAGATAGTCGAACGCGCCCCGTCGGACAGCCTGGACCGCCGTATCCAGGTCGCCAAACGCGGTCATGATGACGACGGCGAGGTCGGGCCAGCGCTCGCGCCATTGACCGAGGGCCGAGAGCCCATCCAGACCCGGCAGCCGGACATCCAGCACAACCAGGTCGGGGGCCCATCCCCTCTCGAAATGGCGCTCGGCCTCTTCGGCCGACGAGGCAATCTCGATCGCATGCCCCTCGTCGGCGAGCGCTTCCCGGATCGACCAGCAGATGGCCGGTTCATCATCAACGATCAGGACTCGGCTCATGCTGGGGGGGGTTGGGGCGGGGGCTGGCAGGAACAGTGCATTCTACACCGGAAACTGCAGGGAAAAGATGGTGTTCTCCGCCTCACGTCGCCAGGTGAGGGTGCCGTGGTGGTCCTGCGCGACCTGGCGGACCAGGGCCAGGCCCAGTCCGACTCCTTCCGGCTTCGTGGACAGAAACGGTTGTCCGAGGTTGGCTGCGACGCGGGGATCCAATCCAGGACCATTGTCGGTGACTTCGATCGACAGGCCGGAGTGATCTCGCACGGCTGCGAGTGTGACAACTCCCCGGGGACCCGCAGCCTCAATGGCGTTGAGGGTGAGATTGAGAATGGCGGCCTGCAATGCCCCGGGATCGCAGACCAACTGGAGTTCCTGCGGGTTGGGGGTCACGGAGAGTTTGACGCCCGAGTGCTCGCAGGCCGGGGCCAGCAGTTGTGCCACATCGGTCAGCAGGGAACCGACGGATGACGCACTGCGGGCTCGAGGTTCGTTGCGTCCGAGCGACAGCAGGCCCCGCACCTGCGCCTCGAGCAGGGCCAACTGCCGCAGGGCGACCGGAACACTCTGGTCTTCGGCTGACACCGGGCAGCGACGGGCATGCAGCTGCAGCGCCAGCCTGGCTCCGGTGGCGGCATTGCGCAGCTGATGGGCCAGTCCACCGGCCAACTGAGCCAGCAGGCGTTCCCGTTCCGAGCGGGCGATCGTCCCCTCCAGATCCCGCAACCTGGTCGTCATGCGGTTGACCGAGATCTCGAGATCCCGCAGTTCGTCATGGCGTGATTGGATGGCGATTTCGCGAAAGTCTCCCCCGGCAATGGCCGCGGTCTGCGATTCGAGTCGGCGGAGCCGGCGGCTGATCCGCTCGGCAATCAGGAAGGAGAGTCCTGCGGTGAGACAGACCGAGATCGCCCCGACGGACAGGGGGTAGAGGGCGGCCTGCCAGCGTGCCTGGCTCCACGATTGATCGGGAGCCAGAACGAAGAGGGTGCGGGCATTGGACGTGGGGGGGCGTTCGAGTCGGGCGATGCGATAACGGGTGTCTCCCACGAGGACCGCCGGTAACTGGGCCAGGCCTGAGAGGTCATTCGAACGTGGGAGGTCCAATGTCGACAGATCGTGGAGGGGAGGGGGTAGTGTCGAGGCGATGACCTGCCCCTCCGGGGAGAGAGCGACGAAGTGGGCTCCCGAGAGACCGTGCATCTGCTGGAGAACCGATTCGGTGATGGGGAACCGGGCCTCGGCAAGAGTTCCCACGACCTGCTGCAACGCGGCCAATTGCGATTGGTCCTGGGCCCGGGCGGCAAGCCAGGCGGCTGCCGCCGTCGCCGCGACGACAGACAGCAGCGTGACACCAGCGAACGGAAGCAGGATCTGGTTGCGGATGGACCAACGCATGGGGGACTTCTCTCCATGACCAAGGTACCGGGCAGGCTTCCAGATCGAAAGCAGCCGGGGCCGGCGGCGATCGAAACGGTTCGCGAAACGGCGACCGGCCTCACAAGAAGCCAACTGACAATCACGTCCAGAACGGGCTGGTGTTTTTTTCGCCGCCGCCGGTGGAAAAAACGCCGATGTGGTTCCCGGGACTCTGACCAGCGGGAGGTTTTACCGATGTGGTACGCGGTGTTGGGCAACTCGAAGTCATCAGCCGGGTGGCATGCGAATTGCAACAGTATGGACTCGCCTGAAAGTCTCCTCACAACTTGAGTTCGTAGTCTGGGAATGAAGCGACGCACTGGATTTACACTGATTGAACTGCTGGTGGTGATCGCCATCATGGGGATCCTGGTGGCCCTGCTGCTGCCGGCCGTGCAGCAGGCACGCGAGGCGGCCCGGCGGACGCAGTGCAAGAACCACCTGCGGCAGATCGGATTGGCCATGCACAATTACCTCGCCTCCAACAACGTGTTTCCCCCCAGTGCATGTATCAATCCGAAGGTCACGACCAATGGCTCGTGGTCGATTCATGGCCGACTCATGCCTTTTCTCGAGCAGGCGAATCTCTACTCGCAGATTGATCTCAGCCGTTCCTGGTCCAACTTTCCCATCATCAGCGGTTTTCGCATTCCCATCTTTGCCTGTCCGTCGGATTTCAAGGCCAACATCCAGCGGAATACCGGGAACAACGGCATCAACCTGTATCCCACCAATTATGGTTTCAACATGGGGACCTGGTTCATCTACGACCCCGTCAGTGGCCAGGGAGGAGATGGAATTGCCTACCCGAACGGTGCCCTGTCGACGGCAGCGGTGCGGGATGGGACGAGCAACACCCTGATGGCATCGGAGGTCGCCTCGTGGCAGGCCTACACCCGCAATGGGGGGCCTCCCAGCACTGCAGTCCCGCAGACGGTTGCCGATGTCGCCGCCTGTGCCAACAGCGGGGTCAAGGACCGCATCCAGTTGGCCACGGCGGATGGGACCGGGCATACCGAGTGGGCGAATGGACATTCGCACCACAGTGGCTTCACGACCACCCTGGGGCCGAATACGGTGGTGACCTGGGTGTACCAGGGAGTCACGTTTGATGTGGACTACAACTCCCGACAAGAGGGGAGTCATCTGACCAGCCCGAGTTATGCCGCCTTGACCTCCCGCAGTCTGCACACGGGGATTGTGCATTCCCTGCTGGCGGATGGCTCGGTCCGGGCGATCAATTCCAACATCAACCTGCAGATCTGGCGGGCGCTGGGAACGCGGGCGGGGAATGAAGTGGTTGGTGAATATTAGCCCGCCTGGGGTTTGGGCTCGCGATGCCGGTCCATCCGGCAACGTCGAATTCACACCCCTCAGGAGGGGATGGGGCGGCCACCAAACTGCAGGCTGAGGGGGACCTCCAACCCGTGACGATGCATGAGGGGGGCATTGGAAAGGATTTCACGGGCGGGGCCATCGGCCTGGATGCGCCCCTGGTCGAGGACCAGGACCCGCGTGCAAAGATCGAGAATCATCTCGAGGTCATGCGTCGCAATAAGCTGGGCAGATTGACAGGACTGGAGGATCCCGATGAGTTGTCGGCGGGAGCGGGGGTCGAGGTTGCTCGAGGGCTCATCGAGAGCGAGCAGGTCGGGTTCGCAGGCGAGGACTCCCGCGAGGCAGACCCGTTTTCGTTCGCCGCAACTCAGTTGCAGGGGGGACCGTGATTCATAGCCGGTAAGGCCGACCTGTCCCAGGGCGCAGCGAGTCCGCCGCTCAACCTCTTCGCGGGGGAACCCGAGATTGCGCGGACCGAAGGAGACATCTTCGGCCACGGTCGGGCAAAAAATCTGGTCATCCGGATCCTGGAACATGATGCCCACGATCCGGCGGACTTCGGGGGCCGACCGGGGAGTGACTGGCAGCCCGAGCACCTCGACGGGCGACTGGCTGGCGGGCTGCGCCGATTGTGGATGGGGGGCGGTTTCGCCGAACAGCAAGCCGTTCAGGTGCAGCAGCAGCGTGGTCTTCCCCGCGCCGTTGGGCCCCACGAGTCCGACAACCTCACCGACGGCGATCTCGAACGACACGTCGTGCAGGGCCCATTGTCCCGAGGCGTAGCGGTAACGCAGGCGGTCGACCTTGAGGATCGAACCCCGTCGATGGGTGGCTGCCTGGGAGGTGTTGGAAAGGGCGATCGTCACGACGGATTCTTGGGGAGTTGGCCGGTCCAGCCTCGGCTGCACATGGCACCATGGATGCGTTCGGCCCGGTTGAGCGACCGGATCAGAAGCATTCCCAGCAGAGAGGCTCCATCGCGCCACGATTGCCAGAGGGAGGGACGGGCCACGGTGCGGGCACGCTGGGCGGTTCGCATCCGCACGAGTTCGTCAAACACAACAAAACAGTAGCGGTACATGAAAGCCAGCAGCTCGACAAAACGCCGGGGCAGTCCGAGATCCGACAGGGCCTGCAGCAGTGGCTCGAACGGAGTGGTGTTCACCAACCAGAGCGCCGCCAGGAAGGAGAGGACGCTGCGCACGATGATCAGGGCCGCCAACTCCCAGCCGCCGTGAAATCCCCGCGAAAGCGGCCCACTGAGGGCGAGTCCGAGGACCGGGGGCAACAACCATGCCAGTCGCTGAAAGACGTACCGCCGGGGAATCTCGGCGATCGTCAGGGCGGCGGCGATCAGGCATCCCATCAGCCCGAGAAAGGGCCATTGCGCCAATGGGGTCAACAAGATGACCAGCATCACCAGGGCGACGACAACGACTTTTTTCCGGGGGTCGAGTCGATGGCACCAGGTGTCGCCCCGGGCATAGCGATCGAGAAAATCAGCCCGCATGCAGATCCTCCGCCGACGGAAGTCGCGAGGTGAGGCTGCGGGACAGCAGCCAACCCAGCACCAGGACCGTGCCGGTGCCGAGGAGCCCTGCGAGGGCCGTGGCGACCTTGCTCCACAGCGGATCCTCTGGATTGGTTCCCGGGAGGGCCAGGGAATAATCGTCGAGGACCAGCGGGGTGGTTTGGGCAATTCGGGTGTCGAAGCCGGTCTGTTGTGCGACCGCTTCGAGACCATCGGGAAGGTTGGATGCGAAGGGGGAGGCAAAGGCTGCGATCAGCAGGGCGACGATGCAGCCCGCTCCGATGACCGGTCCAAGCCGGGTTGCCGAATCTGGCCCGGGGGTCTGGACGAGGTCGGGTCTCTGAAGGAGCACAATCGAGAGGATCCCTCCGGTGATCAGCGCTTCGCCGACCCCGATCAGGCTGTGAAAACTCGCCATCAGCAGCCAGACGCGGGAAATCGGAAATTCGCCCGCCGGATAGGAGAGCCAGAACTCAACACAAAAGCAGGCGGCGGCGGCGAGGACGCTGACCCAGGCGGCGATCATCCCGGCGATCAGGGTGCCGCGTGGGGTGGGAAAGCGGGCCCGGAGAGCCTGGAACACGCACCAGGCTCCCATGGAGCCAACCAAGGCCATGTTGAGGGCATTGGCTCCATAGGCAAATTTCCCGCCGTCGCTGAACAGCAGCATCTGGATGAAGAGCACCAGTGAGAGTGCCACGGCACCTCCCCAGGGACCCAGCAGGATTGCCGCGAGGGCTCCCCCGATGAGGTGCCCCGAGACGGGGAGTCCGATCGGAAAATTGACCATCTGCCCGGCAAATACCAGGGCGGCCACCATTCCGGTCAGGGGGACTGTGCGGGTGGACAGGGCTTGATCGAGCCTGCGAAATGCCTGTTGCAATCCGATGGCCGCGATCACCCCGGTTCCAACACAGACCCCGGGACTGAGAACACCATCGGGAATGTGCATTCGGACAGAAACGCGTGGCAGGAGGAGAAAAGCACCAAAATCGAATGTAGGTCGGAAGGGGAGGTGTTGCCAACCGAACCGGGCAAAAACCTTCCGGCCTCGTCGGGAGGACTTCATGGAAAATCTGGAATTCCCCGATTTCTGCGGGAGAAAAAGGTCTTGACCTGAAAAAAGC
>DNUF01000146.1:0-3982 GCA_003508595.1 Planctomycetaceae bacterium
CCATGACCCGTTTGCCCCTGTCCGCTCACCGACTTTTGATGTTTGTGGACGATGTCTACGAAGATCTCGAACTCTGGTATCCCCGTTACCGCATGCTGGAGGAAGGGGCGGCGGTCGTTGTCGCCGGCCCCTCGGCTGGCACAGTCTATCGGGGGAAGCATGGGTATCCATGCAAGTCGGACATTGCGATCCAGGCGGTTTCCGCCAACGAATTCACCGGGCTGATCGTGCCGGGGGGCTTCAGCCCCGACAAGCTGCGGCGTGATCCGGTCGTCAAGGACTTGACCCGTCACTTTGCCCAGCAGGGGCAACTGGTGGCGGCCATCTGCCACGGGGGATGGATTCCCATTTCGGCCGGGGTTTATCGCGGCGTCCGGGTCACCGGGTCCCCGGGGATCCAGGATGACCTGATCAATGCCGGTGCGATCTGGGAAGATGCTCCGGTGGTGATCGACCGGCATTTCATCAGCAGTCGCAAGCCGGATGATCTCCCCGATTTTTGCCGCGAGATCATTGGCTTTCTGACGGCCAATCGTCCCGCGTGAAGGGGGGCGTCACAAACCGGCGGACGATTTTTTCGGGGTGAGCTGTCACCGGACCGGCACTGCCAGCCTCTCAGCCGGGGGGAACCGATGATTTTGAGACAGTTCCCCAGACAGCTTGGTCGAGTTCTTCGATCTGGGATAACATGAATTGGTTCGTCCCCCATTCCCCTGGCTGGTCGGTTGCGAAGATGGCCCGTTGCCTCGAATGTCTCGTCCTGCTGGTGCTGCTCGCCTCCGGGCTGAGGCAGGCCCGCGCCGACGAAGCGGGACGCACCGGAGAGCGATTGGTTGTGCTGGCCCCGCAGCGCCCTGTGTTTGTGCGGTTGGAGGCACAGGTGGATGGGGAGTCGCTCGACGCGGTGCGAATTCGCTATGCCCGCAAAATCGTCGAGCAGCATGATGCGGACGGCGATGGATTTCTCAGTCGGGACGAGGCGGCCCGTGTGCCTCCCCTGGTGCGAACCGGTGTGGCGGCCGAGGAGTACTCGCTGGTGGATACCTGGGTCTCGGTCGATGCCAGCCCGCCCGACGATCGCCTATCGGCGGAAGAACTTCAGAACTATCTCAACCGGATTCTCGGCAACCCTCTGACTGTGGCGACCCGCCCACAGCGGTCGAGCCAGCAGGTCGATCTCGTGACCCTGCTCGATGTCGATGAAGATGGGGGAATCTCCCGGGAGGAAATGCGGGCGGCCCCGGCCCGGCTCCAGCGGCATGATTTCGATGAAGATGACATCCTGGCGGTGGACGAACTCGACGGACGGTCGTTGACCGCGGGTCCAGTTCCCCGGGGGGCCACCGAATCTCCGATTTTCTCGATGGGGACCCCGGAGGAACGGGAACTCATCGCCCGACAGTTGCTGAACCGATATGGGACCCTGTCGGACTCTGGAGAACGGGTTCTGCCGATCGGCCGCTGGACAACGGCAAACGCGAGCCCCGATCAAGCCCCGCCGACGCTCACGGGGCCGGAAATCGCCCCTTGGCTGCAGGAGTCTTTCCCGGACGATCTGGTCCTGGGGTTGCGATGGAACAGGAAGAAACGCCAGCGGATGGAGTGGGTCATCGTCGCAGATCCCGAAGGACTGGTGATCCCCGAGAAAGACGAGAAGTCGCCCACCCCCCGCCTGCAGCTTCGGCTGCCGGGCCTGGCAATCGACCTTGCGATCGGGCGGCAGACGGGAACGGCTTCGGACGCCCGAAATTTCTTCCGGACCCGGCTGCGTCAACTTGATGCCAACAAGGATCGTGTGCTCGATGAAGGCGAGTTTGGTGGACTGATCGGCGATCTGCAGTCGAATGGACTGTCGGGGGTGACCTTTCGCATGGTGGACACCGATCGTGATGGCAAGGTGACCGATGCCGAGATCCAGGCCCTGATTGACCAGGATTCGGGGGCCCAGCAGACGAAGATTGACCTCGTCATTTCGCACGATTCCGACAGCCTGTTTGAGATTCTCGCGGGGCGTGTCGACCGGCGCTTGACCCTGCGGAAACTGGTCGAGGGTTACACCCGTCTGCAGTCACGCGATCAGGATGGCGACGGAGTTGTCCGGTTGTCTGAGATCGCCGGGAAGTACCGCTTGACTGCCGAGCCGGGCAAGCCCGCGATGTTTCGGTCGAATCCCAGGATGATGCGTCCACCCCCGGAGCAGACTGTCGTCGCCACCGGAAGCCGCAATGGCCCCGCCTGGTTCCACAAGATGGACCGCAACCAGGATGGGGATGTCTCGGCCCTCGAATTCCTCGGCAGCCGGGAGCTGTTCTCACGTCTTGACCAGGATGGTGACGGACTCTTGTCGGTGGAAGAGGCGACCCGGGCCGATTCCTCTTCACCACGGAAAACCGAACCCTGACGGGTGTGGTCCAGCGAAAGGGGCCGGGTGTGCGTCTTGAACTTCCCACGCTGCAGAACTGGAGCTGCCACAACTGCGGGGGCTGCTGTCGCCAGCACGATATCGAGATCACAGCCGAAGAACGAGAACGGATTCTCGCCCAGACCTGGAGCCGGGAAGAGGGAGTTGACCCAGACCGGCTGGTGGAGGAAACGGGAGGAGGTGGCCGGCGTCGCTGGAGGTTGAGTCATCAACCCGATGGAGCATGTGTTTTCCTCGACGAACGGGGACTGTGCCGGATGCATGCCCGGTATGGCGAAGCTTCAAAGCCGCTGGCGTGTCGGCTGTATCCCTACACGTTTCATCCCGACGAGAATTCACTTCGGGTGGGGCTGCGGTTTTCGTGTCCGTCGGTGGTGTCGAATCGTGGCACGCCGGTCCTGGCGCAGAAAGCGACACTGCTGCGGCTCTCCCAGGAGGTGGTCCCCGCGGGGTATGCGGGAGTGGCTGCCCCGCCGCTGGTCTCGGGACGTCCCCTGGAATGGTCGCAGTTGCATGTTCTGACGGGTGTCCTGGGCGAATTGCTGGGTGAAGACCAGCAACCGGTGGTGTTGCGGTTGTTGTGGTGCCTCGGGATGCTGAGCCTGCTGGAAGCGAGCCGAGACACGGGGGAGATCCCGTTTCCACGGCAGGTGGGGCAACTCGCGGAGGCGGTTCGACGGGAATTGCCAGGTTTGAGTCGTCAGCCGATGCAGCCCCCGGCAGCGATGGCCCGCCGTCTGTTTCGGATGACGGTCGCCCAATACTCACGCAAAGATACGTTCCAGGCCGAACAACAGACGTGGCGCTATCGGTGGAAATTGCTGCGTTCGATCTGGCGATTCACCTCGGGAAAGGGGCAGACGCCGGTGTTGCAGGAGGGCTTCCGCCCGGTCCCGTTTGTCGACCTCGAGCGTTCCTGCGGCGAAATGACACCCGAAATGAACGGGGTGTTGTCGCGGTATCTGCAGGTCAAAGTTGAAAGTCTGCACTTCTGTGGGCTCGCCTACTATGGCGTGCCCGTGGTGGAGGGTTTCGCCTCGTTGGCGCTTGCGGTCGCTTCGGCCTGCTACCTGGCCCGATGGCTGGCCCGGGGAGACGGACGCTCGCAGTGGCAACTGGACGACGTCCAGCGGGCACTGGCGGTTGTCGATCACCATCATGGATTTTCGCCCGCACTTGGTCAGACGAGCTTTCGGGCCCGACAACGGTGGCTGTGGACCCAGCGCGAGGTGACCCGATTGGTTCTCTGGTACGGGCAGTGAAGTTCGGCAATTCGCCGACAACTCAATTGAACTGCAGCGTCGGAGGGACACCGAGTGACTTTCCGCCGTCAATGGTCACGCAGCAACCGGTGACAAACAACGCGGCTTCGGAGGCCAGGTAAACGACTGCCGCAGCGACCTCATCGGGGTGGATCATCCGGCCGGTCGCGTGGGCCATGGGACTGGCGGCGAGCAGCGAGCGGATTGCCGCGTCTCGATCCGGGGCGGAGGCCAGCCCCGCCTCCATCATGCGGGTTTCCCCGACGGGGCCCGGGCAGACCGCATTGACCCGGATCCG
>DNUF01000146.1:4314-19328 GCA_003508595.1 Planctomycetaceae bacterium
GCTTGCCGCAGGTGCGGGATGGCATGTTTCGCGGTGAGGAACGCTCCCTTGAGATTGACGTCCATCACCAGGTCCCACTCGGCCTCGGTCACCTCGGTGATTGGCTTCACCAGGCCAACACCGGCACTGTTGACGATGACATCCACACGCCCGGTGGCCCGGGCGGCCGCGTCAATCCAGCGCGCGACGTCCTGTTCTTTCGTCACGTCGCAGAGAGAGGTTTCGATTCCCAGTTCGGCAAATTGAAGCCGGGATTCAGCGGGGAAGTCGATGTCGCTGACGAAGACCCGATCGCCCAGCGCGGCAAGTTGCAGGGCCGTGGCGGCCCCAATGCCACTGGCCCCTCCGGTGATCAGACTGGTCCGGGACACAGGAGTATTCTGGAGAGAAGTCACGGACGGATCCTCGCAGGAATCGTGGGGAGAGATGGGGGCCGCATGGGGGGAAAATCACGCCGCACCTGGAACCCGCTGGAACTCGATGGGACGGCGGATCATCGGAACGCCGACTGTGTGGGACGTTCCTGCTGCGTCGAGTCTGCCAGCAGCGGTGGGATCGGAACCAGAGCTTGCAACGAGGCATAGAGGAACTGGGGACGGATGGATTCGTCCAGTCCCGGGCGGGGGCCAGGGCGGTTGCGGAGTGAGATGCTGGAAAAAACCAATGGCGGGGCAAGACGGCTGTCTTCCCCCGCCATTGGCAGGCTTCCCGAGCGACCGATCCCCCGTTCGGACAGGGGCGGTCGGCACAACTCAGCGCGACTGATCGACGAACTGGAACACGCCCTGGCCGTCGGCCGTCACGATCAGGAAGTACGATTCACCCGCCTCGTCTTCCCCGAATGAGATGACCGGCATCTTGGGGCTGGCGATGGATTCATTCGAAACAACCTTGTGCCCGATTTCGTCGTACTTCAGGGCCCACAGCTTGCCCGACACGTAGTCGGCATACAGGTACTTGCCAACCAGCGCGGGGACCTTCTTGCCACGGTAAACGTGTCCGCCCGTGATTGACGATCCGACCATGTGGTCGTATTCGAAAATCGGGTCAATCAGCTTGCCGGGAACGCCGGCATTGGCACCGAAGGGGTGGCCGGCTTCACGCAGGTTCCAGCCATAATTGCCCCCCTTCACAACGAGGTTGATTTCCTCGTACAGGTTCTGGCCGACATCCGCCGCCCAGAGCGTTCCCGTCGCCCGGTCAAAGGCCATCCGCCAGATGTTGCGGACTCCCAGGGCATAAATCTCGGGACTTGCCTTGGGGGTGTTGACGAAGGGGTTGTCCTTGGGAATGGCATAGTTCTTGCCGGCGTCCTTGTGGTCAACATCGATTCGCAGGATGTCGCCCAGGAGCGTTTCGAGATTCTGGGCGTTCCCCAGAGGGTCATTCCCGGCACCGCCGTCGCCGAGGGCAATGTAGAGCATGCCGTCGGGGCCGAAGCAGATGGTCCCGCCGTTGTGATTCCAGAACGGCTGCGGGACGACGAGCAATTCCTCTTCGAACGCGGCGTCGAACTTGTTGGGATCCGACTTGGAGACGCGGAACCGCGAGACAACCGAGGTGTGATCGGGATGCTTTTTCGAGGTGTAGTAGACGAAGAACTCGCCGTTCTGCTTGAACTTCGGATGGAAGGCCATCCCCAGGAAGCCCTCTTCATTCTCGTTGTCTTTGTAGACGACCCGATCGGTGAGGTCGGCAAAGATCTGGCTCTCTTTCACGTCACCGCTCCCCGCAACCACGTGGATCACCCCGTGCTGGGTGGCCACAAAGCGGCGGTTCGAGCCATCGCCGGCGTGGGTCAGCACGATCGGGCGGAACGCCTGCGGCTTCCCGTTGTCATCAACTCCCTCAAACCCGGCCCACTTGATGCCGGGGAATGCGGGCTGGAAGCCAACGCTCTTGAGCTCGGCATCGACCGGCTCTGACGGGGCGCGTCCTTCGGGCAGCTCACGCAGCTTGATGTTGCGATAGGAGACCAAGTCGCCATGATCCTGCAGGCAGATGTGCCCCTTGGTCGCCTTGCCGAACGACTTCCACTGGGCGAACTTGCTCTTCGCCACGCGCTGGTTCCAGTCGTCACTTCCCTTCTGGAACAGGGCATAACGAATGCCGTTCATGTTGATCTCGCACACCTGCGGGGTGATCTTGAGAACAATCTGGTTCCATTCCCCGACCGGGCGGGTGGCGTCGGCCACCTTTTTGGTGAAAAAGTCGGGCATGGGCTCATACAGCTGATAGAGCCAACCGGCCTTTTGCGGATCGTGTCCATCGACGTTGTCCTGGACCTGGATTTCGGGTCCGGTCATCCAGGGGGCGTCGAGTTCCTCGGTCACATGAAACATGATGCCGCTGTTTCCCGCCTTGGAAATGCGGTACTCGAGCGACAACTCGAAACTGTCGTACTCCCCGGCGGTGACGATGTCGCCGGCCCCCTTGTCCTTGCGGACCAGGGCTCCCCCTTCGACCTTCCAGCCGGGGTTGATCGCCTTCTGGCGATAGTTCCGCCAGCCCTCGGTGGATTTGCCGTCAAACAGCAGTTTCCAGCCGGTTTTCTTTTCGTAGTCCGTCAGCTGGTTTTCTTCGGCCCAGACCTGCGAGGGCAGGAAACTGGCCAGGACCACAAGGAGTGAAATGGATCCGAGCACACGACGCATGAGTCATCCTCACGACAGAGAGGGAAAGCAGCCATGGTGGCACGGCGACGTCACCGCCGGCACCGACTTTGGAGTCTAACGGGGGGATGCCGGAAATGGCAGTCGGCCGCGTGCCTCAAGCGTGGCGTGTGGATGCTGCTTTGTGCGGCGGAATCGGCGGCGCGCAGCCGTCGGCCGACACGCCGTGCTCTGGGGGAATCACTGGGCTGGGCCACCCCCTCCCGTGTCTCAGGAGCGACACTCCTGCGCGATCTGGCGATAGCGGACGCGGGCCCGCTCGAACGCCTCGGCCGCTCCCTGGCGTTCGGCCGGGGAGATGGCCTGTTCGCGGTTGCGCCACAACTGGTCGATCACCTCGAGGCACCAGCGGGCCGAGTCTCGTGAGGCGCGAACTGGTTTCCCGGCCACGCGGATGGTGACCGGATTGGTATGAAACTGCGGGAAGTGCCGAAGTGCCACCCAGCCACTCTGCGGCATCGGGATGGTCCAATGCAGCGTGTGCAGGTTGCCGTCGGCGGGAATTGTCTGGGACGCTGCCACTGCGCCATTGACGATCAGCTCGACCAGCCGCTCGCCTCCCGTGACCAACTCGTCCCGCCGGGGGCCATGCAGTTCGACCGTATCTCCCACGACACGTTTTCCCGCCGCTGGGGCCAACAAACCCTGCGCAACGGCCAGGGGGGTCTCGGGAGCAAAAGCGACGCGGGCACGGACGTCGACCGGGCCGGCTTGATCAAGAGCGACCTCGTCGGGGCCGGGAGCAACGCCGTTCACGGTGAATTCCACAGGGTGGGCGAGGCCATCGGAGACATACGAGCGGCCCGAGGCAAGTCCCCGGCACCAGTCTGCAAAATCCAGCCGTTCGACGGAACCGAGTTGCACATAGACCCGTCCCGTGCCGACTTGTCGGCTGCTCATGCAGGGGAAATCGGTTTCGCCACTCACCTTCAGGGGGAAGCCGCAGTTGAGGATGTGGTACCAGGTGTTCCATTCCTGGATGCGGGCGGTGTCCATGGCGGAGATGAAATCGCACACCCCCTCTGCCGTGCTGACGCAGATCTCCATCGCCCCGACACCGTTCATTTCCGGGATCGCCAGGTTGGGAAGCAGATCGGCGGCGCGATCGTGAGATTGCACCAGTTCATCGCGGGTGAGAAAGCCGTCGCGATCGCGGTCAATCTTGTCAAATGGTTCGGGCAGCAGACCTGCCGTTGCTTCTTCGGGAGACAGCACTCCATCGCGCGAGCGGTCGAGTCGCTCGAGCCATCGGGCCGCTTGGGCCTGTGGCTGGATCTGCAGGCCGCTCGCCGAGTGGGCGTAGCCGGCAATTCCTCCCTGTTCCCTGCACCAGCGCATCACTGGTGTGGTCCAGGTGGGCCAGCCCCTGGTTTCCGTCCCTTCGGAACCCGGGTATTCCTGGTCACGGAGGTTCAGCAGGCAGACGTGGCCCAGGGCCTGCGAGCCAAACCCGCTGATCTCGAGATCGTACTTGAGAATCGTCCGCGGGTCGGAGAGGTCGTGAGGGCGGGGGTTGAAAAACTTTCTCTGGTGTCGGAAACAGGGGCCCCAGGTGAGCACACACCCGACGTTGAGTCCCTCCCCCTTCACCTGGCGGAACATCTCTTCGGGGGAAACTCCCTCGCTGGGGCTGGTGTAATGCGCACACCCGGCTCCGTGAATGTGGTGGTCTCCGCTGTAAAAGCCAAAGTCGGCGGGATCAATCCACCGCTGGAGCGAGACGAGAACGCTGGCGGCTGCCCCCGCTGTGACAGTCAATTCCTGGGTGCCATGCCGGTATTCCGGCCCCCGGTTCGACTCAATGGTGAACTCACCCGGTGGGAGCCAGACGATTTCACCATGGCCACGATAGATGTGTGGCTGGAAGAACAAATCGGGAGCGAGGCGGCGGGCCTGGTGCGGATGGATGTGTCCCCGGGTGTCTCGGATCAGGAGCCGACCGACCGTGGGAGTTCCGTCATGATCACGCATTTTCACCTGAACCGGGATCGCTGGGGCAATGTCGAAGAGCAAGGCTGTCTCCCCGCGAAATCCCAGGTCCTGGTTTCCCTGGCCCAGATCAACCCCGAGGGTGGCTTCGCGTTTGCCCGCCTCCGAGCTGAAGATCAGCCCGATGACGTACTCGACTTCAAGGCCCGACAATTCGGGTGACAGGGGAGGCGAGGTGAAGAGGTCGAGCGCCAGGAACCGCCGGGTCCCCTCCGGGGGCGGGCCATCGTCGGCCAGCTCGACCTGCTGCTGTCGGTGCAGGCTGAATTTCGCCGTCCCGGCATAGGCGGGACCCGCCTGCGGACTGGTCAATCGCAGCCGGGGGGTGGCCGAGCTCTCGTTGATGATCTTGATGAGGATGGGGGTGAAGCCGGCCTGTTGCAGCCGGGCGGGGGCGGGGCCACGGCTGACTTTGACCCGGGCTTCGGGATTGATCGCTGCGACCAACAGGACTTCGGCATCCAACAGGGACTGGATCTGCCCGGAGTCTTCGGCTTCGAGGGCCGGTTGCAGTCGCTTCTGCAACTCGCCAGAAAGTGGCCGCCCCACGAGTTCGAGAGCCTGGGTCAGCCGTTTCACCTGGGCCGCCAGGGGTTGACCAGCGACCTCCACAATGGGGGGCGGTGCCCCCCAGGCCGCCGGGAGACCAAACGCCAATCCGAGAATGACCGCGAGGCCGCGACAAAGCGGGTTCATGGCGAACGGGTTCCTGTCGAAACGTTGGAGAGTGGCCAGGGTGGGGGGGCTGGCGAAGCGGCCCGCTCGGCGTTCCGCTGTGTGTCGAGCCTGAGCACGCAGGTCGGGGTTGGGAGTGAACCGAGACGGGGGAAGATATCGCACCCAACCCGGTGGCCGACAGTGTGATGGTCCGAAGGAGCTGGTGGCGGGCGGGGGTGGGCGGACCAGGAGGGAGGAGACTGAATTGGCGGGAAAAACAGGATGCAGCGCGGGGTCACGGGCGTTTGACGCTTCGACTTGCGGCGCTTATGCTATGTCCACCTGTCAAGACGGGTGTCTTGCGGCTTCGCGTGAGTTGTTCCCTGTTCCGGGTGTTGACCGTGCCTCGGCTGTCGCGAACCATCAGCATTTCGGCTCCTGGAATTGCCGTACGCATTTGCCAGATTGGTCTGGCCTGAGGCGGGAAGCCGAGTTTGTCTGCATACCACCCCTCAGGCTGACCGAGCCTGGGGGGTTTTTTGTTGGTCCAAGTTGGCGTGAAGGACTGTCTGTGTCCCGGATCGAGCTGTACGACACCACCCTGCGTGATGGGAGCCAGGGAGAGGGAATTTCCTTCTCGTTGGAGGACAAGCTGCAGATCACGCTGCGGTTGGACGAGCTGGGGTTTGACTACATCGAGGGGGGATATCCGCTGTCGAACCCGAAGGACAGCGAGTATTTCCAGCGGGTGGCGGATCTCCCGTTGCGACATGCCCGGGTGGCGGCGTTTGGGATGACCCGCAACAAGAACAGTGCCGTCGAGAAGGATCACGGGATGCACGCCCTGCGCGACTCGCGGGCGCAGACCATCACGATTGTGGGGAAGACCTGGGATCTGCATGTGCATGATGTCCTGGGGATCGATGAGGCTGAAAACCTCGCGATGATCGGCGATTCGATTGGCTGGCTGGCGAGCCTCGGGCGCGAGTTGCTGTACGACGCCGAGCATTTCTTCGACGGGTATTTCGCCAATCCCGAGTTTGCTCTCAAGACGATCCAGGCGGCCGAACGGGCCGGCGCGCGGATGGTGATATTGTGTGACACCAATGGCGGTCGGTTGCCCGAAGAGATTGCAACCGCCGTCGCGGCCGCCAGGAAGGCCCTCGCGATTCCCGTGGGCATTCATTGTCACAACGACTGTGATCTGGCGGTGGCCAACTCGCTGGCCGCCGTCGCGGCCGGGGCGGTCCAGGTCCAGGGGACGATCAATGGACTGGGAGAGCGGTGTGGCAATGCCGACCTGGTCAGTGTGGGGGCGAACCTGGCACTCAAGAAGAGGCACGAGGTCCTGCGGGGCGAAGGGGTGACTCATCTCACCGAGCTGTCCCGGTACGTGTATGAGCTGGCCAACATGAACTTCCGGTCGAACCAGCCGTTTGTCGGGAGCAGTGCGTTTGCCCACAAGGGGGGCATGCACGTGAGCGCGGTGAACCGATTGGCCCGCAGTTACGAGCACATCCCCCCCGAGACGGTGGGAAATGTCCGGCGGGTCCTGGTGAGTGAACTGTCCGGGCGTTCGAACATCGTGGCCAAGACGGCCAAGTTCCGGATCCAGGGCGACTCGAAGCTGATGAGCCAGATCCTGGATCGCGTCAAGGAACTGGAGTCGCTGGGTTACCAATACGAGGCGGCCGAGGCCTCGTTCGACCTGCTTGTGTTGAAGCTGGCGGGGCAATACCAGTCCAAATTCGAGCGGATTCACTACCGGGTCAATGTCGAGACCGAGGCGGACTCGGTCCCTCTGACCGAGGCGACGGTCAAGCTGCGGGTCGATGGCCATGTCGAGCACGTGGTGGGAGAGGGGGACGGCCCCGTCAACGCCCTCGATCGGGCACTGCGGAAGGCGCTGTCTCCCACCTTTCCCCGGCTCACCGAGATTCAACTGGTGGATTACAAGGTGCGGGTCATCAACTCGGCCGAGGGGACGGCGGCGCGGGTTCGCGTCGTGATTGAAAGCCGTGATGGCCGCGATGTCTGGAGCACGATCGGGGTCAGCGAGAATGTCATCGAGGCGAGTTGGCTCGCACTCGTCGACAGCGTGGAGTACAAGCTCTTCAAGGATGCGGGGGTCCTGGGCGAGTCGCACAGCACACTTGCGGAATCGACCACCCCATGAGCCCTCTGCGCGTGCGATTCCTGCTGGCGGCCGGGGCGATTGTCCTTGGTGGGGTGGCCATCATGCTGATCCAGAAAGGGGTGGGTGATCACCCTGTGCTGAAGGGGGGCATCGTCTGTGCGATGGGAGTGATCCTCGCTCTGACGGGCCTCTTGAGACCGGAGACCGCCGAAGAACCCGATCCTCGGCCGAGACTCTTCCAGCCGGAAGGGAGCGAGACCGACGACTGAACGCCGGTTTCGCAGATGCAAGACAGACCAAACTGACGAGTGTTTTCCAGGCGTGCCTTCATGACCGCAGAACTTCCCAAGGCGTACGAACCCAAAGACGTGCAACCCCGCTGGTTGCAGACGTGGTCCGAACAGGGGTGCTTCGATGCCAATCCGGATCCCGCCCGGAAAGCGCATGCGATCATGATTCCTCTCCCCAATGTGACAGGGGCCCTGCACATGGGGCACGCCCTGAATGGGACCTGCCAGGACCTCATCACCCGCTGGCGGCGAATGCAGGGGCGGGGAGCCCTGTGGATGCCCGGCACCGATCATGCCGGAATCGCCACCCAGGCCGTGGTCGAACGGCGGATGCTCGAAGAGGAGAAGCTGACCCGGCACGATATCGGTCGCGATGCGCTCGTCCGCCGGATCTGGAAATGGAAAGACGAATACGAGTCCCGCATTCTCAACCAATTGCGGCAACTGGGGGCGAGTTGTGACTGGCGGCGCACCCGTTTCACGCTCGACGATGTCTGCTCGCGGGCCGTTCGCAAGACGTTTTTCAACCTGTTTCGCGATCGGCTCATTTATCGCGGCAAGCGCCTGGTCAACTGGGACACGTTCCTGCAGACCGCGGTGGCCGACGATGAGGTCTTCACCGAGGAGGTGCAGGGGCACTTCTGGACGTTCACTTATCCCGTCGTCGACTCGACCGAGACCATCTCGTTCTCAACCACCCGCCCCGAAACCATGCTGGGTGATTCGGCGGTGGCGGTCCATCCCGAGGACGAGCGTTACCGCCATCTGCAGGGAAAACGGGTTCGCATCCCCCTCAGCGGACGCGAGATCCCGATCGTCGCCGATGCACTGCTGGTCGACCGGGAGATGGGGACCGGGGTGGTCAAGGTCACTCCCGCACATGACCCGAATGACTACGCGTGCGGTCAGCGGCATCGCCTGCCGATGATCAACATCCTCAACCCGGATGGCACGCTGAACGAGAACGGCGGACGCTGGCAGGGGCTCGACCGGGCTGTGGTCCGCGAGCAGGTGGTCGAGGAGATGCGTCGACTGGGGCACCTGGTCAAGATTGAAGACCGGGTGATTCCCCTGGCGCACTCCGATCGCAGCAAGACCTCCATCGAACCGTACTTGTCGGACCAGTGGTTCGTGAAAATGGACACGCTGGCCGACTCGGCTCTCGAAGCGGTCCGCGAGGGGCGGGTCAAGTTCTTCCCCTCCCGGTATGCGAAGACCTACCTCGACTGGCTGGGGGAAAAACGGGACTGGTGCATCAGCCGGCAACTCTGGTGGGGCCACCAGATTCCCATCTGGTACTGCACCACCTGCACCGAGGCTGACCTGCAGCGTGCGTTCGCGGGGCGCGACGATGTCATCTGGCAACGCGATGCGGAAGATCGCTGCTGGCTGATCTGTGCCGAGTCGGACCTGCCGGCCGATGCGCTCGGCGGCACCACCGTGCTGCGGCGTGACGAAGATGTGCTCGACACCTGGTTCAGCTCGGCCCTCTGGCCGATGGCGACGCTGGGCTGGCCCGACGAGTCGGTCAATCCCCCATTGTCCGGGAAGCCCGACCCGTCGTCGGCCGGACGGAATGCCGTCCTGGATTACTACTACCCCACCAGTGTCCTCATCACGAGTCGCGACATCATCACCCTGTGGGTGGCCCGCATGGTGATCATGGGGCTCTACAACCGGGGGACGGTCCCGTTCCATCACGTGCACGTGCATCCCAAGATCCTCGACGGGTTCGGTCAGACCATGTCGAAGAGCAAGGGGAACGGTGTCGACCCGCTGGATCTCATCGACAAGTACGGTGTGGATGCCGTCCGGTTCACCATCGCCTCACTGGCGGGGGAGAGCCAGGATGTGCGGCTGCCGGTCGGTTACGAGTGCCCCGCCTGCCAGGAAGTCATTCCGCAGACGATCGAGCACCAGAAGGCGATTCCCGCCGGGGGGGCCAAGCCCCGGCTGAAGTGCCCGAAGTGCAAGGCCACCCCGCAGTACAGCAGTCCGTGGTTCACCCCCGATGCGGGAGAACCGGTGGCACGCGTGGTGAGCGACCGGTTTGAATACGGACGCAACTTCTGCAACAAGCTGTGGAATGCGACCCGGTTCGCCTTCATGAATCTCGCTGGCTACACGCCGGGAGATGTGGACCCATCCGAGTTGCGCCTGGAGGATCGCTGGATTCTCAGTCGCCTCGCGACGACGGTGCGGACGGTGAATTCCGAGCTGTCGGACTATCACTTTGACGCCGCCACGCGAGCCCTGCGGGACTTCACCTGGAACGAGTTCTGCGACTGGTATGTCGAGATGATCAAGCCCCGCCTGCGCGACGAGACGCTGCGTCCCGCGGCTCAGCGCGTGCTGGTGGGGGTGCTCGATGTGCTGCTGCGACTCCTGTCTCCCTTCATTCCGTTTGTCTGCGAAGAGCTCTGGGCCAAGCTGAATGAACTGGCCCCCCGGCGGGGACTGCCGACTCCCACAGAACCGGGGTCGATCTGCATGCTGGCGAGTTGGCCCGAGATTCCCTCGGGGTGGCGTGATGTCAGCCTGGAGGCCCGGTTTGACCGGCTCAAGGAACTGATCGCCGCCGTCCGCAACGTGCGGGCGATGTACCGCATCGAAGACAAGGTGGAGTTGTCGCTGCATGTCCGGTGCCAGCCGGAAGTGGCTGTCGAGCTCAACGATGTCGCCTCGCAGTTCACCAATCTGGCGAAGGTGGTTCTCAAGGGGGCCGGGATCGATGTGACCCGCCCGGGGACATCGGCCAGCTTTTCCCTCAACGACGCGGACGGCTACATCCCACTGGCTGGCGTGGTTGATCGCGAGGCCGAGTTGGGCCGGCAGAAGAAGGAGGCCGAGAAGCTGCGCGGTTTCATCCTCGGCCACGAGCGCAAACTGGGGAACGCCAGCTTCGTCGAGAAGGCCCCTCCCGAAGTGGTCGAACAGGTGCGGGAAACACTCTCGGGGCTGCAGAAACAGTTGCGCAGCGTCGAGGAGATCATCGAGGCCCTGGCCCAGTAAAGAACCCGGTCACCCGGGGGCGTGCCTGTGGGACGGCCGAGCCGTTTGGTTCGACTTGCTCACAGCCGCCCCGTACAGGAGCCACTGTCAGCGGACACTCATCTGCGGGAGGGGCGAGGGGCCGGGACCGGTGTCGGGATGAGTTTTGGTGATCGCCGGGGCGGCGGCGGTTGCCTGAGCGTCGGCGGACTGGTTCTTAGTCAACATCACGCGAGATGCCCGCCGGGGCCGGGGGCAGGTCGGGGTCGAGATCTGGGTCGAATGCGCCCGTTCGCGGGCCCTCAGCAGGTCCGGACGCGGGGAGAGCAACCGCCTGGGAGTGAGCCTGCAGGATGCTCCAGATCTCGTCGACCGACTGCGGGTCACGATGGATGGCCGTGTGTGAGGCGTTGATGACCAATTCGGTCTGCGCGGCCGGGTGTACGGCACTCGACAGTGGAACCACACCATCGCCACCCCCAGGGCCAATGGTGTAGAGCCATTTGCCGGCAATCGTGTGGACCTGGACCCCCTCGTCGAGGGGGAGGCCATCGATGGCCATCAGCAGCGGGTGTTGAGGGTCGAGCAGGTCGATACTGGTGGGGAGGCGCGGGCGGCCGAAGACAGGCTTCCAGAGCAGGCGATTCAGGAAACCGTCATTCTGTTCGGCGACCTGCACCAGTCGTCCCATTCCATCGGGATCACGCTTGACGAGTGACGAGCTCACCCGACCGATGAACTGGTGGGCCAGGGCCGCTCCCCGGTGTGGTGTGCCGACGAAGATGACCCGCTTCACCGCCGGGGTCGGCTCGAAGTACATCATGTCTTCGACCGTATCGCGCAGATCCTCGGGGATTTCCAGGCCGTCGAGAGACAGGTCAGACACCGTGGTCCACAGCGCGTCGCCACTGTGGGTCACCTGCAGCTTGGAGATCAGTCCTCCCATGCTGTGCCCGATCAACACCACCTGGTCAAGGGCCGGATCGGGGCTCTCGACCTGCAATTGTTCCAGGGCGAGGCGCAACTGGCGACGCAGGTCGGCCGCCGCCCGTACAAAAGGACGGCCGGTGGCGTAACCGAAGGCCCACAACTGGTAGCGTGCCGTGAACTCGGGATTGGCACGCAGGTCGTTGGCCAGGTCAATCCAGGTGCGGGGGCTGGAGAGCAACCCATGGACCATGATCACCGGGATCTTGCCGGGCTGGTACGGCTCGAGAAACATCAGCCCTTCGAACTCGGGGGTATTGTCGGGATGAACGAACATCTCGAAGGGATCGGGGAAGTTCGCCACCAGTGCTTCATGGAACACAAACGGAGCTGACAGGTCAGCCGCGAGTGGGACGAGTCCCTGTTCGCCGGCGATCTGTGCCGTCTGTCTCGGGTTCCACAATTCCAGGATCAGGGACCGTTCTCCGTTGGCATCGGTGACTGGGCGCAGGATGGCCGTCGCGGCGAACAGGGAATTGGGCCCCAGGAACTGGTCCCCCGGCCGGAGGGGTGGATGAGGACCACGCTCCACGACGACCGGAGCCCCCGCCCCCTCACGAACATGCTGTCGGGTGAGTGAGGGCGAACTGTAGCATCCAACGGCGTTCAGTTGCTGGAACTCGGTCGCTTGCCAGTGAAATCCCCGGGGGATGATCGGAATCCAGAGGGGGCCCTTCGCTGTCGAGACCAAAAATCCCCGCCCCGGTTTCCAGATCCCCCGTTCCCGGGAGGTTTCGAGGAAGCGTCCGACCGCGAGGCGGTACTGTTCCCAGGCGGCACACGATTCGACATTGGAAACGGCATACGGAGCCCCTGATGGCAGGTCGTTCCAGGCCAATTGGGCCGCAACCAGCCAGAGCCGGGGGGCCTCGTCGGACTCTTGCTCTTCGGCCTGGATCGCCCGTGCGAATGCATGCGAGGTGACACTCTCCGGCCGCTGTACGGTCTGCGGGATGCCCGGGGCTGACCACCGGGCCGTCTGGCCCAGCATCGCACAGCCCGAGAGGCTGGCAAGCAGCGCACCCCAGAGAACCATCCTCCAGTGCCGAATGCTCGACCCGGGCCGTTGTCCGCGAAGACGAGCGGCGGGAGCTGCGGCGAAGTGCTGTGAAGACATGCTGGGGGCGATTCGGGGAGGTTGGACCACAAGCGCAGCAGGGGAGCCCTGATCGAAAAAAAGACCAAACCCGCCAACCAACACCCACGCCGCTTGTCTTCACCCAGAAGCGTTCACGGGGTCAATCCAGTGCCGGTGACTGGCATTCGTTGGGGCCCCCCCACCAAACGGGTCGGGAAACTATCACACCCCTCCCGTCCCAGACAATCCGAGTTCCGGGTCGTTGCGGCGGCGGAAGAAGTTGGGGGAGGAAGGGGATTGCGGGGCTTTGATACGGGAGGGTGATACGGGGCTGTGGTCAACGGCGGTCCCGGGCCGCCCCCTCGGGCAAACTCGGGTTGCACGGTCGACTCACCCCGCAGTCCCCTCGGTTCGCGCGGGGGCCAAGGTCCGACGGTCGTTTCCCCGGGCGGAGGGGGTCAGTCGAGTTTGAATTGCTTGAGGTACCTGGCGACTTCTTCGGGCGAGATGGCCGGCTGGTCTTCTTTCAAAAGCACGCAGCGCTCGAGGACGAGAGCGTCCATGTTGGTCGACAGGAAGCAGCGATAGGCATCTTTCGGGGTGCAGACAATCGGTTCGCCACGCACATTGAAACTCGTGTTGATCACCACCGGGCAGCCGGTCTGTTCGCGGAATTTGCGCAGCAGGTGGTGGTATCGGCCGTGTCGATCGGGATCGACGGTCTGGACGCGGGCGGAGTAATCGACATGGGTAACGGCCGGGATCTCGGACCGCAGGACCTTCAACTTGTCGATGCCGGTCTTGCCCGCCATTTCCCCGGTGCTGTCGGTGCGGCGCGATTCGGCGACCGGGGCGACCAGCAGCATGTAGGGGCTCTGTTCGCGCGGCCGCATCTGGAAGTAGTCGTCGACGTGTTCTTCCATCACCGAGGGGGCAAAGGGGCGGAACGATTCGCGGAACTTGATCTTCACATTCATGACCGACTGCATCCGGGGACTGCGGGCATCTCCCAGGATCGAACGGCTGCCAAGGGCCCGCGGACCAAACTCCATGCGTCCCTGCACCCAGCCCACGACCTTGTCGCTGCCAATGAGGTGGGCGACCTCGCTGCAGAGGGACTCGTCGTCGGGATAACGCTTGTATTTGGCCCCGATCGACTTGAGAAACTGCTCCACCTCATCGTCGGTGAACGAGGGGCCGAGCAGTGACCCCGACTGGCTGTCGCGGGATTGCACGGTCCGGGGATTGCCGAGCAGTTGATGCCAGATGAACAGGGCGACGCCGAGCGCTCCCCCGGCATCCCCGGCGGCCGGCTGGATCCAGAGGTTTTCGAACGGGCCTTCCCGGAGGATCTTGCCATTCCCCACACAGTTGAGGGCGACGCCGCCGGCGAGGCAGAGATTCTTCATCCCGGTTGTTTCGTGCACATGCCGGGCCATCTTGAGCATGACTTCTTCAGTCACGACCTGGATGGAGGCGGCGAGATCCATCTCGCGCTCGGTGAGGGGGGACTCGGGTGGGCGCGGAGGCCCGCCAAACAGTCCATCGAACTTCTTCGAGGTCATGCGCTGCCCGAGGCAGTAGTCGAAGTACGAGAGGTCGAGCCGCAGCGAGCCGTCGGGCTTGATATCCACCAGTTTTTCGCGGATCCGGTCCACGTAGCGGGGCTGCCCATACGGGGCCAGACCCATCAGCTTGTATTCCCCCGAGTTGACCCGAAAGCCGCAGAAGTAGGTGAAGGCGGAATACAGCATTCCCAGGGAGTGGGGAAACCGCAGTTCCTGCAGCAACTCGAGCCGGTTCCCACGTCCAACGCCATAGCTGGCGGTGGCCCATTCGCCGACCCCGTCGAGGGTCAGGACGGCCGCCTCCTCAAAGGGGGAGGGAAAGAACGCGCTGGCCGCATGCGACTCGTGATGCTCGGTGAAGACGATTCGCTTGCGGTACTTTCCTCCCAGCCCGGCCTTCAGTTCGCGGGGGAGAAACAGTTTCTGCTTGACCCAGAGCGGAATCGCCTCGGCAAAAAAGCGGAATCCCCGGGGGGCGAACGCCATTGTGGTTTCGAGCAACCGCTCGAACTTCAGCAGGGGCTTGTCGTAAAAGCCCACGTAGTCGAGATCGTCCGCCGAAAGGCCCGATTGCTGCAGGCAGTACTCGATGGCCCGGGCTGGAAAATTCGGGTCGTGCTTGAGCCGGGTAAACCGCTCTTCCTG
>DNUF01000146.1:19529-48523 GCA_003508595.1 Planctomycetaceae bacterium
CCTGGGCAGCGGCGACAATCTTGCCATCCACAACCAGCGCTGCGGCCGAATCATGAAAGTAGGCCGAGATTCCGAGTATCGCTGTCACGCCTGGTCATCCTTGTCCGGGGTGGAGTAGTCCGGGACTTCATCAGGCCCGGCAGTTCGGGGAGTCTAGCGAAAACCGATTTCCAATGCTGCCCGAGTTTCCATTCCGGGAGCAAGAAACGGGCCGGTCATGGGGGCGAGGCCAGCCAGCCCGTCGCTCAAAACAGGTGACTGAGGTCGGGGGCCCAATTCGATTCGCCCGGGGTCGGGGTCTCGACTTCCGACTCCTGACGCTCGCGAAACACGTGCAAGACGCGGGCCCGGTCGAGCTCTTTGTATTCGGGCTCGGGGTAGTTCGCCAAACGGGGGTTCTCGAATTCGGGGGGCTGGATCGTCCCGGCGGCAATGTCGTGAATGATCACGCGCACACCTGTCAATCCCTGGAAATGGAGATCTTCCGCCCGCACGGTCCCACCGTGCATGTCATAGATCTCAAACATCTGGCGCAGCACTTTGACGAATCGCTTGAATGAGACCGAGCGTTCGATGTAGATCAGGTCGATCTGGAGTGCGGAGGTGATCTGCCAGAAGTGGAAGCGGGTCTGGCGGGAGAAGACCCTGTGGAACGGACGCCCGATGATGCCGTCGAAGACCGTGGCATCACGGTCATGGAAATAGTCTTCATTGGCGTCGGTGCGCAGTCCCGCGACAAACCAGTGCTGCAGTCCCAGCAACAGTCCCGAGTTGGCCGGGAGTCGACGGCGGGCCGCCCGCTTGAAGAGATGTTCCAGGCCGCGTACCAGTTGGCGGCGGCAGCGAATCTCGACCGGGCGGCGGGTTTCGAACGAGGCGGCCGGGGCGAGACTCTGGCCTTCGCCCTCGATCATGCGGCGGGGATGGTACCAGATTCCCTGGAGGGCCAGTTGCAGGGCATCGAGGCCGACAGCGACCGTACCTCCCAGGCAAACCCAGGTGGTGATCCGCGTGAGAATGCGGGCCGGGTCGGACAGGGCCCGGGGCGAGAACACCGTCGACAGTCGCCATTCCCCCAGGAAGGGCAATTCTCGCCCACCCCCCAGCAGCAACGTCAGGTTGGCGAGGACGGCGATCGCCGCCACTGCCTGGAACCAGATAAAGATTCGTCCGTCGAAGCTTCCGCTGCGACCCCGGTGTTCCTGGCGCCAGACCAGGACGAGATCGTCACTGGTCATGACCAGTCCCACGGTCACGCACAGGGCGACCACGAACATGCCTGCGAGGGGGATCCACAGGGGCAGGATCAGGCCCGCCAGCAACAGCGTGGCTGTGCAGGCCAGCATGATCAGGACCTCTCCCTGGACCGGGCGTTCGCCCTGCAAATCGAAATTGCTGACGGCACGATCATGGATCTCGGCCCAGATGACAAACAGCATCACGCTGGCCAGGAACATCGAGAGTCCCAGCGTGATGGTCCAGGGAACGAGGAAGGCCAGATAGAAAACCGGCACAATTCGCTCGCGGACCCCTCCCGGGAACGCCAGGACCGCCAAGGCGTTCAGGACCGAGAACACCAGCAGTCCCAGGGCGACTTTTTTCCAGGCGGGGGGCAGGCAGCGACGCAGCGGTGGAACGCGACGCAGATCGACACCCCACTCAAAGCCGAGGGTCGATCGCCACCATTTCATGGACGGGATCAACCGCAACATCCACGAGACGAGTTGCAGGGGCCGCGTGTTGTGAACCAGCACGGTGATCAGGCACCATCCCAGGAGCGACAACCCCGCGCCGAGATCAAACCAGCGATCGTTGAATCGTCCCCCGAGGGTCTCGACCGAGAGCAGCAGGCCAAGCCACGACGCCCAGACTACAGCCTCTCCGGGCGACAACGTGCGCAGTCCCCGAGCCAGTTGCTGTGTCCAGCGAACCTGGAGGGGGGACTGGCTCATCGCAAATCACCTCGAAACGGAAGTCGAAAAACCATGGAAGAATCGTATCAGGCTTCGACCCACAGGGCGAGTTGCACGGCGGCATTCAGGGGCATCTCGGCAACCCCCACCGCAGTTCGCACATGCTTCCCCTGTTCGCCGAACAGGTGGACCAGCAACTCTGAGGCGGCGTTCAAGACCTGGGGCTGGTTGGAGAATCCGGGAGCCGACAACACATATCCCTCCACCCGCACGACCTGCCTGATCAGTTCCAGGCTCCCGAGGCACGCCTTGACCTGAGAGAGGGCATTCAGCACGCAGATGCGGGCCGCATTCCGACCATCTTCCTCGTGCAACTCGGCCCCGAGTCGGCCGGCAAACGCCAGTTGCTTGCCGATGAAGGGGAGTTGCCCGCTCGTGATCACGAGGTTGCCTGTCCGCAGCACCGGCACGTAGTACCCCACGGGAGGAGGAGCCGTCGGCAGGGCGAGGTCCATTTCGTGCAGCTTGAGTTCAATCGGGCTCATGACGGTTGGTTCCGGGGTGTCATTCGGAAGGTTGGCGGGGCGGGGCGGAGGGCTCGCCGGGACCAGCGAGAACCGAGAAGTGTCGTGCCTGCTTCGGATCGGGTTGGGGAAAATCCGTTCTCAGGTGGGTGCCGCGACTCTCCTGTCGACGCAGGGCGCCGGCGATGATGAGCCGGGACACGAGCAGCATGTTCTGCAGTTCCCATCCGCGCGGGTCGGAGAATTCCTTGGCGGCGACGTAGGTGCTCCAGAAGTCGACCTGCTTCTGGGCCCCCTCCAGGCCGCGCTGACTGCGCTGGATGCCGACATCGCGCCACATCTCGGACCCCAACGAATTGCGCAGGTCGGTCAGGTCGAGCTCATCGTCCCGGGGGCCTCCCGGAGGCCAGTTGCTCACGAGGGGAACGGGCCGGAATTCATCCGGGGTATCGCCCGCTGCCTGGGCGGCATTCCGTCCGGCCCGACGTCCGAACACGAGTCCCTCCAGCAGGCTGTTGGAAGCGAGCCGGTTGGCCCCGTGGAGCCCGGTGGAAGTCACTTCCCCCGCCGCCCACAGCCCGGGGACCGAGGTGCGGGCCTCGACGTCGGTGGTGCAGCCTCCGATCATGTAATGGGCCCCGGGACGGACAGGAATCAGGTCGCGGGTGATGTCGAGCCCGAATTCCCGGCAGACCTTTCCAATATGGGGAAACCGCTCGCGGACAAGGTCGTTCGAAAGGTGCGACAAGTCCAGGTAGACGCAGGGATGCCGCGTCTTTTCCATCTGGCGCACGATGGCTTGGCTCACTTCGTCACGCGGCGCGAGTTCCAGCTGGGGCGAGTAATCGGCCATGAACCGCTCGCCGGTGCAGTCGCGCAGGTACGCCCCTTCGCCCCGTACCGCCTCGGAAATGAGATGTCGTGAGCTGCCGGCGATGTAGAGGACTGTCGGGTGAAACTGCATGAATTCCATATCGCGCAGTTCGGCACCCGCGCGGAACGCCGCCGCGTGACCATCGGCGGTCGCGATGGGGGGATTTGTGGTCTCCCGGTAGATCTGTCCGGCTCC
This sequence comes from Planctomycetaceae bacterium, assembly GCA_003508595.1. Lineage (GTDB taxonomy): Bacteria > Planctomycetota > Planctomycetia > Planctomycetales > Planctomycetaceae > UBA10511. Next base: position 23,036 of record DNUF01000146.1, read on the forward strand.
CCCCGTCGCCAGGATGGTCTGCTTGGCCCAGACCAGGGTCTTGCCATGCTCGCGATTCCAGACGACCGCTCCCCGGCAACGTCCCTCGTGGGTCAGCAGATCGATGGTGAAGGTCTTTTCCCAGATCGACACATTGGGGAGGTTGGTCGCCTTGGCAATCAGGGCTCGCATCACCTCTTTCCCGGTGGCGTCCTGGAGTGCATGCGCCACGCGACGATGGCTGTGCCCCCCTTCACGGGTCAGTGCGATGCTGCCATTTTCCTGGTCGAAGACTGCCCCCCACTCAATCAGTTCATGGATCCGTTCCGGGGCCTCGTGGACCACCAGGTCGACAATCTGCGGGTCGCAGATTCCCTTGCCGGCCGCGAGGGTGTCGGAAACGTGGTTGGAAAACTCATCGACCGGATCGAGAACTCCGGCAATGCCCCCCTGGGCCCAGGCGCTGTTGGAGAGCGCGACCTGATCCTTGCTGATCACGATCTGCTGGAGGCCGGCGGGAACCTCGAGTGCGGCCCTCAAGCCGGCGATCCCACTGCCAATGATCAGCACGTCGGTGAATGCGTGCGCAATCCGCTTGGGCTGAAAACGGACGAGGTACCGGTGGAGCGAGGGAACCAGCAGGTCGGCCAATTCAGGTCTCGTCGAAAGGTCGCTGGAGAAGATGTCGGGGGAAGAAACCACAGCGGATCCGCCGATGGGCCTCACCCCGGTTTGGTTCGTCCAGACAACCGGACCTTCGGTCAGGAATCATCCGGTTGCTGTGGTCTGAATCATAGCCGATCGAATCGGCCAACGCATGACTGGGCCAACGGGTTTTCGCGGTCCCTCCCACCTGGGGGGATGACGGCGTAGACTCAACCGTAACTTCCGCAGCACTGGATCCCTGTCGAGCCCCCCGTCATGCGCATCTGGCCTGGTCAACCCTATCCCCTGGGGGCCACCTGGGACGGAACGGGGGTCAATTTTGCCATCTTCTCGGAAGCGGCCGAACGGGTCGAATTGTGCCTGTTTGATGATCCCGGAGCCCCGATTGAGGCTGCCCGGCATGTTCTTCCCGAAGAAACCTACAATGTCTTTCACGGGTACTTTCCGGATATCAAGCCCGGGGCCCTCTACGGGTTCCGGGTGCATGGGCCCTATGAACCCTGGCAGGGGCACCGCTGCAATCCGCACAAGCTGCTGTTTGATCCGTACGCCAGGGCGATCGGCCGGACCCTGCGCTGGGATGACGCCCTCTTCGGGTATACCCCGGGATCGCCCCAGGGCGATCTCTCGTTCGACCGTCGCGATTCCGCCCCCTATGCCCCGCTGGCCCAGGTGGTGGATACCGCCTTCACCTGGGGCAACGACCGTCCGCCGCGAATTCCCTGGGAACAAACCATCATCTACGAGGCCCATGTCCGCAGCCTGACCCAATGCCTCCCCGGTGTCCCCGAGCGATTGCGTGGCACGTATGCCGGCCTGGCCTCCGAAGTCGCCATCCGCCACCTGCGGCGACTGGGGATCACCGCGGTCGAACTGCTGCCCGTGCATTACCACGTTGACGAGCGGTTTCTGGTCCAGCAGGGGCGCGACAACTACTGGGGTTACAACACGCTGGGATTCTTTGCCCTCGAGCCACGCTACGCCTCTGTGGGGGATGCCGAGCTGGCCATCCACGAATTCAAGTCGATGGTGCGCACCCTGCACGCCTCCGGAATCGAGGTGATTCTCGACGTCGTCTACAACCACACCGCCGAAGGGAATGAGTGGGGTCCCACCCTGTGCCAGCGCGGGATCGACAACCACTCCTATTACCAGCTGGCGGGGGAGAATCCCCGTCATTATCGGGACTACACCGGGTGCGGGAACACGCCGCGGCTGCAGCATCCGCGCGTTCTGCAGTTGATCATGGACAGCCTGCGCTACTGGGTCACCGACATGCATGTCGATGGATTCCGGTTTGATCTCGCGGCGACGCTCGCCCGCCAGACGGGGAATGTCGACCTGATGAGCGGTTTTCTCAACGTGATCCACCAGGACCCCATCCTGTCGCAGGTCAAGTTGATTGCCGAGCCCTGGGACGTCGGAGAGAACGGCTACCAGGTCGGGGAGTTTCCCGTGATCTGGACCGAGTGGAATGGCCGTTACCGGGACTGCGTGCGCCGGTTCTGGAAGGGGGATGGCAGCACCATCGGCGAACTGGCGACGCGGCTCTCGGGGAGTGCCGACCTCTACGAAGACGACGGTCGCCGTCCCTCGGCCAGCATCAACTTCATCACCTGTCACGATGGGTTCACCCTGCGTGACCTGGTGATGTACAACCAGAAACACAACGAGGCGAATGGCGAGGAGAACCGGGACGGCAGCAATGACAATCACAGCTGGAACTGCGGTGTTGAGGGGCCGACCGACGATCCCGCAGTCGAAGCGCTCCGCAGTCGCCAGATGCGAAACCTCTTCGCGACCCTGTTGGTCTCACAGGGCGTCCCGATGCTGCGCGGGGGGGACGAACTGTCTCACTCGGCGCACGGCAACAACAACTGCTATTCGCAGGACAACGAGTGCTCGTGGTTCAATTGGAACCTGGGAGAGCGCGAACGGACGTTTCTCGATTTCGTCCGCCGATTGATCGAGATTCGCAAGTCGCAGCCAGCCCTCTGCCGGCGGAATTTTCTGCGGGGAACCGTGCTGGGAGGTCTGAGTGACGTCTACTGGCTCAGTCCTTCCGGGGTGCAGATGAGCGTCGAGGAGTGGAACAGCGACCAGTTAAGGGCCCTGGGAGTTCTGCTGCAGGGAGATTGCAGCCAGGTGGATCAGAAAGGGGACTGCATCGTCGGAGACCACCTGCTGATCCTGCTCAATGCCCATGATCACCCGGTCGAGTTTTTCGTTCCCGAGCCGATGCGCCAGGTGCCCGGGATCGAACGGCTGTTTGACACGAGTGACGGGGACATCCAGGTGACCCCGTTCGATCCCCGCGAGCCGTACCTGTTGCGCCCCCGCAGCATGGCTCTCTTCCGGCGGCAGATCGCCGGTGAGATCCCCTGGCACCCATTTTCGCCGGCCAGAGACACCGGGGGTTCGTGAAGCTTCGGTTCCGGTCACCCGACGACCGGACCTGCCACATCGTCAGCGACGCCTCTGATTTGGAGGTCGCAATGCCTCGTTGTCGGTGAGGGAGGCCCGTGCGCGCCGATGCCGCGGACTGACCTCTTCCTCGCGGCCCGGCGCATCATCCGAATTCGAGCGGAATGTGCGTGGTGTCGCAACGCCTCGAACGATGCGACTCCCTTGCCGAGATGACACCTGCCGAGAAGGCGTCTACCAGTGGCGACGTCCGACCTGTCGGAAGACCCCGGATCTCAGGTCACTTCGTGCAGCGGTTCGTTCCCCTGGTCGACCAGGTACTGCGGAACGCCCGCCTGATCGAAGACCCGGATGTTCTGGGCGTCGATCCCCGCGCACTTGTAGAGGGTGGCGAAGATCTCCTGGAACGTCACCGGACGCAGCACGGGATGTTCGCCATACCGGTTGGTCGAGCCGATGACCTGCCCGGTTCGCATCCCGCCACCGGCGAGAATCGCCGTGTTGGCCTGCGGCCAGTGGTCGCGGCTGTTGTTGCCGTTGATCTTCGGCGTCCGCCCGAATTCGCCCCAGACCACGACTGCAACGTCCCGATCGAGTCCCCGTTCGTGCAGATCGGAAACCAGTGCCGCAAGTCCCTGGTCGAGCAGCGGGCATTCCTCCCGGCACTTGGGGTAATTCATGCCATCGGGGCCATGCCAGTCCCACCGGCTGTAATTGAGAGAGACGAAGCGGGCCCCGGCTTCCACCAGCCGACGGGCAACGCAGAAGTTCTCAATCATCGGCGGGGCACCGTCGCGTTGGAACTCCTCCGAGCTCTTGCCGTAGCGGGCCACGACGGCCGGATCCTCCTTGCTGAGGTCCAGGGCGTCGACCAGGCGGGAGGTGGTGAGAATGCCCATCGCCTGCTGGGCATAGACGTCCATGCTCTCCATCACTCCCTTGGCGTCAGCCTGACGGCGGAACCGGTCGAGTGACTGCATCAGCGAGGTCCGGTCCTTCAACTTGTCGAGGGTCACACCCTGCAGGACCATGCTGTCCGCGGTGCTGCGAGCCTTGCGGCCGAGCAGGTTGAAGGGAGCGTGAGCCACCCCCAGGAAGCCGCCGTCACCTGGCTCACCCCAAGTCCGGTTGCCGGTCGTGTACATCAGGGCGAGGTGGGGGGGAATCGCATCATTCACGGGCCCCTGGCATTTCGAGACCCAGGCGCCGCCCGCCGGCCATCCACCGGGAGGAACCCGCCCCCCCTTTTTCCGCCCCGTCATGCACTGGTAACCATCGTGCAGGCCGTCCGAATCCGCCAGTGACCGCACGATGGCGAACTTGTCCATCATCTGGGCCATGCGGGGGAACATTTCCGAGACTTCGATTCCCGGCACATTCGTGGAGATGGTGTCGAACTCACCACGAATCTCACGCGGCGCCTGGGGTTTCGGATCCCACATATCGAGATGCGGGGGACCACCGGGGAGGTAGATGTTGATGATCGCCTTGTGCGACAGTCCCGTGCCACGGTTTTCGGCCCGCAGGACGTCGGTCAGCGAAATTCCTCCCAGTGCCATCCCGCCAACGGTCAGGAAGTCCCGACGCGAAACGCCATTGCAGTCACTCGCAGAATGGGAAGCACGCCCCAGGATCGTAAACATCGCCAGTTCCTTCAGTTCCGTGTGTCATCCAGCAATCGGTGAGGTGACGGACGTTCCTCGCCGGATCCATCGGCAATAACTTATTTGATCGGTCGCCTGAGGTCAATCACCGGCCGGCGGGGAAACGTGCCCCTCCAAGTCTCCTGAGCCCTGTTTTGCGCTTCCCTGTCATTCTTTCCGGAACTGTCAGCGACGGACGGCAGCCGATGGATTCCGCGAAATGGAGCCGCGCCAGAGATCCAGAAGTGCGGCCGGAAGGGTGAGTAGTGCGAGTACAAATCCCCATCCTCCACCAAGAAACCATCCCCACCAGATCAGGCCGAGAGCCGCGAGAGTCAGGCTCCAGCGCGATTGCAGAGCCCGCCAGACCGGGGCCAGCAGCCAGGTCGCCACTGCAATTCCCAGGCTCAACAAGGCGACCTGGCCTGCTCGCAGAACGTCTCCGCTGAGTGGTGTCAGCCCGGTCAGCAGGCCGGACTGTTGCCATTCCTCGATTGCCCGGACTGAGCCGACCGCGAGCCGGGGCGTACTCGACCAGTCGTTGTCTGGTGACGGAGCCCGTTCCCTTCGCCATTCACGCAGGAGGGGGGCTGGAACTCCCCGCCAGGGAGGGGCCATGGAGAGCCAGTCGTCTGCGGCGGAACTCCAGAGAACGACCAGCCGCTCGACCGCGGCACCCTTCACCCGGGGGATCGCGGGAAGTGGCCGAACCCAGGCGAACCAGGAGGGAGGGTTGGCCGCCGCGACGGGAAGTTGCCAAATGGACTCAAGGAGCCCTTCCTCGTCCCGGTCCGGCAGGGGACTGATGACGGCCGCTTCGTCTCCGGTGCGGCCGACCGGTTCCCACGCGAGGGGGGAACCATTCCATTGCATGGCGAGACATTGCACGCCGGGGGGGATCTGCCACGACAGAGTGCCCGCCTCCCCCGGGCCAATCCAGAGTCGGACGGTGCAAGTCTCCGCGGTCCGGTGAGTCACGAGCACCTCGACCTCGGCATGTCGCACCGACACGGGCGGGGTGGCGGTCGGTCCTGGAGTGGCAACGGGACGGTCGGGATCGTCATCCGCTGGCGGCGTTGGAGGTTCGGGACGGTCGGGGGGGGGCGAATTTGTGGTTCCCGACAATCGCAGGGCCGGCCATTCCTGCGCGGGATCGGTCGGTGCATCGAACAACAGCACCGTGCCATCCGGTCCCGTGGAAGGGGCGTCACCCGACGCGAGTCGGACATTGAGGGCTCGGTCCGCAACTGTCAACAGTCGCCTTTCAATGGCGGGCTGGAACCCCTGCAGACGCACCCGGGGAGGGAGAATCTCGCCTGTCTCGGGAAGCGGGAGTGAGCCGGTCACCTCGATCGTCTGGGCGGTGCTCGCCCGGGAGCCCAGGAAAATGGTCAGCCGGTCCCCGTCACGCGACCACCGCGCCGCGCGGTCGGTTTGTTGTTCGCGCACAGTGACATCCGCAACTTCCAGTCTGGAATCGATGGCGAGTTCGTAATGAAAAACCGACTGGCCCGAGCGGACCCCGGTCACCACATAGCGCCAGTCCAGTCGACCTGCCTGCACGATGCCCCGCTGCTCAACCGTCGCGGCCTCCAGCTCGCGTCCTCCCGGCTGAAGCAGGATCATCAGCGAGAGGGGACGGTCCAGCTCGAAGGCCAGGTCGGGGGTGACTTCGCCAAACCGCACTTCGCGCGCCAGCTCGGTCGCGGGGATGCTGCGCAGGGGCTGGTCAATCATGGGAGAGCTGACCACGAGTTGCCTGTCGATGGGGGAGCGCAACGCCGCCCGGAATTGCCGCAGATCGAATCGGGGACGCCCCGACTGGTTGTTGTCGGCCGGGTCGGGAAACCTCAGTTCGAGGGGATTCTTCCCCGGCGACTGGATCAGATCCAGCACGACTTCGAAACTCTGCGATTGCGACTCGACAAATTCGAGCGAGAGTCGTCGGTCATCCCCCTCGAGACGCTCCCAGGACTCTCCGGCAAGGGCGGGAGCCTGCACCTGTCGGACAGTCATGCCTGCCGGAATGATCCAGCGGACCGCATCGACGGCCGATCCTCCGGGCGCGTACCGGGCCCAGCAGCGCAGCGTATTGACTTCGCCATCGAACTCGACCAGCGCCCAGCTCTCCACCCGGATGGAGTCGATTCGGGGAGTGGCTTCGGCGGCACCCGGTTCCCATTGCAGTTCCTGGACCTGTACTCCCCATTCCTCGGGAAGCCCGACGCGTGGCGGGGGATGAAATCGCGCGGCCGACTGGGCGAAGCGCCAACGGCCCAGGTTGGCATCACTGGGGAACCGCAGGCGCGTTGCCGCGGTGGCCGGAAGGGTGACCCGCCGGGCCCGACGCACCGTCTCATCCGGAACTGGCAGCAGCCTCAGTACGATTTCCAGCTCGGTGACCAGATCCAGAGACGAAGATGGGGTAACCGGCCAGGCCGTCGAGGTGTCGTCGGGCAACGCCACCTGCGGAGGCCGGGGTTCGCCACCGACCGAGCCACCCAGGTGCTCGCCGGCCCCCAGCGCCAGCATCATTCCGCCGGTCCCGTCGACCCGCCAGACATCATGGGGATGGCCATTGACCAGGCAGGCCACTTCGTCGGCGAGCGTCAGGCTGGAGAATTGCAGCGGAATCTCCAGGGAGTCGGTTCCCAGGCGGACCCCCTTCAGCCGGACTTCCAGCAATTCTCCACGGGGACCACCGGACACGGTCTCCACGCTGGTTTCCCGACACAGCCAGTGGGGCAGGACGATCTGCCGCATTGGCTCGGCCACATTCCCCTTGAACTCGGGGGAGACATACAGGGTGTCGTCGACCGCTTCTCCGGAATCATCAGTGGGAATCAGGATGTCACCGAGCGTCTCCAGCGGTCCCAGCAGGGCCCGGGGCAACCCCTCCGATTGCGAATGGGCCACCGCCGTCCAGCAGAACCAGATCACCAGTCCCGCACCGCTGGCGCGTGTCAGGAGGCGTCCCGGGGTTCCTTCGTTCGCCGTCGTCCAACCACTCGGGCGGGCCAGTTTCGAACCGGAACCGGCCAACCAGGCCTCGGGGACCAGCAGCGACAAGAGCAGTCCCCCACCGGCGCACTGCAGCAGGGACCAGGTCAAGGGGGGGGCCAACAGGGCGGCGAGGCCGAGCAGTCCCAGCAGCAGTGCCATTGAGATTCCCATGCGGCGAGGCCAGCGTTGCCGGATGATCAACCCCGGCACAAGACTCGCCAGGCATGACCACCAGCCGAGGCTGCGCGCCTCGTTCCGGCTCCAGGTGGTCAGGCGCACTCTCCGCGGAGTGCCCGCCGTCTCACCGCGCCAGAGATACCCATCCCCACTCGCTTCTTCCGGGGACAGGTTCGACCCTTCCAGCAGTTGGATCCAGTCGCCTGCCAGCCAGGGATTGAATCGGGGTTCCTGGGCCCCCCGCCACCAGGCTCCCCAGGTGGAGGGAGCCGGCACTTCCGCGGAAATGAAATGGGAGGGGGGAGTGGTCAGCAGCAGTGGGGCCGGCAAGCGGACCTCAAGTCGGGTCTTGATCACCGGGATTTCGGGAACGACAAGTTCCAGTTCGCGTTGCTGCAGTCCCCCTTCGAAGGATCCCGGGCACCGGTATCGGATCACAATCTGTTGCAATCGGGCCGGGCCGTGGGATGCGGGCAGAACCACCCCTTCCCGGAAGTTCCGTTTTCCGTTCAGGGGAATCCCCATGCCGCCGTCGACCGTGACCCACGGCGACTCGGCTTCTTCCGGAAACTCCCAGTGCAGTTCCCTGGTGTCGGTCGGAGTCGGGATTGTCCACGTCAATTCGTACTCGTCCGATTCCTCTCCCGACATTCCCAGTCGCACGCGGGCCAGTGCTTCCGCGATCCAGAGGGAGGGAGTGCGTTCGGGAGCCGACGCGGCATTCGCCGTCCGATCGGTCGGTGTGGGTTGGATTGGCCCACTTGGGGCGCCGGAGTGGCGCTGGATCCTGGCGCGTGCATCACCGGGAATCACCATCAGCCACACCGGGACTTCTTCCTGGAGTCGCCGTTCACGCTCGACCAGGGAGGGGAGATTGCGCCACGGGTCAGGCAGGAGTGCGGGGACCTCGGACCATTGCACCGCGTTGGGAAGGTTTCCCGCATCGCAGTCGATCTCAGACGATGGTATCCCCTGAAGCACCACGATCTGCTCTCCCGTGGGAACTCCCAGTGGCCGAACCGGCGGCAGTCGCGTTTCCTGGCCAGGGGCTGGTCCCGCACCACGCAGGGTGATCTTGAGTGTCAGGGGATGTTCATTGTCGAGCGCCTCGATCAATTCGGCCGTGATTCGCTGTCGTTCTCCCCGGGGTTCCAGCGACCAGTCGAGGGGACGGTCTTCGTCGGATCCCTGGCCATGCCGGACATCAAGGACTTCCCAGTCTGAGGAGACCTCGCAGTCGACCGACCAGGCCGAGCCTTCCCCCAGGGTCCACTGCAGTTGGCATTCCGCCTGCCAGGCCGGGCCCGCTTCGACGATGGAGAACGAGCGCACGGCCAGTCGCCGGGATTCCTGGACGGGATTCAGCTCCAGCGTGGCGTCAGCACGCAGCCGACGGAATTCAAAGACCTCTCCATCCTGTGGAGACGGGTCGTATCCGAACTGTCGCAGGCCACCATAACGCAGGCTCGAAACGGGTTGCGCACCCTGCATCCTCACTCCCAGATGCCCCTCCAGTTCGAGGGCATCGGGGGTCCCCAGGTGGGGCATCTGCCAGGCCTGGTTGAGTGACCCGGGCAACAGGCCCCGAAGTTCGATGCGTCGCAGCGGCCCGCGGACCTTTTCGGGGAGCGCAATCAGCACCCGGCCTTCCGCCGCTGGACCCGCGCTCCAGGAGGTCGGAAGATCGCCATACAGGACGCTGGCGATGCGCATCTCGGGGGGGACGGCCACCTGGACAGAGTCGACCTCCCCCTCCCAGGAGGCGAACTCAAAGACTGCCCGCACGCGCGTCGACTCGGGACGGACCGTGAAACTGATGTCGGGTCGCGCTGTCAGTCGGGGTGTCGCATCGTGGGGGACCGACCCCGGCGCGATCCGCAGTCGGCACTCGTGGTGCTGCCCCAGTTCGATCTCCCAGGCAGCCCAGCCTGGGGGACCCTCGTCCCGGGGGCCCCGACAAAAACCGACCGAAGTGGTCACCTGCAGTCCCTGGGGGACCTGGAGGCGCAGTCGGCTGACCTGGGCCCGGGGCAAGACCAGGTGGAAGACCAGCGCCCGTCCCCAACGGTCACCATCGAGAGACCAGTCTCCCGAAATCAGCCGTCGCACCAGGTTTGGTTCCGCCTGCTCGTCCCGAATCCAGCCCGGACTGCAAAACCCGAGTCGTCCGTTCGCCGTGCGCCCCCAGGCCAGCCCGGGCTGGAAAGCCGCCCCGGCCAATTCCGGCCGCGATTGCCACTCGAGTCGCTGGAGGACCAGGTGGCATGGGTCGAGTTCCACAAAACGGGGCTCGGGGTCGCGATCTTCGAAGGTCCAGTGCAGCCGTCCTTCGGTGAGTGTGTCCCCCAGCAGGGTCGCTTCATAGCGGGCCTCGGCCAGCGGCGCTGTGGCCTGCCAACCCTGCACACGACGGACCGCCCGCAGCGCCTCGTCGACACGTGCGCGGCTCCAGGGCTCCCACGGGCCCGTGGGCCATTCGTCGGGTTGATTGGCTGGCACATACAGCCGCCGGACGAGGGGGTCTCCCCGGGTGGGAGCGGTCCCCTGGGCCCAGCCCGACCGTGGTGACAAGCCAAGGCCGATCGCCAGCACCAGGCCCATCAACCGCCAAGTCACCCGGGCGACCGGTGTCCCACTCACGGTCGGCCCCCCGCATATTGGGGTTCGATCCCCGAACCTGGACGGGGTGCACCGGGACGGACCAGGGTGACATCCTGCGGATTGGTCGCAGGGACCGACGGAAGGGGCATCGCAGCCGTCGCGGGGAGATAACTGGTCGCGGCGATCGACTCCAGGTCCTGCCTGCGCCGCGAAAGTCGGTCGATCATCAGGTAGAAGGCGAGAACCCCTCCCCCGAGCAGGGCCGGCTGCAGCCACAGCAGGACGAGGTCGGTCCACCAGACCGCCACCAGTGCGACGGCCGCCGCCGCCGCCGCCGCGAGAGGAAGGTTCTGCAGGCTGCGTCTTCGGCTGACGAGCAGCCCTGTCAGCAACACTCCGCCAACCGCCGAGAAGACCAGCGGCAGCCGGCCGACAAATCGGGCGGCAAGCTGGGACGTGCCACGCGTCGTCTGCAGCAGGTAGTCATGGCTGAGCGGATCGGGTTCAAAGGGGGGGAGGTTGTCGACCGCTCCGACCCAGCTCTGCAGGTCTTCCTGGCTATAGAGTGACTGGCGACTCCAGCCGATGCCACTGCGGCCCCATTGATAGGCTGCCGCGAAACCCTCCGACCGGGTCCAGAGATATTGCTCGGAAGGAACCCACAGTTGCCAGAAGATCGTTCCGGGGGTGCGGTCATCGGGAAGTTGCGGGGCGACCAGTGCCAGGTCGAGCCCCCGAGGAGGGATGTCGTGGGGAGGGCCACGCAGATCGAGAGTCACCACTCCCCCGGCGGGGGCCTGGCCGGAGGGGGGGGCCAGGGTCCAGGATGGGCCAAGGGAGTCGGCACTGGCGGCCTGGCGTTGTCCGGCCTGTTGGGAGTTCCACCAGGCGTTTTCGAGTTGCCATCCCTGGGGCAATCGGAAGGAAAAGGTGGAGACTCCCGCAGCCACCAGGTACTGAGCCCGGGTGCGCAGCGAGCCGTCGGCCGCCACCTGGGTCTGCAGCCAGGCCCGTGAGATCCGTTCAACCGCCAGACGGGAGCCGGCGTCGGGCCATTGCAACTCGACCAGGGGGGGGGCTCCCGGCGATTCCCACACGGGCAGCCCCTGGACCGACAGCAGGCGGGTCCACATGGCCCCCGACAATCCCACAGGCAATCCCGTGCTGTCGAGCACTTCCACCCGGGTGCTGACGGGAGCGGTCGTCTGAAGTTCCAGCAACGGAACCGGGCCCGCCGCGTTCGGTTCTGTCGCGGTGTCCGTGAGGTCGACCGCGTACCGGGCGATACAGGCAAAACGTCCCATGCGTGGCGGATCGAGTGTCACCGAAAGTTGGCGACGACTGCGGTCGACTCGGGGGATCGCTGCGGTGTTGTCGACAACAATTTCGAATTCGGTTGCCGCCAGTGACTCGGGCAGCTTCCAGGCCAGTTCTGTGGCTGGGGCAAACTCGGCATCGAGGTCGAATGTCTGCTCGACCCGGGCCTGGCGATCACGCAACCGGATCACCGCCCCCTGCCGGGCCGTAATCCGCCGATCGTGCGGCTCGAGTTCCAGGACCAACCGGCCACCGTTGCTGTCGGCGAGCCAGACTCCGCGCGGGGTCAGGCCCGTCGCCTCGGGAGGGATGTCATCGGTGCTGGCGGGTTGTGTGCGAAGGGGGCGGTCCCCGACGCTGCGGGTGCGGACCTCGAGGTCGGTGACGGCGCGCACCGAGAGGATCGTTGGTTCGAGTCGTTGCACTTCACACACCGGCAAGGCGGTCTCGACGACTGCCTCATCCGGTTCAACTTCGCGCTGAGAGCGCAGCCGCAGGAGCAGGCTGCCACTGGCCGGGTCGGTCAATTCCACCTCCAGCCGGTCTTCGGTCGTTCTTGCCTCGATGACGCGGGCTTCGCCCCCCAGGGGCATTTCGACCGTCGGAACGCTCCAGCCATCGGCCTGGTACCCTGGCCACGCGATCGACACGCGGTTGAGTGTTCCCCGGCGAATCTGCAGTCGCTGCTCGCTCAACAGTTCGATCTGGCCTGGTCGGCAGAGGAGACGGGTGACCGGTTCGACACTGGCCAGCGGGGTGACCCGTTCGAACCGCAGCGGGAGTTGCAACCGCCGGAAAAACCGATAGGCCACACTCGACTGGCCTGCCCGCAGGTTGGCCGGAAGTTCCGAGAGATTGACCCGGTGAACGAACTGTCCGGCGGCGAGGTCCCGCACGCTGCGCAGTTGGCCGACCACCGTCACCACCACAAAACCACTGTGGGCACTCGCCGACTGGACGTCGAATCCGTCGAGCGTGAACGTCTCACCCGCCTGCGGGGGGGGCGCCCGCAGCGTGTATTTCAGTTCGATCCCGCCGGTCACCGGACGCCGCAGCTTGACCTGGTAGGTTCCCGGGGATCCCGGAACCGCGTCACTCGAGAGGACGTCCGGACTCTCCAATCGCAGCAACTCGGTTCGCTCGGGGAGCCGCACCTGGAATTGCTCGATCCCCACCTGTTGTCCCGGGGTCTGGATCCGCTGTGTCGCTTCGATTGTGGTCGACTCATTCTCCACCAGGGTGATCCCCACCTGGGTGGTGACTTCAAACACGGGGGCCGAGTTCGATTGCGGCGGCAGCGGCTGCCAGGCAAGTTCCAGTCGTCCCTCGAGCCCCACCAGGTCCACCTCCGTCTGGTCATTCTCGGGGTGCAGGGTGACGGTGGTCCGCTCGCCGCTCTTCACCGAGAGTCGCGTGCCGGGCAAACGCAGTCGGGCGGTGCTGAGAGGTGCCGCGGGAAGCGCCAGGGCCAACCGACGGGGAAAGGTTCGCGACAGCAGCGGGACACGCACTGGAACCGAGAGTTCGTGGCGTCCCTTCCCCTGCAGCCAGCAATCGAACCCGGTCTCGGGATCGAACACGCCGGGCGAAAACCCCCCGGCACCTTCCCCCCCGGAACTCACGTGGGTGATTTCCCCCGTGAGCTGCGCTTCTCGCATCCCGAGGGGAATCCGGATCCACGTTCCGTCGACGGTCACCTGCACTTCGAACTTCAGCAGCAGGTCGGCCGTTTCCTGGTCGGCCCCCCCCTCAATCCGGATCCGGGTGACGCTGGCCTGGGGCGGAGCGAGATGCTCCCGGGCCTTGAGCCATTTGAGGAAGTCGTCGTACGCCGCCCGATCCGGGATGGGGACCAGGCGGCCGTCGGGGGCGGGGAGATAACGCAGGTCATCCCGTCCGTCGGCTTCCCGGCTGACTGTGGTCCCGGCCGGGCGTGGGGTTGCCTCTCCCTGGGCCCAGACTCTGCCCGTCGCGTTCAGCAGCAGACTGATCACCAGCAGCAGCGAACAGAGTGTGACAGGACGGCCAGTCATGGTAACGGTCGGATGAACAGGGCAGAGTGAATGACTCAGTGAAAATGATACGGCCACAGAATTCGACACGATAGGGGGGACTGTGCCGGTGATCGCCTGTCCGAGTCAGTTTCCGTCCCCGGGCTTGCCCTGAAGGTTGAGTTCGGCAGAATCGGGTTCTCTTTCGGAATCGCTCAAGTTTGACACGGCTTCCTCCGGAGGACTGGCGAACCGGCGTCAGTCGCGTCGTAATCGATCCAATCGTTGCAGACTGCCGGTGCATCCCCCGGAAGTCTTGGCTTTTGCCCGCGGATACGCCCCCCCCTGGAACGGCCGGTGGTGGGAGTGCTTCTCCCTCGGACATCGATGGTCGATCCCCGGCGGCCCTTGGAAACTGTGACTGGTTCGGCAAACCAGACAGGACCCGTGGATGGACAATCGCCCGAGACTCAGGGAGCCCACGCGATGCCGGTCAATTCCCGTCGATCATCCAAAGTCGGTCAGATGACGGGGAGGCAGGGCGGCACGCAGGGCATTGACGACCGCCAGAACGTCGATGACCTCCTGGGTCACCGCCCCGGCCACCGGAGTCAGCCAGCCAGTCGAGGCCAGCAGCATTCCCCCCACACTCAGGGCCATTCCCCCCACCGCGCTCTGCAGGGCGATTGTCCGCATCCGCCGGCTGATGTGCAGGAATTCGTCCACCCTCGCCAGCGAGCTGTCAAGAATGACGGCACCGGCTGCCTCCGAAGTGATCTCGCTGTTTTGTCCGAATGCCAGGCCGACAGTGGCCGCGGTCAGGGCGGGGGCGTCATTGATGCCGTCCCCCATGAACAGCGTGGGCGCGGCGGCGGTCTCCCGCCGGACCAGTTCCAGTTTCTGCTCGGGCGTCTGACTGAAATGAACCTCGCGGATCCCCACCAGGTCGGCCAGGTACTGCACCTCGGATTGGCGGTCGCCCGAGACAAGCATCAGCCGATCGAAGTGGTGAGCCGGACCCAGGTGCCGGACAAACTTCGCTCCCTCGTCCCGAGGGGTGTCCCGGAAGCGGAGCAGGCCGGCATAGGTGTCATCGACCAGCACCGCACATTCCAGTCCCCCGGCCTGGGCGGGGAGCGACTCTGCCAGTTCGGGCTGTCGAGCGAGCACTCGTCGGCGGCTGGTCACCTCCACCGTATGCCCGGCAACCGTCCCCTGCAGTCCCTGCCCGGGGGGCTCGCTTACCTGCTGGGCTTCGTGCAGCACCACGTTCTGTTCGCGGGCGACCGCAGAGATGGCATTGGCCAGCGGATGCTTCGAATAGCGCTCAAGACTCGCCACCAGTGACAGCAGGTCGGTTGATGTGTGGCCGGGGCTGGGCAGCAGGTCGGTCAGGCGGGGCTCGCCATAGGTGAGAGTTCCCGTCTTGTCGAAGATCGCGGTACGGCAGGTGTCGATCTTCTCCAGCACGGCTGGATCTTTCACGATGATTCCACGCCGGGCCGACAGTGAGATCGCCCCGATGATGGCGACGGGAATGGCAATCAGCAGCGGGCACGGAGTGGCCACGACGAGAACGGCCAGGAAACGGCCGGGACTTCCCGACAGGACCCAGGCGACGGTGGCGATCAGGATTGCCAGTGGCGTGTACCAAGCCCCCAGTTGGTCGGCCAGCCGCCGCATCTGGGGCCGGTGTTGTTCCGAATCGCGCATCACCTGCATGATGCGCGCGTAGCGCGAGTCGACGGGCAGCCGGTCGGCCCGAATGGTCAGCGCGGACTCGCCGTTGATTGCCCCCGACAGCACGGTGGTCCCGGGAGCCTTGGAGATCCGGTATGGCTCGCCGGTGAGATATGATTCGTCCATCACGCCGTGCCCGTCGATGACGGTTCCATCGACCGGGCAGATCTCGTGGGGAAAGACCTGCAACTGGTCACCGACGGCGACCGCCTCGAGAGGGATATCCGACAGCGAACCGTCTGACCGGCGATGTGCGACTGTCGGCATGCGCTTGGCGAGGGCATTCAGCACCGAGCGTGCACTGCGGATGGCATACGATTCGAGCGCCTGGCCGCCCGAGAGCATGAGTACCACCAGCGCCCCCGCCAGGTACTCGCCCAGCAGCACCGATGTGATGATCGAAATGGCGGCGAGGAGGTCGGACCCGAACTGCCCCCTCAAGGCACAGCGGGTCAACTCCCAGACCAGGGGCGTTCCTCCCAGGGCGAGGACCACCAGCAACGGCCAGTTGTGCGGTGCGACTGGCCCCTCGCTGGACTGAGATGGCCAGCCCCAGCGCCAGGCGAGGTGCAGCGCAATTCCCGCCAGCGCAAGGGCGGCGATCCAGATCACACTGGAGGAGGGACTGTCGTCATTGGCCGGGGGGGCACTGGCCGAAGCAGGTTGCGGCGTGGGAGCTGGTGTGGTCATGACCGGGGAGTGTGAGAGGATTCTTGGCTGAGTTTAGCAGGTCTGTGTCGGCCACGAGGCGGCTCGGCAGTCTTCGGTCGACGGGAAGTTGGCAGGAGGGCCTGAGAAATGGGTGGTCCGGCAGAGAGTGGCCCCGGGATTGGCCCGGCGATATGTTCAGGCCTCCCCCGGTGAAGGACGTCGGCATGGCATTGGCTCCGGAATTTGTGATGAGCGCGGTGACCGCGCTGTTGGTCTGCGCGGTGGATCTGGCGTGGCGAACCCAGGGATCGCACCATGCCATTCTCTATCTCTGGCCCGTCTGGATTGCCGCCCGCACCGGCTCGCTGCGCTGGACCCTCTGTCTCTGCGTCCTGGTGTCGGCCCTGTCCATGGCGGTGCAGCATCGGCGTGGCAGCGACTGGGAGCCCCGGGCCTGGATGCTGGTGTCATGCTGGGGGATCGTGCTGACAGTCCTGCCGCTGATTCGGGCCCAGCGGCAGTTGAAGGAATCGGAGGTCCGCCTGAAGCAGATGGCCGATCAGCGGGGCGAACAACTGGCCCTGGTCCAGCAGCAGAAATCGACCCTCGAAATCGAAGCCGACCAGGCCCTGCGCGATTCCGAAGCACTCTACCACTCGCTGGTCGATCACCTGCCGCAGGCGGTGCTGCGCAAGAATCGCCAGCATCAATACACCTTTGTGAACCGCAAGTTCCTGGAGTTTTCCAGCCTCTCCCTGCCGAAAATCCTGGGACACACCGACTACGACCTGTTTCCCGCCGAATTGGCCGACCGCTACCGGGCTGGGGATGAAAAGGTCCTGCAGACCGGCCTGCCGATCGATGAGATCGAGTCGTACCAGCGCGGAGACGAAGTCCGCTGGGTCCAGGTTCACAAGAGTCCGATTTATGACGCCAGCCGACAGGTCGTGGGGACGCAGATTCTCGTGTCGGATGTCACCGACCGACGGCGCGCCGAGATGTCGCTCGAAGCCTCAACCCGCGAGCTGGAAGCCAAAAACCTCGAACTGAAGCGCAAGGGGGATGAACTCGAAGAACAGGCGGAACTGCTGGAGGCAATTCTGAACAGCCTCGCCGATGGTGTGGTGGTGGCTGATGAGCAGGGGGAGTTCCTCCGCTGGAACCCGGCGGCTGCCCGGATTGTCGGGTTGGGAGCGACGCAGGTGGGCCGGGAGAAATGGGCCGAGATTTATGGACTGTATCACCCCGATGGAACCACTCCGCTGGCTCCGGGTGAGTTGCCGCTCACGCGGGCGATCCAGGGACAAACCGTGGAAAACCAGGAAATCCTCGTGCGGAACCCACATCGGCCCGAGCCGGGGGTGATCAGTGTGAATGGTCGCCCCCTGCGGGATGCCGACGGCCGCGCCCGGGGAGGGGTGGTGGTCTTCCGGGATGTGACCGAGGCCCGCCGGTCGGCCGAGGAAATTCGGGCGAAAAAGGACGATCTGGAGACCCTGCTGTACGTCACTTCCCATGACCTGCGGGAGCCGTTGCGGGCGATCCAGAGTTTTTCCCGGATGGTGCTGGATCGATATGGGGATCGATTGGATGACAAGGGACGCGATTTCCTCCGCCGGGTGGTCCGGGCGGGCGAACGCCTCGATCACCTGCTGCAGGACGTGTTGATGCTGTCCCGGATCGAGCGGTCGACCGATCGCTCGGCCGAGGTCCCCGCGCAGGCGGTGGTGGATGATGTGCTGCGTCAACTCGACGTGCGGATTCGTGAGACGCACGGCACCATCTCGGTCCAGGGGCCCCTTCCGGTGCTGCGGGCCGATCGTCGCTGGGCGACCCAGGCGGTCTACAACCTGGTTTCCAACGCCCTGAAATACACCCGGCCGGGGGTTCCCCCCGAGATTGAGATCGCACCCTGGGAGGGCCCCGCCGGGCAGGGGTTGGTGGTGCGTGATCGGGGCCCGGGGGTCCCGCCGGAATTTGCCGAGCGGATCTTCCAATTGTTCCAGCGGGGGGTGGGACGGGAGATTGAGGGGACTGGGGCTGGATTGGCAATTGTGAAGCGGGTGGCCGAGCGCCACGGGGGGCGTGCCTGGGTCCAATCCCGGGACGGGGGAGGCTCCGAGTTCATCATGACCTTCGCCGCCTCGGGGGAAGGGCCATGACCCCCCGCCGTCCCCTGCAGATCGTGGTGATTGACGACAACGAAGATGACATCCTGCTCCTGCAGGAGGCGCTCGAAGGACTGGATGGGGTCGAACTGCTCGCCACCGAGACCGACGGTGAACGGGGACTGCAGCGGGTGGCAGAGTGCGTGCGTCAACAGACCCCACCCGACCTGGTCTTGCTGGATCTGAATCTTCCCGGACGAAACGGGATCGAAGTGCTGCAGTTGCTCAAATCCGAACCGCGCCTGCGACAAATCCCCGTCGTGTTGCTGTCGACCTCGAATCTCGAGTCGGATGTCAAGCGGGCTCTCGCCTGCGGGGCTGATTCGTACCTTTCGAAACCGGGGCGGTTCGATGTGCTGCAGCGGCAGTTGCAGCAGCTGGTGACGCGACTGCGGACGGGCGATTCGGAGTTGGCCGACTCGGCCTGGGCCTGATTGTCCGGAAGAGTCCACATTTCCCGGGAACTCTTTCGTCTTTGAGTTTGTCTCAGAACTGTGATTGCGACCGCGGGGGGGATGGCCCCGCGGCTGACGGGTTTCTCGATTCGAAGGAGTGGTGACATGATTCCCCGTTCGTGGTTGCTGCCGAAGCCGGGTGTTGTCGGCCGGGTCCGTCTGGCTGGGCTGGCTCTGCTCGCCTGGGGACTGCTGGTCAGTCCCACCGTCGCCCAGCTGGTGATCGTGGACAGCGGAATGCGGCGTCTCCCCCCGCCGATCCCGTCCCCCCCACCGCGCTCGACCGACTATCGGATTCGGCAGGTTGACATGCAGGTCGGGGTCGTCGAGCAGTTGGCCAAGGTTCAGGTCACCCAGGTCTTTCAGAATACCGGCAGCCAGGTCCTCGAAGCGGTCTTCGCCTTTCCCCTCCCCGATGAGGCGGCGATCAGTGGCGTGACCTTGCTGGTGGATGGCAAGGAGTTGCCGGGCAAACTGCTGAAGAAAGACGAGGCCCGACGCATCTATGAAGAAATCGTGCGGGCCCGCCGCGACCCGGCGCTGCTCGAATACCTGGGACAGGGGCTGTTCCAGACCAGCGTGTTTCCGATTCCACCCGGGGCCGAACGGAAGGTCGAGATTCGATACACCCAGTTGCTCAAGAAAGAGTCGGGGCTGATCGACCTGCACCTCCCCCTTGGGACGACCAAGCATTCGAACAAGCCGGTCGAGTCCCTCGATGTGACCATCCGCATCGAATCACATGATCAGCTGAAGACCGTCTACAGCCCGACGCATTCCGTCGAGATCACCCGTCCCGACGACCATCATGCGGTGGCCCGACTTTCCCTGAAAAATGGCTATTCCCCCGATGACCTGAGGCTGCTGTATGGCACGGTCAATGGGCTCGTCGGGATGAACATCCTCGGCTACCGCCCAAGTGAGTCGGAGGAGGGATATTTCCTGCTGCTCGCGACGCCCGAGATCCAGGCGGCGGCCGAAGCCAGGATCGAGCGGACGATGCTGTTTGCCTTCGACAAGTCGGGCAGCATGAGCGGCCCCAAGATGGCCCAGGCGAAGGAGGCCCTGCGTTTTCTGCTGCAGCGACTTCAGCCCGGCGATCTCTTCAACATCGTCACCTACGACTCGAATGTGGAACTGTTCCGTCCGGAATTGCAGCGCGGCGACGAGGCCACCGTCAAGTCGGCCCTGCAGTTTGTTGAGGGACTCTACGCGGGCGGAAGCACCCACATTGACGGGGCCCTGACGAAATCGTTCCAGTCACTGCAGGACCCGCAGCGACCCACGTACGTGATCTTCATGACCGATGGACTGCCGACGGTGGGGGAGACCAACGAGCAGAAGATTGCCGCGAATGCCCGGCAGCACAACCTGGTGCAGGCCCGGGTCTATGCATTCGGTGTCGGCTTCGATGTCAACGGACGGTTGCTCGACCGGCTCGCCTCCGACCACCGTGGCCGTTCGGTTTACGTGAAGCCGAATGAAAACATCGAGACCAGTGTGGCCAGTCTGTACGGCAAAATCGGTGCCCCTGTCCTCACCGACCTGAAACTGGATCTGGAGGTGGGAGGTCAGAAGGAGTCCGTGGTGTCGCGGACCTATCCCCGGCAGTTGACCGATCTCTATCAGGGAGAGCAACTGGTCTACGTGGGACGCTACAGGGTGAATGGTCCCGTGAAATTCCAGTTGTCAGGTCGGCAGGGAAAAGACACGAAAAGCTTTGCGGGAGAGGGGACCTTTCCCGTTCGCTCGATGGACGAATCGTATGCCTTCATCGAGAAACTCTGGGCGACCCGCCGGATTGGGGAGATCATCGATGAAATCGATCTGCGGGGACAAAACCAGGAACTGATCGACGAACTGGTGCAGTTGTCGCTCAAGCATGGGATTCTCACCCCCTACACGTCGTTCCTGGCCGACGAAGGGGGCTCGGTCCAAGACCGCGCGACCCTCAGTCGCCGTGCCTCGATTGTCACCCGCGAGGAGTTGGGGAAGGTCTCTGGCCAGGCGGGAGTGGAGCAGCGAGCCTTCAAGGGAAACCTGCAGCGGGCCAACACCGCACCGGCGGCCGGGGGGCTGGCGGCCGACGGGAAGCTGGCCGAAGGGGAGGTCAAGAAACTGTCAGAGTCGAAAGGCCGTGGAGTGGTCTTGCAGGATTCCGAGGGACGGGCGACTGTCACCACCAGCGTGCGCCAGGTCAGCCGCAAGACCTTCTACCGCAAGCAGAATGTCTGGCAGGATGCCGAGGTGACCGAGGAAGAACTCCAGCAGGCCAAGCCGATCCGGCAATTCAGTCCCGAGTTCTTCGAAGTTGCCGCCTCACTCGAAGGGCAGGCGGGAAAGTACCTCGCCTTCAGCGAGCCCGTGGTGGTCAAGTTGGGAGGACAGGTCTACCGGGTTGAACCACCGGCCGAGTGATGGGCGAGTGATCGTCCTCCCCGCAGGAATGCCACCAGGCCGCAGGAAAGAATTCCCGCGGCCTGGTGAATTGTTGTTCTCTCAGTCGAGAGAGTATTTCCGGCGCTCCCGGGATCGACGAGTCGACTCTGCTTCGATTCGCCGTGGAGCGCTTCCCGTCGGCTCTCGGGACTACGCCTTGAATGACGTCTGGTTCCCCTTGGCGGCCTTGTTCAACCGGTTGTGGCAGTAGAGCCCTTCCAGCACCAGTTCGCCCACCGCCACCTGCAATTCCTCGGCATGGGGCCCCTGGGCGAGGTCCGGATCGAGTTCGCGGGTCAGGGTCTTGATCTGGTTCGCGAACTCCCGCACCTGGGCGAACCGCGACAGGCACTCGGCGACCGTCAGACGGTCGCTGATCTCCAGGTTCTTGCCCGACTCCACGTGCTCGACAACGTTCTTGAACGTGGCTGTCTTCAGCCGTTGATCAAACACGTTCTTGACCGCCTCTTCGACAATCCGTTGCAGGACCTTGTCCTGCTGGTCGGGTTCTTCAGCCATCGTCAGTTCGAGCTTGCCGCGCGAACTGGAGAGCAGGGCCGTGAGATCGCTCAGCCGGGCCACAGCGTGGCTGGCCCCCTGCTGGGCGGCCCGCCGTTCGGCATTCGAGAGCAGGTTCTCGAGATTGGCGATTGACATTCGCACGCTGACCCCCGACGCCTGGTTGACATGGCTGCTGCCGCGGGCGAGTCGGGCCGTCTCTTCGACAACCTCCTGCAGGAAGCGGGGTGCCCGCACGTCGATGCCACCATCCCGTTCGGCCCAGGCGTTCTCCCGGGTGATCTGCATTCCGAGATCCCGGGTGCTGGGGTAGTGGGTCTGGACGACGCTGCCAATCCGGTCCTTCAGCGGCGTGACGATCCGTCCGCGATTGGTGTAATCCTCAGGATTGGCACTGAAGACCATCGCGACATCCAGTTCCAGACGCACGGGAAAGCCCCGGATTTGCACGTCACGTTCTTCGAGCACATTGAACAGGCCGACCTGGATTTTGGGGGCCAGATCGGGCAGTTCGTTCATGCAGAAGATCCCGCGGTGACTGCGGGGAATCAGCCCGTAGTGCAGCACTTCTTCGCTGGCGAGATGCTTGCCCCCGGCATGCTTGATGAGGTCGATTTCTCCAATGAGGTCGGCAATGGTGACGTCGGGGGTCGCCAGCTTTTCGTAGTATCGTTGATCGCGGGGAAGCCAGTCGATCGGACAGTCATCCCCCCGGTCACGCACCTGGTCGCGACCAAATTTCGAGATCGGCGCGTAGGGATCATCCCGCAATTCGGAACCGGCAATCATCGGGATCACCGGGTCGAGAAACTGCACCAGTTGCCGCAGCATGCGGGTCTTCCCCTGTCCCCGCAGACCGAGGAACAGCATGTCGTGCAGCGAGAGAATGCCATTGGCGATCTGGGGGACGACGGTCTCTTCATAACCGACGATCCCCGGAAACAGCGATTCGCCAGCGCGCAGCTTGGCGAGCAGGTTGCGGCGCATTTCCTGTTTGACGGGGACGCTCTTCCAGCCACTCGCCTTGAGTTCGCCGAGGGTGCGGGGGAGGTTCGACATCGTTTGCTTTCGGGAGCGGTGAAAGGGCCCAGAGATCTGTGTCATTGTAGAAGAATGACAAGCGGGGTGAGGGGGCCAGTCTCGCTTCCTTCCCGTGGAATGAGGGGGAACGTGAGATTCTCGTGCGAAAAAACCGCTCGGGAGCCGGGATCAGGTTCAGTCCCCCGCCGGACGCCCATGTTTCCTCGGATCACTCGCCGCACGCAGTCCGGCGGCTGTCCGCGAGGCTGCCTGCACGGCCGCCCCTTCGTCCCGGGCCTGCACCGGATGCCCCCAGGCCTCCAGTGTTGCCTGGGATCCGCGGTCGAATCCCGACTCGACACTCAACCGCCGGGGGAGCCACTGGTGATGCACCCGTGGGGCCACAACCGCCTCACCGGGAGACTCGCCCCATTCACTCATTCGCCAGAGGACCTGTGCCGTGGCGGTGATGATGCGCGGGCCTCCCGACGCACCAACGACAAATTCAGCCTGCCCCTCGTGTGTGACGATCGTGGGAGTCATGCTCGACAGTGGTTTTTTCCCCGGTGCGACCGCATTGGCGGGGCTCTGGATCAGACCGAAGGCATTCGGTTCTCCCGGCCGGGCGGTGAAGTCATCCATCTGGTTGTTCAGCACGATGCCAAACGTCGGTTCGACGACGAAACTGCCGAACAGGGTATTGATGGTCTCGGTGCAGGCGACCGCGTTCCCCCGGGCATCGAGAATGCTGAAGTGGCTCGTGCCATGGTCGTCCGGCAAGGTCTGGCTGCCGTAGCTCTCGGTGGGAAAGGTCCGCTCCGGTTCAATGCGACCGGCCCGCTCAACGGCGTGCGGAGCCGAGACCAGGGTGGCGATGGGAACAGGGACGAAGTCGGCGTCTCCCAGGAATCGCGCCCGGTCGGCAAACGCATGTTGAAAAGTCTCGGCCAACCGGTGATAGAAGGCAGCCGACGGTCCGGGGGGCAGGGGGCCGAGCCGGCTGTCGAGCGTGTCGAGAATCTGCAGCGACTCCAGCAGCGCGATCCCGCCGCTCGAAGGGGGAGGCATCGTGTGGATGATCCGCCCCTTCCGGTGGAGGACCAGAGGACGACGTCTGACCGGCTGCTGGGTGCGCAGATCGTTGACTGTGACGAGACCCCCTCCCCGGGCCACTTCCCGGGCAATCGCTTCGGCCACTTCCCCCTCATGAAACCCGGCTGCCCCATCGCGGGAAATTCGCTCCAGCACCGCTGCCAGTGGGGACTGGAACCGGTCCCCCACCTGCCACCGCCGTCCCGAGTTGGCGTAGAGTTTCCAGAGCGTGGCGTAGGTCTGTGTGTAGTCGGGGTATCGCTGAAAGTCCTCCAGCAACTCGGCCTGTACCTCAACGTCGTGGGCATCGACCGGGACTCCTTCGCGGGCCAATCGCAGGGCCGGGGCGACGACCTGCGACAGTGGCAGTCGCCCGTGCCGGGCGTGGACCCGGCAGAGTCCGGCGACTTCGCCCGGCACCGCCACGGCCAGCGCCCCGCGCAGGCTTGGCGATTCCGATCCATCGGCCTTCATCCCCGCGTACATCGCCACCGTCGCCCGTGCCGGGGCCGACTCGCGATAGTCGTACACATGGCAGGTCTGTTCGGTTGCGTCCCAGTACATCAGAAAGCCTCCCCCCCCGATGCCACTGCTTCCCGGTCGGACCACCGACAGGGCCAGTGAGGTGGCCACGGCGGCATCAACCACATTGCCTCCCTCCAGCAGCATCTGCCGTCCCGCCTCGCTTGCCAACGCATGATCGGCGGCCACGACCGACCGCGTGTAGACCCGGTCGGAATTCACCGGTTGTTGCTGGGCCAGGCTGGCCGTGGGATGGGCGGCGACCAGGGCCAAGGCGAGGGTGAACCATCCGGCGACGAGCCGGGCGTGGCGCGGGTGGTCCGGCAACAGTGGCATGAGTTGAGTCCTGAACCCCGGGAAGGAAATCGATGCGGTGGCATTTTCCCGAGGCGTCGCTGAAAATGACAAGTCGGCCGGGGAATTCCCGCGCGTCGTGGATTTCGGGAGAATGCCATGCGTCGTTCCACACCCTTCGTGGGGCTGCTGTTGGGAGTTGTGCTCGGAGTGTTGCCGACGACGGCCCGCGCCCAGTATGTCGATTCCATCCTGCGCGAAACCTGGACCGGTGTGTCGGGCCTCGCAACCAGGGAGGGGAAGCCCGTCCTGATTCCGAAACAGGTCTGGGAACTGGTGGAATTCCAGGATGGCCGCTACGGAACACTCGTCCCACCGCCGGTCCGGGGTCGAGATCGCCTGAAGTTTCCCCCCCGGAAACAGGACCCGACCGAGTGGAAGGTTGGTGAGCAGGTGTTGCTGCGAGTGCGCGGAGACGCGGTCGAATTTCTGGGTCGTCCCCACGAGTCGCGGCTGGTCCCGGGGGATTTCGACGGTCTCTGGCTGTCGGCAGGATCACAACCGGGGGAAGTTCCGCTGTCGCTGGTGAAGGAGCCCGCTCCCGAATCGTTTTGGGTGGTTCGCGGGGGCCAGAGTCAAATCTGGCGGAAAGACCACGGACGGGGTGGCTTCCAGTTCGAACTGACATTTGAGATTCGCTGGAAACTCGAATCGGCCCTGCATCCAGGCTGGTACCTGGGGCGAAAAAAGCAATCGCTGATCCTGGTCTCGGACCCCGAACAGGCGG
>DNUF01000034.1:0-2686 GCA_003508595.1 Planctomycetaceae bacterium
TCCAGAAAGAAAACTAATAACTTTTCGCCTTTCTGGAGAATATTTTTTACATCTCGTCTTGGAAAAATCTCGACCGGTTGCCGGGTCTTATTCTTGCTCCGCGTGCAATCGAAACCCCGCAAATCGCACCGGGACCCCCTGAGCCTGCACAGACGCTTGGTTGAAATCGAATTCACCCATCTGGTATCCCCCCTCCTGACTTCCCCAATCTCCTGAGTTGTTGTCCCTGCGGACCACTTCCGGGGTTGTTACTCATTTTGCACGCCTGGTGCCCCTCCATGCCTGTGCCCAGGGACCTGACCCTCCGGATCTGTCGATTCAGCACTTGGTGGAACCCGCAAGTCCCCCGGCTGCTGTGGGTGTGGACGCTGCTGTGCGGGCTCCCCTTCGCCGCCCAAGCCGATCCGGTCGATGCCGACTGGCTGTTGACCGGGGCCACGGTCATCGACGGCACCGGGCAACCACGACTCCGCGCCGACATCGCCCTCCGCGGCCAGAAAATCGTCGCCGTGGGGACGTTCGAGCGGGGAACCATCGCCCAGGAAATCGACTGCCGGGGTCTCGTGATCGCCCCCGGCTTCATCGACCTGCACAACCACAGCGACTCGCAGGTCGTCGATCCCCAGACGCGTGCCAACGTCAATTTCCTGATGCAGGGCTGCACGACCATCGTCACGGGGAATTGCGGCTCGGGTCCGGTGGATGCGCGCGACTACTACCGCCGTCTCGAAGAGTCGGGCTGCGGCACCCACGTCGCCCACCTGCTGCCGCAGGGAAGCCTGCGCGAGCAGGTCGTCGGCCTCGCCCAGCGAGACGCCACCCCCGACGAAATTCAGCAGATGCGCGACCTGACCCGACAGGCGATGGAAGCCGGGGCCTGGGGCCTGTCAACCGGGCTGATCTACGTCCCCAGCTCGTATGCCAGCACCGCCGAGATCGCCAGCATCGCCCAGGTCGTGGGCCAAACCGGCGGACTCTACGTCAGCCACATCCGTGGTGAAGGGCTCCAGTTGCTGGCTGCGGTCGACGAAGCGCTCGACATCGGAACAAAGTCCGGCTGCCCGGTTCACATTTCCCACTTCAAGGCGTCGGGGGAAGAGGCCTGGGGACTGGTCCAACGGGCGGCCGCACGGATTGAACAGGCCCGCTCGGCCGGCCAGAACGTCACCGCCGACCAATACCCCTACATCGCCTCCAGCACGTCACTCGAAGCGACACTGCTCCCCGCCTGGGCACGGGCCGGCGGGAACCGGGAAATGCTCGCCCGCCTGGAGGATCCCGAAACGGGTCCCCGGGTCCGCCAGGCGATCGAGCAGTCTCTGGAACGGACCGCGGGGGGAGCCCGCATCCGCCTCGCCCGCTACGCCCGGCAACCTCTCTGGGCCGGCAAGTCGCTCGCCGATCTCGCCACCGAACGCCAGACCAGCCCCCTCGAACTGGTCCTCGAAATCGTCCGGGGGGGCGGGGCCGCCGTCGTCAACTTCGGCATGCGGGAAGAAGACGTGCGCTTCGTGATGGCCCTCCCCTGGGTCGCCACCGCCTCCGATGGCCGGGCCTATCTCCCCGGTGCCGACCGGCCGCATCCGCGCAGTTACGGGACCTTCCCCCGCAAGATCGGTCACTATGCGCAGCGCGAACAGGTCGTGACACTCGAGCAGGCGATCCGCAGCGCCACCAGCCTGCCCGCGGCGATCCTCGGGCTGAAGGACCGCGGCCGGCTGGAACCCGGCCTGGTGGCCGACCTCGTCGTGTTCGATCCCGAGTCGTTCATCGACCAGGCGACGTACGACGATCCGCATGCGTACGCCACGGGAGTCCGGCATGTCTTCGTCGCCGGCGAACCGGCCGTCTGGAAGGGAAGCCCCACGGGCGCGTTGCGGGGACGTCCCCTCCGCCGGCCATCCTCGCGGAACACCACCACGGCCGATCCCTGATCGGCGTCCATGCGGGCCCACTTCAAACCCGTCACAACCTGGCCGCACGCCACCCCTCACGCGGGGGGCGATTCGCGCCACACCCGCAGCCGGTCAATCCGCCGGCCATCCAGGTCGACCACCTCCAGCCGCAGCCCCTGCCACGACACCTGCTCTCCCAGGTTGGGAATGCGCCCCAACTCGTCAAGCACCAGTCCGGCGACCGAGCTGACATTTCGGGGGAGCCGCGACAGCAGTTGGGTCGCCCCAATTGACTCCAGCAGATCGGCCAGGCTGACCGTCCCGTCGACCAGCCAACCCCCCTGCTCATCGGGCACGATCATCTGCTCGACCCGCTCGTGATGCTCGGTCAGCAATTCCCCCACGAGTTCCTCCAGCACATCTTCCAGGGTCACCATGCCACGGGTGGCCCCATATTCATCGACGACAATCGCCAGCTGGTTCCGCTCTTCCTGGAAGCGCACCAGCAGCTGGTCGAGGCGCAGTGTGTCGGGCACCAGCATCGCCTTGCGGATCAACTTCCGCAGGTCGAGCTGCCAGCCGAGATAATGCTGCCGCAGCACATCCTTCAGATGCACAAACCCGATGATGTGGTCGAGGTCGTGCTCGTAGACAGGCAGCCGCGAAAACCCCGCCATCGCGATGGTCCCCAGCAGCTCGTCGGCAGGAGTTTCGACATCCAGCGCGTCGATGTCGATGCGCGGCCGCATCACCTGCCGCACGATGCGGTCCCCCAGCTGCAGCGCCTCGAA
>DNUF01000034.1:3033-8482 GCA_003508595.1 Planctomycetaceae bacterium
GTCACCCGGCCCAGCAGCCAGACCACCGGACGGGTCACGACCTCCAGCCATGCCACGAGCGGCGTGAGGGCGACCGCCACCCGCGTCGGGTCATGCAGGGCGATCCGCTTGGGAATCAGTTCCCCCACGAGAATCGAGCCGACGGTGATCGCCAGCACGACGATCCCCAGCGACAGCTCCCGGCTCACCGTCGACAGCCAGGTCCAGCCGATGGACCGCAGCCCGGTCTCCAGTTCCCGCGCCAGGGAAGCCCCCCCATAGGCGGCCGCCAGGGTCCCCACCAGCGTGATTCCCACCTGGATCGTGGCGAGAAAGTGATTCGGATTCCCGGCCAGCCGCAGGGCCGCCTGGGCCCGGCGGTGTCCCTGCTCGGCCTGCTCCTTCAACCGCCCCCGGTTTGCCGAGACCAGCGCCAGCTCGGCGGCGGCGAACAGGCCATTCGCCGCAAACAAGACGAGAATCACGAAGATCTCGAAGAGAACGTCCGCGGTCATGCTGTCTTTCCGGGTTTCCAGATCCCCCCCGCGGGGGGACTGGGAATGCTGTCGACAAACTGCCGCTGCCAGAGCTCAAACACCAGCAGCGACCACAGCCGGTACGAATGATCCCACCGGTTGTCGACATGTTCCTGCACCAGCTGCTCCACCCCCTCGGGACGGAACCAGCCCCGCCCCAGCGAGACCGGATCCAGCAGCGTCTGCTCGATCAGCGACCGCAGCTCTCCCCGGAACCAGACATCCAGTGGAATGCCAAACCCCATCTTGGGACGCTCCCGAATCGCCCGGGGCAGCAGGTCGGCAAAGGTTTCCGAAAGGATCTGCTTCCCCCGCCGCCCCCGCAGCTTCCACCCCAGCGGCATGCGGGCCGCCGCCTCCACCACCCGCTGGTCCAAAAACGGGCAGCGCACCTCCAGCGAACACGCCATGCTGGCAATGTCCACCTTGTTGAGAATGTCGCAGGGAAGATACGTCAGCAGGTCGGCACACGTGGTCCGCGTCACGAAATCGCGGTTGGGACACTCCAGGTAACTCTGCAGCAGAAACCGGGCCGGGTCGTTCTGTCGCAGGGTCTCGCGCAGTTCGTCCGACAGCAGCCCCGACAGCCGCTCGTCATCAAAAATCGAGATCCACTTCAGGTACCGGCGGGTGGGGGTGTAACGCAGTGCCGAGAGCAGCCGCTTGAATCGCCGCCGCCGCGACTTCTGCCGGGTGGACGCCGGAATCGCCTGCCACATCCGGTGCGACACCATCCACTGCAGCGGGCCGGGGAGATGGTCGTACCACTGCCCCATCGCCACCGCCTGGTACCGGTCATACCCGGCGAACAATTCGTCCCCCCCGTCTCCCGAAAGCGCCACGGTGACGTGCCGCCGGGTCAACTGGCTGAGGTACAGCGTCGGAATGGCCGAACTGTCGGCAAAAGGTTCGTCGTAGTGCCAGATCAGGCGGGGAAGAATCTCCAGGGCCCGCGGCTCCACCTCCAGTTCGTGGTGGTCGGTCCCCAGGTGCTGCGCCGCGAGGCGGGCGTACTCGCGCTCATCGAACGACTTGACCGGAAACCCGATCGAAAAGGTCTGCACCGGGCGCGGCGAAAACTTCTGCATCAACCCCGCGATGATCGTCGAATCGACCCCCCCCGAGAGAAACGCCCCGAGCGGCACATCGCTGCGCAGCCGCAGTTGAACCGCCTCTTCCAGGGTGCTCCGCAAGAGCGCCTGCCCCTCGCCCCGTGTTCGGGGGACCGGCGGGGCGCTGTCGTCCGTCGCGACGTGCGGGCCTCTCCCCCCTCCCGCCTCGAAACCCGGTCGCCAGTACCGCTCGACCTGCAGCTCTCCCTGTTGCCAGATCGCCCGGTGTGCGGGGGGGAGCTTCGCAAACCCCTGCAGCAGGCAGTGGGGATGGGGGACATACTGGTAGGTGAGGTATTCCAGCAGTGCCGCCGGATCGACCTGCCGGGGGACACCGGGGACAGTCAACAGCGACTTGAGCTCACTGGCAAACATCAACCGGCCCGCCTCATGCCGGTAGACCAGCGGCTTCTTCCCCAGCCGGTCGCGCGCCAGCAGCAGGCGTTGCCGGGGTTCATCCCAGATGGCAAAGGCAAACATCCCGCGGAGCAGTTCAACACAGGCGGGACCCAGCTCTTCGTAGAGATGGACGATGGTCTCGGTGTCGCTGTGCGTGCGGAAGCGGTGACCGCGGGCCGTCAGCCCTGCCTGCAGTTCGCGGTAGTTGTAGATCTCGCCATTGAAGACGATCCAGACCGTGCCATCTTCGTTCGAGAGGGGCTGGTGTCCCGTCGAGAGATCGATGATCGACAGCCGCCGGAACCCAAATGCCGCACCGGGACCGGGCGGCAGCGGGGCGAGGGGTGCCGTTCCCGTCCACTCCCGATCGGGCAGGCCCGAGAAGTAATAGCCGGCGTCGTCGGGCCCCCGATGGACCAGCGCCTCGGTCATCTGTCGCAGGACGGCCGGTTCAAGCGGGGGTGACCCCCCCGTCCAGACCATGCCCGTTATGCCACACATGGTTCCCGGGCCTGGCAAACCTGCCGGTAGAGGTCGAGATGGGCGGCGATCATTCGTGCGGTGCTGAACCCCGTCGCAATGCGGTCGCGGCCGGCCGTTCCCAGCTGCCGGGCGAGCGCCGGGTCGAACAACAGCCGGTCGGCGAACTGCGTGAACGCCGCCCGGTCTCCCACAGGAACCAGGTAGCCGGTCTCGCCGGGAACCACCAGCTCGCGGTTGGGAGGAATGTCACTGGCGACCACCGGCAACCCGTGCGCCATCGCCTCCATGACACTGTTGGACATCCCCTCGAAATCGCTGGCGAGCCAGAACAGGTCGCTGGCCGCCAGCAGGCGCCCCACATCCTCCCGGTGCCCCAGGAATCGCACATGGTGCTCGAGACCAAGACCAAGGGCAAACTCCCGCAGCTTCGCCCCCTCGGGCCCCTCCCCCGCGATCAGGAAGAGAACGTTCGTCCGTGTCGCCCGGATCAGCTCGAACGCCCAGATCAGGTCGTCGATCCGTTTCTGGCGCGCCAGTCGACCGGCGAAACAGACCACCGGCAGGTGCGGCGGAATGTCGAGTTCCCGCCGGATCGCGTCCCGGTCCGGGCGCGGGTCCGGCAGATCGATCCCGTTGGGAATCACCTGCAGGCGATCGGCCGGGAAGCCCTGCCCGCGATAGAACTCGGCCACGCTCTGCGAATTGGCGATCAACCGGGTCGTGCGGGGCAGCAGCGCCCGGTCGACACGAAACTGCCAGCCCGCTTTCCAGGTATCGACACACCGCTCGGAGATCACAACCGGAAACCGCGGCTGCCGTCCCGCGGCGAGACGGCCATAGGCATTCCCGGCGAACAGCCAGGTGTGCAGCACATCGGGGGTCCATTCCCTCAGCAACCGGCGCAGCCGGGAGAGGCACAACGGGTCGAACCGGAACCGCTTGTGGAGAATGGTGACCGGGATCCCCTGCTGCTCCAGTTCCTGCTGATACGGGCCTCCCCGGGTCAGGCAGCAGACCCGCACGTCGACCTCCGGGCGCGGCAGTCCCGTCGCCAGAAGCATCAACTGCTTTTCGGCACCAGATTGATCGAGCGTGGGAATGAGAAGCAGCACACGCATGGCTCCCTCATTCTATCGAGTGGGGAAACTCCCTCCCACCGGCCCGCTGGACCGGGTGAACGACTCCGGTAAACCAGGCCGGCCATCCACGCGCCTCGCCGCCGGCGAGACCAAACCCCCACAGGCACCGCGCATCCCAGGCCCTGGTTGGCATCTGTCAGCGGGCCCGACCTGTCCCCGACCACACCCCCCACCGGGACCAGGGTCATTCCTGCGATTCGGGTTCGGGGATTGGCAGAATTCCCCGCCGCAGCAGTTCCTGGACGAGGTTGTTGACGAAGATCTGGCACCCCTCGGAAGTCAGGTGGCACGAGTCGTTGAACAACCGGCCCGACCTTTCAATGGCCCCCTGCTGGTCGACGAAGATCACTTCGGGATGGGCGTGCGCCACACGGGTGATGACCTCGTTGTGGACCTCGACTCCATGCCGCACCTGGTCGTGGGGCCCCCAGATGTCGGTCGGGGAAATATGCAGGCAGTAATCGAGTTGCCGCTTCTTGAATTTCTCGCGGGTGTAGTCGTCGACGAAATGGAAGGCAAAGCTCATCAGCACCACCGTCTCGCCCCGCGATTGGGCGATGGAGACGATCTCTTCGAGGTTGTGCTGCAGCGAGTCGGCACTCCGCACGGTCTGGCCATAAGGGAGCCAGTCGGCACGGGGGTCACCCCGCGAGACCAGCTTGTCGGATGACAGGAACCGCTGGGCGAGGGTGCCCAGGAAACGGCACGTCATCGGCAGTCCCCAGCGCGCCCGCCCGTGGTAGGGTGCGAGGGCATTGGCGGTGAGGTACCACCCGAAATGGCTGTAATCGGACTGAAAGATCTCCGGCGGGCAGTTGTTGGCCCGGGTTTCGTTGATGTTGTCGTAGACCACGACGAGGTCGAACCGGTCCGCTCCGACCGCCTGGTATTTCAGCAGGCTGTCACGGGACATGTGCCCCGCCTCGGCAATGTTGAAGGTGCGCACGCGCCGTTTCAGTTCGCGCGTCAGCCGTTCCTGCAGCATCAGCTCAATCGGACCGAACTCGGGATTCAGGGTCGAGGCTCCCAGCAGGAGCACATCGTAGGTCTGGTCGGTGTTCGTGGGATGGTGCTTGTCGACCTTTCTCAGGCCGGGATAGATCGACCACAGGACCCTTCCCGGATCGGTGAGGGGAACACCACCCCGGAGGTACCAGAAGGCGCGGGATCCGAGTTCGCCAGCCACCAGGGTGACGACTGTCACCACGATGAACCGGAACAACCAAAGTCGCCCCCCGCGGGGTCCCCGCCGGCGGACGGGGCCCGCCCCGGAACTCGCCGCCGCAGCAGGAGACAGTTCACTCGACATGGGACAATTCGAATCCATGAAATGATCTGGGACGACCGGGGACAGCGGTGCCAAAGTTGACTCGGGCTGGCAGGGGGCCACACGACAACGGCTTCCCGCCGTCCCGCGCCTGCCAGACACACCCTCCAGCACCCGACGACCGGGCTGTGGGCGTCCCCCCCCGGCGGCGCGCGGATTCTGTCACGCCACCCCCCGGACGTCAACATCCGTTCCGCACCCGCTCACACCCCATCTCCCATCCCGCTCAGCACTCTCACTCCCCCCAACTTCCCTCGTCGTGGGACAGGCTTTCAGCCTGTCGTCGCTGTCCCCCTTCGGCACATTGCATCCACGAAATCGAAACCCCGTCCCGGGTGCCGTGTTGGTGCCATCTTCCATGCGAGGAGCTACGTCCAAACCGGAAACACATCGGGTCCAATCCCGGAACCGGATTGCCTCGGCGGGAAAACGGTTCGTCCAACCGACATCGCAAATTCGGACGGCTCCCGGTTT
>DNUF01000075.1 GCA_003508595.1 Planctomycetaceae bacterium
TTTCGGTCAGTCAGGAGACTGAACATTTGCCGTGAGGTCGGCAAGAATCTGTCTACCTTTTTTATGAGATTGTGATCCGTCTCGAAACGTGTCGCGAAAAGTTCGCTCGAAATACGTCCTCGTTGAGTTGCGTCGTGCTCCTGATGCAAATGGGGCGTGAGTGAGGTCAAGGCCGCCTTAACCGTCTTCATGGCGGCGACTCGTGCAACAGCAGTGCGTGCGCGTTCGTCATGGAATTGGAAGAGAATGTCAACATCGCTGCCGTGTTCATCGAAATCGCTTTTGACAATACTGCCAAACACGGCAATCTCCTGAAATCCTTTTGCCGGCGGGAATAGGATTGCTCGACAACAGTTTGCCCAGGCTTCAGCAGTCTTGGAACAGAACGGATCACGTGGCATGGCAGTCAGCGAAAGTCATTCAATCAGGAATGAGATGCGTCAGGTGCGAAATCCCAGGATCGGCGATACTACCCGAAGAGACAGTATTTCAAGACCCAGATGATCGCGGGGGTGGCCACAAGCGGAAGCCACTCCCGTGCATACAAGCCTTTGGGGATCACTTCGAGCACCGTGTCGGTCAGTTGTGTCGGCGATTTCGCAATGGGAGGAGTGCCTGGCGGAGTCGCGGGAGGAGTCTCCGCCGGGGCCACCGTCAGACTGATCGCCGCCGCCGCAACCATGCTGATCAGCAGCAGTCCAGTGAAGGTCTGCAGAAACGCCAGCAGCACGGCGCACAGGTTGCTGGGTGCGTAGGTGCCGTAACCGACGGTGGTGATGGTGCTCAACGACGTCTGCAGGGCGTGGACCATCCCGTCTGCCAGCGGTGTCGCAGGATGCATGTCGATGATGGGGGTGCGAAATGGTTTGTCGTACTCGGCCACCCCCCATTCCGAGAGGTAGAAGGTGAGGCTGGCGTTCCAGAAGATCACCTCCACCAGCGTCATCAGGTTCAGCAGCACCAACCGCTGGTTCTTCTCGGGACTGCGGATCCCCGCCCGTACCGCCCCCGCGCCAAACGGAGAGACGTCGGCCGCGTTGACGAAGGCGTCGATCAAACGCCACAGAATGGCCGCCAGCACATACGGCCCCCACCCTGCGCTCTGTAGAACAAGCTCGCGTGTGAACCAGTTTCCAAACCAAAAGCCAACCGCAGCAATCAGGGTCAAGGTCCAGGTCAGGTCGGCCATCCAGAGGTGACGGTGAACCTGCAATGTCGCGTTGTCTGTGGGCGATTGTTGATCTGCGTCGTGATAGAACCCCGCGTATCCCCAGAAGGCAAACAGGTAACGATACCACGTCAGCAGGCTGCGAACGCCCCGCAACAGCCAGGATTGTTCCGGGATGGACTTGGCTGGGGCAGTGGAACGTTTGGCGGCAGACATGCTCACGAATCCAGTGTGGTATCGATTCGACAGCCGGGAGACTCCGGCAGTCTACCCAGCCCGCCCGGTGCGCGTGTAGTCTAACGGTCGCTGGAGACCCCTTGTGCCGCTGCCGTTTTTTCTGGTCCCATCCCCATGACCACCCCTCCTCCCCCCCAACACCCATTCCCGCCCCCAACCGCACCGTCCCCCCCGCCCGCGAAAAACCGGTCGCCTGGTCACCCGTCTCGAGCGGCCGATCCGTACGGGCCCGTCCCGGGCTGGTCTCGCGGGTGGCTGATGGGCGGGGCGGTGTGGCTGGTCCTGATCTGCGGCGTGTGGTGGTTCTGGCCGTGGTACATCCGCCGCCAGGTCGTGCAGTTCGACAATCAGTTTCTGCCCCTGATGGGTCAATACGGCGACCTGTACGGCGCGTTCAATGCCCTGGTCTCGACGTTCACGCTGGCCGGTCTGGTCTTCACCCTCTGGCAGCAGCACCGGGAACTCGATCTGACCCGCGCGGCCCTCACGTCGTCGCTGAACATGCAGGGGTTGCTCGAGGTTCGCCAGGTGCTGCAAACCGATGAGGTGCGCGCCGCCCGCGCCCATGTTCAGGGCCCGACCTTTCCGGCCGATCCCGATCTCTGGACGGATTGCGATTGGACCAGGGTCGAGCGAGTCTGCCATACCTTTGAGTTTGCAGGAATCCTCGTCAGCAAAGGACTGCTCAATCGCGAGTACGTCTTCTGCACCTGGGGAGGGCCGATCAAAAGATGCTGGGAGAAGGTGCATCAGATCCAGACCAATCCCAAGCGGGGCTTTACCCTCCCCTACGCCCATTTTCAGTACCTGTACGAGCAGCACGAGTTGTGGTGTGCCCAAGGAAAGACCGAACCGGTGCAGGTCCCCTGGCAGCCACCGCCAAGCCAGATACCAGTCAAGGTTGATCCCACAACGCCTCAACCCTCGGTGGGTGCTGGAGGATGAGGGCCCGGCTTCCGCCGGCGGGGGCGCTTGCCAAACCTGCGGAAGACAACCTGTTTCCACAGGTCGCGACACAACCCCCGCGAATTCGCATCCCTCGCGAAGGCGCGCCAGGCGGCCAGCGACTGCTCGATCTGGTGGCCACGCAGTTCTCCCGCCTCGTAGCCACGCTGAAGGGCCCGGCGGCGCCGCACGAATCGCCGAATCGTCCGCTGCTGCAGCCGCCGTCCCTCCGGAAACAGCCGCAGTCCCAGGAAGTTCAGACCGTCGACCGAGGGGGCGACGATCGTCTTGTCGGGGTGCAGTCTCAGTCGCAGGGGAATCAGGGCGTCCCGCAGCGCGTCGCGCCAGTGCCACAGGGCGGCCTTCGAGTCGGCAAACAGCACCAGATCGTCGGCGTAGCGCACATATCCCGGCACGTGCCACGCCTCCCGAACAAGGTGATCGATGGGGTCGAGCAGGACGTTGGCGAAGAACTGGCTGGTGAGATTGCCGATGGGGAGTCCTTTGGGACGCAGCACTGCAAAAAGGTCGTCGCCAGGAAACCAGTGTCGCGACGCCTCGCGATCCAGCAGACCGGCACCACTGGCGACAATGCGGCGAATCAACTCGCGCAGCGGAGCTTCCCGAAGGCGGCGGCGCAGCATCGTCAACAGCACCTCGTGGTCGACGTTGGGAAAGAATTTCACGAGGTCGGTCTTGAGGTAATACGGATACTTCCGCAGCAGCTGCTGGGCCCGGCGCCAGGCACGATGGGTCCCGCGCCCCTTGCGGCAGGCGTAGCTGTCGGGTGTGAAACGACGCTCATAGAGCTGTTCCAGCACGTTGACCACCGCATGATGCACGATTCGGTCGCGAAACGGGGCGGCACTGATCAGTCGAGGCTTCGGGTCGCGGATGCGAAAGTTGTGATAGGGGCCGGGTTGCCACGTGCCAGAAGCCAGTTCCTGCTGAAGCAGTACCAGATTGTCTTCCCACTGAAAGTCGAACTGCAGGGCGGCCGGGCGATACCGCTTGCGGCGACGGCAACGGTGGTACGCCAACTGAAGATTGGGCCAGGCGACAATCTGTTTCCAAAGTCCACCAAACGAGCGGGCCATGGCGCGGGGAACGGTTGTTGCAGGAAAATGGTGCGGGACGGGAACGCGTGAGAAACGCAGGGGGGCGTTGGCCCGGTGGGGCTACCAGTCCCCCTGCGTCGCCGCGGCTTCGGCCCCGGCCGGGCGCGGGCCCGCCGGGTACCAGGAAATCGATCTTGTCGTCCTCTTGGCACAGACCGGACGTGTTGACCGGGGAGACCGGCACAGACCCGGTATCGGGCGTGAGACCAATCGAGACCCTTCTTGAAAGCCGCCGACAGCCGGGCTGACGGCGACCGGGAAGGGGGATTGGAGTCAGACGATTCGGGAACAACCTCACTCGCCCCAACACAACCGAAACCCGATGTTGTGGTTCCGATTGTCGGGCGTGTTGTCGTTGCGGTTCGCGCAACGGAGGTTGTCTCCGTTGTTGTTCCACGAGCCGCCACGCAAGACACGCGACGGACCGACGGTCACCGATCGACTCCCCTGCGCCAGGCCCCCAACAGGCGACCCAGCTCAGCGATCGATTCTGCAGCGAATTGAGTCTGGCGTCCACCCCACAACTGCCAGTCGGTCGCATACCTCAGCAGAGCCCGCAGCCCCAACAACTGCCCATCGGCCACCTCAAGCCAGCGGGCCCGGTCAGGCCCGCGGCACACATTCGCGGCCAGCAGCGACTGTTCGAAGTCAAACGCCAGTGATTCGAGGCGGTTGGTGTACGAGTGCCGCAGGTTCTTGGCGAATCGCTGGGTATGCCGAACCAGCCAGACGATGAAATCGTGGGTTTTGACGAAGAGCGGGGTGTCGGGAAGCGACAT
>DNUF01000098.1 GCA_003508595.1 Planctomycetaceae bacterium
AGGCTGAAAGCCTATTCCACGTTTTTTTGATGACAGACTTTGACTTGGCCGGAAACGCTGCAAGCCGGGCCAGTGGACTGGCCCGGCTTGCGGGATCGATCGAAATTTCAAGCGTCTTGCGAGGCGAGGATCACTTCGCCGCCTGGACCCGACGGTCCAGCGTCTTGTTCGTTTCCTGCAAGACGTGCTTGATGTAGGCGTCGTCGGGCTTCAGCAGCGCTTCCACCACGATCTCGGCCGCCCGCGAAGCCTCGGCTCCGTGGAAGTAGCTCAGACCCCAGATCGCGATCAGCCGCACCCGGCTGCTGTCGTCGTTCACCTGCTGCTGCAGCAGCTCCAGGGTGTCGGGCACACGGTCACGCCAGGCGGTCAACACCTTCGTCGCTGCCGCACGGGCGTATGGAACGGGGGACTTCAACACCTGCCGCAGCAGGTCCTGGTTCACCACATTGTGACTCTGGAACAGCCACAGCCCTTCGAGCCGATGGTGTTCGTAATCGGGATCGGCCTTGTCGAGGCCCGCCAGCCACTTGGTTGCAGCCGCGGTCACCTCATTCGTCGGACGGCCCGACAGCTCGATGCGGGTCCGCGAACGAACGCGGTCTTCCTTCGACTTCAAGAGATCCAGCAGCTTCTCCACCGGTTCGCCGGCGATCTTCGCCGGCTTCACCAGGTCGCGCGTTGCGTGCCGCACGCGGTACACCCGGCCGTGCTCCTGGTCGCGGCTGGGATCACGCAGGTTGTGCTGCATGTGGCCGATGATCGGATTCTGCCAGTCGACGATGTAGATCGCGCCGTCCGGCCCCACCTCAACATCGGCAGGACGGAAATTCGGATCGCTCGAGGTCAGCATCGGTTCCTGCTCGACCGCTCCCAGGCTCGAATCCTTGTCTTCCAGCTTGTACCGCAAAATCCCCTGCAGCCCGATCACGTTCAACACCAGCAGGTTCCCCTGGTACTCGTCCGGGAAGTGGGCGCTTGCCAGGGTCTCAGTCCCCGAACAGGGACGAGTCCGCTGCTGATACACCTGCGGAGGACCGGCATGCTTGTGCGGGAAGTCGATGTCCCCCGAAAACAGCACGGCATGGTACGGCTGGGCCCCCGTGCCGTCCCACACGACGTCCTGACCCCAGCGGTCGAAAATGTGCCCGTGGGGATTGGCAAAGCCGAACGAGACATAGACATCGATCTTCCGGGCCCGGGGTTCGTAACGGAACACCGCGCCATTGGCCACCCGCCGGGGAGCCCCCCAGGGGGTCTCGATCTGGCTGTGGTGGAAGGTCCCTTCCTGGAAGTACACCGCCCCGCCAGGGTCCAGCGCGAAGCTGTTGGCCGTGTGGTGGGTGTCGGCGGTGTCGAGGCCGTGGACCACCCGTTCCTTGATGTCGTACTTGTCGTCGCCGTTGGTGTCCTTCAGGAACAGCAGGTCGGGCCCCTGGGCCACCAGTACGCCGTTGTTCCAGAATTCAAACCCGGTCGGGTTGTGCAGGTCACCGGCGAAGGTGGTCGCCTTGTCGGCCCGGCCGTCGCCATTGGTGTCTTCGAGGATGAGCAGCTTGTCATCCATCTTCTCGGTCGGCTTCCAGTGGGGGTACGTGCGCCACACGGCGACCCACAGCCGCCCCTTCGTGTCGAACGCCATCTGCACCGGGTTGACCAACTCGGGGAACATCTTCTCGTCGGCGAACAGCTCGACCTTCAGGCCGGGGGCGACGGTCATCTTCGAAATCGCCTCTTCCCCCGAGAGGTAGAGGTGCTTGCCTCCCTCGAGCGGACCAGGCTTGTTGCTGATCACCGGAATCAACTCGGGAAGATTGTCGTCCTTGGCCTCGGCTTTTTCGCCGCGGGCCACGGCCCAGACAACCTTGTCGCGATTCGCCGTCTTGACGTCGAGAATGTCCAGTTCGCGCTGGGCGACCGAGTAGTTCGAAAGTCCATTGCCATAGCCACCGGGCCCTTCCGAAAACTTCAGGAAGGCACGATCGCCGTAGGTCGAGAAACCGTCGGTCACACGGTAGCGGTTGTACCAGTAGAAGTTCTTGTCGGCGACCGCGGCCCGAATCGCCTCGAGCACACGCGGATCACGACGGGGGGGAGGTCCCTGGGTAAACATCGCAGCCTCGGCCACCTCGGCGACCACGGCATCTCCCTGGGCATTCTGGTGAATGCCGTTGAGCGTCAGGGCCTTGTCGGCGGGGCGTTCACCCAGCACGGCACCGAAGATGTTGACGAACGGGACATTGTGCGCCTTCGCGACTTCGGCCAGGGCGTCGGAGTACATCTTGATCTGCCTGTTGGTCGCCAGCACTGCCTGCGGCGACGGAAGGTTGGGGTCGAGGATCGTCTCGACACCAACCGGCGAGAAGAGGACCAGCCGGGGGGCCGACTTGCCGTTGTACTGCTGCGCGAGGGTGTGCTTGATGAACTCCTCGGCATTCTGCCTGAACGCGGCGAGTCCCTTTTCGCCGGCGAACGACTCGTTGTAGCCGTAGAAGGCGAAGATGACGTCCGCCTTGGTATTGGTCAGTTCGAACCGGTTCTCGCGGACCTTTCCCTGGTCGCGGGGCGAGAGCTTGTCGGGCTGGGGGACGCCCGACTTCCCGGCGAGCCATTCGTCATGGGTGCCGAAGCTCATCGACCGCAGTCGGTGCTGGCTGTTTTTGAAGCCGTCGATCTCATCCCCCGAGTAGGCGAGATTGCGGAAGGTGAGATCGAGATCGGCGAACCGCGAGACGAGGCGGGCTTCGAGCCAGCCGTAGTGCTGCATGCGTTCGGCAAGTCCTCCGCCGACGATGCAGATGCGATCTCCCTTCTGGAGTTGAATGTCAGCGGCCGAAACTGTGGCGGAGATCCACAGCAGGCAGAATGCGAGCAGCTTCCGTTTCATCGAGGAGTCCTTCGGGGACGGGCGAATCGGGTGCGTATCCCGGTGGTGACGGACATCCTGCGCGGGGGCCCACTGCCCCCGGGAAGAAAGCCCGCCGGAAGGGGCATTGTTTCGGGTCGCCCGGGTTGTCGCAAGGCAGCGGAAGTGCCGGAGGGGGGAGAGGGGCCGCTCGCGTGGCGTGGACCGCGGGATATCCGCCGGGTCAGACACCCGGTAGACTGAAGTTCCTGCGACCGATGGTCTGGAGCCACGGTCTTCCCGCGTTTCCATCTGTCGAGCCAAGTGATGTCGAAGCAGCGTCTGACGGTGTTGTCGGTCCGCCAACCTTGGGCCAGCCTGCTGCTGTCGGGTGAAGACTGGTGCGAAAACCGCAGTTGGGATTCGAACCATCGGGGTCCACTCTGGATTCACGCATCGACCAAGATCGACGAAGACGAATGCGAGCGATACGGGATTGACCCGAAATCGCTTGAGACGGGGGCCATCCTGGGAGTGGTCAACGTGGCCGATGTGGTGACCATTGATGACCTCCCCGAGAGGGTGCTCGACCTGGTCCAGACGCACGACCTCGATTCGGATGTCGGGCCGGAATTCATCGTGGGGGAATACTGCTGGATTGTCACCAATCCGCAGACGCTGGTCCGTCCCATTCCGGTGAAGGGGAAGCTGAACCTCTGGAAGCACGATGCCGACGAGAGTGAACTGACCCTGAAGGAAAAGTTTCCCCCCCTGATCACCCGGCGGCCTGAGCCATCCGAACTGGGAGACGATGAAGACGCCGAGGAAGCGAACCTCTTCATCGTGGAAATGGAAGATGGCCGCGAACTGCAACTGGAGTATTTCCTGCCGGACGAAGACGATCGCCTGCACGTGGAGTTCCTGCAGACTGGGGAAGAGCGGGTGATCGTGTCGGAAGATGACCCCGACTACACAACGGGAACCCCCGATTACCAGATTGCCTGCGAACTCGCCTGGGATGAGTACCCCCACATGTTTGAAGGGGGAGAAAACAGCTAACCGGCAAAAGCTGGGTAGCCGGAGAAGCCTGGGCGGGCTCAAGTTTTGCACAGGACGAGTCTGTCCAGTTTTCACAGAAAGTGATACGACACATTCGCTTTATGAATGTGGGTGTCGGGGCTGACCCAATTGCAGGGTCGGACTGGCTCAGACGACTTTTGCCACGGATGGCCGAGATGAAGACGCGTCGTTGGTTGCTGCTCGCCCTGCTGACGGCGGGGATGGGACATCTCGTTTGGCGGGCTGGGGGTGAACCGGCGGCCCAGGCTCAACAGACGGCTCCGTCGGCTGGCCAGCGGGGAGCCCAGGCCCCCCGCACTTTGAAGCCGGGTGAAATCGAACTGCAATCGAGCCGGATCTACACCTTCGTGGGGAAGACCGGATTGGGTCATGACCATGGAATCGAAGGACGGTTGCGGTCGGGACAATTGAACGTCGGGGCCAAAGAGAAGGCTGGTCGACTGGAATTCGACCTGCGAACCTTCGTCGCCGACACGGCGGCCGCCCGCCAGTACGTGGGACTTGCCGGTCAGACCGACCGCAAGACCGCCGACAAGGTGACGGCCAACATGCTGAGTGCGGCCGTGCTGGATGTCGCCCGCTTTCCCATCGCCACGTTCGATGTCGCGTCGGTTGTCCCCCTTCCCCGCCAGGGAAATCAGCCGCAGCAGTATCAGCTGATCGGCGACTTCACCCTCCACGGGGTCAAACGGCAGATTCGTTTCCAGGCCCAGGGGGATCCGGTGCAGGGATTCCTGCGGTTGCGTGGCCAATTCAGCATTCGTCAGACCGACTTCGGCATCACTCCCTACACCCAGGCTCTGGGAGCCGTGGGAGTCGCCGACCAACTGACGATTCATGGCGACCTGTATGTGATGGCGGGAGAAACCCCGGCAACGGCCGAGTCGGAGGGGCCAGTCAGCGCCCAGCAACCGGCCCGCCCCGGGAAGGCGGGTCGCCAGTAAGGCGTCACGGCTTGAATGGCTTCTCCGAGAGACGACATCCCGATGATCTCCTGCCCGTCCGTCCAAAAACAATCGATCCGCAGCCACTACGAACTGAGCACGGTGTTTTACTGGCTGCTGTGGGGCCGGCACATCCATCATGGCTTGTGGCACGGCACAGAATCTCCCGCGGTGGCGGCCCAGCAATTGACCGACACCCTGTGTGAACTCGCCCAGATCGAGCGGGGTCAGAGCGTGCTCGACGTGGGATGTGGCATGGGGGGCTCGTCGATTCACCTGGCCCGGCAATTCGGCTGCCAGGTGACCGGGGTGACCCTCAGCCAGGTCCAGCGGACCTGGGCCAGCACGACCGCCCGCCTGACGGGGGTTGGCAACCAGACACGGTTTCTGCGTCAGGATGCCGAGACGCTGCAGATTCCCGATGGATCGTTTGATCGGGTGTGGAGCATCGAGTGCACCGAGCACCTGTTCGACAAGCCGGCGTTCTTCCGCAAGGTCGCCCACTGGCTGAAGCCGGGGGGGCGGGTCGCAATCTGTGCCTGGCT
The DNA here is from genome assembly GCA_003508595.1 of Planctomycetaceae bacterium. Lineage (GTDB taxonomy): Bacteria > Planctomycetota > Planctomycetia > Planctomycetales > Planctomycetaceae > UBA10511. Next base: position 5,415 of record DNUF01000098.1, read on the forward strand.
GGCGGGAGATGGTCTCGAGGAGACCAGCCGGGCGCAGCTGGTCTACGACGTCTGTGAGGGATTTGTGTGTCCCTCGCTGGGGAGCTTCGACGACTACCGCGGCTGGATGGAGGAGGCGGGGCTGCGGATGGAAACGACGCGCGACTGGACCGACCAGGTGGCCCAGACCTGGGAGATTTGCCGCGATCGGGTGGCTCGCAGCAGGGTGCGCTGGCTGGCCCGATTGGTTGACCAGGAGACGGTGCTGTTTCTCGACCGGTTTGACACGATCCTGGAAGCGTACCGCACGCATGCCATGCGGTACGGCTGCCTCGTGGCGACCAAACCCCAGGCCTGACGCGGAACGATTCCGGTGAAACACGTCGAAACATGGCGGCGCGCGGGAGGAATCGCAGCGGGAGTGGCGACTCACCTGCTGTTTGCGCTGACCGTCTGGCACCTGTACTGGTTCCTCGCGGGGAAACCACCGAACGCTCCTCTCGCCAGCGCGTCTCCAAACCTCGGCTGGGCCCTCGCGGGGAATCTCGTGGCGGCCCTGGTGTTTGCCCTCCCCCACAGCGTGCTGCTGCACCCCACGACGCGCGGTCGTCTGAAGTCGTGGATCAGCCCGGCGTTTTACGGGCTCTTCTTCTGCGTGGCGACCTGCGTGACACTGCTGCTGGTGATTGCGACCTGGCAAACATCGCCAGTCGTGGTGTTGGAATTCACGGGACTTGCCGGCCATGTTGTCCGGGGATGTTTCTACGGATCCTGGATGGCCCTGTTTTACTCACTTCACCTCGGTGGATTGGGTTGGCAGACCGGGCTGACTCCCTGGCTGGCATGGGTGCGGGGAGTGCCGGTTCCGCGACGGGAGTTTGAAATCCGCAGCCTCTACCGTTGGCTGCGGCACCCGATCTATCTCAGCTTCCTCGGACTGATCTGGTTCAATCCCCGCCTGACCCTCGACCGGGTGGTGCTGCTGACGGTCTGGACCGGCTACATCCTGGTCGGGAGCTGGCTGAAGGACCTGCGGCTGCTGCGTTTCATCGGCGAACCGTACCGGCAGTACATGGCGCAGGTTCCGGGTTACCCCCTGATGCCAGCCGGCCCCCTCGCCCGGGTTCCGCTCGGGAATCGGGAGCCCCCCATCGAACCGATTTCCTTCCCGGCTGCGATGGATCGCACGCCGGCCCACGCCCGCGCGGCGTGAGGCCGATCCCGGGCCCGACGACTCTTGCCCCTCCGCGTGCATGGACGCACAGACGCTGACTCCCATTCATCGCCGTCGGTTTCGACTGCTGCTCATCTACGGGCTGTTGTCTCTGCCCTGGGTGATCTGGGGTGCGCAGGCGACCCTGAAGGTGAATGCCAACTCCCCCCTCGACTGGGTGACGGAGGCATTTCCGGCGCGCCGGCGTTACGACGAATTCCGGCGGATGTTCGGCTCGGGCGATGTCGTGGTGATCGGCTGGGAGGGAGCCACGATTGATGATCCGCGGTTGCCCCGACTGGTCCACCTGCTGCGCGACTCGAAGACTTTCCAGCTGCCCGATGGGTCCCCTGTTTTTGAACAGGTGGTGAGTGGAACCGAGGTGTACGACACCCTGCTGCGTCCCCCCATCGATGTGAGTGAAGAGGAGGCGGCGGGCCGACTGCGGGGCAGCGTGCTGGGCCCCGACGGAACGAGCACCTGTGTGGTGCTTGCCTTCGATGCACGGGCTCTGGCCGACCGGGCCCGGCTGGTCCCCCTCATCCGGAAGGCGGCGGTCAAGCACTGCGAGATTCCCGCGGGGGACCTGCACCTGGCCGGTCCAGTGCTCGATGGCCTTGAGGTCGACCGCGCCAGCCAGGCATCGCTCGATCAGTTTGCCCTGCCTTCCGCCCTGGGGGTGCTCTTCACCTGCCTGCTGTTCCTGCGGTCGCAGCGGGCGGCATGGCTCGTGTTTTTCCTTTCGCTGTTCTGCGAAGGGGCCACGCTGGCCCTCGTGCATTTCTGCGGTGACTCCCTGAGTGCCCTGCTGATCGTGCTGCCACCCTTGATCCAGACGGCGGCTGTCTCGGGAGGGATTCACCTCGTCAACTACTATTTCGACTTTCACGAGGCGGGGTCAACGGATCCATTTGGCAAGGCACTGCGGACCGCCTGGTTGCCATGTGCCCTTTCGGCCGGAACCACCGCCATTGGCCTCGCTTCGCTGATGGTGAGCGATCTCTCGCCCATCCGGGCATTTGGCGCCTATGGTGGTGCGGGAATGGTCCTGACGACCGCCCTGCTGCTGACAGTCATTCCCGGAGCATTTCTGCTCTGGCCCCGCGCCCTGCTGGGGGCCTCGTCGCCCTGCGATTCAGCCTCCCCGACAGGGACATCCACTGGCACCGACTCGGCCGCGTGGAACCTGGTGGCGCGGGGACTCGCCCGGTGGGGAACGGTCGTGGCGGCCGTGTGTGGCCTGACAACCGTGGGGCTTGGCTGGGGAGCCCTGAGGTTGCAGACCTCGGTCCGCATTGAAACGCTGTTCGGTTCCGAAAGCCCGCTGCTGCGCGATTACGCCTGGCTGGAAGAACACATCGGCCCGCTGGTCCCCATGGAAGTGGTGGTGCAGTGTGGCCCCAGGTGCCCGCTGAAAACGCTCGAACGACTTGCGTTGATCAACCGCCTTCATGGCGAGTTGTCGCGGATGCCCGGCGTTGGCGGGACCCTCTCGGCCACAACGTTCGCCCCGCTGCTCGATCGTCCCGAGGGGGTCGATGCCGAGAGGTTTGACCTCTTGGCCAACCGGATGTTCGAGGAGGGAAAACCACGTCTCGAAGCGGCCGGTTACCTCCACGAGGGTGCGCGGGGGGAGAGTTGGCGGCTGACTGCCCGGGTGAGTGCCCTCGCACAGGTCGACTATGGCCAGTTTGAACAGGCCGTGGCCGAGCGACTGACGCCGTTGTTGACCGATGCCGACGGCCAGCCGTTGACCGGCGTGACCCTGTCTTGCACCGGCATCATGCCGGTCGTGCACGCCATCCAGCAGCAGTTGTTCTCGGACCTGTTTTCGAGCTTTCTGTCGGCACTGGCGGTGATCACACTGGTGATGATCGTCGTCCAGGGAGGGCTTGTGGCGGGGCTGCTGTCGATGGCCTCGAACATCTTTCCGATTGCCCTCGTGTTTGGCTGGTTGGGATGGCAGGGAGGGACGGTCGACATCGGCAGCGTGCTGACAGCCAGCGTGGCCCTGGGGATTGCCATCGACAACACGCTGCACCTGCTGACGTTTTATCGGCGGGAGGTGGACCAGGGGGTTGCCGAGGAGGAAGCGTTGCGGAGGGCCTACCAGCACTGCGGCAACGCCATGCTGCAGAGCACGCTGGTCTGCCTGGCCGGGACGACGATCTTCGTGCTCGCCGATTTTGTTCCCACACAGCGATTTGCCCTGCTGATGCTCGCCCTGCTGCTGCTGGCGGTGATTGGTGACCTGGTCTTTTTGCCGGCGATCCTGATGAGTCCCCTGGGACGTTATTTCCGTCATCCCGAGGACCGCCCGGGGATGATTCCCGACGAAGCCCTGGCGGGAGTGTCGGAACCATTCCGGTTTTCTCTCCCTGCGGCGATTCCCCCTGCCATGGATGCGGTGGTGCCGGTGGCCGTCCCCACGCGACCCGTGGTACCGGCAAGAAGCGCCACCGGCTCAACGGCTCGCGCACTTGTCCCAGCTGTTTCGACGGTGGAGAGACCTGCTTCGCCGGTGACTGCGTCCCCTCGCGCGGCGACGATTCCGCCGGTGGTCAGCCCGCCGGGCGCGATTGCCGACACCGGCCAACGGACGGTTCTCGACAGGAGTGGCGCAGAGGACCCATCCAGCCTCGAATCGCCCTGAGTCGGGCGGCGCCGCGGGTGGGGGGAGCAGAGGGACCAGGACGACGGTCCGCGTTTGAACCATCCCTCAAGGCGATAATGCCTCCCTTGACTGCGTGCTGTGTTGGCAGCGTGCCATCATGACTCAGCCGCGCAGCGCGACCAGGGGATGGCGGTCACGCAGGGTGAGGGGGAGTGCGACGGGACGTCCCTGGCGTTGCGACTCGAAGACGCCGAGGATCATCTCGACCGTCTGGCGGCCTTCGTGCACATTGCAGAGTGGTTCACGGTGCTCGCGGATCGCGGCGAGCAGGTCCTGGACGGCAATCACATTCCCCTGGGCGTTCCCGCCCGGAAGGGTTTCCGGGCGATCGATCCCCTGGCTGGTGACTGGTTTCCAGGCGGTCTTGCCCCGGGTAGGGGCCCAACCCGGATCGGCCAGGAAACTGACCTGCGGCAGATATCCCGACGGGTAGTCGATGACCCCCTTGGAACCGAAGATCTGCAGGGCAAATCGGGAGGGGTTGCCCGCCTGGCCGCGCCGTGACGCAAAGTAACCCTGGATCCCGTCCCGAAAGGTGTACTGGGCCTGGACATGATCTCCGGCAAGCGGGCCGAGTCCTTCGCGTCCCTCCGCGACGTCGGCGGCGGTGATGGGCCGGCCCGACTGGGTGACGGTGGCCGTGCATGACCTTGCCTCACCGGCGAAGGCGGTCATCAGGTTGAGCATGTGGCTTCCGAGCACCCAGAGATCCTCGGCACCACCGCGGGCGTCTTCTTTCCCCCGGGCACGGATCTCGAGGACTGTTCCCAGCAGCCCGTCGGCGATCAGTTTCTGCACGACGGGGATGATCGGGCAGTAGCGGGTCTGGTGGGCGATGGCGACCCGAGTGTGGGTCGCCTCGCAGGCACGCACGAGTTCGTCCGCCTCGGCAAGGGTCCGACAGAACGGTTTCTCCATATAAACGTGGACACCGCGTTCGGCACAGTGGAGAACCATGGCGTGGTGCTGGTCGATCCAGCGGGGGCCGATGGCGACGATCGCGGGCTGTTCGCGCTCAATCATCTCGCGATAGTCGCCATACGCCTTCGGGGCCCCGAGACGTTTCTGGGCCGCTTCGCGACCGGCGGCATCGTCATCGGCGACGGCGACCACTTCCGTCGCGGGGACCTCTTTCCAGACAGTGTCGATCCCATGGCCGTAGTCTCCCCGGCCGGTGCTGCCAATCACCGCAACACGAACCTTGTCTGCCATGGCTGACTC
>DNUF01000119.1 GCA_003508595.1 Planctomycetaceae bacterium
AACTCGCCAATGTCCAATATCAGGATCGTGGTCGGGAGAATTCAGGCAAACCCCAAGGTGGTTCTGGACCCCGTGTTTCGAGGTCGCAACCAGTGGAAAGATCGAACTCAGTCGCGATGGGTTCGATTTGGATTGCGCGGGTTGTACCCGGGGTGAAGTGTGGGGAGAAAAAAAGGTCTTGAAGAAATGACGTTGGGACTGGAATTCACCCGGAAGTGTGGCATAAATTGCCGGACTTGAATCGCTTTCAGTCTCTGGCCCTTCACTTTCCAAGGTCCTGCTGCATCCGTCCATGAAACTCTTGATCACGCTGCTGCTGGGCATGGTCTATGGGACGACCCTGACAGCCGAAGAACGCCATCCCAACATCATCCTTGTCTTGGCGGATGACCTGGGGGCCCAGGAACTCTCGTGTTACGGGAGCGAGCGACACAAGACACCGAACCTCGATCGCATGGCCGATGAGGGAGTGAGATTTGAGACTTTCTTCTCGCATCCACTCTGTACCCCGGCGCGATTGTAACTGATGACCGGTCAGTATGGCTTTCGGAACGGCTATCTGGGGATGCATGACGCGGCTTTTTTACCTCCCGAGTCTTCCCCCCAGCGTGACATCGCGCAGCATTTCACGCATGCCAAGCTTTTGCAGGGGGCCGGTTACAAGACGGCACATGTCGGCAAGTGGCAATTGTCTGGCCGGTTGCCGTCGCTCGTGTACGAAGCTGGTTTCGACGAATACCGCATGTGGGCGTACGACGAGAATCTGCCGCCCGACATTCGGCATCGAGGACAAGACGGGCAGGTTGGCATTCGTCAAGCCCGGGGAGGCGATACGCGTTATTGGTGGCCCTGCCTGATGGAGAATGGAGCCTATGTGCCCACCGAAGTGAGCGATTTCGGTCCCGATCTGTTTCATGATTTCGTTGTGGACTTCGCGCGACGGCACAAGGATCAGCCATTCTTCATTTCCTACAACTCGGTGTTGACACACGGGCCGCGGGTGCCCACGCCAGACCCGAACCAACCCGGTGAGCGGTGGCCTGCGGGGCTCAAGTCCAATCTCGAATACCTCGACCACCTGATGGGCCGACTGTTGGCAGCGCTGGAAACCGAGGGACTGGCTCAGAACACGATCGTGCTGTTCCTGGGTGACAACGGAACCGGCGGCGAAGGCAAAGGCGAAGTCCGGGAACGCGGTGCTCGGGTCCCCTGCATTGTGCGCGGTCCCGGTGTCACGCCCGGTATTGTGTCACGTGCGCTGGCGGATGTCACAGACATCCTTCCCACACTCGCCGAGTGGGCGGGGGTCACGCTCCCCAATGATCGTGTGTTTGATGGCCAGAGTCTGGTTCCGTTGTTGCGGGGCGATCGACAGACGCATCGGAAATGGATTTATTCCCACCTGGACGACGGTCGCATCTTGCGTGATTCGCGGTGGTTGCTCGAGATTGATCCATCCGTTGAGGGGAAACTCCGAGAACAGTTTTTTGATTGTGGTGAATGTCGCAACGGTACAGAGTACAAGGATGTGACCGCGTCCCGGGATCCTGAGGTCCTGTCCGCACGGGCCCGCTTTGCGAAAATTCTCGCCAGCATCCCTGAACCGAAGCCGAATCGCGAAATGGTCCCCCAGAGACGCGGTGCTGATGGCAGGCTCGACAAAGCGAAGACTGCCGGGCGAAGTGCGGCAGCGACAGATCAACTGCCCAAAGCCGCCGACGCCCCGGCCAAACCGAAGCAGCCTTGGACGATCCTGTTCGATAAGCGGGATATGGATGGCGACGAACAGCTTTCCTGGGAAGAATACCACGAAGGGAGTGGCCGAAATGCCGCCGAATCACGAAAGCTTTTTGAAAAGTGGGATCTCAACAAAGACGGCTCGCTGTCCCGCGACGAATTTGTCTCGATGGGCGTGAAAGCAAAGTGAAGGTGGTTGGATGCAATGTTGAGGCGGTTGCTCGTGATGGCCCGAAGTTGCGCCTCCTGTTGAGACCATCATGCCGAAGGTTCTCACTGTCATTGTTCCGGAATGGGGCAAGGAATGAGCCCTTTTCATTTCGGCGAACATGATTGATCCGACGCCCCGTTGAAGCCTGACGCTCGACCCTTCCTGTCGGGACAACTCGCAACGATCCTCCAATCGTTTTTGCTCCTGGGCGGGGGACGGGAGGAAGTTGCCGGAATGAGATCAGGTCATTTGAACCATCTGGTCAATCCCCGCAGCGTCGGTTGCGCGATCCGTCCCGGGTGGAATCCCGGTGGGATTCTCACTCCCACTACATGTTCGTCTTCGCGTCGACAAAGTCCCCCAGCACGGCATTGAGGGCCTGCTGGATCTGGTCGTCGTGGGTGTGGTCCCGGGTGTAGATCCGGCAGATCGAAAAGCTCAGTGGGAGTTCACGAAAGAGTTCGTAGTCACTCAGAGACCGCGGGCTTCCTTCGGCCGGGTCATAGACGAAGTTCTGCCCGGCTGTCGGCTGCCGCGTGCTCGGGCGGTGATAGTGCCGGGCGATGTCCACCCGCATCTCGACCGATCGAATCTCCTTCGGCAGTTTCTTGCGGACTCGCTGGGCCACCACCTCGGGCTCGGAAAAGATGGAGGTCTGCTCGCTCTGTCCCGAGTGGAAATACATGGCACGCTCGGCCGCCATCTTCCACAGCACATTCCGGCTGAGGAGGTCGTGCCACTTCTGGCCCAGTTCGCGCACCGCCGGGTCCTCGTGGAACGGCATCCGCTGCACATCCACCAAAAACGACGACTCGGTGAAGCCCCGGTATTTCGACAAATGCTCCAGGGGGTTCCCGGGGAACAGGTGGGGCATGGTCTCGCCAAAGAGTTCGGCCAGCGCCACGTCGAGGGCCCGCACCGTGCGGTGGAAGTAAATCGTGCGGAACAGGTTGGCCCGCACCTCGATGAAGGTGATCAGCGCCTGCAGGCCGCGTGAGTGGATGGTCAGTCCCTGCGGCGAGAAAAAGCTGTAGTGCAGCAGCCGGAAGAGGTCGAATGCCTTCACGCTGTAGCCCGACATGTAGGCATCGCGCATCACGAAGTCGAGGTTGTCGACCGTGTAGATTCCGCTGAACAGCGCGCGGAGTTTCACCAGCCAATCGGGCTGTCCCTGGGTGTCGCCGCCGCGGGCGGGACGACGGATCAGCCAGCCGATCTGGGCGGGGTCGAGTTCCTCCAGGGGGGCCAGCCTGCCATGTGGATTGCGCCGGACCCGCCGCAGCAGGTCCCCCAGTTCCTTCTGGATGATCGTGGCCCCGAGGTCTTCGTGGGTCACGCCGAACTGGTCGAGGTAATGGTCGTCGAAGAAGTGCCCGAAGGGGCCATGCCCGACGTCGTGCAGCAGGCCGGCCATTCGGACGAGACTCTCGACGTAGGGGCGCGAGGGAACGTTGCGGCACGCATCGCAGAGCGACTCATACCAGTGATCGACCGCGAGTGAAGCCAGGTGCATCACTCCCAGGATGTGCTGGAAACGGGTGTGCTCGGCGGAAGGAAACACCCACCACGCGGTCTGCAGCTGGTGGATCTGCCGCATCCGCTGAACCCACGGATGATCGATGATCTCCTGCTCGGACACCTCCCCCGCGGGAAGTCCCGAACGGGAAATGAAGGGGATGTAGCCGTGGATGGGGTCGTGCGAAAGGCTTTCGGTCGTGTAGTCGCGAGTCATGGTCTTGATGTCAATGGGCGGCGTGCAGGGCTTCGCAGATGCGGCCGAGGGCCTTGCCGGCAATCGCCGTATCCCCCGCCTTCTCAATGTGGGCCCGGTTGAGGAAGAGGGCGAACGCGAGACGCCGGCCTGAGGCGGCCTGCAGGTAACCGGCCAGCGATTTGCTGGTGAGCAGGTAGCGCCGGTTGAGGGTGTTCTCCCAGAAGTATGTGCCAGTCTTCGCCTGGACGCGACCACGGGCCGGGCTGTCGGCCGGGACGACCTCGGCCAGCGTGCCATCCACTCCCAGGACGGGAAGCGCCTCGCGGTAAGCGGCTGCCGCCCGATGCCGGTGCATGGATCTCAACAACTGCACGGTGGCCCGGGGAGTCACGCAGTCGGCCTGCGAACCTCCTGCGCCTCCACCGAACGAAATCGTCTCCACGTCGACCCCCAGGGATTGCAGCCGATCGTGTTGCCTGTGCAGCCCCTGGGCCAGTGTTTTCCCGCCGTCCCGTGCCGCCAGCAACAGGGGCAGAGTGCTGGCATGCAGGTTGTGGCTCACCTTGAGAATGAGGCGGGCGTTCTCAGACAGGGGAGGGGATTGCAGTCGGGCGACGACGGGCAACCTGGCCAGTTCGCCGCGTTCACCGGGAAACTCGGCATCCTCCTGCATCGCCAAGGGGGACGCAGCGATCCGGACCCCGGCCCGTTCCAGGGCTTCGATCCAGAGCGAGCGGGCGAACGAGGCCGGATGCGGCATCTCGGCGACCCGGAGCACGGAACGTGAATCGGCGGCAATCCGTCCCGAGACGATGAGTTCATGGGGAGAGGCGAGATTCAGCGTGACCGTCAGGGGGGTTCCGGCCGGTGCCGTTTCCAGTCGGTTGTCAATCCGCAGGAAGCGTGCCTCGGGTCGGGTGTCGAGAAGTGCCGTCTGGCCTGGCTGGGTCGGAGCGATTGTCAGGTCGATCAGGTTGTCGTTGACGAGGATCGGACTGACACGGCTCGGGCCACTGCCGGTGCTCGATTCTTCATCGAAGAGCCGATGGTCGACGAGGACCTTCCCGGTCACCTGCCGGATGCCGGATTGGGCCACCTGGCGGGCGAGTTCGTTGAGGCCAGCCAGTGGATTGGGACTGGTGAGGGCCCCTTTTTCACTGCCGTTCGCATAGGTGTGGTCATTGTTGGTGAAGGCGATGGTCCCATCCGCAAGGGTTCGGCCACCAAGTGTCGGGTCTCCCGACGCGAGCAGGACCAGGTCTCCCCGGAGCACCCCCTGGGAGTCCACGTCTCCCCGGCGGACCACCGGGGTTTCGAACCGGTGGTCGGGGCCCAGTCCCTCGAGCGCAGCCGCAACCGAGAACAGTTTGGTGACCGAGGCGGGGGTGAAGAGCTTGTCGCCATTGATGTCGTGCAGCGACTCGCCGGTTTCCAGGTCAACGACGAGAATCCCCCAGAGGGAGTGTCGGTATTCCGGGGCCTCGATCACGGCCATGGCGGCCGGGGGCAGGGGGGCCTGGGCGGGGCTGCGTGAGGGGTTGGCCCCCCAGAGAATGGCCAGCAGGCAGAGGGACCCGATGCGAGAAAGCCAGCGGCGGAGGCGATGTCCGGCGGCCAGGCGACGTGTGGACGGGCTCATGGAGATCCTGAAAAAACGACAACCCGGTCCGGGATGGGGTCTGCAGCGAAAAGCACCCGTCGGAGGGGGGACTCTGGGGAGAGGATAGCGGACGAACAGGCCGTTCGAAACTGGCGGAACTGACTGAGGATGACTCGATCAGCGGCCCATGGGGCCTGTTTTGCCCCCTGGAGCCCCCCCAATCGACGGAGTTCCCGACGATGGGGGCTGCCCATCCCCGGGAAACTGGCAGTCGCTCCTGGGGAACGCCACAATCTGGGCATCTTCCCCCGAAATCGCCCAGCTCCCGAAGGCTGGCCGTTGCGGAGGGACGAACGCCGTTTCGCTCGCCGGGTCTTGTGCATTGAGTCTTCCATGACGGGAAAACAACTGGGCTGTCTGTTGCTGGTGGCCGGGATTTGGACGGCAGTCGTTCCTGTCCCGATCGCCTGGGGACAGACACTCGATCGTCGCCTGAAGGGACTGATTGAAGATCATGATGGCGAAGTCGCAGTCGCTGTCGAGCACCTGCAGACCCAGGAGCGGTTTGGGTTTCGGTCCGACGAGGTGATGTCGGCAGCCAGCCTGATCAAGTTCCCGGTGATGGTGGAGGTGTATCGGCAATCTGAACAGGGGCAGATTGAGTTGCATCAATTCCTGGAGCTGACCGAGCAGGACAAGGTTCCGGGATCGGGGATCCTGACGCCACACTTCAGTCCCGGAGCGCGACTGGCGATTGTCGATGCCGTGCGCTTGATGATTGCATTTTCCGACAATACCGCGACGAATCTGCTGCTCGACAAGATTGGCCTGGGGGCGACCACGGAAACGATGCGCACGCTCGGGTTCCCCAATACTCGTCTCAATTCGAAGGTGTACCGGCGCGAGACGTCGCTGGATCTCGAGCGAAGCCGGGAGTTTGGTCTGGCCAGCACAACCGCCGATGAGATGGTGGGATTGCTGCGATTGCTGCACGAACGCAAGCTGGTCAGTCCCAAGGCGAGTGATGCCATGCATGCCCACCTGTTGAACTGTGATGATCACCACAAGTTTCCACGGTTTCTTCCCGAGGGGGCCAAAGTGGCTTTCAAGACCGGGTCAACCGAGGCGATTCGCTCGGCTGCGGGGATCCTCGAAACACCACGGGGACCTGTGGCCATCTGTGTTTTGACCAGCGAAAACGCCGATCGGCGCTGGTCGGAAGACAATGAGGGTGACGTCTTGTGTGCCCGGATCGCACGCGAGGTCTGGGACTATTTCACACCAGCCGAGAAAGAGGACCCCGAAGCGGATGGCAGCTGTTTCGGGGCTGCGTCTGTTCCGGGAGCCAATGCGTCGCAGGGGGCTGGGAACCCGGTGGGGGTGAGCGATGGGGGGGGGGAGGAATCCTCCCCGGAGATCACAGCCGAGAGTTCCGGCCAGATCGAGGCCAATCGTCCGCTCGACTCTGGAGAGGATGCGAATGGTGAGGCTCGGGACGAGATCATTCCGGCGGGTGCGTCATCACAGAAGCCTTTGCCGAAACGACTGCCAGCCGACAGCCTGAGCGGGCCCCCATTCACCTGCAGTGCGGTCTGGGCGATTGCGGAGGCCCGTACGGGAAAGGTGTTGTGGGACAATGGTTCTGCCGCGGTGGCACGGGATATCGCGAGCACCACGAAGATCATGACCGCCTGGGTCGCCCTGAAAATGGTGGCTGCGGAACCAGGATTGCTGCAAACACGGGTGATGATGGACCAGCAGGCCGACCAGACAGCCGGTTCCAGCAGCCAACTGGTGGAGGGGGAGAGCGTGGTTTTCCAGGATCTGCTCTATGCGATGCTGTTGCCTTCCGGAAATGACGCGGCCACCGCTGTGGGTCGATTCCTGGGAAAACGGATCGATGGGGAGGGGGACGCGTTGGCGAAGTTCGTTGCCGAGATGAATCGCGAAGCGGGTCGTCTGGGGCTGAAGGGGACCCGGTACCTGAATCCGCACGGTCTGCCACAGAAGAAACATATGTCAACCGCCCGGGACCTGGCCCGTCTGGCGGCGGTTGCCCTGCAGGACCCGCTCTTCCGGAAAATTGTCTCAACGCGCGAACATCGGGCGCGGGTCCTCCAGGGGGATGGAAAAACGCGCGAGGCGGTCTGGCGCAACACCAATCGACTGCTGGCGATCGAAGGCTATCAGGGTGTGAAAACCGGTTTTACCTCCGCGGCCGGGTCGTGTCTTGTTTCGATGGGACAACGGGGTCAGGAAGAACTGATCGTCGTGGTGCTGGGAGCTCCCTCGGCGGCGGCGGCGGTGAGTGACTCGCGCAACCTGTATCGGTTTGCATGGCAGACTCGCGGTCAGAAATAGGTCTCTGCCCGTGGAAATAACGCCCGTGTGAACAGCTCTTCCGGGAAGTCACAGGGTTGGGCAGTTCATTTCGGTTGCACGCGGTCAGATCCCCCGGATTCCGCAACCGACCAGGGGGGGGCTCACTGCAGTGCATCCTCTCGATCAGTTGATCGAAAAGCGCACAGGGAGAACGCCTGTAACCGCCCCAACAAACTCCGGTGGACGAGCGTAACTAGGGGGCCTCCGGATTTCAGGCAACGTTCCGGAGGGTTCGTTTGTTCCCCCTTCATCGTTCCCCTCAGGTTGGTTCTTAACGGGCAAATTGACTGGCGTTCACCGTCGAACGTGGGTCTGGCCTCAGGAAGCGTACTGCATGTCGACATCTCCCGAGACTGTGATTGTCACCCGGAATCTGACGAAAACCTACCGGGATTTCTGGGGGCGCCCCAAGGTCAAGGCGCTGAACTCTCTGTCGATTGATGTGCGGAAAGGGGAAGTGTTTGGCCTGCTGGGGCCGAACGGTTCGGGTAAGACGACCACCCTCAAGCTGTTGTTGGGGCTGCTGTTCCCGACCGAAGGTGAAGTGTCGATTCTCGGCAAGCCCGCGACCGATGTCAGCAAGAATGAGAAAATCGGCTATTTGCCCGAAGAGTCGTATCTCTACCGGTTCCTCAATGCCGAGGAGACGCTGGATTTTTATGGACGGCTGTTCGACATGCCCGCATCGGTGCGGAAAGAGCGGTCGCGTGAGTTGATCAAGATGGTGCAACTCGAACATGCCCGCCGCCGGCAACTCAAGGAATACTCCAAGGGAATGACCCGTCGTATCGGGCTGGCGCAGGCGCTGATCAATGACCCGGACCTGATCCTGTTGGATGAGCCGACCAGCGGTCTGGACCCGATCGGCTCACGTGACATGAAAGACCTGATCATCGGACTGAAAGAGCGGGGCAAGACGGTCGTCATGTGCAGCCACCTCCTGGCCGACGTGCAGGATGTGTGCGATCGGATTGCAATCCTTGATGGGGGAGAACTCAAGGTGTTTGGCCGCGTGCAGGACCTGTTGAAGGATCAGGGTGTCACGCAAATCAAGGCCTCGAAACTGACCCCCGAGGCGATCAAGGATGTCGAGGCGGTGCTCGCCAAGCATGGGTCGAACGTGCAGGAAGTCGACAACCCCACCGCCACGCTGGAAGAACTGTTCATCAAGACGGTGCGGGAAAGTGCGGCCCGGCCTGGTCAGAGGTATGTCCCCCCCTCGAACTGACAGAGAGCGCGGGGCCAGCCTGAACGGGCTGGACACCCCGCCTGTCGTCAACCCTTGCCGGTGTGTTCCGGGAGGGGGCTTTTGGAAGGGTGTTTTCCCGGGCAGGGAGTTCATCGGAGAGTTCCATGCAGTTGTCTTTTGATCCCCGTCCCTTCGACCTGATTGCCGGGTTGAAAGTCTGGGGTGTGGTTTGTCTGGTCGTCGTTGGACTTGGCTGGGGGATAGCCGCCCTGCTGATGTTCCTGCAATCGGGTGCGCCGGGTCTCGCTCGGTTGCTGGACCTGACGACAGGGATGTTCAGCGACTTCCTGCATACGTCCCCCCGGCGAGTCTGGGCCCTGGCGGTCCATACCTTTCGCGAGGCGGCCCGCAAGCGGGCGCTGTGGGTCTTCGGCGTCTTTGCGTTGCTGTTCCTGTTTGCCGGCTGGTTCATGCCGGAATTGCGGCAAACCCCGGAACTGGCAATTCGCAACTACGTCAGTTTCGTACTGCGAACAATCACCTGGCTGACAATTCCCGTCGTGGGGTTGCTGGCCTGCTGGGGATTGCCCGAGGACATCCGGTTGCGATCGCTGCATACCGTTGTGACCAAGCCCGTGCACCGCCAGGAGATCGTCCTGGGGCGAATCCTGGGTTTTCTTGGCATCGGTCTGGTGGTGCTGTTGTCGGTGGGGGCCGTCGGATACATCTGGATCCTGCGGCAGGTTCCCGAAAACTTTCGCAGTCAGGTGACTGCCCGGGTGCCGATCTACGGTGATCTGCGGTTCCTGAGCCGCGAGGGGTCGACGGAAGACGAGCAGGGGATGGCGGCGACCGGCGTCAATGTCGGTGACGAAGTGATGTTTCGACAGTTCGTCGAGGGGAATACGAAGGCTCGCGCGATCTGGAGATTCAGCGGTTTGAACGCCAGCCGACTGCCGAATGGCAAATTGGTTCTCGAGTCGGCATTCCAGTCATTCCGAACGCACAAGGGGAAAGTCGAGCAGGAACTGCTGGGCCAGTACACGCTGGTGAATCCGAAGACGGGCATGCGGGTCCCCCTGAACCCCTTCTTCAACCGCGAGTTCCGCCGCAACACCTACGATGTGACCGAACGGAACAGGCAGGAGGGGGGCGAATTTCAACTCAGGGATGAGCAGGGGCGCCTGGTGGATTTCGGGAAGGATCTGCTGGATGGCGGAGACCTCGATGTTGAGGTGGCCTGTCTCTCTCCGGGTCAGTTCCTCGGCATGGCTCGACCAGACCTGTTCGTCCGCCTGCCGGATCGGACCTTTTTCGAGTCCTACGGGAAGGGGTTGTTCTCGATCTTCCTGATGCTCGTGATGATTGTGGTGCTGGGGGTCATGTCGGGCTGCTTCCTCAAGGGGCCGGTGGCAACGATGCTGACCGCCTTTGTCTTCCTGGTGGGACGACTGGCCCACGGATTCTTCGAGCAGATCACGAGTGACAAGCTGCTTGATAATCCCAAGATCCAGATGCGCGGTCGCGGGTTGCTCGAGTCTCTCTACCGTCTCCCGACGCACCTGGCTCCGACCGTTGAGGTGGAAGATACGACCGCTCAACGGGTGATCAAGGCGATCGACAATGTCGAATTGAACGCGCTCTGGGGCGTCAAGCATCTCTTCCCCGATTTCACTCAGTTCGATGCGACCGCGTTTGTCGCGAATTCGTTTGACGTTCCGTGGGACGCCGCCCTGCTGCCCAACCTGGCCAGCACGGTGGGATTCTGCGTTCCCTGGATCATCGTCGGCTACTTCGCCCTGAAGTGCCGGGAACTGGAGGCCAAATGAGCAACCTCACTTCATTTCAGCGAAAACTCGTCTACGTCGGTGGCATCCTGCTGCTGCTGGTACCGATCGTCTGGTTGGGACAGCCTCCCAATGCGACCGTGCAGCAGTCGCTGAAGCGGCCTGGTGAGACCGAGTTGCGCATCGAGGAGGGCTCGGGAGGGAAGCTGTCGCAATTGCGTCAGACCTACGAGCTGGGGGAGGTATCGCTGGGGAATGTGGACCCCACGAGCTCCACGATGAACCTGCTGCTGTTGGGTTTCCGCGGGATTGCCACCAGCAGCCTGTGGATGGATGCACAGGATCAGCAGAAACGCAAGGAATGGGCTGAGCTGGATTCGACCATCAAATCGATTGTCCTGCTGCAGCCTCACTTTCTGAAGGTGTGGCACTTCCAGGGGTGGAACCTCGCCTACAACGTCTCGGCCGAGTGGGATGCGGTTGCCGACCGCTACTACTGGGTGAAGCACGGGGTGAAGTTTTACATCGAAGGAAAAGACCGGAACGAGAAGTTCCCGGACCTCTACTGGTTCACCGGAGACACCCTGGGGAAAAAGATCGGCCGTTCCGACGAATGGAAGCAATTCCGCGAGTTTTTTCGGAACGAGCCCGACAAGGAGCAGTATCCCAACGGGTTTGATCCCGATGTCAACCCGGACCGCAAGGACAACTACCTGGTTGCACGAGACTGGTTCATCCGGGCCAATGATGCCTCCGACCAGTACCGCAACCGTCAGCATATCATGGCTGAACCACTCTTCCGGTTTTATCCGGCACGTGGTCTGATCGACTACGCTCTCGCGCTGCAGCGTGAAGGAAACTTCGGAGAAGAGTCGCGGGCGGCCTGGGAAGAGGCGTTTGAAGACTGGGCCAACAAGTACGGCCGTGAGGAGTTTGACTGTCCGATCGGGACCATCCACATGGAGATCCCCGAGGACGAGATCGAAGTGTATGCCGCCCGGGACGCCGAGGAACCGGACGAAACCCGTCGGTATCTGCACTGGGTGGCACGCTACCAGGACATGTGCAACTACCGCTACTGGCGGACCCGTTGCAAGATCGAGGGGGAACCCGAAATGGCTTCCGCCCACCAGGCGCTGTTTGATGCGGAAGAGGCGTACCGTGCCGCCGACTTCGATGCCTCCATCTCGACCTACCAGGAAGGGATGAAGCGGTATGCGGCCATGCTGGAGAAGTACCCGGACCTGAAAGACGACGACAACACGATCGAAGAAGTGATGATTGCGCATCTCTTCTGGCGTGATGCCCTGCGGATCGTCGAAGGGGCCGAGCCTTCTGATGAGGAAGACTTCCCTCTCAAGGACATGTGGATCAAGCACCAGAATCGCAAGCCGATGCTGATGGAGGAATTCCAGAGGCGGCAGCGGTCTGGCGGGAAGACCATCTAGT
>DNUF01000056.1 GCA_003508595.1 Planctomycetaceae bacterium
TTCAGTATCGATGGCGACACCCTGAGGGCCAACAACTCGTTCGACTTTGAGACTCGCCCCACCCTGTCGATCTTGGTTCGCTCGACTGACCTGGGAGGTCTGTCGTCTGACAAGCAATTCACGATCACTGTCACTGATGTCCTGCCGACGGCACCGATCGACACCAACGCAACTGTGAATGCAGTCCCGGAAGGAGCCGCCGCCGGAACTTCCGTCGGCATCACTCTGTTGTCCACCGATCCCAACGGCACCGTCACCACGTTTGAACTCACCGACAATGCTGGTGGCCGGTTTGTAGCGGATGCAAACACGGGTGTGGTGACGGTCGCGAATACCTCCCTGCTCAATTACGAGGCAGCCACGTCTCACACGATCAAGGCTCGTGCGTATACGGTGGCCTCCGATGGCACTACGAAGCTCTACGGCCCTGAGTCATCCCTGTCCATTGCCGTCATCGACGTTACACCGACGGCACCGGTCGACACCGACTCGACTGCGAATCGTGTGCTGGAGCAGGCGGCCGCTGGAACCGCGATTGGGATCACCCTCGCATCCCAGGATCCCAACACGCTCACACTGAAGTATCGATTGACGGACGATGCCGGTGGACGTTTCGCCGTGAATGCCGAGACTGGCGTGGTCAGCCTCGCGCGTCCGGACCTGATCAATTTCGATCTTGCGGCCAGTCATACGATCACCGCCGTGGGGTCTACCACCCTGGCCGATGGAACGATCGTCGAGGGAACTCCCGCGACGTTCACGATCGATGTTGTGCTGAAGTCCAATCCCGATCTCGTGCTCAAATCGGCCATTGCCAGTGGATCGAACACGATGGTCATCACCTACGATGTCCTGAATCGCGGAATCGATACGGGGAGCGTCGAACTGGGAATGGCCTTGTCCAGCGATGCCGTGTTTACCCGGGGGCAGGATGCGGTACTGTCACGATTGTCTCTCAGTGGGGCAGATCTGACGCTCGGGTCACATACCAGGACCATCACCCTGGGAACGGCCGCCGGCAATCTGGCCCTCCCGGGGGCGGGCTTGGCCGACTCCGATGTCGACTACCGCCTCCTGGCGGTCCTTGACCCCGAGGGAGCCCTCGATGAACGCCAACTCGCCGCTGATGGAAAATCGTCGATCGCCAGCAAATCGAACAATACCACACCGTTCGCCGGTTCGTATTTCGTTGGTCCTGGCCCCCTCATGATTCATGGAACCGATGCGGTCGATACGGTGACACTGTCTGGCACGACGACACTGTCGGTGACCGCCTTCGGATCAACCCGAACCTATACAACATCTCAGATCTCCAGTCTGCGACTGCGGATGCACGATGGAAACGAATCCCTGTCGTTCGGCACCCTGGCCATCCCCATGCTGCTCGCGGGAGGAGCGGGCCAGGACAGCCTCACTGCGGGAACAGGTCATGACACGCTGATCGGCGGTGCGGGGAGCGACGTCCTCGCTGGAGGGGCGGGAAACGACCGGTACGCATTCGATACCGATTTCGCACTCGGCAGCGACACTTTGAACGATGCGTCAGGAACCGACACCCTGGATTTCTCGTCCACAACGGGTGTGTCGAACACGGTTCGCCTCGGTGACACGGTGGCCCAGGTCGTCAATGCGAATCTCACCCTAACGTTGAATTCGGCCAGCGCCTTCGAAAACGTGACCGGTGGGATGGCCGCAGACGCGCTCTATGGAAACAGCCTGGCGAATCGAATCGAAGGCCTGGGAGGTGATGATCTGCTGAGTGGTGGGACTGGCAACGACACCTACTGTTTCGTGGCGGACTCGCTGTTGGGGACCGATACGGTTGTGGAGGCGTCCACCAACGGAACGGCTGACCTCCTGGAATTTGAAGGCACCAGCAGTAATCTGAAGGTTGACCTCGCGATCGCCACAGAACAGGTCATCAATCCCAATTTGAAATTGGTGCTGTCGCAGGGGGCAACGATTGAGAATGTGTCGGGAGGTGCCGGTGACGACCTGATTTCGGGAAACCTGCTCGCGAACCGTCTCGAGGGCCGCGGTGGCAATGATCAAATCGTGGGCCGGGAAGGGAATGACACCTACGCGTTCGCAGTCAATTCGCCACTCGGGACAGACACCCTGACCGAGCTCCCCAAGGGTGGTGTCGATACGTTGGATTTCTCTGGCACGGCCTCCGAGGGGCTGACTGTGGACCTGGCCCAGTCGGGCACGCAGGTGGTGAGTTCCCGATTGTCGCTCAACCTGGGTAGTGGGGATGTCTTCGAAAACGCTGTTGGGGGGAATGGCGCCGATACCTTGCGAGGCAACGCGCTGGCAAACGGCCTGACAGGGAATGGCGGCTACGATCAGTTGATTGGCCTGGCCGGCAATGACACCCTGACTGGAAACGAAGGAGGCAATCGACTGGAAGGGGGCAGCGGCAACGATCTCTATGTTCTCGATGCCGACATGGCCCTCGGGACCAACACCATCGATGAAGGCAGCGGTGAGGGAGTCGACACGCTCGATTTCACCCTGACCACACTGTTGGGTGTGACCGTCGATCTGGGAACAACGACCGAGCAGTCCGTGACGTCAGCGGCCAATACACGAGTCGTTCTCTCCGGGGCGAGCGAGATCGAGAATCTCATCGGTGGAGGACAGAATGATCTCCTGATCGGGAACTCGGTGGCGAACGACATCAAGGGCGGAAGCGGCAACGACGTCATCCGTGGTCGAACCGGCGGCGATCGACTGGAAGGGGGCGTTGGTGATGACATCCTCGATGGGGGGGCTGGTGATGACACCTATGTCTTCCCGGTCACTGCCAGCCTGAATCTCGGCAGTGATCTGGTGCAGGAAGCGATTGGCGAAGGGAACGATCTTATCGACTTTTCGGCTGCCACGGTGGCGGTTAAAGTCGATCTTGCGAGTGTCTCAGTCCAGCCAACTGCATTGCTGCACAAGATGGCGTTGTCATCGGGAACAGTGATCGAGCAGGTCCGCGGTGGAGCGGGCAACGACATTCTGTCGGGCAATGCGCTCGACAATGTCCTGACCGGGAATGCCGGCAATGACGTGCTTTACGGCCAGGCGGGTGCCGATACCCTGACGGGTGGTGCGGGAGACGATGATCTCCAGGGGGGAGAAGGGGCTGATCGATATCTGTTTGCAGCCACTTCGGCACTCGGCAAGGACAGCATCACCGAAACGGCGACAGCACAGGGGATTGATCGGCTCGACTTTACGGGAACCACCCTTTCGGTGAACGTTGATCTCTCCCTCGCTGCTGCCCAGACGGTGAATTCGAATGTGACTCTGACCCTTGGCTCGGGATCGGTGTTGGAAGCTGTGACAGGAGGATCCGGCAACGATACTCTTCGCGGCAATTCGCTTCCCAACATTCTTGAAGGGGCCGGTGGCAATGACCAGCTGGTCGCGTCAAATGGAATTGACGAACTGCGAGGCGATGCCGGCAATGACACGTACCAGTTCCGTGCCGATCTCGTCGCTGCCAGCGTGACCGTGGATGAAGCCGGTGGTGGAACCGACCTGCTGGACTTCTCGCAATACACCCTCGGTGGCCTGCGGATTGACTTGTCCCAATCGACGGCACAGGCAGTCACGAGCAGCGTCCAGTTGACCCTGGCGAATTTGGCCAATCCAGCTTCCTCGGGAATCGAAAATGTCACGGGGACCCCCTGGGGCGATGAGATTCTGGGGAATGAATTGGCAAATCTCCTCGCGGGTGGTGATGGTGCCGACATGCTCTCCGGCCGGGGAGCCAATGACACCCTGAACGGCGGCCTAGGCACTGATGTGTTTGCATTTGATGCCGATTCGACAATCGGTATTGATACTCTGGTGGAAACCGGTACTGATGCTGACACGCTGGATTTCTCGCAGACTTCTGCGGATGTCACGGTCAATCTGGGACTGGCGACCAGTCAGGTCGTCAATTCGTCACTGTCGCTGATTCTCGGCTCGGTCTCCCTGTTCGAGAATGCCATCGGCGGAGATGGATCCGACGTCTTGGTGGGCAATGCCGGCGCCAACCGGCTACAGGGTGGACTTGGCAACGATCGGCTCACGGGAGCGGGAGGTGACGATGTCCTCGAAGGTGGGGCCGGGGACGACATCTACGTCTTCTCCGGTACGGGCTCCCTGGGCATTGACAGTCTGATCGACACGGCCGGGATCGACACGCTGGATTTCAGCCAGAGTACAGCCGCTGTCAATGTGACGTTGTCGAACACGAGTCAGCAGGTGATCAACTCCCAGTTGCAATTGAAGCTGGATTCAGCCATCCAGTTCGAGATGATCATTGGCTCGGCATTCAACGACATGCTGGTGGGTAATGCTCTCGCCAATGTGCTCATCGGCGGTGCGGGGGCAGACATTCTCATGGGAAGCAGTGGACGTGATCTCCTCGTCGGCGGCACAGGCAGTGACGACCTGTTTGGAGGCGCCGATGAAGACATTGTGATGGATGGCTCATGGCAACTGTTTAATGAAACCACCCGCGTCGCGCAGTACAGTCGGATTGCCGATGTGTCCCGCGATTGGAATGGTCCAGGGACCTATGAGGAAAGAGTTCTCCGTTTAAGGACTTCGTCCAACCCACTCAACTCCACCACTGTAACTATCGATACCGGAATCGACCGAATTTCAGGCGAAGACGGTTTGGACTGGTTCTGGTTCAGCACCAATGATTTGAATGATCGCCAGATTCTTCCGGTTGAGGAGATCCTGCGATAGGTGGTTGCGGGTCTATGGCACGACCTCAGTTCGACCATTGGAGTGTAAGCCCAGTGGTCGACTGAGGCGTTTTCGCGGGGAATTGCGACCAGCATCGATTGTGCATCCTCATCTTGCGATCGACGTCCACTCGAGTTTTTCATTCCTTGACAGACTGGATGGCCCAAGTTGCCTGCGTCACTGTGTGGTGCCGAGTTGCCGGCCGACCTGTCCCGCCGGCTGTCGGAATTGCAAGATGACAATGACGCCAAGTTCGAAATCGGTGTCTAATTGGCCGTCGAGAAATCTTTCGACCTGCTCAATCATGGAGCCCAGGGGATTCACTTCAACGTGTTGAACCGATCGACAGCGTGCGAGCGGATTGTGGGAGCGATGGGGCTGTCGCTGTTGGTGGCGATTTGGCAGCGTTCGGGGCGTGAGTAATCGAGTGCGGTGTCTCCCCGTTGTGGTTGCGGAGCCACCGCTCTCGAACCTGCAAGACCGTGCATGTCACACGAACGATGTGCACCCACGGTCTGAGCGCTGGGGATAGTCGATTTGGAAGGGGCGCTTCCACCAGCCAGCTGACGCTGAGCCGTTCGCCTGGACTGCCTGCGGGGGGCTTCAACCTGGAGTACGGCGTTTCCGCCGTCTTCCCATGCGGTGTGAGGCCCCCCACGATTCAAAGGCCCGAGTTCCCGCACGACACAGCGCCTGCATCGCAGGGCAACGTCCACTGTCTTCCACGCCCACACGCCCACCGGCAACTCGCGCGCGCTGGCTGCCATCGTGTTGGGTGAAGATCACGTTCCCTTTGGGCAACGTGACGGTGCCTGTCGTGCGTGAAGGGGACAGTCGATTTGGAAGGAGCGCTTCCACCAGCCAGCTGACGCTGAGCCGTTCGCCTGACCGCTTGCGGGGGGCTTCGGCGCGGTCCGGCGCAAACTGCTCATTGTGGGATCCGGACAAACCCTCCGGTTTGTCCCCACGCAAGCGGCCCGTTCGCCCTCACCCCATCCCTCTCCCGCAGCCACCCGGGCACTGCTTACCGAACGTCGTTTCGCGGGAGAGGGGGCACACGCGGCTTCGCCGCTCGACTTCGACGGCGGGGTGCGGGGGCGGAGGTGATCTCGGGCACCAACCGATACACCCACGCATTCCCCTGTTTCCCCGCCACCTCGGCCGCCTTCGTCTGCCGCAGGCAGTAGGCCGCACGCTGGGCCAGCCAGCGCGGGATTGCGCCGGTGCGGGCGAGGTCGGCGGTGGTGAATTCAGCCGGGAGTTCGGGGGGGAGCAGGGCGATGAGGTCGGCGGTTGTGCAGAGCGACCGGCACTCGATGACGGCGGTCAGCGCCCGGTCGCACACCTGGTAGTTCCGACCCCAACGCCGACGATTGGCGTGCGGCTGCCGGACTTCCAGCTGCTCGGTCAGCAGGATGTCGAGCGTGAGCCGGGGGTGGGGAAAGACCGTCACAAAATGCACCAGGTCATCAAACAGGTGCAGCCACCCCTCGTGACGCGGACTGAGCCGGCCCCGGGCCTCGGCAGCCGTCCCCTTCTCGCGCAGCACGATCCGGCGGTTGACCGCGAGGGGCTTGACGATGCGCACGGCATGGGTCGCCAGCAGTTTGCGGGTCTTGTCGCGCAGGGCCCCGAGGGATGCCGCCTGGATCTCGATCAGTTCGCCATTCCGCACGGCATCAATGCGGAACTCCCCCAGGGTCACCTCCTGGGGAGCCCCCTCCGGGGCGTAGAACTGCTTGAGCTGGCGGTGCAGGGTCGTTTCCATGACGGCAGGCATGGTACCCCGCCGGGCTGATGGAGTCTGCGCCGGGTTGATTGCGGAAAACGGCAGATCCGCAATCAACCACCGGCCCAGTCACCCGGATCGCGTCCCGTCGGATGGCATCGACCGGGCCTGCCGATTACGACGCCACGGCAGGCGTTGGCTCCACCGTGGGATCCGCAGCCGGTGTTTCGCCGACGGGTACCAGTTCGGTCACCGCCGCATTCGCGTCACAGGTCGCGTCGGCCGCGTCACCCACAGTCGTTGCTGGCGCGGCGTCGATGTCGGCTGGAAAATCGCTCGCCACCTGCACATCGGGGAATTGGCGGGAGAGTTCCATCTGGTACCGCCGGGGAAGCCGGCAGTGGATCTCGGCTTTTTCGGCCGTGAATTCCTGGTGCAGCACTTCGCCGTGCCGGGCGAGGAAGGCGAACAGCCGCCCGTCCCCGGCAGTGGTGGTCAGCCGCAGTTCGACGAAGCCATTTCCCAGCCGCTCGGCCACCAGCCGTTCCAACTGTTCGAATCCCCGACGTTCCAGGGCACTCACCGACACCGCGCTGGCATGGTTCGCCCGCAGGGCATCGAGGATCGACCGGTCGGGAACCGCGTCGGCCTTGTTCAGCACGAGAATCGCCTGCGACCCGTCGATGCCGATTTCTTCCAGCACCTCGTTGACCGTGCGGATCTGCTGCTCGGCCGAAGGGCTGCTGGCATCGACCACGTGCAGCAGCACATCGCAGTGCCGGGCTTCTTCAAGGGTCGACCGGAACGACGCCACCAGGTTGTGGGGCAGGTCGCGGATGAAGCCGACGGTGTCGGACAGCAGGACTTTCCCCAGGTGGGGGATGGTCCAGACCCGCGTGCGGGTGTCGAGGGTGGCGAAGAGCTGGTCGGCCACGTAGACGTCGGCCCCGGTGAGGGCCCGCATGAGTGTGCTCTTCCCCGCATTCGTGTAGCCGACGAGCGAGACGGTCAACTGCGACCGCCGTTGCGCCACCTGGCGTTCCCGCCGTTGTTCGAGTTCCTTCAGGCGGGACCTCAATTCGGCCACCCGGGTATCGACCAGCCGGCGATCGATTTCGATCTGCTGTTCACCCGGCCCACCGGTGGAGCCGGTCGCCCCTTCGGTCCGCTCGAGGTGGGTCCACAGCCGTTTCAGCCGGGTCCGCATGTAAAGCTGCTGGGCCAGTTCGACCTGCAGCTGGGCTTCGTGGGTGCGGGCGTGTTCGGCAAAGATCGACAGGATCAACTCGCTGCGATCGACGATGACTTTGCCCAGTTCCTTTTCGAGCACGCGGGCCTGGCCGGGGGACAGGTTGTTGTCGAACAGGATTGTGTCGGCCTCCGAGCCCTCGACCAGCAGCTTGAGTTCTTCGAGCTTCCCCTTCCCCACGCAACTGCGCGGGTCGGGGGCAAACCGGTTCTGGACCAGTTGGGCGACGCATTTCACCCCGGCGGTCTTGGCCAGCCCCCGCAGTTCGTCCAGGGGATCGGCCAGATCCCGCTGGTCTCCCGGCAGCACCACCGCCACCAGGACCGCTCGTTTTTGTTTGACTTTCAGATCGACGCGCTTCGGATCAGACAACCTGCGACAGGCCTCCTGTGTGAATGGACAGAACCCCATTCTATCCCTCGGGGGTGAGAGAATTCGAGGGGGGAATCTGCAAGTGCCCAGGACAAACGCCGGTGGAGACCGTCGCTGCAGGCGTGGCGAACAGACACACGGCCCGTCCGGGAGGTTCGGAAAAGCCTTGGAAACCGCCAGAATGGGCAGGTCTGCTGACCCCGGGCGGGAGGCCGACAGAGGACTGGTCGCTCCGTCAGGCCGAGGTGGCCGCTGTCCGCCTGCGGGCGCAGTCAAAGACCTGTTGGTCGATCGACAGGCCGACTTCCTCGCTCCAGGCCGAGAGCAACTGGCGGTAAATCGGCCCAATCTGGCCATCTCCGATCGGCACCCCGTTGATGCGGGTGGCCGGGCAGAGGCAAAACGGAGTGCTGGCCAGAAACGCTTCGTCGGCATTCATCACCGAGTGGACCTGCAGGTCCCGTTCTGCATAGGGGATTCCGAGTTTCTGGGCCAAAGAGATCACCACCCCCCGGCTGACTCCCGGCAGGATGTTCACCGTGGTGGGAGAGATGATCGTGCCCCGGTCGACAATCAGGAAATTGGCCCCGCTGGTCTCGGTGACATTTCCCTGCAGGTCCAGCAGCAGCGAAACCCCATCGGGATCGACCAGTTGGGTTTCCTTGTCGGCCAGGTAATAGTGCATCCGGCTGCGGTACTTCATCTTCGGGTCGTAGCACTGCGGCGGAACGTGGCGGATCG
Source organism: Planctomycetaceae bacterium (assembly GCA_003508595.1). Classification (GTDB taxonomy): domain Bacteria; phylum Planctomycetota; class Planctomycetia; order Planctomycetales; family Planctomycetaceae; genus UBA10511. The sequence goes on from DNUF01000056.1 coordinate 8,829, forward strand.
ACGGGGTGACCACATGAGCCCCCTCGGCCATCTTCTTCGACCAGAATTCGAACGGCATTGGAAAGGTGTGGGCGCAGACGGTCGGTTTCATGCGGGCCGAGCGGCCGGCTGAACCAGCGTAGGCGGCAAATTCTCCGGCCGTCACGAAGTGAACCAGCCCCAGTTCGTCGTCGGGATGGATCAGTTTGGTGTTGTGGTCGATCAGTTCCCGGGAGATGCGGACGAGGTCGGCCTGAGTCAGGCCGGTGTCCATGCGGGTGTATTTGAGAGAACGAAACAGCCGGGCGGCATGTTCCTCGAGGCGGTAGGGCTGGTGCCGAAAGGTCCGGGTCATCTCGGTGACGGTGGCTCCGAGGACGATCCCGGCATCGAAGATAGCGATATGGGCCTGGGAGGCCGGCACAAGCTGGCCGTTGAGGTAGACGAGCGCTTCGGGCATCGGAGGGGCTCCGAACAGGCGGGGTCAGGCAGCAGTGGGAAGCTGCGGGGGAGGCGCGATCGTAAGACAGCCGGGGTTCAATCTCCAGCCTGCTGTTGGACCGGGGTTGGTTCCGGGGGATCGTGGAGGGGTGGGCAGACCCGGGATGGGATGGCCACAATGGCGTCGGGGCCGCTCGGGTCGGGTGGGCCTGCTGCCGCCGGGAAGACTGGAATGGTCGCACTGGAATGTGCACCGGGAGGGAAGGGGAGTGATGATGCTGTCTGCCGCGAATCTGTTGACGAATCTGCCCGGTCCACAGTCGGACGAGTTTTTCGAGACGCTGTTTCGGTCGGCCGGGGTGCGTGTGGAGCGGATTGTCTCTTGGGGACAGGCATCTCCCGAGGGGTTCTGGTATGAGCAGGGGTGGGACGAGTGGGTGCTGGTGATGCAGGGCCGGGCTGGTCTGCAGTGCGAGGGAGAACCGACGCGTGAGCTGGTCGTGGGCGACTGGCTGCTGTTGCCCGCCGGGTGCCGGCACCGGGTGGTCTGGACTCAGGCCGAACCGGCGACGGTCTGGCTGGCGGTGCATTGTGGCCCGCCTGGTGATGGTCGGTGAGGTAGATCAGCCATGGCTGTCGGGCGGGTCGCGGTGACTGAGTCGGTGGGAGGGTGAAGTTCAGCGGCGAGGGGGAATCGCGGCGATTTTGAATGGGCTGGCCTGGGCCGCGTCACTGCGTGCGAAGGTGGACGATGCGCACGGTCGCCCGATCGAGAGGACTTCCTGTCTTCTGGGGTTGGTGTGTGGGATCTGGGCAGGCCCAGTTCAGTTCCGGACGCCACCAGTGAGTGATGGAGGCAGGGGGCAACATTGGGGGGGAGGATTCAGTCGGCCCGCGGACTGGATTGCAATCGCGTTTCGGGATGGCGGTCCGTCCGCGAGGACGATGGGTACGGGGAGAGATTGAGGCGGTACGGATGGACTTGACTGCCATGCGGATGGCACCCACCGACCGAGGATGAATGATCGGACCAGCCGCCATGTATAGCGAGAAAGCCCTCATGAGGGTGCCAGTCAATTCAGGATGGTCAGTACCACATTGCGGATGTTTGGCGAAACCCATAGGACGGTGGGCCTGTAGCCGATGCCGGGTTACAAAGAGCCGCGGTGCGAACGGGTAGGGCTGGCGGCGACCTTCCCATTCGACTGGGACGAAGAGTCGTCGGGCGTGATCGATGTTTCGTCGCTTCTGGGAGACCAGGCGTGGCTGATTGCGGATCAGACTCACCCTACGAGCGGAATTCCACCGTACGCGGTGGAAGGGGGCCAGCTGCTGTTGGTGACTGTTCCCGAGCCCTCAACGTGGGCGCTGCCGGGACTGGGGGGGATCGGCCTGGTGGGTGTGGGGCACGTCGTCGCCGGCTCGCCTGAGTTAAACTGCCGCAAGAGAAGTGGCCGGTGAGACGTCGAGTGAGGGAGGGGGGGGCGCCTGGTCTCCTCCTCGCTGAGTGGTGGGGAAGGGGAGGGGAGGCGGGAATGGGGCTGGGAATCCCTCGGGCTGCGGCTCAGCCCGAAAACGAACAAATTCCGAAAAAACATCTCCGACTCAATTGACACTCTCATTCGGGCCGATATACTTCACTCTCGCTCGCAGCGAATCGACGGCGGTTCCAGCCGGAACTGTGCCGTCGGTTTTGTTTTTGCAGCGATCCCGAGGGCTCGACTTTGAGTC
>DNUF01000153.1:0-675 GCA_003508595.1 Planctomycetaceae bacterium
AAGGAAAAATATTTGATGGTTTTCCCAAATTGCGGGGTTGGCGGATCCCGGGGCCGGTGGTTTGTGCGAAGTCTGGGCAGAATTGGCCTGATGGCCGGGGGCGGGGAATGCGGGGGATGGAAGGGGGGATGCGCTGGTTGACTCCCGTTCGCGGTTTCTGGTGGGGCTGTGAATTGTTGAGGCTTCTGGCCTCGCGATCGGAGAGCGGTTTTTGGGACCGCCCTTGCCGGACATATTGACGCGTTGAATTCTGAAGTCCGCGATTTCGAGACGGCGTTCGTGTTCGCTTTGACAGGGTCATCAGTGCCGTGGTCCACGTGGGGGAGTTCATCCCCATCAACGCCACGGTTCTTGATCAACGCCTCGTTTTTTTCCCGACAGCCGTCTGCGGCCCCTGCCGATCAGCCGCTCAAGACATCCAGCATCGTCTCAAGTGGTCCGGGCGATACTTCGATGAATCCGTCAAACGGCTGATTCATCTCCAGCAGCATGAACAGGGCACCGGCCATCGCCAGCGAACTGAGGACCAATGCTCCCAGGGCGGTCCGGTTCGCTGGTGCCAGCAGCCCAAAACTGAAAAACAACAGGCCGAGCCAGACGATCAACATCGCAATCAGCGGCGGGGGAAGTTGCTGCTCCGACTTTTCCAGAACCTGCCAGACAGACCGCCCCACC
>DNUF01000153.1:840-11659 GCA_003508595.1 Planctomycetaceae bacterium
CACCCCCAACCCCACCCACCCCACCCACCCCCCCCACCCCCCCCCCCAACACCGCCGCTTCCTTGCGAGTCAATTCCTGCCCCGGCGACTCGACCGGCAACGCCTCAATCTGCTTCAAAACATCATTGAACCTCCGCATCCGCTGCGCCTCTTTCAGACGCCGGTCGACCGGTTCCTGGGAATACCACAACAACTCCCGCCCCAACTGCATCGATTCCCGCAGTTCGCCGCGCAGTGGCTCGGCGACCGGGCCAAATCGACGCAGCGCCTGATCCAACTGGATCACGCGCGTGCTGAACGCGATGACACCTTCATTGGCCTGGTCAAATGTGGACTTGGCCGATCCCACCAGCAGCCCGATCGTCAACGCCACCACGGTTCCCAAAAGTCCCGAGGCGGTCCGAATCATGTCCCTCGATTCGCCCTGCAAATGATCTTCGGGAAGTCGCGATTGCAGCAGTTGTCCCAGGCCAATCCCGGCCCACATCGACAGTGCCGTCAGAAAAACAAGCGTCAAAGACTCCATGTCCCTCTCGGATCGCCATGCCGTCGTCTGGAAGAAACTCGGACTCCATCACTCCCGCCGGGGGAACTCGCCGCAGAGGGCGCAGCATAAGTCGTCACCCTCGCCGAATACAGCCCCCCGAGGTCAGTCCCGGGTTTTCCCCGTCAGCCGTCGGCAAGTTCCGGCGGAACTGTGCCTGGCGAGCGGTTCAGGGGGGCAACCGCGCGGCCTTCGGGCGCACAGGACTCGCCCGAAATCGCTGCCGAGGCCCCCGCGAGGGCCCCGCCAGCACCTGGGGAGGGGGATCTTCCTGGGCATCGAGGTGCTGAACGAGATGCCAGGTGGCGTCCGCTTCCAGTCCCGCGAAGACCACCACGCTGTAGCGGTCGTTGAGTGGGTTGGGCCCGGCACAGATGACCCCGGCACCCGGGTCAGTCCACGTTTCCCCGCGGACCCGAAAGGAATTGGAACCGAACTGAACGGGTAGCCGGCTGCCCAGTGCCTCCCCCCGGGAATGGCACGCGGGGCGACCAATCAGCAGCAGGTGATGCGACCGACATTCCTCGTCCGTCACTTCGTGATCGGCCTTGATGGGGAGCGTGGCATTCGAGAACCGCCGACCCACCTCCCGCTGAAGCAACACCGCGGCTTCTTTCTGGGCGGCCCGGTCCCGCCGGGTCCCGTACACAATCAGCGTTCGCTCGGGTTCTTCTTCAAAGCTGAAGATTGTCCAGTCGTTGTCCCCGGTCTCGACCTGCGGCGGTTGGGAGATGTGGGCCGCAAACCAGTCGGCCGTTTCGAGATCCAGGTTCTGCCGGAGGTGGGTGACGAATTCCCCGGTTGTCACCTCGTCCCCGCCGCGGGCGGTTCCAAACGTGTCAAGCAGTTGGCAGAACGCGGTTCTTCCGATCCGCAGCCGCAACAGGTGCATCAGCCAGACCCCCTGTCCGCAGGCGATGTCATACCATTCCTGGCGGACCGGATCGGCTTCGATCGAGGCCAGGGACACCTCCCGTCCCAGGCGGCGGACGGCAGTGCGCCAGCGGGAGACATGCTGAAACAGAGCCAGGTCGAGCAGATCGTGTTCAGAACGGCGCAGGGGCTCCTGGCCCGCCTCGGCTTCCAGGGACTGCTCGAGGGAGACCACCTTTTCGTACTCGGCAAACGCGGCCGCCAGCCAGGAGTCGGCGGGACTTGCCGCCAGGAGTGTGCCGTGCCAGGCCGGAGGGTGGTCGAAGTCAAACGGGACGCGCGGCTGCGGTTCGTCGATGGGATGTTCGACCAGGGGGGACGGGGTGGTATCTCCCGGCATTTCTCCGGCCGCAGGTCGGGGGGGCGGATCAATCTTCAACAGGGTCCAGTCATGGCTGACCAGGGGCTGGATGGCGGGGTAGTCGTCCCGGTCCTGGGGAGCGGGGTCCCAGGTGCGACCCAGGGGAGGGCCAAACAGGCCCCAGCTCTGCAGCTTGCGGGCGAGGTCGGCCGTGGTGAACTTGGCATCGCAGGAGGGAAACGCGGCAATGGGTGGAGTGGTGAATGCCTCAAATCCAAAGGCTTCGCCAATCTGGCCCCGGGAGCGCTCAAACAGGTCTTTCCACGCGCTGTCCCGCGTGCGGGGATGAATCACCAGGTTGGCCGGCTTGCCACGCAGGTGGGGGGTCGTTTCCCGCAGGACCTCGACCGAACGGGGGGTATTGCAGCCCCAGTAGAACCCCCGTGTTCCTCCCAGCCATTCCTCCCGACTGCTGCGCCACAGTCGCGAGTGGCGTGTCCCCAGTTCGAACATCGCGATCTCATTGGTGTTGATGTCGGCCAGCAGCCATTGGTTTGTATAGAGGCCGTTGCTGCGGTCTCCCAGCAATTCAACCGCCCGGTCGATGGTTGAGGCGTATTGAACCGCCTGTCGGATCCGGGAGGCGAGGGCCTGGCCCTGGGGATCGAAATGGGTCTGGGTGATGGTGGTCTCGGCAATCACGAGCCCAGCCCCGTTGAGGTAGTAGTCGAGGCCGCTCTGGATCCCGCCGGGGGAGGTCTGGAAGACGAGGCGGTGGCCGGCGGCGGGCTGGATGTCGAGCCAGACGTTGAAGTGCCGGACTTCATTGAGGCTCGACATGGTGATATGCCCCAGCACCGGCCGGCCGTCGGCGGTGGCCGGTCCGGTGGCCACAAAGGCGCTGCAATGTTCGAGTGGCTTGTGACGGGGAACCGAGTACTGCGGACGTTCCAGTCGTCGGGTCTCGAGTCCCCGGGGAGTCGCCCGCAGGCTGTCGTCGAGAAACGCGAGTTCTCCCCCGGCATTGATGACGGCAATATCCACGAGGTCGATGCGTCGGTCGTCGAATTTCGCCCCGGCGGCGGCCGCTCCGTCGGCAATCCCCTGCATCTCCTCGAGGTCCTCGGCGGCGTACCGGCGGAGGAACAGCGCGTCGACGAGCCGGCGGGTCTCCTTCCAGGCGTTCTGGGGGTCTTGATGACTGCGGACCTCGGCCATCACCTTGACGTAATCGGCGATCTGTCGCGAGAGGAGCTGTCCGTGCTGCCAGCCTCGGTCATACGGTTCCCCCTCGATATGGACGACCAGCCAGCCATCCTGGGGATAGCACCATGCCGGTCCGCAGCGCCGCACCGCCACCGGCTCGGGAACGTAGTCGGCGTGTCCCTCGACCTGGGGGGCCTGGGCCTGCAGCATCCCACCCGACAGCCAGCCCAGGCCGAGTGCCATCAGCAGGGGGAGTCGCCAGCCCAGTCGTCGGACGTCACCACTCAGTCCGCCGAAAACTGCGGGTGGTCGGCATTGGCAGATCGGGTTGCCAGGCATTCCCCGGGGGGGGCTTCGGTCATGCATCCGGCAAGCGATGGCAGGGGCCATGAGAACTCCAGGAGCGGGGGATGGCAGCGGGAACGCCCCACCCCAGTCTGCTGGCGCGAAGTGGGATGCCTCGCCGGGCGGTCGATTCAGCCCGGTCCCGCGACCGGGTCCAGATCGTGTGCGAACTGCAGTTCCGAGAGCGAACGGTACAGGCCGTCGGGTTGCCGCAGCAACTCTTCGTGGGTCCCGGCTTCACAGACCTGTCCGTCACGGATGACGTAAATGCAGTCGGCCCGGCGGATGGTGGCCAGGCGATGGGCGATGATGATCGAGGTGCGCCCTTCCATCAGCGTTTCGAGGGCCTGCTGGACGAGGCTTTCACTCTCGGAATCGAGCGAACTGGTCGCTTCGTCGAGGATGAGAATGGCCGGGTCGCGCAGCACGGCCCGCGCGATGGCGACCCGCTGACGCTGTCCACCCGAGAGCTTGACCCCCCGCTCTCCCACCACGGTCTGGTATCCCTCGGGGAAGGCCGCGATGAAGTCGTGGGCGTTGGCCTTGCGGGCGGCGAGCTCGATCTCGGCCAGTGTCGCGTCGGGGCGACCGTAGGCGATGTTCTCGGCAATCGTCCCGCCGAACAGCAGCACATCCTGCGGCACAATCGCCATCTGTGACCGCAGGGGCCGCAGGGGGTAGTCGCGCACATCCCGGCCGTCGATCCGGACCTCGCCGGTCTGTGGCTCGTAAAATCGTGTCAACAGCGAGACGACGGTGGACTTGCCGGCACCGCTGGGGCCGACCAGTGCGATCCGCTGACCGGGGCGGGCCCCCAGGGAGAGGCCCCTGAGCACCTGGACTTCGGGACGGGAGGGATAGGCGAAACCGACGTTGCGGAAATCGACATCGCCGGCGATGCGCGGCAGGGCCGTCTCGGGCATCGACTCTGGCACGACCGTGGGGCTGCGTACCATCAGCGGATTGGGTTCGGTCGGTTCCCGGAGCAGTTCCCGCACCCGCTGGGTGGCCCCCAGCATGCGCTGCAGTTCGCTGTAGAGACGGGCGAGCTGCCCTGCCGCCATCGAGACCGAGAGCGAGTACAGCAGGAATTGCGACATCTGGCCCACGGTCAATTGACGGGCCTGGATGAGGTGGCAGCCATAGATCAGGACACTTCCCATGATGGTCATGAAGAAGACCGACATGAACGAGGCAAACATCGCCTGGTGCCAGGCCCCCCGCACGACGGCTGCCAGGACTTTGTCCAGCCCCTGCGAATACCGCCCCACCTCATAGTCTTCGCGGGCGAAGGCCTTGACGGTGGCAATGCCCTGGAGCGATTCCTCAACAACGACGTTGGTTTCTGCCAGGCGATCCTGGGATTCTCGCGAGAGAATGCGGGCCCGACCGCCGAACAGCTTGCCCGCCCCCACGGCAATCGGCACAAGGACAAGGACAATCGCGGTGAGCCGGGGGGAGGTGATGGCCAACAGCGAGACCGCTCCCAGCAGGGTCAGCAGTTGGGTCAGGACCTGCGGAATCGACGAGGTGAGGGTCGATTGAATCTGTCCCAGGTCTCCCGAAATGCGGCTCGTGAGTTCGCCCACACGCCGTTGCGCGAAAAAGCCCATCGGCAGTTGGACCAGGCGGGTGTAGGTGTCCCGCCGGAGGTCGCACATGGTTTGTTCGCCGAGCCGTGTTCCCCAGACGATCTGGACGGCATTGAACAGACTGCGGACCACGACGATGCCGGCGAGGGTCCAGGCGAGTTGCGTCAACCGGCCCGACGAGGATGCCCCCGCCTCCAGTCCCCGCTGTGCCGCATCAATCATCTGCCCGCCAATCCAGGGGAGGGCCAGGCCCGCCAGGGCATTGACCATCAGGCACGACCAGGCGAGGGCAAATCCCCAGCGATACGGAGCCAGGTAGCTGAAGAAATGCCACAACTCCCCCAGGGTTTCCCGATTGATGGGAGCCTTGGGGACATCGTGGCGGGAGGAGTGGGCGTGAGCGTGAGACCGCATGGAAATGCCGGTTTTTGAGGGGCCAGCCAGGGCTCGGCATCGTCGGCACCAGGTGCCGCCTGCAGGGCCGGGCTGGTCAGCAGGGAGTGGCTGGGGAGACTACGCCCCCCGGGCTGGCCCGAGGGCGAGATGATCCAGCAGGGGAGCCAGGTCGCGGTAGTCGGGGACGATGAGGTCGGCCCCGGCCTCGATGAGGCGGTGCCGTTTCCAGTCGTTGATTCCCACCCGATGGGTTTCGTCGCTGGCGACACCGACCGCGATTCCGCCCACCCGGCTGACCTCCTGGATCTCGACGAAACCGTCGCCGAACCCCAGCAGTTCGCCAGGCCCCAGCTGCAACTCGGCCACCAGCTTCTCAATCACCATCTTCTTGGAAAAGTTGCGGTAATCGTCGATGGCACCGTAGACCCGACCACCAAAAAATGTGTGCAGCTGCAGCGCCTCGAGTTCCTGCTTCACGTACATCAGGTCGGTGCCGCTCGCGAGATGGAGCTCGAGTCCACGGTCGGCCAGGGCCTGCAGCAGTTCGAGCGAACCCGGGACGGTGAGGCTCTCGGTGGACAGGGTGCCGTCACGCAGTCCCCGGGTACGGCCATGGATGCGCTGCAGCAGTTGTTCGTGGTATTCGTGCTTGTAGGCGATTGGGTCGAGGGGTTCGCCGCCGCGGGCGCGGATTTCTTCGGCCAGCTGGATCATCTGGTAGATGGTCTGCTTGCCATTGAGCCGCATGACGAATTCTTCGACCCGCTGCCGGAGTTGGTCGCGCGGCTCAGCCCGGGGGGTCTGCGCCAGGTGTTCGACCATGAGTGGGATCATCACCTCCGGCCAGCCTTCGCGGATCAGCGACAGAGTCCCGTCGAAATCGAACAGGGCAACCCGGACCCGACCACGGGGGGTTTTTTCGTGGACAATCTCGACGCGGGTACCGGCAAGAGAGTGGCGATCGGCGGGAAGGGCCGGAAGCATGAGGAGGCAGCTCAATTCGCAAGAGAAGGAATCGGAAGGATTTCCGGGGAAGACCTTCTCAAGACTCTATCGTGTTGGTTCAGGCGGGGCGAGGAGTCGACGGAGGGAAGACTCGTTGCCACAGCAGGTGTCCCGGGGGTTCCGGTTGCGGCGCGGGGGTGGGGCCGGCCGCCTCTCCGGTAATGGTCCCCGCCCAGGTCTCGGCCCCCAGTTCAAACTCGAACCGGGACTCGCCGGGAGTGTCGAGCAGGGTGCGGTAGGTTCCCGACAGAATCCGGACCACCGAACCCCGGTTGCCCGAGACTGGACCCTCGTAATCGAGGTAGATCGACCGGTGGGGAGGGAGGGCCACGAGGGGGATCGGATGGTGCGGCTGCGGAAGTTCTGGCAGACGCCAGGTGCGCAGGTTCGCCCCATTTTCGAGCATCAGGTCCCAGTGCAGTTGTGGCCAGTCATGTTGCAAAATGACAAAACGCGGCATTTTTCAGCAGTGCCAGAGGGGTTGACGAGTTTTTCCGCACTGCGGCGCGATTTTCGCTACGTTGCGGTAAGATGCAGCAGTGGAGGGCCCTGCATAGCCGTCGGCTATGTGGAAATTTGTTCAGAATGGATTGTCTGGTTCCGTTTCAGAAGTGGGCGTCACTGAGTCGGTTCGGCGTTGATCCCGGCGGGAAGGGGGATCAGCGGTGTGGACGTGGGAGTTCAGGCGTCTGGTTCGGTTCTTGAGTGCGCGTGCAAGATGACTCCAGCCAAAGTACTGGCCTTATGCCGTGAACGCGAGATCAAGGCGATCGATCTGCGATTCATGGACTTTCCGGGAACGCAGAAGCATTTCACGATTCCGGTGCAGGCACTCACCGAGAAGTCGTTCGAAGACGGTCTGGGCTTCAACGGCTCGTCGATCCGGGGCTGGAAGTCGATCAACGAGAGCGACATGCTGGTCGTGCCGCAGGCCGAGACGGCGATCATCGACCCGTTCATGCCGCACACCCTGGCACTGACCTGCAACATCCAGGATCCGGTGACCCGGGCCGACTACGCCAAGGATCCGCGGAATGTCGCCCGGAAGGCCGAGGCGTACATGAAGCAGACCGGGTTGGCCGACACGGCCCAGATCGGTGCCGAGGCGGAGTTTTTCGTCTTTGACGACGTGCGTTTCGATCAGAATGAGCACGAGAGCTACTACCACGTCGACAGCGTGGAAGGGGAGTGGAATCGGGGGACGGGAAATGCCCGGGGGAATGCCGGCTACCGGATTCGGCACAAGGAGGGGTATTTCCCGATGCCTCCGGCCGACACCCTGCAGCCGCTGCGCACCGACATCATGCTGACCCTCGAAGAGTGCGGCATCGAGGTCGAGTCGCAGCATCACGAAATCGCTTCCGGCGGCCAGTGCGAAGTGGACATGAAGTACCAGCCGCTGTTGCGGATGGCCGACAATCTCTGCGTGTACAAGTACGTGGTGCGGAACGTCGCGGCCCGCCATGGCAAGACCGCCACGTTCATGCCCAAGCCGCTCTGGAACGACAACGGTTCGGGGCTGCATGTCTCGCTTTCGCTGTGGAAGAAGGGAGACAACCTGTTTGCGGGTTCCGGGTATGCCGGTCTTTCTCCTCTGGCCCTGCATGCGATTGGCGGAATTCTGAAGCATGCCCCCGCCCTGATGGCGTTCTGCTGCCCGACGACCAACAGCTACAAGCGGTTGTTCCCCGGGTTCGAGGCCCCCATCAGCCTCACCTTCAGCAGCCGCAACCGTTCGGCGGCGATCCGGATTCCAGTCTACAGCCCGGGGGCCGACAGCAAGCGGTTTGAATTCCGGCTGCCAGACTCGGCGGCGAATGGCTATTTGGCGTTTGCCGCGATCCTGATGGCGGCCCTCGACGGCATCCAGAATCGGATTTCCCCGGGGCAACCCCTCGACAAGGACATGTACGACCTGCTTCCCGAAGAGCTGGCCGTGCATCCCCGCCCGGCGGGCTCACTGGAGGCGGCACTGGACGCACTCCGCCGCGATCATGACTTTCTGCTGCGGGGAGACGTCTTCACCGAAGACGTGATTGATACGTGGATCTGGTACAAGACCGAACACGAGGTCGATGCCCTCAAGCAACGCCCCCATCCGTTTGAATTTGCGATGTATTACGACATCTGACCCGGGTTGGGCCACCCTTGGATCTTGTTCGAGTGGCGACCGTTTGACCGGTCCTACCGTTCAACGGGGCGGCAGGGAATTGCGGGCGACCCACAAACCACCTGGTCGGACAGGCTCGTGGCTGTGGCCGGGTGCTGAGCCGGGGGTGTGTGTTCGTGTGTGTAGTTGTCTCGGAAAGTCGGGACGGTGCAATTCGCGAGCTGTGCCGCCCCGTTCCGTCGGCGGGTTCTTTCGAAACCCAGCGGCCACAGCGGGGTTGAATACCGGGAGAGTTCCCTCGGCACCTGGGTGCTGTTCGGAATTTGTCCCCTGAGTCGCGGCCGGTTCGGTGTCGCTCCCGTGTCTGTCAGGCAGGGGAATGCCGACGCCGGTGTCGTTTCGCGGCGTGCACCCGATTCGCCAGGCCAGATTCTCTGGAAGGAAACAGTTGTGATGCGATCAATGCCAATTTCGCGTCGGGGAGTTCTGGCGTGCCTGGGGGGGCTGGCTCTGAAGGCTGGAACACCCGTCTGGGGGGGAGACTGGAGTCGGTTTCGGGGTCCCAACGGCAGTGGAATCGCGATTGAAACGGTGCCGACGCCGACGACGTTTGGTCCGGAAGAGAACCTGCAGTGGAAGACCACATTGCCAGGGCCCGGATCGTCGTCCCCCATCGTGGTGGGAGACCGGGTTTACATCACCTGCTGGTCGGGGTATGCCGAGGGACGTGACGACCTGGGAGATCTCCGGAATCTCAAGCGGCACCTCGTCTGCCTCGACCGCCAGACGGGAAAGATGGTCTGGGATCGAACCATCGATTCGGATGGCCAGGAAGAGGCCTACCGGGGAATGTTTGCCGAGAATGGCTATGCTTCGCACACCCCGGTGAGCGATGGCGAACGGATCTACGTGTACTTTGGCAAGGGGGGGGCGGCGGCCTTTGACCTCTCGGGGGAGAGATTGTGGCTGACATCTTTGGGCAAAGAGTCGGACCGGCGGGGCTGGGGATCGGCTTCCAGCCCGGTGTTGTATGACGACCTGGTGATCATCACGGCCTCCGCCGAAAGCCAGGCGCTGGTGGCGCTCGACAAGCAAACCGGGAAGGAAGTCTGGCGAAAAGAGGCCGAGGGCTTCGCGGGGACCTGGGGAACCCCCGTGCTGGTGAAAGTCGACGACAGCCGGACCGACCTTGTGCTGGCCGTCCCCTATGAAATCTGGGGATTCGATCCGAAGACCGGAAAGTTGCGGTGGTACTGCGAGGCGATGAATACCGATTCGTTCTGCTCGAGTGTCGCGGTCGACAAGGACGTGATTTATGCCGTCGAAGGACGGGGTGGGGGTTCGATCGCGGTCCGGGCCGGCGGCAGCGGAGATGTGACGAAGACGCACGTCGTCTGGTCGGGCCGGCACAACAGCCGGATCAGCACCCCTCTCGTGGTCGACGGGCGGGTCTATTTCATCACGGGGGGGATCGCCAACTGCATCACTGCCGAGAAGGGGGACAAGGTCTTCCAGGCCCGGCTTGGTGAAGGGGGGAATGCCCCCGCCGGTCCCGGTGCGGGAGGACGGCAAGGCCGGGGCGGATTTGGCGGCGGCGGTTTCGGCGGGCCGGGAGGTGGTCGCGGGGGAGGCCGGGGCGGGCAGGATTATTCGTCCCCCGTGGCGGCCGACGGCAAGCTCTATTATGTCTCCCGCGGTGGGGACATCCACGTGCTGAAGCTCGGGGAGACGTTTGAAAAGCTGGCGACCAATCGGCTGACCAGTGAAGCCGAGGACTTCAGCGGCACTCCCGCGATCAGCGACGGCCAGATCTTCATCCGATCGAGCCGTCACCTGTATTGCGTCAGCCTTCCGGAAGTCCGCAGCCAGAAATGAAACTGGGGTTCGCTGTCTGCCGACCCGGTGGCTGAAAGAACCGCGAAATGACTCCTGCGCGGTGGAGGGGTGGTGTCGGCCATCCCTCCGCCGTGCGGGGGACTCGCGGAATCCGCCAGTGGAGTCTGCTCGACGTTTGTGTCACCACGGGAAACAACAGGGCCCCTGATCACGGCTTCAACAGCAAGACTGGCTTCAACAACAAGACTGGCCGGGGCAGGACTGTTCGGCGTCGCAATGGCGAGCAGGACTGCGGGCTGTTGTCCCGGGAGGGGGCGACGAACGGCACACGGGGCCGCCACAATCCCGGAGGCTCAGCCACGATCCTGAACGCCGTATCCCCCAATGCCGTATCACCAGCGGCTTATTCGCCCTCGGAGCCAGTTCCGACGAGCCGTTCCGATTGAGCCGCGAACTGCAGCCCATCCAGCGGTTTTCCCTGGGGGATCCGCAACAGCCGCTGGGCCTCTTTCAGCACGAACTGGGCATCCTGGAACGGCTCATGGCCGATG
>DNUF01000153.1:11857-11979 GCA_003508595.1 Planctomycetaceae bacterium
TCCTGGAACGGCTCATGGCCGATGTCATGCCACCGCACCAGGCCCTGCCCGTCGACAAAGAACGTGCCATGCAGAGGCTTGTTCTCAAAGTCATCGAAGGCCCGGAACGTTTTGAAGGTCTG
>DNUF01000153.1:12168-15872 GCA_003508595.1 Planctomycetaceae bacterium
CCGGAACGTTTTGAAGGTCTGGAATGAGGGGTCGCTCACCAGGGGGAACGGAAAGTTCCCCGATTTGTAGTTTTCGAGAGATTTCTTGAGGCCGTCGGCATTGTCGGTGCTGACCGCGACCAGGCTGATCCCGGCCTTTTCGAACTCGGCCGCCAGCGGTGCGAAGGCCTGGAGTTGCTGGGCACAGTGCAGGCATTCGTAGCCCAGGTAGAAGATGACCACAGTGGGGCGGCCCTGGAACTGCGTCGAAGAACGCTCTCCCCCGGTGGCGTCCAGCAGGGCCCATTCGGGCGCCTTGTAGGGATGCCAGCGGTAGGGGCCAATCGCATCGAGGTCGGGACGGATTCCGACGTCGGTCGCGGCGGGGCGGGGAGTGCGCCAGTCGGCTGGCAGATTGAGCGCCTGGATGACCGGGGCGAGTCGTTGCAGCACGGGCAGATCAAGATCGGCTCGCCCGGCCAGTTCCCGCAAGGTGGCCATGCGCTGCTGCGCTTCGGCCTGTTCCCCAGCCAGCCAGAGAATTTCCACCAGGCTCGCCAGGGGCTGAACTTCATTTTTCTTGCTGTCAACAGCCGATCTGGCCCCCTGCAATCCCTTGTCCCGTTCCCCGGACAGCAATTGCAACCGGGCCAGGTACAGCGGATCCACTCCGCCCGCCTGCTGCAGTTTCTCGTGGGCTTTCTTCAAATCTCCCTGGAGCGCCGCCTGGTGTCCTTCGATCTCGGCAATGGCCAGGTCGATGGGTCGCAATGAGTTTTCAATCTGCCGCTTGCGGTTGTTTTCGTCGTCCGACAGTTGGGGGAGAGACGGCTCTTCGGGGCGCGGGTCGGCTCCTTCGGGAATCTTGACGGTGAATCCGGCGGGCTGGTCGAACTCGGCAAGTCGGGGCCGGAGTTTTCCGGCACGCTGCCGCAAATCATCCAGCAGCGGCTGGGCCCGGGTCGGGTCTCCCTTGCGGATCCATGCCGAGGCCAGATGCCGCAGTCGCTTGATCTGTTCCCCCTCATCGTCGGTTGGTTCGAGGTAGGGGGTGTCGCACAGGGCGATCAGGTCGTCCCAGAGTTCCAGCAGCGTGAGGGTTTCGAACAGACGTTGCCGACTGTACGCCGCACTCTTGCCCCCCGTGACGGTGTTGTGCCGGGGATGCCGGGGGAGTTCCCCCAGATTCCGGGCGAGCGACAGGGCGTCGCGAGCCCGGCCCAGGTAGGTGAGGTTCCGACACAGCCACTCATTGTTGTGGGCGTAGTTGTGGATTTCATCGGGAAGGATCCGGTCGCGGATCATGTAGGCATGATCACAGCGGGCCGAGGCCTCCTGCTGCCAGACCGCGTCATCGTACCGCTGGACCCGCGAGTAGATGTGACCGGGCATGTGCCACATGTGGGCGATGCCCGGCGAGCCCTGGCCGCACCTGGCAGAAGAATCGAGGGCGAACTCGGCCTTTTCGTAGTCCCAGAGGTGAATGCGGAAGTGATGGCAGGGATGCAGTGGCTCGGCCGCGATGACTTCCTTGAGCAGGGCATCGACCGCGAGGTGGCTGACAAGGTTGCTGCCATGGCCACGGTTGAGCCACAGCTGCAGGCCCAGCAGCGCCTTGGCCTCCAGGTCCTCGGGGAACTTGTAGAGAATCTTTTCGAGAGCCCGGGCGTAGTTTTCGTGCCGTTCCTTGTCTTTGCCCCGGTCGGCCTTGTAGAAGGCGTCGAGGGCATCGATGTACATCGCCTCGCGCTCGGAGGCCTGGCCCTTCAGCTTGACGGCCTGCTCGAGAAAACCCTTGGCCCGTTTTTCGTTGTTGGTATTGGCCATGGCCATCCCCCAGAAGGCGATGGCACATTTCGGGTCGAGGGCGGCCGCCTGTCGAAAGCTCCGTTCCGACTCAAGGTACCAGAAGCCATGGAGTTGACCCACTCCCTGGTTGATAAATGCCTGCACCTCGGGATTCTGGGTGGTGGCGGGGAACCGGACCGGTCCGGTCGTTCCCATCAGGTAGGCCCGCTGGCGGGGACCTTCATTGAAGGTTTCCCCCATGTAGGAATGGCCATGCGTCACTGCGGCCGGTGGTGTGGCGGGGGCGTCCTGACTCCAACCGATGTTGGGAATTCCCGCGGCCAGCACCCAGCCCAGCCCCCGGGCAACGATCGATCGCAGGGATTTACGGGCGTTGGATTTGCGAATGTTCCGCATGGAGTTCCTCGCAGTGCTGGTGCCAGATTGGGTGCGAATTCACCCTACCCCGCAATCCGGGAAAAGTCCACTGGCTGACCCAGCCAATGGCTGTTGACGGGTTCCTCAAAAGTAGGCATTGTAACGGTCGAATGGATTGTCACACTCCGGTGACGGCTGAATAGGCTCCCAGGGCGGGGAGGTTTCGAGGCCGCGTGTTTTGGCCTGGCGGTTCTTCCCAGTCCCGAGATTGACACCCATGTTGCTTGATCCCGCGCAGCACTCATCCGGCGAATTCGTCCTCGCGAACGTGGACCGGTTTGAAGATGTCGACCGCAAACACCGGCAACTGGCGGATTTGATCGCCGTCTGGGAGTGCGACGGTTGTCTGCTGCGTGACCCGGCCAACATCAACTGGTTCACCTCGGGGATGTCCCGACCCCTGGGGGCGGAACACCGATCCCTTGCCCTGTACATCTCGCACGATGCCCGGGCCGTCCTGTGCGACAACACCGAGTCCCTGGAGTTGTTCGACCAGGAGTTGGGGGGCCTCGGCTTTTCGCTCAAGCAGCGACCCTGGTTCGAACCACGCGAAATGCTGCTCGATGAGATTTCCAGGAATCGCCGATTGCTGCTGGATACCCCATTGCGACTGGCCGAAGAGGGGCTCGTGCGCCCCGGGATCTTCGGCGAACTGCGCTGCCAGCTCAGCCCGGTGGAACGCGAGCGGTTGCGCCGGTTGGGAACCAGGGTGGCCCACGCCGTTGAGGCGACCGCCCGAACGCTGATCGCCGGCCAGTCCGAGAATGAAATCGTCGGCCAACTGGCTCACCGACTGCTGCGACAAAACGTGCAGCCGGTCCGGCTGAGGGTCATCGGCGATGGACGTCTCGGGCACTACCGGCAGTGGGAGCGGTCGGCGGCCCCCTGTACCCGGTGGGCCATCGTCTCGGCCTGCGGGATGGCCGATGGTTTGCATGTGACCGCAACCCGTACGGTGGTCTTCGAAGGGGTGACTGGCATGGACGGGGTTTTGGCCCAGTACGAACAACTGGGACTGGTGGCCGCCACGGCCCGATTCTTCTCGCGCCGGGGAGAGGTGTTTGGCGATATCTGGAAGCGGGTGCGCCGGATTTATGAGAAGCAGGACCTTCCCAACGAATGGCTCTATGCCGACCAGGTCGACATGATCGGGTATCGGCCCCTTGAAGAGAGCCTGCTGCCCGACAGCGTCCAGCCGCTCGAAGAGCATACGGTCCTGCACTGGCATCCCTCCGTGGGAGGCTGCCTCCTGGGAGACACCATGCTGGTGACAGACTCGGAACCGGAAGTTGTCACTCCCCCCACCGACTGGCCCGTGATGACCATCGAGGTCCGGGGGAACCCCGTGCGCATTCCCGACCTGCTGATGCGACCAACCGAATGAGGGGACGGCGGCGGCATCGGTCCGGTCGCATGTTCGATCGCCTGCGCTGCCTGCTGGGACAGACCCTCGCTGCACAAACCGTCGGGACGCTGGCTCGATGGTTTGGCGGCTCGAT
>DNUF01000153.1:16105-17402 GCA_003508595.1 Planctomycetaceae bacterium
GGTTTGGCGGCTCGATGGTTTGGCCTGGTGGGGCTACGCCCCTCCAACAGCCTCGTCGCAGAGCACGACCTGCAGTGACCGGGCTCCATGCGCACCGATGACCAGGGACTGCTCGATGTCGGCGGTTTTTGAGGGGCCCGAGAGAAAGACTCCAAAGCCCCGATTTCCCAGGGTCAGGCGCTGGTAGGCTTCATGCATGTTGTGCACCACCTCGCGACTCGACACCACCAGCACCAGGTGCTGGGTGAGGAATGGGACAACCCGGTGCTTCAACCGGTCGGTGGGAAGCCAGATCGCCGCGTTCTCGGCCACGGCGAATTCCCCTGGCAACGCAGCGAGCCAGACATCTTCGAGAGTGTGCGGATCGTCCACCTGATCGAGCTCGAAAGTCGGGGTGACCAACCCGGGAATCAGCGAACAGATCCGCCGTTCCGGGGTCACGAGGCCCGACGCCTGCAGTTGTGTGCGGGCGTCGGCGAGCGTCGTCGCCCGCAGGCAGCGCCCGCCGACCAATTGCAGCGAGTCGGCAAACTGCTGGATGGGGTCGGCGTAATGAATTCCCGCCGTGAAGGGGGCGGGACGTGACACCGGTGGAACCTGGGCGGCCCGGACGGCGGAAAGAATGGAAGAACGGCTGTCAGCGGCCATGACGGATCTGGTAAAGCTCGCGGAAACTCTGGGGAGGGGCCGGGGGCAACTCGCGCTGACGTCCCCAGGGATTGAACCGGTTGTAGACCATGAATCGCGGCAGCACCCGCAGGGCCATCCGTCCCATCCGACCCGCCAGGGCGTACAGACGGGGGCGCTGGAACAGGGCACTCGTGAGCGTCATGGCGACGCGCTTGGTGAATGGCAACAGCTTCTGTTGGGCCAGTTCCCGCCGCCAGATCAGCAGTTGCTCATGGATGTTGATCTTCACCGGGCAGACATCGCTGCATGAGCCGCACAGGGTGCAGGCATGGGGCAGAGAGGCATGCTTGGCCGGGTCGCGCGCCGGTTCCAGAATCGATCCAATCGGACCGGGAACGACCGCGTTGTAGCTGTGGCCGCCACTGCGCCGGTAGACCGGGCAGGTGTTCATGCAGGCCCCGCACCGGATGCAGTTGAGCGAGCGGCGGAAGTCGTCCTGCCCGAGGACCCGGCTGCGACCATTGTCGACCAGAACAATGTGCAGCTCCCCTCCCGCCCGGGGACCATGAAAGTGCGACGAATAGGTGGTGATCGCCTGGCCGGTGGCCGAACGAGCCAGCAGTCTCAGGAAGACCCCCAGGTCTTCCGGCCCGGGAATCAGCTTTTC
>DNUF01000153.1:17819-21835 GCA_003508595.1 Planctomycetaceae bacterium
AGATACTGCGGATCGGAGGCCCCCGCCTCGGTTCCCAGGTGCTCGTGGAAGAGTTCGCCAATCTCCTCTTTTTTCTTGTGAATGCAGGGAAGCACAATATGGCTGGGGGGTTCGTTCGCCAGTTGCACGATGCGCTCACCGAGGTCGGTGTCGACCACTTCAATGCCATGCTCTTCCAGGTAGGGATTGAGGTGGCACTCTTCGGTGAGCATCGACTTGCTCTTCACCAAGCGCCGCACCCCGCGCCCCTGCAGGATTTTCAACACAATCTGGTTGTGCTCGTGGGCGTCGCGGGCCCAGTGAACATGAGCCCCGAGGCGGGTCGCATTCCGCTCGAATTCTTCGAGATAGTCGGCCAGGTTCGAGACGGTGTGCGCCTTGATGGCCGCGGCGGCGTCGCGGAGCGACTCCCATTCGGGGAGGGTCCGCACCGCCTTGTCGCGGCGGGCTCGCACAAACCACAGGCTCTGATCGTGCCACGCCGCCCGCTGGGGAAGCTCGATGAACCGGGCGGCACGCTCGGGATGACCAGTCATGGGAGAAGTTTCAAGAGCGTCAACAGGAAGGCAAGACAGGGACGAAACCCGGGGGGGTTCTTTTCAGGCGGAACGCCCGGCCAGCAGTTGGGCAACGTGCATGCACCTCAGCGGTTGCCGGTCACGCTGGATCAGCCCGTCGAGATGCATCAGGCACGACATGTCGGTGGCGGTCAACACCTCGGCACCGGCCCGCAGGTGGTCGGCGACCCGGTCCCGGCCCATGAGGCACGACACCGCTTCTTCACTAACCGCAAAAGTTCCGCCAAACCCACAACACTCATCGGGGCGGGTCGGCTCCACCAGTTCCAACCCCTCGATTTTCTCCAGCAGCGACCGGGCCTTGTTGAACGGGGCCACCACGGTTTCGGTGCTGCTTCCCAGCCGCAATTCGCGCAGGCCATGGCAGCTCTGGTGCAGACCGACACGGTGCGGAAATTTCACCGGGATGCTGTCAACCTGGAGGACGTCGACCAGGTATTCGCACAACTCAAACACCCGGGGCCGCAGCGCCTCGTAGCGCGGATCGCCATGGAAATACTCGTGATAATGCACCCGCACCATGGCCACGCAGCTGCCCGAGGGGCAGACCACGGCTTCGTATTTTGAGAACAGGTCGACAAACCGGTGGGCCAGGGGGGCCGCTGCCGGGGTGCAGCCCGTATTGGCCATCGGCTGGCCGCAACAGGTCTGGCCTTCGGGAAACTCGACTTCGACCCCCAGGCGCTCCAGCACTTCAACCGTCGCCAGCCCCACATCAGGATAGAGCTGGTCGATGTAACACGGAATGAACAGACCAACACGAGGCACAGGAGGAAATCCGCCGTCAGTGGATCGAACCGCAGGGTGAAACGTCGTCTGATCCACCCTATCGCATTCCAGCGAATCAAGACAAGCATCCGCCGCCCGAGAGGAACTGGATCCGCCGACCCGTGGCCTTGACGAATGGCCCAGCCGTCATATTCAAACCCCATCCCATCAGGGCTCCTCTGGAGGGATGCTTTGGGGCTTCCCGGTGCGTCCCCTCTCTCCGCTCGGCGACGATTCGGATCGGCCATTCTGCAGATCTCTGGACCGAAGCCCGGGAAAGGATGTGATTCCGGGCCGCCGCATGCCCCCTGCGTCTACGGTCACGTCCCCCCCACATCCCGTGGAAGAAGGACAGCGGCAACCGCCTGGCCTCTGCCGCGCGGCTCTGGTTATCCACGGCTCTGGATATCCACGGCTCTGGGGATTTTTGCGGTTCCGGATTTCGTCGCGTCTTGGCCAACAACTCCAGGTGCCAGCTCATGACCGACGGCGTCGGACGTACCGATCATGACGGGGAAGCCTGGGGCGACCACGCCAAATGGCTCGGATTCACTTCCCCCCTCCGGCCGGGCTTGACCGCACCCTCCCGATGACATTTCATGACCCAGATTGCCAGAGACGGGGCCGCTTGTGATACCACCGTCGCTGCAAAGCCGCGTCACCGGCAGGTGATCTTCGGCGGAGCGTGCACTGTGGTGCTGCGCCCTGGCTCGGCCCACCCCAGGGCACAGGCAGCGGGGGCCGGCCCCTTGCGATCTCCCGAGGGGCTGTCCGTGAATCTTCCCAGGGTCATTCGCCGTGTGTGCCGACATGTTCGCTGAGTCTGACGCGTCTGTGGTTCGGCCGATCCCGGGGCCGTCCCAGGCCGGGGGAGGCTCCCCAGCCTGGGAACGCCAGATCTGGGCGGCGACCGTGGCGGGAATGACCCTGCTGGCCATTGCCTGGATGGCTTACCAGTCCCACCGCTACTTCTTCGTCTCGGATGCGGGCCAACCGCGGCGGGCCACGGCGGGCGCCATCGATGTCCGCAACCGGTTCGACGAAACACGCTCGTGATTCCAGCGGGAATCGGTTTACGGATCCTATGGGGATGCCGTCTATCCCCCGGCCACCTACGCGATGTTGCGTCTTGTGTTCAATGCGATGCCGTGGGCCATGGCGAAGCCTTTGTGGTTTGTGGTGTCGTTGGTTTCGGTGGGGATACTCTCCTGGCAACTGGTCCGGTTCAGCCTGGTCCAGACACCTTGGGAGCGGTGGTTTGTGGCGGTGTTGCCCTGGGCGATGTACGCGACGGGTGCGGCTCTGGGGAATGGGCAGTTCGTACTGTTTGTGGTGCCGATGGTTCTGAACGCTTTGCTGCTGCTGGCCGAGGAACCCCGGTCGAACCGCGACACCTGGATGGGAACGCTGCTGATGTTGGGCGCGCTCATCCAACCCACGATTGCCGCACCATTCTTCTGGCTGATCCTGTTTCGGGTGCAGGGCTACCAGCCGGCATTGCGGGTGGTGGGGCTCTATCTGCTGTTGACCGCGGTGGCGGTTCCATTTCAAGTGAATGCCCGGCGCATCGAACCGCCGATCGCCAAGGCCGACGAGCCGGACAGTCAAATCCCGCCCCCCATCAATCCCGCTATCCTGGGTCAGGGCAAGGCCCCGGCCAACCCGCTGCTCCGGTGGTTCCGGAGGGGGGTCAGGGGAACCTATTACGGCTCGGTCAAGGGGGGATACGGCAGCGTGCACGATCTGTTGGTCACCCCCGAGCTGGCCCAGTGGAATCTGTTGGCTTCGCTGGGCATCCTGGGGGCCTTGGGACTGTGGATCTTCCTTCATCGACGGGTCGACCTGTGGCTGCTGCTGGGGGTCACCGCGATTGTGGCCCGGGTCTGGATTTACCACCGCTGGTATGACGATCTGCTGATGATTTTGCCGCTGATCACTCTGTGCCGGTTGACCAGACAGCCCCACTTCAGCCCCCCGATCAAGACCCTGGCCGCGATCCTGTTCCTGTGGCTCTGGATGTTCCTGTTGGCACCCGGCGTGCTGTACACCTTCGCCAAGCCCCAGCTTCCCATCGCCATCCAGGTGACCGGTTGGCTCGCGACCCTGGTCTTTTTGGCCCTGCTTGCCGCGCGGGAACGCCGGGGGCTCCCGGCCCGCGAGGCCGAACGACCTTCCCCTGCCAGTCCCCCCGACTCGCCGCTGCCCGTCTGAAACTCGGTCTGTGGAAGATTTGGCCCGCCGGACTTCGGTTCCGTCCGCAGCCCTCCGGTCCCCCCTCCCCGTTCCCGCCCGCCGGGAGCCACGTGGTGGACCGGCACGCCATCGCCCATCGCGGCATGAGGCTGCAGGTTGCCCTTCCATCGGACATGACCGTTCACGTCCCGTGACCGAGACTGGCCAGCCGACCGGTGTTTGTCTCTACTACACTGGCATGGATTTCATTTCCCCTCAGCCCCGGTGTGAGCCGGGAGAAATACGGCAAGGATCATGGCCGAAACTGCCCAAGGCGTTGTCTGGGACCTCAGCGATCTCTATCGCGGCGTGGACGATCCGCGGATTGACCAGCACCTGCAGGAACTGGCGACCCGCTGTGCGGCGTTTGGCCAATACCGGGGATTTTTCAGCCGGTCCGATTTCTCGCCCCTCGCTCTGCGGGATGTGCTGGTCGAG
>DNUF01000014.1:0-263 GCA_003508595.1 Planctomycetaceae bacterium
CATCGCCCGCTCTTCGCGGCCGCTTTTCTCGATGACGTAAGGAACGAGAATCGACATGTTCAAATCGCTTTCGCGGAATTGATGCGGGAGGAGTTGCGGGGCGGGCCCCGCCCGGGTTGGAGTCTGCTGCCGGGATCAGTCCGGGCATCCACGAGGGACACACGGGATCCCGGGGAGACTCACTTCTTTTCAGTTCCCTTGGGAAGCTTCATCAGCACTTCGTCGACCAGTCCGTATTCCTTGGCCTGGGTGGCCGAGAGGTA
>DNUF01000014.1:457-640 GCA_003508595.1 Planctomycetaceae bacterium
CTTGGCCTGGGTGGCCGAGAGGTAACGGTCGCGTTCGGTGTCCTTCGCGATGATCGACTTGGGCTGACCGGTGTGCTTGGCGAGGATGTCGTTGAGCACTTCGCGGGTTTCGAGAATTTCCTTCGCCTGGATCTCAATGTCGGAGACCTGGCCGCCGACCGAACCATGCGGCTGGTGGATCAT
>DNUF01000014.1:837-5207 GCA_003508595.1 Planctomycetaceae bacterium
AGGGCTGGTGGATCATCACCTTGGCGTGCGGCAGGATGAACCGCTTCCCCTTGGCACCACCGGCGAGGAGCACGGCACCGCCGCTGGCGGCCATCCCCACGCAGAACGTCTGCACCTGGCAGTCGAGGTACTGCATGGTGTCGTAAATGGCGAGGGTCGCCGAGACCGAACCACCAGGCGAGTTGATGTAGAAATTGATGTCCTGGTGCCGGTTCTCGGACTGCAGGAACAGCATCGCCATCACAATCTGGTTGGCACTCTCGTCATAGATCGGGCCCTGCAGGAAAATGATGCGATTTTCCAGCAGCAGGTCGGCCAGTGTCATCTGCCGCTGCCGGGCGTAATCACGTGGCCGCTGCAGGTACGGGGTAATGGGACCGGCGTACGAATCAAACATGAACTTCCCCAGGAGGAAAGAGAGGAGCCCGCGCACCAAGACACCCGATCCAGAAGTCGGATCGGGTGTGATGAAAAGATTCTAGCGGAGGTGTCGAGTGAAGGAACAGTCCCCTTCCCCGATCAAGCCACCCCGGTTTCAGGAACCGCGAAATCAGCCCGCGGCGTCTTCGACGGCCAGATCCGGCTCGGCGACCGCACCCAGCTCGCCGATGGCAACTTCCACCGGATGCGAGTTCTCCGGAGGCGTCCACTCGTCAGCAACGTCTTCGTAGCTCGCTTTTTCCAGGATGAAATCGACCGCTTTCCGCTCCCGGATCTGGGCTTCGAGATTTTCCATCATGCCCCGGCGTTCGAGCTGCGCCCGCACCTTGCGGGGACTCTCGCCCGATTGCTGGGCCATGTTGAGAATTTCCATTTCCTTCTCAAGCGGCGTGACCTCGATGTTTTCCTGGGTCGCCAGCTTGTCGAGGATGAAGTGCTGCTTCAACGCCTGACGGGTCTCGGACAGCTGGTTCTGGCGCATCTCGGCCTGCCGGGCCGCAATCTGCTGATCGGTGTATCCGGCTTCCCGCATTTCGAGGACCTCGCGACGCAGGGCGTTCTCGACCTGCCGCAACACCAGGTTCTCGGGAAGTTCCCACGAGGCCGATGTCGAGATCTGCTCCAGCACCTGATCACGCACCGCCTGCCGCTGCCGGAACTGCATCTGGCGATCGAGAATGCCGCGGATCGTCGTCCGCAGTTCATCCAGGGTGTCGTGGCCGAACGTCTTGGCGAGGCTTTCGGGCTCGAACGCCGACTTCCGACTCACATTCTTCACATCCACCTCGATGGTCACAGTCTCGCCCCGCAACTCGGCGCGGGACGCCTCCATCGAGATCTTCGCCGGGAGGGTCACGTGGGCGCCGGGAACAACTCCCTTCAGCACCTTGTCGGCCGCTTCCACCTCGGCATCGAGGAATCGCAACCGGGGAGCGACCCGCAGGTGAACACCCGAGCGACGGCCGATTTCTTCGCCATTGAAGACAAACCGGAGATCGCATTCCACGAAGTCTCCCTCGGCAGCGGGGCCGTCGACAGGATCCAGCATCTGCGAGAACTGCTCACCGTACATGCTGATGGCAGAGGTCACTTCCTCTTCACTGATCTCGCGGACCGGACGCTTGATCTTCAGCCCGT
Source organism: Planctomycetaceae bacterium (assembly GCA_003508595.1). Lineage (GTDB taxonomy): Bacteria > Planctomycetota > Planctomycetia > Planctomycetales > Planctomycetaceae > UBA10511. Next base: position 2,416 of record DNUF01000014.1, read on the forward strand.
CGTACTTGGGCAGGTCGAACTCGGGGCGAACCTCGACTTCGAAATCAAACTCAAAATCTCCCTGCTCGGGGATTTCGAGAGTCGTCACGTCCAGGTCGGGCTCGTTGATCGCATCCAGCTGATGCTCTTCGGCCAGTTGTTCGAGGCTGTCCATCAGCACCCGCTGCAGCACCTGCCCGCTGACTTCCTTGCGGTACTTCTTCTCGACCAGCGAACGGGGAACACGCCCCTTGCGAAAGCCCGGGACGTCGGCGGAAACAATCAATTCCCGCAGCGACTTGGCCAGCGTGCTGTCAATCTCAGCCCGAGGAACAGTGACGGAAACCTTCTTCCGACAGGGGCCGGTCGACTCAATCTGGACTTTCAGATCGAGGCGGCGCTGCCCGGGAATCGAGGCGGTCGACTGGCCGGCGACTTCTGTTGCGTCTGTCATGATTCTTTCAACGGGTTCACCAAAACAATGCCTGGACCTGACGGAACATCCACATTGATGCCCCACAGCCCTCAGGCTTCGCCAGACCCAGGCCCTCACAGCCCCAGGCCCATACAGCCCCACGCCCTGCCAACCCGACATCCTGCCGACCTGACACTTTGCCAGGATTCAGACACTGCCGGGATCAACTCCAGACCAGAATGGTGAGTTCACCACGGCGGCGAACTGGAGGTAACGGCAGTCTCGAGAGATCATCCTCGAGCCAACGATCTCCCCCGAAAGGGACTTCGCTGGGTCAAACAGGGATTTGCCGGGGCCAATGGCCCGACGCAATCGCCGAGCGGCAGAATGGGCCAACGGCCCATGGGAGACTGCCTCCCACGGGCCGCTTGGACGGATCCAGCTTGTTTGCCACAAGAGCGGGTGATGGGGTTCGAACCCACGACAACCACGTTGGCAACGTGGTACTCTACCACTGAGTTACACCCGCGAACATTGGGGTCGGATTATATTGTTCTGGCGGAAGCTTGCAAGTGTAACGCCCTCCTTCGACCAGAACCCCCTGGGAAACGCCTGTTTCCGCCCGATTCACCACGCCCCAGCCCCACTGCCCCGCGCTGTGCCAAGCCCCAATTTCCCAACGTCATCCCTTGAGGATGGGTCTTTGGTACCGCAAACGCTATTCTGGAATCAGGGTCCAGACTGTTCTGTCTGGCAGCGCTCGAACGGTTTTCCCCGCTCCAACCCTTCGGGATTTGGGGCATTCCGACCGGAATGGATTCCCCCCAGCCCGGTCCCCGTGCGATTTTTCCCGGTTTCCCCCCGATGAAACTTTCATTCTCCACGACCCCCTCGTCCGAGGTGCCTGCGGACTGGCTGATCCTCCTGCTCCCCGAGGGTTTCACTCTCGAAGGAGAACCGGCCCTGTTGAATCAGGCCCTGGGTGGGCTGCTCGAACGGCTTCGTGCCCAGCAGGACTTCCAGGGAAAACTCGGGGAACTCTGTCAGATTCCCGCCCCCGCCGGGATTGCCGCCCAGCGACTGCTGCTCGCCGGACTCGGCCCCGTCGAAACCCTCAGCGTCCGTGGTCTCAATCGCACTCTCCAGACCGCCGCCCGCGCCATCACCAGCCGCGCCACCCGCCAGGTCGCCCTCAGCCTGCGGGCTGTCCAGTCGGCCAACATCGCCCCGGCAACCCTCACCCAGCTGGCGATGACCGCTTTCGAAATCGGGTCCGAAGGCCAGGACCTGTTCCGGGCGGAGAAAAAACGACACCCAATCGAAGAACTGATCGTCCTCTCCCCGACCGACGCCAACCCGGCCGAATTGGCCGCCGCCGCCACCACCGGTCACATCCTCGGTGAAGCGGTCAATCTCGCCCGTCGCCTCGTCAATCTTCCGGCCGAAGAAATCTACCCCGAAAGCTTCGCCCTCAAGGCGGTCGAGCTGGCCAGCGGGGCTGGCATCCACTGCGAGGTGCTCGACCAGCACGCCCTCGAATCGGAAAAAATGGGCTCGCTGCTGGCGGTCGCCCGCGGCAGCGACCGCCCCCCACGCGTTGTCATCCTCGAATACCGCGGTGCCCCCGGGAATGGCCACAAGGTGCTCGGGCTCGTCGGCAAGGGGGTCACCTTCGACAGCGGCGGACTCTCCCTCAAGCCGACCGACGGCATGCTCACCATGAAGTGCGACATGGCCGGGGCCGCCTCTGTTCTTGCCTCCGTCGTCGCCATCGCCCGTCTCAAGCTGCCCGTCAACGTCATCGGGATGGTCGGATTGGTCGAGAATATGACCGGCGGGCGGGCCATGAAACTCGGCGATGTGCTGCACTCCCGTCGGGGAGTCTCGATTGAGGTCCAGAACACCGATGCCGAAGGACGACTGGTCCTGGCCGACGTCCTCGACCTCGCCCTCTCCCGGGGAGTCGATTACCTCGTCGACCTCGCCACACTGACCGGGGCCTGCGTCGTCGCCCTGGGTGAAGATGTGGTCGGGGCGATGTCGAACAACCAGGCCTGGTGCGACCGGGTCCTGGGAGCGGCCCAGGCAGCCGGTGAAGACGCCTGGCAATTGCCGATGTTCGACCACTACGCCGACCTCATCAAGAGCGATGTCGCCGACATCCGCAATGTCGGTGGACGCTGGGGCGGGGCCATCACCGCCGCGAAGTTCCTGGAGCGTTTCGTCGGGGACAAGCCGTGGGTCCACCTCGACATCGCCGGCCCTGCCTTTGCCGCGGCCGACAAGCCGCATCGCGAAGGGGGCGGCACCGGGGTCATGGTCCGCACACTCGTGGAACTGGCCCGCACGATGTAACGGGGCGAAACCCCGCCCGAACTGCGTTTCGCGGGGAATCTGC